>JAWVFK010000013.1:0-51474 GCA_033856175.1 Solirubrobacterales bacterium | reverse complement strand
CCCCTCACGCGAGGCGCGGGCGCGGAAGGTCTGCACGCTCTCACGGGCGACCTCGGCGAGGTCCAGCTCGAAGCGCTCGAACTCGACGCCGCTGGCCTGGACCTGGGCGACGAAGAGGAGGTCGCCGACGAGCCGCAGCAGCCGCCGCGAGTTGCGGTCGATCACGCCGAGGAACTCGTCGCGCCGGGTCTCTGGCAGCTTCGAGTGGCGGACGAGGTCGAGATAGCCGGTGATCGAGGTCAGCGGCGTTCGCAGCTCGTGCGAGACGAGGGCGAAGAACTCTGCCTTGACGCGGTCGGCCTCGGTGACGGCCGCCTCGGCGTGGTGGCGCAGCTGGACCATGAGGATGCTGGCGACGAATAGTGCCCCGGTGCCCATCACCCAGTGCAGCAGGGGCAGCTGGACCTCGGGCCGCAGCTGAAGCACGCTCGCGTAGAGCACGGTCGCGATCGCCACGTTCGTCATCGCGACGCGGAAGTCGAAAAAGTAGGCGGCCGCGAGCGCCACCCAGAAGAAATACATGGCGTAGGCGCTGACGGCGCTGGCGCCGCCGAAGAAGAGGACCACCGAGACGAGCGTGCCGCCAAAGGCGGGGGAGACCTTGAACAGGCGCAGCGGCAGGCGGTCGTAGCCGAGGATGAAGAAGGCCGTTGTCGCATAAGCGAGAGCTGCCGCCACGAGCAGCCCGGGAACGCTACGGTGGCTGTCGTGCTGCAGCGCCAGCGTGAACAGCAGCAGCGTCGCGCCGATGCCGAAGAGGTAGGCGAAGGTCCGCGCCATCGCCGCCCGGTCCTCCGAGAGCGAGGTGCCGGGGGTCGCCGGACGCCCCCACGAGAATCGCTCGCGCAGGCTCGGCTCGCCGCCCTTGATGCGGGCCCACCAGCCGGACACTTCTAGACCCCCTCGATCGTTCGTCGAGTCCAAGATGTGACTGGTATCGGCCTGGTAGCCGATTCCCTGAGCCCGTCAGCCGCGGCGAACGTCGATCTGGACGTCTGTAGGCCGGGCACTGCCGCTGCGGCTCAGGCGGTGGTCTTCGCCTTCGGCTCCTCGCGCGGCTCGAGCTGGAGCTTGCGCTCGGCGCCGCTGACGCCGGCCTCGAGCTCGCTGTTGCGCTCGCGCTCGGCGTTGAGCTCGGCCCCGAGCAGCACCGCCACGTTGCCGATCCACATCCAGACGAGCAGGGCCACGGCGCCGCCGAGCGTGCCGTAGGTCTTGTCGTAGGAGCCGAAGTTGGCGACGTAGAAGGCGAACGCCGCCGAGGCGAGCAGCCAGACGACGACGGCGAAGATCGCCCCCGGCGTCACGAAGCGGAACCCCGGCAGGCGGACGTTCGGCGTCGCGTAGTAGAGCAGCGAGAACATGAATACGGCGACGACGAGGAGGATTGGCCACTTGCCGTAGTCCCAGACCTGGATCGCCGTTTGGCTGACGCCGAAGGGCTTGGCGACGGCCTCGACGACCGGGCCGGTCAGCACCAGCGAGAGCAGGACGATCGCCAGCAGCAGGATCATCGCCAGCGTCACCAGCAGCTGCAGCGGCCGCAGCACCCAGAATGGGCGGCCCTCGGCGGTCTCGAAGATCACGTTGGCGGCGCGGGTGAAGGCGCCGATATAGCCGGAGGCAGACCAGATCGCCGCCGCGATGCCGATCAGCAGCAGGACCCCGGCGGCGCTGCGGTGAGAGGTGATCGAGGCGATCGGGCCGGAGAAGGTCTGGGTCGCCGACGACGGCCCGATCTGGTCGACGATCTCGCTGATCTTGGCCGTCGTCGCCTGGGGATCGCCGAAGAGACCGACGATCGAGATCAGCGCGATCAGCGCCGGGAAGAGGGCGAGCAGCCCGTAGTAGGTCAGGCTCGCCGCCCAGTCGGTCATGTCGTCCTCGCGGAACTCGGCGACGGTGCGCTTGAGCGTCGGCCAGGTTCCTGTCTCGCGGGAGGTGCCCCTGGTGGCCCTGGTGGGTCTGACGCTCATCTTCGCCAGATACCCCTGCCCCTGGGCGAGAAACCGGGGCCGCGCCCGGGGCCGGTCAGCGCGAGGGCTCGAGCGCCGAGCGATCGAGCCCGTCGAGCCCGTTGACCCCGCTCAGCGCCATCGTCAGGTCGAGCTCGGCGAGCACCATCCGCAGGACGGTCTCGACGCCGGCCTCGCCCTCCAGCGCCAGGCCCCAGAGATAGGGGCGTCCGAGCAGGACGGCGTCGGCGCCGAGCGCCAGCGCCTTGAAGACGTCGGCGCCGGAGCGGATGCCGCTGTCGAGCATGATCGTGAGCTCGTCGCCGGCGGCGTCGACGATCGCCGGCAGCGCCTCGAGCGAGGCGATCGCGCCGTCGACCTGGCGGCCGCCGTGGTTGGAGACGACGATGCCTTCGGCGCCCGCGGCGAGAGCCTCGCGGGCGTCGTCGGGGTGGAGGATGCCCTTGAGGACGATCGGCAGCTCGGTGCGCTCGCGCAGCCAGGCGAGGTCGGCCCAGGTCAGCGACGGGTTGACGTAGATGCCGAGGTAGTGGCCGATCGCCGCGCCGAGGTCCTCCTCCGGGGGCCTTGCGAGCGCGGCGCGGAAGACCGGGTCCTGGAGGTAGTTGGCGTTGCCGATGCCCTCGAGGAAGGGCAGCCACGCCTGTTGTAGGTCGCGCGGCTTCCAACCGGGGATGAAGGTGTCGACGGTGAGGACGATCGCCCCGTAGCCGGCGGCCTCGGCGCGGTGGACGAAGCTCTCGGCAAGCTCGGGGTCGTTGGGCCAGTAGAGCTGGAACCAGCGCGGGCCCTCGCCGCCGGCCTCGGCGATCTGCTCGAGCGTGTGGGCGGCCGCCGAGGAGGCGATGAAGGGCAGCCCGAGCGTGGCCGCGGCCCGCGCCGCCGCGAGCTCGCCCTCTTCATGAACGAGGCTCTGGGCGCCGATCGGCGCCAGCGCCAGCGGCGCCGGCAGCTGGGCCCCCAGCAGCGAGGTGGCGAGGCTCCGCTCGGAGACGTCGCGCAGCATCCGCGGCACGATCCGCCAGCGGCGGAAGGCCTCGAGGTTGGCGCGCATCGTGTCGCCGCTGCCGGCGCCGGCGTAGACGTAGCCGGCGCTGCGCGGCTCCATCGCCTCCTCGGCCTGCCGCTCCAGCTCGTCCCAGGCGACGGGGATCGAGGGGGTCTCGCCAGCGAGGCCGCGACCGTAGATCTCGCGGTAGTAGTCGCCGAAGGGGGCGTCGTTCACGGCTGGCTCACGGCTGGCTCACGCGGCGGCAGTCTCGCCTACCCGCCGCTCGGCTGTCAACGCCGACGCCTGGGGACCTGCTCGCGCAAGCGACGTTGCAGGCGTTCAGGCGTCGGTCGGTAGCTTGATTCGTGCGCCCGCGGCGCAGGGTTGTGGGCGCTCACGCATGCGCCAGCCTCTTTCCGACAGACCTCCGAGCGGCCACGCTCGCCGTGGCCTTGCCATCTCGCTGGCGATCGCCGTGATGCTGGCGACGCTGGCTGGGGTCGCGGCCACCGCGCCGGCGAAGACGCTGCAGGAGAAGCTCGCCAACGTCAAGCACCGCAAGGTCGTCCTCGCCAAGGGAATAGCCGGCCTCAACCAGCAGGTCGACCAGCTGATCGGCGAGATCTCGAAGCTGCGCGTGCAGGAGAGCGCCGTCCAGGCACGCCTCGACGCCAAGCAGGCCGAGCTCGATCGCGCCAGCGCCGCCCTGAAGCGACAGCAGCACGAGCTGCAGGTCCTGCGGGCGCGGTTGAAGCGGGCGCAGGCGGTGCTGGCGGCCCGGCTCGTCCAGATCTATAAGGCGGGTGAGCCCGACGTCGTCAGCCTGGCGCTGCACTCGGCGACCTTCTCCGACCTGATCTCGCAGACCGACTATCTCGATCGGATCCGCAACGCCGACGACCTGATCGCCGCCCGAGTCCACACGCTGCGCGAGCAGACCCACGCCGCTGTCGTCGGGCTGACGGCGACGCGCAACCAGCTCGAGTCAGCCCGCAACGCGATCGCCGCCGAGCGCGACCGCGTCGCTCGCGCCCGCGCCGCCGTCGAGGCGCGGCAGTCCAACCTGATCGCCGCCAGGCAGGCTCGTGAGCGGGCGCTGAAGCCGCTCAACCTCGAGGCGAAGAAGATCCAGGGCAACATCACCCAGCAGCTGCTCCAGCAGGCTCAGTCCGCCCATCCCGGGCAGATCCCGCCCTCGGCTCACATCCCGAACCCCTCGGGCCGAGCGAAGCTGCTGCCGAACGGCCAGGCCGTTCCTCCCGACAACGCCCCTGCGGCAATCAAGGGCGCGATTGCCGCCGCCAACCGGATCGCCACCACGCCCTATGTCTGGGGCGGCGGCCACGGCTCGTTCGAGTCCTCGGGCTACGACTGCTCGGGCGCCGTCAGCTACGCGCTCCACGGTGGCGGCTTCCTCTCGACGCCGATGGACTCCACCGGCCTCGAGACCTGGGGCGCTTCGGGATTCGGCCGCTGGTTCAGCGTCTTCGCCAACTCCGGCCACGCCTGGGCGATCATCGCCGGGCTGCGCTGGGACACCTCCGGCACCGGCGGCAACGGGCCGCGCTGGAGCACGCTGCAGAGGGGCCCGGCGGGCTACATCGTCCGCCACCCGGCCGGCTACTGATCGGTTGTCCGCGCGCTGCGCGGAGCGGCGACGCGGGAGTGAAAGCGCGACGGTCCACGCCCTAACATGGTCGGGCAGCCGTCGCAGGGGTATATGCCTCCTCAAAGACTGAGACTGGAGACCGATGACCGAGACGCAGACCGAGAGCCAGGCCGACCCCCAGAGCCAGACCAACGCCCAGGGTCAGAGCAACGTTGAGTCAGCCGAGCAGGTCGTCGAGCAGATGACCAATGGCGACGGCGCCGACGCGGCGCCCGCCGGCCCCAACTTCGAGCTCAACCAGGATCAGAAGGACATCCGCGAATGGGTCCACGGCTTCGCCGAGAACGTCGTCCGCCCGGCGGCGGCCGAGTGGGACGAGCGCGAGGAGACGCCCTGGCCGGTCATCCAGGAGGCGGCAAAGATCGGCCTCTACGGCTTCGAGGCGCTGGCCCAGTTCTGGTCTGACCCGACCGGGCTGCAACTGCCGATCGCCAACGAGGAGCTCTTCTGGGGCGACGCCGGCATCGGCATGGCGATCATGGGCACCTCGCTCGCCGTCGCCGCGATCTTCGGCCAGGGCACCCACGAGCAGATGGGCGAGTGGATTCCGCAGTGCTTCGGCAGCCCCGAGGACCCCAAGGTCGGCGCCTTCTGCTCGTCTGAGCCCGACGCCGGCTCCGACGTCTCGGCGATCCGCACGACGGCCAAGTACGACGAGGCGTCCGACGAGTGGGTGCTCAACGGCCAGAAGGCCTGGGCGACCAACGGCGGCATCGCCGCGGTCCACGTGATCATCGCCACGGTCGACCGCGAGCTCGGCTCGCGCGGTCACGCCGCCTTCATCGTTCCGCCCGGGACCAAGGGGCTCGAGCAGGGCTCGAAGGTAAAGAAGCACGGCCTGCGGGCCTCGCACACCGCCGACGTCCACCTCGACGACTGCCGCGTGCCCGGCTCCTGCCTGCTCGGCGGCAAGGAGAAGCTCGACGAGCGCCTCGCCCGTGTCCGCGAGGGCAAGAAGTCAGGCGGCCAGGCGGCGATGCAGACCTTCGAGGCCAGCCGGCCGGTTGTCGGCGCGCAGGCGATCGGCATCGCCCGCGCGGCCTATGACTTCGCCCTCGACTACGCCAAGGAGCGTGAGCAGTTCGGTCGCGCGATCATCGAGAACCAGGCGATCGCCTTCGCCCTCGCCGACATGAAGCTCGAGATCGACGCCGCCCGGCTGCTCGTCTGGCGTGCCGCCTGGATGGGCCGCACCGGTCAGCGCTTCGAGAACGCTGAGGGCTCGATGTCGAAGCTGAAGGCGGGCGAGGTCGCCGTCTGGGCCACCGAGCGGGCAATCCAGATCCTCGGCGGCAACGGCTACACGCGCGAGTTCCCGGTCGAGCGGATGCACCGCGACGCCAAGATCTACACGATCTTCGAGGGCACCTCGGAGATCCAGCGCCTCGTCATCTCGCGGGCGATTTCAGGCGTCCACATCAAGTAGCCGAAGCGCTGGGCGCAGGCCGCTGGCTCAGGCCGGCGACCAGGTTTCCAGCGCCCGCCTGACCCGCGGCACCCACCAGTCGAGCTCCTCGCGCGCCCAGGCGCGTTCGGCCTCGTCGGTGTGGACGACGGCGCTGTGGCCGAGGATCCAGCCGTACATCGTCAGGCCGCTGATCATCCCCAGCTCGACGGCCTCCGGGTCGTCGTCGTCCCCGCGTGCCCGGCGAAAGTCCTCGACGACCTCGTCGTGCGTCGCTTCGAAGCGCCAGACGTCGTGCATCATGTACCAGCCCAGCTCGACGACCGGATGGCCCTGCGTGGCGCTGCCCCAGTCGACGACTACGAGCCGCTCTCCGTCGAGGCCGATCTGCTCGTCGCGGAGGTCGCCGTGGATCAACGTCGTGCCGTGCTTCTCGATCTCGGCGGCGAGCGGGGCGGGGTTCTCGAGAACGGCGAGGATCGCCTCGGCGACGTCGTCGTCGACGGCTTCGGCGAAGGCCTCCCAGCAGGCCTCGAGCTGCTTCGGCAGGAAGTCGTCACTGTCGCGCTCGGCCTCGGCGATCGACGGAGCGCACATGCCGATGCGGTTGGCCTGCGGCGCCAGGATGTCGTGGCGCTCGCCCCAGAAGGTCTTCCACATCTCGTTGGCGGCGCCGAGGACGAGTTGGTTCTGCTTGCGCGTCAGCGGGCCTTCGGCGCCGAAGAGGTGAGCAGAGACGTCGCGCATCGCGATCCACCAAGCCTCGCCGTCGAACAGCGCGGCGATGATCGTCGGGTCGACGCTGGCGGGAAAGCGCTGGAGGATGCCTTCGACGAAGAGCAGCCCCTCGCGACCGCGATCCTCGCTCAGCCGCTCGAGCCAGCCGGCGCCGGGAACGATCCGCTTGCAGATCAGGCGGCGACCGTCGGCGAGGGTCGCGCTCTCGATCCGATTGCCCGACCAGCCGGTCGAGACGAGGACGCCCTGCTCGACCGGCCTGCCGCCGACCTGCTCGAAGAGCTCAGGCGGCGCCAGCGGCCCCTGCTGGTCGGGCGGGACGATCTCCGGGTGGCTCGGCCTGGCGCCATAGATCCAGTGGCCGCTGATCGCACCGTCGTTGAGGTGGATGTACTGGCGCTGGCGGTGGCCCCGCCCGTCGTCGCCGAGGCGCTCGAGCCAGAGTGCGAAGCCATGCTCGTGCTGCTGCGGCGAGAACTCGAGCAGGCGCCCGGGGGTCGGCCAGAGATCCGCCAGCTCGGCCCAGGCGCCGGCAGGGCCGTCGACGAGGTGGCGGGCACCCGGAATGCTGACCTCGAGCCGGGCTCCGGCGTCGTAGAGCGAGGCGAAGTCGTCGAACTCGCCGCTTTCGAGCGCCCGCCGATAGACGTCGATGACCGCCTTCATGGCCTGCGCCCCGATGCGAGCTTGACCGCGACCGGCATTGTGATCTCGTTCGTCCCGCTGCGATAGCGCTCGATGTCGGCCGCGAACGCGGTGCGAATCCGCTCCACGGCGTCCGGCGGCTGGGCGGCGACCCGCCCAGAGGTGCGGATGCTGCCGCCGAGCATGCCGTGCCAGAGCTCCTCGGCGCCGCTGGCGGTGAACGTCAGGCGGATCGGCTCGACGAGCACATCGGTCAGGCCGGCGCCTTCGAGCAGGTTGCGGAACTCTCGGTCGCCGGCGAAGCGGGTGGGGTCCGGTCCGGGCGGCTGGCTCTCGCTGGCCGAATCTCTGGAGCCCTCTGCCTCGATCGCGTCGAGCACTGCGCCCATCCAGCGGTTCTCCCGCGGGTCGTCCCAGACGGTGAAAGCGGCCCGCCCGCCCGCGGCCAGAACGCGGGCGCACTCTGCGACGGCGACCTCCGGGTTCGGCAGGTGGTTGATCACGCAGTTGCCGACCGTGGCGTCAAACGACTCGTCCTCGAAGGGAAGGGCCTCGACGTCGGCGACCCGGAAGTCCAGCTCGGGGTGCGAGGCGCGCGCCTGCTCGATCATCCCCTCGGCGATGTCGATGCCAACGGGCTCGCCGCCGCGCATCGCGGCTGCCGCAGCGACGTAGCCTGGCCCGGTGGCGACGTCGAGCACGCGGGTTCCTGGCCGCGCCCCGGCTGCGTTCAGCAGCGGCTCGACCAGCTGGCGGGTGATCCGGCCGGTCAGCTCGCCGTAAGTCGGCGCCTTCGAGCTCCATCCGGCGGCCTCGAACTGCTTGAAGGCTTGCGCGTCCTCCATCGCCGCACAACCTAGACGGCTCCAGGCTCGAGCGCCGACGAGCTGCGTCGCCCCGGACTGGCACCGCCGTCCACGCTGGCATAGGGTTGCCCGGTGAGCAGACAGGCATTTCGGCAGGCCGTCGAGGCCCACGACATCGAGACCGCGATCGAACAGCTCGCCGACGACGTCGTCTTCCGCAGCCCCGTCGTCTTCAAGCCCTACGAGGGCAAGGAGGCGGTTGCGATGCTACTGCGCTTCGTCGCCACCGTCTTCGAGGACTTCCGCTACATCGACCAGCTCGACTCCGACGACGGCATGGCGCTGATCTTCGAGGCGAGGGTGGGGGAGCGCCAGGTCCATGGCCTCGACTTCATCCGCTTCGACGCCGACGACCTGATCAGCGAGCTGATGGTGATGATCCGGCCGATGTCGGGCATGCACGCTCTCGCCGAGGCGATGCAGGCGAAGCTGGAAGCGGCAGGCACGGCTTAGGAGCTCGTCCGCCGTCGCCGGGTCCGCGAAGCCGGATGGCGGCCGCTGGGCGTCAACCTCGCCGAGGCCTTGGCGCTGAGTGAATTCCTCGGCGATCCACCGAGGGGGACGATGCGGCTGAGAGGAGTCGAACCTCCACGGAGTTGCCTCCACACGGACCTGAACCGTGCGCGTCTACCAGTTCCGCCACAGCCGCGAGCCCGGCTAGCTTAGGCCCTCGGCCAACGGGAGCGCGCCTTCGCGAGCCCGCCCTGCCGCTAAAATCGCCGCTCCAGCACGCCGCTATCGTCTAGGGGACTAGGACGCCGGATTCTCAGTCCGGAAACCGGGGTTCGAATCCCCGTAGCGGTGCTTCGCTCGCGGACGCGCCGAGCCGTTGGCTACCAGCGACCGCTCGCCGGGCATGCCCCCTTGCCGGCGGTGGTGCAGGTGAGGGTTGTGGTCCCGGCCGGCCCCTTGACCGCGCTGAACACGTTGCCGCCGTTGGCTGAAGCCACCTTGAGCTCGTAGCCGCTTGTGGTCGGCTTGACCTCGATGCTCGCCGGGACCTTCGGCTCGATCGCCCGCAGTTTGGCCGGCGTGGCGCCGGCGTAGCTACCGCCCTGGTCGGTCGAGTAGACCTCGATCGCGACGATCGCGTTGCGGGCCTGGACCTTCGCCTCGATGTCGGCTCTCTGGACGGCGAGGGGCGACGGGGTGTAGGCGGCTTTGCGCGACGAGCCGCCGCAGGCGCTCAGCATGGCAACTGCGAGCAGGACAAGAAGCGGAGCGAGGGAGCGACGGATCACGGTAGGTACCTCCGGTGTCGGCAGGATGTTTGGAGGAGGTATCCGGCCCGGCGGGCTTCTAAGCCCCACGGTTCCCAATTGACCCGTCCGTGCGGCCCGCTTAGGATGCGGCGCGGGTACGAATGACGGGCTATGCCACACCAGGGCTCGAGGAACGCGCGCGGCAGGCCAGCGTGAGCTTCTGCGAGCGGATCGAGCCGGCCGCTGAGCGGATCGAGGATCTCGACTCGGCGCGGCTGGTCACCCGAATTCAGGCCGGCGACGAATCCGCGTTCGCCGCTCTCTACAGCCGCTACTTCGACCGCGTCTACGGCTATCTGCGGGTGGCGCTCAAGGATGCGCACGAAGCGGAAGACCACGCCCAGCAGGTCTTCATGAAGGTGCTGGCGGCGGTGCCGGCATACGAGATTCGCCGCGGCAAGCCCTTTCGAGCCTGGCTCTTCCGGATCGCCCGCAACGAGGCGATCAGCCACCTCCGGCGCTCCAACCTCGTCGACGTCGAGGCCCCGGAGGACATCGATCGCCTGCGTGAGAACGAGCTGGCGGAGCCCGAGATCCATGGCCTCTCCGGGCTGACCGATGCCGATCTCGTCACGGTCATCCAGCAGCTGCCGGAGGCCCAGCGCCAGGTGCTGGCCCTGCGCTACATGATCGGCCTCAGCACCGAGGAGATCGGGTTGGTTCTCGACAAGAGCATTCAGGCCGTGGGCCAGCTCCACTACCGGGCGCGCCGCTTCCTCGAAACGCGCCTGCGCGCCCTGCGCAATGGCGAGCATCGACGGCGCGTGCCGCGGTCGCAGATGCTCGTTCGCCTACGGCGGATGCCGGTGCTGGGCGCTCGCCGCGAGGCTCTGGGGCCGCCGATGGCGACGCCGCGCTATGCCGCCTCGGCTCGCATCTCCCGACGTACCTGAGACGTACCTGATTCCTGCCTGCGCAAGTCGGCGTTGAAATCGCCCGGCTGCGGTCGTTCTTCAAAGCAGGATGGGTGAAACCGGCCAGACCTCGCTGGGACGATTTGCGGTGGCAAGGGGCCGCCGGGTCATCAGCCGGCGGGTCCTCCTGGCCGTTACGTCGGTCCTTCTGCTGGTAGGCCTGGTCGCGGTCGCTCGCGCCGACGATCCGCCGGCAACGCCGAGCGATCCTCTCGCCGGGCCGGCGCAGGGCGTCGATCCCTGCCCAACGGTCAGCCAGACCGCTGCGCAGCAGTGCGACAGCGAGCTGACTCCCCAGGCCAAGGATCCCGCCGGCGCCTGGAAGCGCGTCGCCGGTGCTCGCTTTCCCGACCACAGGGCTCCCGCGGACTCGTTTACGCCGATCACCGTCGACCTCTACACGGTCGCCTTCCGCAACCCGAAGAACGGCCTAGCCGGTGGCGCCGCCTGCAAGGACGAGAACACCGCCTTCGACGACCTGAAGGCCTGTGAGCGCGTGCCGGTGATCTGGCAATACACCGACAAAGACGGTGAGGGTCCTCTCTGGAAAGAGGTGTACCGCGGCGAGACCGCCGGCTTCGTCGGTGCAATCGCCTACTACGGCCCTGGCAAGGCGATGGCCGTCGGCGGCAGCGGCCGCTTTCCATATCGCGAGTTCTCCAGGGACACCACCTCGGACCCCGATCACGACCCCTCCGGAAGCGGCCGTGTCTGGGAGGCGAATCCCGACAGCTACGGCGATGCGGACTGGCACGAGTACGAGCGCAACCAGCTGCCGACGGCGCCGAACATCCCCGCCGACCTCGGCCCCAACGTCGAGAACGCGACTGTGGTCGGCGAGAAACGAGCGGAGGATCTCGTCCACGGCTACCAGGCTCAGCTCGGCACCGACCAGACCGACTTCCGCTCGACCAACGACCAGCTGCCGAAGCCGCACCCGGTCCAGACGCCCATGCGAGCGCTGACCGCGCTCGACTGCCGCACCGATCCCTTCAACGGCTCGCGCTGCGTCGCCGGCGGCATCCAGCAGCTCTTCATGTGGCGCAGCGGCCACTTCGAGAAGGCCTATGGCAACGGTAGCCGGGATGAGACCCTTCCCACGGGCGGGGCAGTCGACGCGTCGGAGATGACGCAGTCGGAGGAGTTCCGCTTCCGCGTTCGCCAGCTGCGTTTCGTCGGCGGCGATCGGCCGTTCATCACGATCGCCGGCGTGACGAGCGGCTGCTGCGATCCAAGCCCCGCCAACGACAACGTCGCCCGAATCCTCTTCTACGACGACAAGCGCTGGTACGTCCGCCCGGTCGACGACAGCACCGCGCGCCACGCCCCGCAGAGCCTCGGCGACAGCTACTACGCCCTCAACATGTACAACGACGGCAACATCTTCGGCTCGCTGTTGACGACCCCAGGCGGGCCCGAGCGCTCCGTCGAGCCTCCCTCGCGCGTCGAGAACATCGGCGGCGCCCTTGGCTTCGGCACCCCACAGCAGGGAGGGAATCCGCTCAATGACTATGGCAGCGTCCTGGGCTTCGCCGGCCTCGTTGCTCGAGGCAGCCGGTCGTACCACTCGCACATTCCCGAGGACGTGCGCCACCTCGACCTCAGCGACACCAGGCTGGTCGCCGCCGATGGCGACAGCGCTGGCCCGCCGCCGCCCACGGGCGGTCCACCGACGGGCCCCGACCACTACATGGACTGGGCTGTAGGTGAGCGGCGGACGACCGGACAGGCCCTTGCCTACACGACGACGGCCACTCCGTACGAGGTCCATGCGCCGCTGCCCGTGAACTGTCCGAACCCGACGCCGGATGCGACCTGCCAGCCCGCATCCCAGGACGAGATCAAGAGTCGCACCGGATCCCACGATCTCTTCCTCCTCGACACCTACGCTCTCAACGGCTTCGCGATGCTCGGCTCCTCGGGCGAAGGCTGGGCAGTGGGCGACAAGGGGGCGATAGAGCACCTCGGTGGCGCCGAGACACAGGGCAAGCTGACCGACGAGCCACCGCCGCCGAAGCTGGGATCGAAAGGCCGTGGCCGCGATCCGGGCAGCGGCGCCTTCGGCCCGGGAGGTTCGCTCAGCTCCCGGCCCGGCGAGCTGCCATCGCTCGACGGCGCCAGCGATACGGTCGCGAAGCCGCAGCTGGTGGCGGCCGGCTCCCCCGATCTGGTTCGCGATTGCTGCGACGTCAAGCCCGACGACGCGGTCACGATCGTCGCCAGCCGCGATGGCAGTGAGGCCTGGGCGCTCGGCTCCGGCGACGTGGTCTCCGGCAGCGAGATCACAGGCCGCGGTTCGACCGGCAATGGCCGGATGACCCTCTGGCACTACGACGGCGTTCGCTGGGCGCCGTGCAACCCGGAGGGCGTGCCTGACCAGATCGACCCCGATCGCGCCTGCTCGAGCCTCGCCGCCCTCGGCCACTATTCCCATCCGTGGGGCGGCGGGCTGCAGTTCGAGCCGGTGCGGTTCCGTGCCGCCGCTCGCGTGCCGCTCGAGAACGATTCCGATCCGTCGAACGACGACGACTTCGAGGTCGTCGCGGTCGGCACGCGCTACCAGCCGCAGGGCTCGAAGGAGCCGGAGCGCGACAGCGTTTTCACCTACCGCGACGGCCGCTGGTCGCTGGACACAGGTGCGATGGCCCAGATACAGCCCTCCGGCCTCAGCAATGCCGAGCCCTACGACGTCATCTTCAGCGCGCCGGATGACGGCTGGATGCTGCTTGGAGACCCGGATGCCTCCACGCTGGCCTCGCTCTATCACTTCGATGGCCGACGCTGGTCGAGCTGTGCGAGCTCACCGGTCGCCTGCGGGGACGATCCCGCGGCTCCGAGGCTGCCGCCGCCATCGACGCTCCATCTCTCGCTGGCCGAGCACCGCGTTTACCTCTACGGCGGCAGGATCGGGAGCGCCCATTCCGTCGCCGGAGTCAAGACGAGTACCGACGAGTTCCCGCTGATCCTCCACAAGGACCCGGGCGCTCGCTGGACAGACGGCTCGAATGACGGGAGCGGGGGCGTTGACCCTGGCTGCTCAGGACCCCGAGGCTCGGCAGGCGCCTGCACGGCCGACTCCAATGCCGAGCAGGGCGAGGTGTTCTCGCTCTCGGTGGTCCGTGACGGCGATGGCCACTACGACGGCTGGGCCACGACTGGACCGCAGCCGAACATCAACATCGAGGCCACCGCCGGCAGCGCCGAGATGCGCCACCTCGAGCGCAACGGTGACAGCGGCGACTACAGCTGGAAGACCTGGACGGTTCCGGACGCCACCAAGGATTACGCCGAGAGGCTGCGCAGCCGTACCTTCGTTCGCGCGAAGCTGATGACGTTCGCGGGCCGCGACGGACCCGGCCAAGCCATCTATTTGCCGACGGCGCTTCAGTCCATCGCACCGATTCTGTCCTTTGACCCAGGGCGCGGGCGCTGGGAGCCGCTCGAGAGTCCCTTCCTCACCTCACGCTTCAGCGTCCACCCGGGCAACTCGAGCGACGACGCGGCGGCGCCGCGTACGATCGCGCCGGATGGCCGCGGCGGCGCCTGGCTCGAGGTCCGCCGGCTGAACTGCTGTGACGGAGGGACCGGCGCCGAAGAGAGACCACCGACCTACCACGGCGACACGACCGCGTTCTACCGCTACACCAACGAAATCCCCAGGCAGGTGCTCTCCGAGGTCCCCGATCCCGTCGGCGCCAAGGTGATCGTGGGCGGCGCCGCCGGCGGCGACGGCAGCTACTGGCTGGCAACCGACTCCAACAGCGTCTATCGCTACGACCGCGCCGCGGGCTGGGATCGCATGGACGTTCCCGGATGGGATCCGGGCCGGGTGGTCACGCGCGCCTCCAGGGCGACCGCGATCGCGGTCGGCGAGGACGGCGACGGCATCCTCGTCGGCGATCACGGCCGGATCGCCGACCTCTCTCCCCACGGCGTCAAGCTCGATCCGGCGGCCGGCAGCTCGTGCATTCGAGGCGATGCACCGCCCTGCGGCAGCGGGCGCAATCTTCGCTCGGCCGCGGTCGCCCCTCGTGGATCGGCGCTGATCGGCGGCGATGCGCGCACGGTGCTGTGGCGCCCGCAGGGGGGCGATTTCCGGGTCGTCTCCAGGCCGCCGGCGAACCTCACTGCGGCGATCACTTCGATCTCGATGCCGAGCGACGACACTGCCTGGTTGGCGACCAGCACTGGGCAGGTCTTCGCCGGCACGCTGGAGGGGCTCGACTGGAGCTGGAAGCTCGAGAACGTGGCCCCCGACGGCACCGTTCTCTCGACGGTCACCACCGGGAGAACCGGGACCGGAGGCGAGGACGCCGGCCTCAACGCGATCGCCGTCAACCCGCGGGGGTTTGGCTTCGCGGTGGGAGATCTCGGCCTAGTCCTTCAGCGCTCGGGCGATGGCGCCCATCCGTGGAAACGCGTCGGCCAGCTGCCGGTTCACAACTACAGCTCGACCGCTGTGCCCACGGGTGGTCACGGCGACGGCGCCCTGATCGGCGGCGAGTACGGCCTGATCCTCAGCTATGACCGGGGCCATCTGACGACGGTCCACCAGGCCGATCTCTGGGATCCCATCACCCACACCGGCATCGATTGGGGTGCCCCGGTCCTCGGCTTGGCGCTGGTGCCCGGGCAAAGCGACGGGCAGCTCGAGATGTGGGCTGCCGAGCAGGCGAGCCCGCGGCGCCAGTACGGCGTGGCAACCAGCCGCGATCCGGCCCCCAATGCGCTTCTCCACTACTCCAGCGACCCGGCGGACCCCCTGCTCGACGGGGGCGCTCACCGCTCAGCGGCGCTCGCCGACACGCCCCCGAAGCAGGCAGGTGAGCTGAGCTTTGCCGCCTTCGGCAAGTCGGAGTGCCAGACCGATCTCGCCAACTACTGTCCGGCGCCCGCGGCCTCGAACCTGATCAACGACGTCATCCCGCAGCGAATCGCCGGTCGAGTCGGGGCTGCCAACGGCCCCGACTTCTCGCTCTTTACCGGCGACGCCGTCTACGTCGCCGAGAACGACAACGGCAGCGAAGCGCCGGCGACCAACGTGCAGGAGTCGAACAGCCAGACGGACCCCAGCACAGTCCACGGGCGCTGGGTCGAGTCGGTGGCGAGTCGCTTCGCTGAGGCCGGCATGCCGCTCTTCGGCGCGCTCGGCAACCAGGATCTCTCACTGCTAACCCCGCCACAACTCGCCATCGCAACTCAAAATCTGCAGGGGCAGGGAACCCGCGTCAAGGCCCCCGGGGCCAGCATCCGCTGGCGAAAGGCCCTGGCGGCGATGCCGGAGCCATGGGGCAGAACCGGCTCCTATCCCGGCCGCAACGGCCTCAGCTTCGAGCCGGTGCCGGACCCCGGCGCCAGCGGCCCAGGATATGACCCGACCCAGGCCTCGACCCACTACGCCGTCGACGTCGTCCGCGATGGCCACAAGCTCGCCCGCCTCGCCGTCCTCGACACCTCGCTCAAGCAGATCGCCCCGGCAGGGCTCCAGAACCCGGTCGAGGACCAGCTGAGCTGGCTCGACGGCGTCCTTTGCATCAAGGGGCAGACCGGCGACACGGGCTCTTGCAGCCGCGATCCAGGCCAGCAGGCGATCGTGCTCTCCGAGACGCCCACCTACTCCTACGGCCCCGGCGGCCTCGACGACACCCAGACCGATGGCAACGCCCTCGAGGCGATCCTCTTCAAGGACAAGGTCAACGCTGTCGTCTCAGGACGCCTGGGCTGGAACGGCCTCTACTGGGCAAGGGCCCAGGGCGTCCACACCCCCGATGCCGGTGGCCAGTACCCGGCGGGCCCCCCAGATCAGCTCAACGGACAGTCCCCGATTCCGTTCGTCGTTGCCTCGGGCGCCGGCGGCAAGTTCAACAAGACCGCCGAGGACTCCGGCCAGACACCGGCCTCGAATGGCTACTGGCGCGGCTACACCACCGTCCGCCTCTCCCCAGACGGCGACCCGGCAAAGACGACCGTCGAGCAGCGCCCGATCTTCGACTGGCTGCATGTCTCGGCCCGAGGGCATCTGCTTCGCCCAGGCCAAAAGCTCGACCTCCAAGGAGTCGGCCGCGAAGCAGTCGGCATGGACCAGCCGATCCGCTACGACGAGCTCACCACCCCGGCGATCACCCACTGCTGGGATCTCGTCCTCGCAGATCCGGAGAAGCCGTGGCTGCCGCTGAAGGCAAGCGATGCCAGCGATCAACAGCTGGCAGCCGCCAATCAGCCTGGTCGCGGCTGCGCGGCGAGGCTCTTTGACTCTGGCGACTCCGCTCGGAATGAGGGCGTGGCGACCGCCAAGGCCTCAAACCCCTGTGATCCCTACGTCTGCGCCTCCTCTGAGATCGGCTCGATCGACGACCAGACGGGCTCGGTCAGCTCCGAAGGAGCCAAGGAGCGCACCTTCGCCCTCGCAATGGTCTCCTCAGCGGGCAAGGTTGCGACCTACCCCTTGGTCTTCGAGCCCAGGCCCAGTTTCACGCCCGAGGCGCCACCGCCTCCTCCGCCACCCCCAGGGGCAACGCCGCCACCCCCCGCAACTCCCCCGCCGGGCCAGGTGCCCCCGCCCAACATCCCGCCGCCGCCAACCCCACCGGCGCTGCCACCGGGACCCGGCCTTCAGGCCACGAGCCCGCCTGCGGTTCCGCTGCCTCCTTCAGGTGGTGCCCCGACGCTCAACCTCTTCACCTCGCCCACGTCAATCAGCGTTGCTCCCTCGCTCTCGCTCTTCCCACCGGCTCCGCCGGTGATCAACGTCGCGCCGCCGACTCCTGCCCGACCCAGGCAGGAGGCCAAGAAGGCGGCGGTTCAGAGCTCGGGGTCGGAGAACGACAAGGCGGGGGCGGGGGCCGACTCCCGTACCGACGCCACCGATGCCCGCACCGAGCCGATGACCCGCCTCGAGAGCAAGCCGCCGAGCCAGTCCTACCGGCGGCGGGACCGCGTATCGCCGGGACAGTCCTTCACGCCGCTGGCCGGCCACCACCAGCCCTCCGCCTGGGCACGTGACCTGCAGTGGGGAGGGGGCCTGACGCTGATGGCCCTGGTGCTTGGCTTCGGCTGGATCACCGTACGGCCGACGCCGAAGCGGCGCCAGCCCGAGCTTCCAGCGCCGGCGTACTCGCGCATCGGCAGGCGACGCTAGCCCTCCATGTGACCCACGGCTGGTCGCTATAGGGTTGGCGGATGGTCGAGCCCGCCCGTGAGCGCCGTCCGATGTCTCGCTACGAGCGCCTCTTTGAGCGCCTGGCCCAGACGAAGACCGGGGCCTGGCTGGCGATCAACGTCGCCAACCGCATCGACCGCATCCTGCTGCCGCTGACCAACGGCCGCTTCAGCATCTCGGGTCCCGGGATTCCGATCGGTCGGCTGACCTCCATCGGCGCCAAGTCGGGCGTCGAGCGTCACACGCCGCTCCTCTACACCACCGACGGTGAGCGCATCGTCTTGGTCGCCTCCAAGGGCGGCGCCGTCAAGCACCCGGCCTGGTACCACAACGTCCGCGCCCATCCCCAGGTGCGGTTCCTCTCCAAGAAGGGGGAGCGCGGCTACAGGGCCGCAGAGGCGACCGGCGAGGAGCGCGACCGCCTGTGGGCGCTGGTCACCGACGTCTACGCCGGCTACGACACCTACCAGGAGCGCACCGAGCGCAAGATCCCGGTGATCGTGCTGGAGCCCGACGCCGCCTGAGCTGGCGGCGCCTGTTCGACCGCGCCGGCGCGCTAGCTTGAGGCGCGTGCCGTTGCCGCTGAAGCCACCCGTCGCGCCGCAGCTGGCGCTGTCGCGCAAAGGGCTCCCCGAAGGCGACGGCTGGTCGTACGAGCCCAAGTGGGACGGGTTCCGGGCGATCGTCTTCGTCGACGGCGACGACGTCTTCCTGCAGTCACGCAACGGCAAGCCGCTGCGGCGCTACTTCCCCGAGGTCGAGTTCCCGGCTGGGCGCTACGTGATCGACGGCGAGCTGGTGATCCTCGACGCCAAGGGCGGCCAGAACTTCGACGCCCTGCAGAACCGCCTTCATCCGGCGGAGTCACGAATCCTCAAGTTGGCGAGTGAGACGCCGGCGGCGTTTGCCGCCTTCGACCTGCTGGCTCTCGACAAGTCCAGCTGGCTGCAGTGCCCGTTCGCCGAGCGACGCGAGGCATTGGAGGCGAACTTCGGCAAGTCCCTCCAGCTGACGCCACGCTCGACCGACCTCGAGCAGGCCGGTAAGTGGCTCAGCGGCACCGAGGGGGTCGTCGCCAAGCGGCTCGATGCGCCCTATCTGCCGGGCGAGCGCAAGGGGATGGTCAAGGTCAAGCGAGTGCGGACGATCGACGCGGTCGTCGTCGGCTGGCGGCCGGGCAAGGAGCCGGACACGGTCGGCTCGCTGATCCTCGGCCTCTACGACGGCGAGGAGCTGCGCGTCGTCGGCCATACCTCGAGCTTCAAGGCAGCCGAGAAGCGCGAGCTGCGTGCGCGGCTGGCGCCGTTCGAGAGCGGCGGCAAGGGCAGCGGCGCCCCCAGCCGCTGGGACGCCGGCCGCGACCTCGAATGGGTCGAGCTGCGGCCCGAGCTCGTCGTCGAGGTCAGCTTCGACCACGTCACCGATGGCCGCATCCGTCACGGCGCCAAGCTGCTGCGCTGGCGTGAGGACAAGAAGCCGGCCGAGTGCCGGGTCGATCAGCTCGATCAGTAGCGCGTCGCCGTCACGGGGAGTAGAGTCGCCGACACATAGGCCGGTGGCCTAGGGAAGTCCGGTGAGAAACCGGCGCGGTCCCGCCACTGTGACCGGGTAGTCGGCGTCGCACGATCGCAAGCGATCAGCCACTGGAGACGACACATCGCCTCCGGGAAGGCGCGGCGCACCACCCGTAAGCCAGGAGACCTGGCCCCGGCCCGCCAATTCAATCCCTCGAGGAAAGGGTGGCCAAATGCCATTGTCATTGTCATTGCCATTGCAGTTGTCGTCACGTGTTCTCAGACCGCTGCTCGGTCTCGCTCTCGTCTGCGGGCTCACGGCTTCATTCGCCGCGCCCGCGGTCGCCAAGCCCGTCGTCGCCGACCTGCGCGTGCTGACGCCGACGGTGACGCTGGAACGCGGAGCCAGCTACGTCAACGACACCGCCAGCATCCGCACAGATCCGAATGCCAAATGCTTCCCCGGCGCCGCCGGCGGCAGCGGCAACGTCGTCAAGCTCCCCGGCCCGACGGCGCTGGGAATCGTCAGGTTCGCCGAGGAGGTCAACGCGCGGCTGCGACCGATCTCCGTCGACGACGAGTTCGGTTTCGGGCTCGGCATCTGCGGCTTCGGCGGCTACGAGGCCCAGTTCCCGAACAGCACCTGGTACCTCAAGGTCAACCACAAGGAGACGACCGCCGGCGGCGATCAGGTCAGGCTGCACAACGGCGATCACGTCCTCTGGTACCTGGCGCCGAACAACTACCCGAACCCGGCGCCGACCGAGCTCGAGCTGCGCGGGCCTGCCCGGGCGGTCCCGGGGCCTGTGACCGTCACCGTGATCGGCCACAGCTGCGTCACCGACTCGACGACGTTCGAGACGACCTGCACCGCGGCGCCGGCTGATGGCGCCACGGTCGGCGGAGTGACGACCGGCCCCGACGGCAAGGCGACGTTGACGCTCGCCGAGCCGGGAGCGACGCTGATCGCCACACGCGGCGCTGACATTCCGTCCAACCGGCTCGGCGTCTGCGTCAACGCGCAGCTGTCGAAGTGCGCGGCACGGCGTGGCAAGCGAATCGTCGGCACGCGCGGGCGCGACACGATCCATGGCACCAAGGGCCCCGACGTGATTCGCGGACGCGGCCGCGACGATGAGATCTTCGTCGGCGGAGGCGCCGCCGACAAGGTCGACTGCGGCTCGGGCGAGGACACCGTTCACGCCGGGGCCAACGACATCCTGCGCAGCTGCGAGGTGGTGATTCGCCACTGACCAGGAGCCGCAGCACGGCGGTCGCCGTGGCGCTGGTCTGCGCCGTGGCGACCGCCGGCTGCGGCCTTGGCCCTGGTGACTCCTCTCGAGGCGAGGCGACGCTCACCGTGACCCGCGACTACGGCAGCAAGCAGCTCGTCACCGCGAGCGAACGCGACCCCGCGGCCTCCGAGACCGTGATCCGCTTCCTCGATCGCAACGCTGAGATCACGACCCGCTACGGCGGCGGCTTCGTCCAGTCGATCGAGGGCATCGCGGGCAGCGGCGCCGGCGGCAGTCGCCACGACTGGTTCTTCTATGTGAACGGCGTCGAGTCCTCGCGGGGCGGCGCCGCGGCGGCGGTCCACGGCGGCGACCGGATCTGGTGGGACTACCGCGACTGGACCGGGGCGATGCGCGTGCCGGCGGTCGTCGGCTCATACCCCGAGCCGCTCGGCCGCGGCGGCGGTCGGCTGCTGGCCACGCCCTTGGCCAGCCTGCCGGCCCGGTTGAGACAGCTGCTGGCGGCGGGGCCGGCGCGAAGCGGCGTCTTCGCCCGACTCGTTCGCGGCCGCCTGCTCGCGCTCGATCAGCGAGGCCGCATCGCGCTCGAGCTCTCGCCCGGCGCTGGCCTCGTCGCGGCTTTGCGCGACGGCGAGCAGCGCCCGATCCTGCTGGTCACAGGGGCCAATCGGACCGCCGTCGAGGCGGCGCGCCGCTTGCTGCGCCCGGAGACCCTGCGTGACCGCTACGCCGTGGCGATCGACCGTGGACGGCTCATCCCCCTGCCGGTGGCGCGATGAGATCGGCGCTGGCATATCGCCCGTCGCGAGCGCCACTGCAGTCGGCAGGCGCACCGGCGGCGCTGGTCTTCACCTGGTCGTTGGCCTTCGCCGCCTTCGCCTCGGCGAGCCCGCTCGTCTTCGCCGGCGCCGGGGCAGGCGTCGCCGTGGTCGCCCTGCGCGCGGGCGCGACGCGAGCCTTTCTCGCCGCGCTTCGCTGGGGCGCCGCGCTCGGCCTGGTGATGATCGTCGTCAACGGCCTCGTCGCGCATCGCGGCAATACGGTGCTCGCCAGGCTCGGCGATTGGCCTCTGCTGGGGCGCGTCGACGTCACGCTCGAGTCGCTCGCCGAGGGAGCGACGATCGCCCTTCGCGTCGTCGTGGTCCTCGCCGCCTTCGCCGTCTACTCCGCCTGTGTCGATCCCGACCGGGTCCTGCGCCTGCTGCGCCCGCTGGCTCGACGCTCGGCGTTGACCGCGACGCTGGTGGCGCGGATGGTGCCGCTGGCCGCCGCCGACGCGACCCGCCTGCGCGACGCCGCGGCCCTGCGCGGCCCAGGCGCCGCTCCCGCTGGCCGCGCTGTCCTGGCGCGGCGGCTCGTCGCCGGCTCGCTCGATCGTGCGATCGACGCCGCGGCGACGCTCGAGCTGCGCGGCTACGCACGCGTCTCCCAGGCCGCGAGCGCCAGCCACCGGCGCTCGCGCCACGACCGCCGCTTTCTCGCCGCCGGCTTGGTCATAGCCGGCGGCTCGCTGCTCGCCCGGATCGCCGGCGTCGGCGACTTCCACGCCTATCCGGACCTCTCGCTGGACGCCTCGCCGCTGACGCTGGCATTGGTCGCCGCGATCCCACTCCTTGCCTGGATCGCTTTCCCGCGCTCGCGGCGACCGCATCGCCGGCCGGCCCCAGCTCTCGCCAAGGAGCCGGCCGGTGCCTGAGCCCGCCCTGGTCTTCGAGAACTTCAGCTACCGCTATCCGGGAGCGGCAAGCGACGCGCTCGACGCGATCTCGCTGACGATCGACCCGGGCGAGCTCGTGGTCCTGGCAGGCCGCTCCGCGTCAGGCAAGTCGACGCTGCTGCGAGCCGCCTGCGGCCTCGTGCCGCATTTCCACGGCGGCGAAGCAGCAGGTCGCGCCGCGGTCACCGGCCTCGACATCCGCGACCACGGCCCGGCCGAGCTGACCGGCAGAGCCGCCTTCGTCGCCCAGGACCCCGAGACCCAGGTCGTCTCGACAACGGTGCGAGCGGAGCTCGAGCTACCGCTGGAGCTGCGCGGCGACTCGCCTTCGACAAGGGCCCGGGCGGTCGAGGAGGTGGCATTGGCCCTCGCGATACCCCACCTCCTGGACCGCGCAACCGACACCCTCTCCGGCGGCGAGCTACAGCGAGTGGCGCTGGCGGCGGCCCTGGTCACCCGCCCGCCGCTGATCCTCCTCGACGAGCCAACCTCGCAGCTGGACCCGGTGGCCGGCGACGAGCTGATCTGGCTCCTGCGCCGCCTCAACGAGGAGTGGGGCCTGACGATCCTCCTCTGCGAGCACCGCCTGGAGCGCTGCCTGGCAGCGGCCGACAGAACGATCGCCATGGCAGACGGAGCCATCGCCTACGACGGCACCCCCGAAGCCTTCCTCGATTGGGCGCTGGCAACGGATCCGATTCTGGCAACGCCCGCCGCCCAGCTATTCCACCAAGCAGACATCAGCCCACTGCCCACCGGAGTAAAAGCAGCGCGCAGATTCCTGGCTGCCAGCGGGGTGGGTCCGCGGGTGGCGGGGGCGAAGCCCGGAGTCGCAAGATCTGCCCCCGGTGTCGCGGCGCTGCGAATCAAGGACCTATGGGTTGCCCTCGACTCAGGAGAGCAACCGACAGAGGTCCTGCGCGGCATGGACCTAGCCGCAACCGCAGGCGAGCGCATTGCCCTGATGGGCAGGAACGGCGCCGGCAAGAGCACCCTCCTGCGAACGCTGGCCGGCCTGATCCCCCCGGCTCGCGGCAGATACGAGACGCCGACAGGCTGCGCCCTGCTCAGCCAGACCCCGGGCGACTACTTCGTCCAAGAGCGAGTGGCCGACGAGTTCGCCCCCGGCGTCGCCGGCCCGGCGCTGGCAGCCGTCGGCCTCGAGGGCGTGGCGGATGCAGACCCCCGCGACCTCTCCGGCGGCGAGCGTCAACGCCTGGCGCTGGCGATCGTCATGGCCGGCCGCTCTGGAGCGAGGGCGCCGGGACTCGTCTGCTTCGACGAGCCCACCCGCGGCATGGACCGCGCCTGCAAGGCCGATCTGGCGGCGCTGATCGACGAGCTCGCGGCGGCTGGCGCGGCGGTCATCGTCGCCACCCACGACGTCGAGTTCGCCGCCGAGTTCGCCGATCGCGTGATCCTGCTCGGCGAGGGTGAGCCGATCGCCGACGGAAGCTGCGCCGAGATCCTCTCCGGCGGCTGGTACTTCGCCACCGAGGTCGCCCGCATCCTCGACGTCGACGGCGTCATCACCGCCGAGGACGGCGCCGCCCTGCTGCGCGCCGCCGCCAGTCCCGCGCCGGCCGAGTCCGGGAGCGGCACGGGTTGAGCTGGCAGCTCGCCAGCTTCTCGGTCCTCGCCACCGTCCTCGCCGGCGGCTTTGCCTGGTACGAGCTCTCGCGCCCGCCGTCACAGGTGCTTGCCCTGGTCGCGGCGATGGCGGCCCTTGCGGTCGCGGGCCGGCTGGCGCTGGCGCCGCTGCCGAACGTCGTCCCCACTACCGACGTCGTCCTGGTCACAGGCTTCGCAATCGGCGCCGCTCCCGGCTTTGCCACCGGCGCGCTCGCGGCGCTCGTCTCGAACTTCTGGCTCGGCCAGGGCCCCTGGACGCCGTGGCAGATGGCGGCCTGGGGGCTCTGCGGAATCGCCGGCGCCCTGCTGGCGCGTGCGTCGGGCGGTCGTGCCGGCCGCCTGCGCCTCGCCGCCGCCTGCGGTATGGCCGGCCTCGGCTTCGGCGCGCTGATGGACTTCTCGTCGATGTTGACCTACGGCGGTGAGGTCTCCCTCGACCGCTACGCCGCGCTCTCGGCGCGCGCGATTCCCTTCAACCTCGCTCACGCGATTGGCAACGTCACGCTGGCGCTCGTCGCCGGGCCGACGCTCGTGCGCATGCTGTTCCGCTTCCGCCGGCGATTCGAGACGACCTGGCGCCCGCGGGCGACGGGCTCGGGAGCGACGCCCGGAGCGACCGTCACGGCCGCCGGCGTCGCGCTCCTCGCGCTCCTCGCCTGTCTGGCCGTGCCCGCCGCAGACGTTCGCGCGGCCGCGGGGCCCGGCGCGGCCTCCTCCTGGCTCGAGGCCAGCCAGAACGACGACGGCGGCTTCGCCGCCTCTCGCGGCGGGTCGTCGAACGTCGCCATGTCCGGCTGGACCGCGCTCGGCCTCGAAGCGGCCGGGCACAACCCGGCCGACGTCCGTCACGGCGGCGCCGACCTGCTCGCCTATCTCCGCACGAACGTCGGCCAGGTTCGCGGCACCGGCGATCTCGAGCGGACGATCATGGCCGTCGTCGGTGCCGGCGGCAACCCGCGCAGCTTCGGCGGCACCGACCTCGTCGCCAGGCTCGCGGCGAAGCGGAGCTCGAACGGCTCCTACTCCGGCCAGGTCAACCTGACCGCCTTCGGCGCGATGGCGATGCGGGCGGCCGGCGTCAGCGCCGGTGCTTCGGCGAGCTGGCTGCGCAAGGCGCAGAACGGCGATGGCGGCTGGGGGTTCCAGCCGCAGGCCGGCAGCGACGCCGACAGCACCGGCGCGGCCCTGCAGGCGATGCGCGGCAGTGCCAGCGCCAAACGCGGGGTCGCCTACCTGCGCCGCATCCAGCGCCCGGGCGGCGGCTTCGCTCTCGCCGGCGGTGGTCCGGTCAACACCCAGTCGACCGCCTGGGCGGTGCAGGGCATCGTCGCCGCCGGGACCGATCCTTCGCGAGTGCGAAAGGGCGGCAAGAGCCCGCTCGACTATCTCGCCGGGATCCAGGCCGCCGACGGTCACTACCGCTACTCGCGAGCCAGCGACCAGACCCCGATCTGGGTGACAGGACAGGCCCTGCTCGCCGTCAGGCGCAGGGCATTCCCGCTTGCCCCGGTCCCGGCGATGCGCAGAAAGCAGGCAGCGGCTTCCACGGCCGGTCGAGCCAAGCACCACGGCGCCCGGCGGCGGTCGCGAGCGCACCACGGCAAGGCAGCGAAGCACAAGCGCAAGGCGAACCCCGAGGCCGCCGCCTCCGCGCGCAAGCGGCTGCTGGGCTCGCCGCCGCCGGCGTCGACCGCCGCGCCTCGGGCTCGGACCGCGCCGCGATCACCCTCCAGCGAGCGGCTGATCGGCGGCGGAGTGGGGGCAGCCGTCCTGGGCGGCGGCTTCCTGCTCTGGTACCGGCGGCGCTACGGTTCGCTGCCGTGGAGCTAGAGGATGCGATTCGCACACGCCGGACCCACAAGGCCTTCAGCTCCGAGCCGATCCCCCGCGAAACGCTCGACGAGCTCTTCGAGCTCGCTCGCTGGGCGCCGAACCATCACCTCAGCGCTCCCTGGCGCTTTCGCGTGCTCGGCCCGGGCGCGCTGGAGCGGCTGAAGCAGGCCGCGGGCCCCGAGGCGGCGCCGAAGCTCGACCGCTGCCCGACCCTGGTCGTCTGCTCGGCGGCGCAGACCGGCGACCCGATTGCCGACGAGGAGGATCTGCTGGCGACCGGCTGCGCTGCCTACGCCGTTCTGCTGGCGGCGCACGGGCGCGGCCTCGCCGGCTACTGGCGGACGCCCGCGGTCCTGCGGACGCCCGAGGGCCGCGCCGCGGTCGAGCTGCCCGACGACGAGCGCTTCGTCGCCCTTCTGCACCTCGGCCACCCGCTCCAGGACCAGCGCGTCCCCGAGCGCCCGCCCGCCGCCGAGCACACCAGCTACCTCGCCTGATGCTTTCCCGCGCCGACGCAATCGAGGCGATCGCCGGCCAGGAGTTCGACGTCGTCGTCATCGGCGGCGGCATCACCGGCGCCGGCGTCGCCCTCGATGCCGCCTCGCGCGGCTACTCGGTCGCGCTGGTCGAGCGCGACGACTACGCCGTCGGCACCTCGAGCCGCTCCTCGAAGATGGTCCACGGCGGCCTGCGCTATCTGCGCAACTTCGACCTCGGCCTGGTTCGCGAGGCGCTGGTCGAGCGCCAGCTGCTCGTCCGCCTGGCGCCGCACCTCGTCTACCCGACGCCTTTCATCGTGCCGACCCTGGGCGAGGAGCGCCGCAGCCGCGCCCTCGGCCTCGGCCTCAACATGTACGACGTCATGTCGACCAGCCGCGTCGGTCGCGGCCGGCGCGACCGCGCCGAGCAGCGCGGGGAGGAGGAGCGCTGGTCGCCCGAGCGCCATCGCACGATCGGCGCCGACGAGGTGATCGAGCTGATCCCCGTCCTCGCCTCGCGCAGTCCGTCCTCGGGCTACCTCTTCTACGACTGCCAGACGGACGACGTCCGCCTCGTGCTCACCGTCCTCGGCGAGGCCGAGCGCTTCGGCGCCGTAATGCTCAACGGCGCCGAGGTCACCGAGGTCCTGACCGAGGAGGGGCTGGCCGTCGGCGTCAGCTGCAAGGAGGCCGATTCGGGGCAGAGCTTCGAGGTCCGCGCCGCCAACGTCGTCAACGCAACGGGCGTCTTCGCCGATCGCGTCCGGCCCGAGGAGATCGCCCGCGAGGAGGACGTGCCGAGGATCAGCCCCAGCCGCGGCACCCACGTCACGGTCTCGAAGGACGACCTCGACGTCGGCAGCGCCGCCTGCATCATCCCCGCCGGCGAGGACCGGACGATCTTCGCCCTGCCCTGGTACGGCCGCACGCTGATCGGCACCACCGACAACGACTACCAGGGCGACATCTACCACCCACGTCCGGACCCCGATGACATCGCCTACCTGCTCGAGGCGACCAACGCATTCCTCGGCAGCGCGCTGAGCGAGTCCGACATCACCGGCGCCTACGCCGGCGTCAGGCCGCTGATCTCGAGCAGCGATCCGAAGAAGTCGGTCGACATCTCGCGCCGCGCCGAGCTCTACGAGACCTCGTCGGGAATGCTGACGATCACCGGCGGCAAGCTGACGACCTGGCGGCGGATGGCGGAGCAGGTCGTCGACCGGATGGTCGAGCGCGAGGGCCGGGTGGCACCCTGCCACACCACCGAGATCCCGCTGGGGATGCCGGCGCGCGCTGAGGATCTCGCCCCGGTTCCTGAGCTCGCCGGCGAGGTGATCGATCAGCTCGCCTTTCGCTACGGGCACGCCGCGCGCGCCGTGCTGGAGCTGGCCGCCGAGCGGCCCGAGCTCGCCGAGCCGATCGTCGCCGGGCGCCCTGACCTGCTGGCCGAGGTGGTCATCGCCGCCCGCGCGGAGCAGGCCCGCTCGGTCGCCGACGTGCTGCTGCGCCGAACCCGGCTCGGCCTGCTGGCAGCGCCGTCGCTGCGAACCCCCGACTCGGTCAGGGCCGTGGCCAAGACGCTCGCCGGCGAGCTTGGCTGGGACGACGATCGCACCGCGCGCGAGGCCGAGGCCTGGGTCGAAGCCGCCCGCCTCGAGGGCATCGACCCGGCGGCCGGCTGATCCGTCGGGCCCAAGCGCCATGATCGCCGCGCGGCGCAGCTAAGGTAGATCGACGGGACGACCAAGGAAGCGAGGGTGATGTGAGGCTTTTCATCGACACGGGGAGC
The DNA here is from genome assembly GCA_033856175.1 of Solirubrobacterales bacterium. Lineage (GTDB taxonomy): Bacteria > Actinomycetota > Thermoleophilia > Solirubrobacterales > 70-9 > JAWVFK01. The sequence goes on along the minus strand of JAWVFK010000013.1, from coordinate 23,626 downwards.
ATCGCGGAGGTCGAGGAGATCGCCGCCTGGGGGGTTCTGTCGGGAGCGACCACGAACCCGAGCCTGCTTGCCAAGGAGGACGGCGACCCGGGTGAGATCGTCCAGCGGATCTGCGACCTCGTCCGCGGCCCGGTCTCGGCCGAGGTGGTCTCCGAGGATCCCGCCGGGATGATCGACGAGGGCCGCGCCCTGCGCGAGCTTCACACCCACGTCACCGTCAAGGTGCCGTTCTGCAAGGAGGGCCTCGAAGCGACGCGGGCGCTGACCGACGACGGCATCCCAGTCAACATGACGCTCGTCTTCTCGCCCAACCAGGCCCTGCTGGCGGCGGCGTCGGGGGCGACCTACGTCTCCTGCTTCATGGGCCGGCTCGACGACATCTCGATCGACTCGACCGCGGTCGTGGCCGAGATTGCCGAGACGCTGCGCGCCGGCGGCATGACCGCCGAGATCATCGCCGCCTCGATCCGCCACCCCGAGCACGTCATCGCCGCTGCCCGCCTCGGCTGCGAGATCGCGACTGTGCCGGCAAAGGTCCTGCGCCAGATGCTCGACCATCCGCTGACCGAGTCCGGCGCCGAGAAGTTCCGCCAGGACTGGCAGTCGCGCCCCGAGTTCGGCGAGTGGCTGCGCGACCTGACGCAAAAGCGTCTTCAGGCCGCCGGGTCCTAGCGCTTTCGACCAGCCCTCAGGCGCAGGCGCTCAGCGCGGCGTCCACGGGCGCTCCATCCAGCTGAGACAGCGCCAGCCGCTGGCCGGGTCCTTCTCGTTCGCGGCCGTGTCTTCGAAGACGCTGACACCGGCGTTGACCGATCCCAGCTGCCATAACCGGCCGACCTCGGCGGCCTCAAAGCCATCGCCGAGCAGCGAGTCGATGAAGAAGAAGCGCTTGAAGATCCCGTGGGTCACGACGAGGGCCGGGCCCTCGATCTCGTCGAGGCGGCGCTTGAAGGCGCGGACCCGGCCGATGACGTCGTTGAACGACTCGCCGCCGGGCGGCGCGTAGTCGGGGTCATGGCCGTGCTCGGCCATCCAGGTCGACCAGCGCTGTAGCCGCTGCTGCTCCGGCGGCAGCGCCTCGTAGCCGGAGCCCTCGCGCAGCTCGTGGATGATCGGCTCGACCTCGGCACCGAGGCCGAGCGCTGTACCGACGTGCTCGGCGGTCTCCAGCGCCCGCCGGGCGGGGCTGGTGATGAAGCTCGCGAACTCGGTCGCGGCGAGGTAGCGGCCCGCCTCGTCGGCCTGCTGCTTGCCGCGCTCGGTCAGCCGGTCGCCCTCGACGTCGGGCAGCGCCAGCGCCTCGGGATGGGCGTTCGAGAAGGACTCGCCGTGGCGGATCAGGTAGACGCGCACCGGCGGATCGTAGGCGCGAGCGCGAGTCCGCCGTCGATATGCTGGCCCGCCGATGGCCGCCGAGCTCAAGTCAAAGCACCTCGCCGAGTTGCACCAGCTCGCCGCCGATCTCGGCATCGAGGGCTATCGCATGCTTCGCCGCGACGATCTAATCGAGCGCATCGACGCGGCCGGGGGCAAGGACTCCTCCTCTTCACGGGCCGAGCGCCGGGACCGCGTCAGCGCTGCCAAGGATCGGTCCGGAGACGATGACCGCGCCCCGCGGCGCCGCCAGAGCTCCCAGCGTGGTGGCCGCGGTGGAGGGGGCGGCCGCGGTGGCCGCGAGGGTGGCCGCGAAGACGGCGCCCGGCGCCCGCGCGGTCGTGGTGGTCGCGCCGCGGAGGGATCTCGCGAGGCCGAGCGCGAGGCCGACGATCGGCCGACCACGCCCGTCGCCGGCACGCTCGAGGTGATGCCTCAGCGCTACGGCTTTGTCCGCCTCGAGGGAATCGAGCCTGGGAATGAGGATGTCTACGTCTCCGCCTCTCAGATCCGCCGCTGCGAGCTGCGGCCGGGCGATCGCATCGAGGGCCCGGCGCGCCAGCCGCGCCGTGGCGAGCGCCACCCGGCCCTGGTCCGCGTGGAGCGGATCAATGGCGCCGAGGTGGAGGCCGAGGCCGAGGCGGTCGTCGAGCGCCCCGAGTTCGATGCGCTGACGCCGATCGCGGCCAGTCGCCCGCTGGGGTTGTCGGGCCTCTCCGGCGACGCCGGGTCGAGCCTCGCCGAGCTCGCCTTCGGCAGCCGGGCGCTGGTCGTCGGTGAGCCAGATGCGGTGCGCGGCGGGCTGCTGCGCGAGCTGGTGGCAGCTGCGCCCGAGGGAGTTGAGACCCTGGTCTTGCTGGTCGACGAGCGGCCCGAGGCGGTCACCGAGTGGCGCCGCGAGGTCCCCGACGTCGAGATCGTCGCCCTGACTGCCGACCGCCGTCCCTCCGAACAGGCGCGGATGGCACGCCTGGCACTTCACCGCGCCAAGCGCCAGGTCGAAGCCGGCGCCGACGTGCTGCTGGTGGTCGACTCGCTCTCACGGCTCGGGCTCGCCTACCGCGACCCGGCCGACGTCAAGACCTTCTTCGGCGCTGGGCGCGAGCTCGAGGAGGAGGGCGCGGGATCGCTGACGATCGTCGCGACGCTGCTGATCGAGACCGGCGCCCAGAGCGATGAGCAGGTCTACGACGCGGTCATCACGACCGAGAACCTGCTCGTCCGGCTCTAGCGAAACGGCGCCGCGGGCGCCCGGATCAGCGTCTGTATGCGAGCCGAGCCCATGAGGGCTCGGCGGAAAGCTCGATCAGCTCGTCGTCGCGCTCGGGCTGGCTGTAGCCGAAGGTGTGCGTCTCCGGGTCGAAGACGACGTCCAGCTCGCCCTCCTTGACGCGCTGGTCGAGCCAGGCGCCGCGGAAGACGAGGCGGCGAAGCCAGTGCACGAGGCTGCGGTCGGCGGGGCCGACGAGCTCGTTCCAGAACTCGTTGATGTGCTCGCCGAGCTCGGATGAGCAGTCGCGGATCTCGCCGTTGACGGCGAGGTTGAGGAGGTCTTCGAGCTCCTCGTGCTCGAGTCCTTCCTCGATGAAGTCGAGCTTGCGCGCGGCCTGCTCTACACGCTGCGCGAAGTCCTCCTCATTGAAAGAGAAGCGCAGCTCTCCGTATTCGAGAACGTAGTCGGAGCCCGACTCGTAGTTCCCTCTGCGAACTCGCTGATCCACAAGTCCGGTGATTCTAGGTATGCCCGTCGCCCGCGCCCTGCGATCGAGGGGGGCTGAACGAGCCTTTGCACCGACTTGGGTACTCATGGAAGGACGACCGAGCGAGATTGGCTTTCGCGTTGCCCGGCGCCGGCGAGAGCGCCTGCGCGGGCTGGCGTTCCTCGACCGCGAGCGGGCGCCGGGCGGATTGCTGATCCCCCGCTGCAGCAGCGTCCACACGTTCGGCATGCGCTTCGCCCTCGATCTCTACTTCCTCGACCGGCGTGGCCGGGTGCTGGCGGTCAGGCGTGGGGTGGGGCGGCGCCGGGTGGTCTGGCAGCGAGGCGCGAGCGCGGTGCTCGAGGTCCCCGCGGCGAGGGGTAGGCTGGCCCAGGCGATGACCGAGCGAGTCCACCACCCGATCTTCGCCCGGGCCTGGGAGCGGATCAGCAGCCAGTCCGAGGCGCGCGGTGGGGGTGAGCATCGGCGCCGACTGCTGGCCGGCCTCAGCGGCGAGGTGATCGAGCTGGGCGCAGGCAGCGGCGCCAACTTCCGTCATTACCCGTCGACCGTGACCCGCGTCCTGGCGGTCGAGCCCGAGCAGCATCTGCGCGGCCTGGCCGAGGCGGCGGCGGCCAGCGTGCCGCTGAAGATCGAGGTCATCGAGGGAGTCTCCAGCGAGCTGCCGGCCGAAGATGCGTCATTCGACGCCGGCGTCGTCTCGCTCGTCCTCTGCTCGGTTCCAGACCAGGGCCAGGCCCTGAGCGAGCTGCGCAGGGTGATCCGCCCGGGAGGAGAGCTTCGCTTCTACGAGCACGTCGTCTCGAAGAAGCGCGTCGAGGCCAGGATCCAGCGCTTCGCCGACGCCACCTTCTGGCCGCGAGTGGCTGGAGGCTGCCACTCGAGCCGCGACACGAGCTCGGCGATCGAGAGAGCAGGCTTCGAGATCACAGACTGCGATCGCTTCCCCTTCAGCCCCGCGCCACTGCTCCCCCCGGCGCCCCACGTCCTGGGAGTCGCCCGGCGGAGGTAGGCAGGCAGGCCGGCAGCACGAGCGATCCCGCATATTGTCGGCAGCGAGTTGAACGCTGTCTTCGACAACGTCGTGGAGGGCCTGAAGCAGTCGGCGCTTATGGCCTATGAGGTCTGGTGGGCGCTGGTGCTCGGCTTTGCGATCTCGGCGATCGTCCAGGCCTGGGTGCCGCGGGAGCGGATCGAGCGCAGCCTCTCCGGCACGGGCGTCGCGCCGGTTGGCAAGGCGACGCTGCTCGGCGCGGCCTCGTCGTCTTGCTCCTACGCGGCGATCGCGATCGCCAAGTCGCTGTTCCAGAAGGGCGCGTCGGCGGCGTCGGCGCTCGCCTTTCAGTTCGCCTCGACCAACCTCGTCTGGGAGCTCGGCCTCGTCCTCTGGATCCTGATCGGCTGGCAGTTCGCCCTCGCCGAGTACATCGGCGGCATCGTCCTGATCGTCCTGATGACGATTCTGCTGCGGCTCTTCGTCCCCGCCGAGCTCGAGGAGGAGGCCCGAGAGCACGCCCGCGAAGCCGATACCGGTCATCAGCACCACTCGGCGACCTCGGAGCGGCGGCGTCTCTGGAGCCTCGATGCCTGGTCGGACGTCGCCCACAACTTTCGCGGCGACTGGCAGATGCTCTACAAGGAGATCACGCTCGGCTTCCTGCTCGCCGGTTTCATCGGCCTGGCCGGCGACGACTTCTTCAACGGCCTCTTTCTCACCGACACCAGCGGGCCGCTGAGGACGGTCGAGAACGTCGTCGTCGGCCCGCTCGTCGCCGTGCTCAGCTTCGTCTGCTCGATCGGCAACGTGCCGCTGGCTGCCGTGCTGTGGTCCGGCGGCATCTCGTTCGCCGGCGTCCTCGCCTTCATCTTCGCCGACCTGATCGTCCTGCCGATCATCTCCGCCTACCGCAAGTACTACGGCTGGCGCTTCGCGCTGAGGATCACGGCGCTGATGTTCGTGACGATGGCGGTCGCGGGCCTGCTCGTCGACGGCCTCTTCAGCGGCCTCGACCTGATCCCCACGGGTCCGCGGCCGACGCGCGCTGACATCTTCGGATCGATCGAGGTCGACTACAAGCTCTTCCTCAACATCGGCGGGCTGCTCGTCTTCGCCGCTCTCTTCGCCCTCACCGCCCGCCGTGGAGTGACCGACCCGGTCTGCGGGATGAAGGTCGATCGAGCCAAGGCGATCCGCAGGGAGATCGGCGGCGAGACCTATTACTTCTGCTCCGAGTCGTGCGCGGCGAAGTTCGAGGCGGGCTCAGCTTCTTAGAGCGAAGGGGGGAGAAGTTCTCGCCCGTCGTGCTTAACTCGGCATGCTGCCGAAGCGCGAAGAGCTCGCCCGGATCGTTGTCTGTGAGGACGATCCGGCGACGCTCGAGCTGCTCTGCGAGAACCTGACCGCCGATCGCTACCAGGCGCTGCCGGCGCCCGAGGCCTCCGACGCGCTGCGGCTCTGCCAGTACAACCAGCCCGATCTGTTGTTGCTCGACCTCGGGCTTCCCGACGCCGCCGGGCTCGACGTCCTGCGCGAGATTCGCGCCTCGGAGGGCACCACCGGGCGCTTCGAGCCGACGCTGCCGGTCATCGTGCTCAGCGGGCGCGGCGCCGAGGCCGATCGCATCCGCGGACTGGGGGAGGGCGCCGACGATTACGTCGTCAAGCCGTTCTCCTATCCGGAGGTCGCTGCCCGCATCGGCAGGGTCCTCAGCCGTCGCAACGGCGTGCGCGGTGGGCCGCTCCGGGTCGGCGACCTCGTCGTCGACCCGGCCAGCCGGCAGGTCACGGTCGCCGGCGAGCCGGTCGAGCTGGCCAACAAGGAGTTCGTCCTGCTGCGAACCCTGGCGTCGGAGCCGCGGCGGGTCTTCACCAAGCAGGAGCTGCTGCGCGACGTCTGGGGCTATCGCTCGCTGGGGCGGACGCGGACACTCGACTCCCATGCCAGCCGGCTGCGCCGCAAGCTCTGCGGCGGCAGCGGTCGCTACGTCGTCAACTGCTGGGGCGTCGGCTACCGGCTGATCGACGGATGAGCTCGGCGCAGCCGCTGCTCGATGGTTGGCCGGTGGCGGCGACGCTCGCCCTCGCCCTCGCCGGCGATCGGGTCCGCTGCGGCCGGCGGCGCAGCGCCCTCAACGGCGCCCTGCACGAGCTTCGCCGGCCGCTGCAGATCCTCGCTCTCTCCGCCGCGGCTCCGGCGACGCCGACGGGGGAGGGGGCCTCGCCGCTGGAGCTGACCTGGCTCGCCCTCGCCGACCTCGACCGCCACATCAACGGCGGCTCTGGCCCCTTTCGCCCGCGCCTGGTTCGTTGCCGCGATCTCATCGATGCCGCGGCCGAGCGCTGGCGCCTGGCCGCCGATCTCGCCGGCGGCGCGATTCGCGTCAGCGGTCCCGGCCATGGCGCTCTGGCGCTTGCCGACCCCGGAAGGCTCGGGCAGGCGATCGACAACCTCGTTGCCAACGCGCTCGAGCACGGCGACCCGAACGTCACGCTCGGCGCATCGGTGCGCGGGCCCCGGGTGCGCCTGACGGTTGCCGGGTCCCGCGCCTCGCATCCGCTGAGCGCCGCCGAGCGAGTCGACGTCGGTGCGCTGCGGTCGAGGCTCGCCGGGCGCCGGCGCCGGGGCCACGGCCTGCGTGCCGCCTCCGAGATCACTGCGCTGCACGGCGGGCGACTACTTCTCAGCCGCTCCGAGCAGGGCACCGTGGCGACCCTGGATCTGCCGCTGGCCGGGACCGCGCTGGCGGCGGCGTGAGCCGGCGCGCCCGGGCGCTCTCGTTCCTGCTCGCGGCGCTCCTCTGCGCGGCGCTGGCGGCCAGCCTCGCCAGCGGCTACGGCGCTCGGCTCGAGCGCCGCTACGGCCAGCTGCGCTCGGTGGTCGTCGCCGGCGAGGAGCTGCCGGCGGGCAAGCCGATCGAGGGCCGGCAGGCGCAGGCGCTGGAGCTGCGGCGAGTGCCGGCCCGTTTCGTCCCCGCAGCCGCGATCTCGACTGCCGAGGAAGCCCTCGGCCGTGTGCCCGCCGCCGTCGTGCCGGCCGGCGCCTACGTCCTGGCGCCCCAGCTCGGTGCGCCGGGAAGCGACAGTGGCCGGCTCGGCCTCGCCTCCGGGAGAAGCCCCGTCGAGATCGCCGTGTCGGGGGCCGAAGCGCTGGCGAGCGGCGACGCCGCCGGCGGCTCGGTGGTCGACGTCGTCGTCACCGAGGAGTCCGACGCCGGCGCGCCCGGGCGAACCTACGTTGCCGCGCACGGCGTCCAACTGCTGGACCTGCGCAGGGGCGGCGAGGCGGCCGACGGCGGTGCCGGGCCGCGCTGGACGGCGACGCTGGCGCTGACGCACGCCGAAGCGCTGAAGCTGATCGCTGCCGAGAACTTCGCTCGCCAGGTCCGCCTGCTGCCCAGATGACTCCAGATGACTGCCGCGGCGTGGCCGATTTGGCGTATAGGCTGGAAGCGGAATGGGGATACCAAGCGACTTCGACCTCATCCGCCAGCTTCAGGCTGGCGACACGCGTGCGTTCGAGGCGCTCTTCGACCGTCACTACCCGGCGATTTACGGCTACCTGAGGGTCTCGCTCTCGACCAGGGAGGACGCCGAGGACATCCTCCAGCGCGTCTTCGAGAAGGTCTACAAGGCGACGCCGCGCTTCGAGATCCGCCCAGGCAAGGCCTTCCTCGCCTGGCTGTTCACGATCGCCAAGAACGAGGTCATGATCGAGCGCCGCAGCCAGGCGCCGCTGCCGACCGACGACCTCGAGGCGCTGGCTGAGGTAGCTGAGGATTCCGCTCCGCCCGCCTCGGCCTGGGGAGTCGAGGACCCGCAGTTGCGGGCGCTGCTGGATCGCCTGCCGCTCGCCCAGCGCCAGGTTCTCTTCCTGCGCTTCGAATGCGAGCTGAGCACGAACCAGATCGCCGAGCTGCTCGAGCGCACCGAGCCCGGCGTGCGCCAGCTGCAGGCGCGAGCGCTGGCCTTTCTCGAGCCGCGCTGCCGTGCCCTCGGCTGGAACCCGCAGGGCAACGTCGCCCGCCAGCAGATGATCCGGCACCGGGAGCTGGCGCCGGTCGTTGCAGCTCGCCGCCTGGCGCTGAGCTACGCAGCGGTCAACTAGACCACCGGCTCCGCTCGCCGGCTGAGATTGCCGATCGGCGGCGGGCGGGGGAGAAAAAGCTCGTCTGCGTACTTGACCAAGGGTGGTCGACCACGAGGAGATCGTCGCCGCCGAGTTGCGTGATCGGCTTCGCGATGAGCGCCGCGCCGAGGCGGCCGCGGGCAGCGCCGGCGGCGAGCCGATCGAGCTGGCGATCGAGCGGATCGTCGAGCGCGACGCTGCGATCCTGCCCCGCGTTCAGCGACGCGGCATAGCCGCCAGGATCCTGCGCGACACCGTCGGCCTCGGCCCGCTGGAGCCGCTGCTCGAGGACTCGCGCGTCGAGGAGGTGATGGTCAACGGGCCCGACCGCGTCTACGTCGAGCGTGGCGGCCGGATCGAGCGGACCGAGATCAGCTTTGCCTCCGAGCAGGCGCTGCGCAACACGATCGAGCGGATCCTCGCCCCGCTCGGGCGCCGGGTCGACGAGCTCAGCCCGATGGTCGACGCCCGCCTCCGCGACGGCTCGCGTGTCAACGTCGTCATCCCGCCGCTGTCGGTCGACGGGCCGGCGCTGTCGATCCGCCGCTTCGCCTCGATCCGGCCCGATCCCGACGGGCTGGTCGAGATCGGGACGCTGAGCCCGGCTGCACGGGATGCATTGTCCGACGCGGTCCGCGAGCGGCGAAGCATCCTCGTCAGCGGTGGCACCGGCTCCGGCAAGACGACGCTGCTGAACGCGCTGTCGACCTTCATCGCCCCGGTCGAGAGGGTGATCACGATCGAGGACGCCGCCGAGCTGCAGCTGCGCCAGCCGCACGTCGTCCGGCTCGAGAGCCGGCCGCCGAGCGTCGAGGGGCGCGGCGCGGTGACGATCCGCGATCTGCTGCGCAATGCCCTGCGGATGAGGCCCGACCGAATCGTCATCGGCGAGGTCCGCGGGCCCGAGGCGCTCGACCTGCTGACGGCGCTCAACACCGGCCACGAGGGGGCGATGTCGACCGTTCACGCCAACTCGCCCGCCGACGCGCTGCGGCGGCTCGAGACGCTGACGTTGATGGCCGGCGCGGGCCTGCCCCACGAGGCGATCCGCGAGCAGCTCGGCCGCGGCCTCGACCTGGTCGTCCACATCGCTCGCACGGCCGACGGCCGCCGCGCCGTGACCCAGCTGGCCGAGGTCGTCATCCGCGCCGGCGGCGTCGGCACGCGCGACCTGGCGATCGAGGCGGCGCCGTGATCGACGCCGGCGCGACGATCCCGCTGGCCGCCCTCGCCGGCGGCCTCGTTGCGCTGGCCGTGCGCGAGGGGCTCGCGGCCGCGCCCGCCGGGCAGCGCTGGCTGGCGGCTGCGGTCGAGCCGCTGATGCGCGCCGGGCGCGAGGGATACGAGCCAAGCGAGGCGGAGCGGCGCCGGCTGGCGCTGCTGGGCTCGGCACTGCTTCTCGGCACGGTGCTGCTGCTCGCCGGGCCCGGGCCGCTCGCCCTGCTCGCGCTGGCCGGGCCGGCGGCCGCCGGGTCGTTGCTCTCGCGACGTCGGCGGCGCTACCGGCTGGCGATCGAGAGCCGCCTGCCGGAGGTGGCGACGGCGCTGGCGGACGCGCTGGCGGCAGGGCACTCGGTCCGCGCGGCCCTCGCCGCCGCGCCCGGGGCGCTCGACGGTCCGCCCGCCGCTGAGCTCGGGCGCGTTGCCGCCGACCTCGAGCTCGGCGGCGCCACCGTGACCGCGCTCGAGGGGATGCGCTCGCGCGTTCGCTCCGAGCGGCTCGACGCCCTGGCGGCCGCGCTCGTCGCCCAGCAGGCCTCCGGCGGCGATCTCGTCGGCCTGCTGCGACGCTTCGCAACGGCGGCCGCGGAGCAGGCGCAGGCCGCCCGTGACGCCCGCACCGCCACCGCTCAGGCGCGCTTTACCGGCCTGCTCGTCGTCGCGATGCCCAGCGGCGCGGCGCTGTTCGCCGAGCTGCTGAACCCAGGCTTCGTCGCCCGCCTGCTGGCTGCGCCCGGCGGCGCCGTGATCCTGGCGATGGCCGCCGCGCTCCAGCTCGGCGGCTTCATGGCGATCCGCCGGCTGGCCCGCGCCGAGCCGTGAACGTCCCGATCTGGCTCGCGGCCGTCGCCGCGCTGCTCTGCTGCGCCGCCGCCTGGGAGCTGGCCGGGTCGCGTGGGGAGGAGATCGGCACCGCCGTGGCGCGGCTGCTCGAGCGGCTCGAGGGCGCCTCGGCACTGGCCGGGGCGCTGAGCGCGCTGGGCGTCGGCATCGAGCGCCGGCTCGAGCGCGCCGGGCTCGATCGCGAGGTCAAGCCCGAGGCGATCTTCGCCGCCAAGCTCGGCGGGATGGCGGCCGGAGCGCTGGCGGCCCTGCTCGCGGCCCCGGTCGCACCCGGCAGGACCTCGCTGCTGGTCGCCGTCGCCCTGCCTGTGGGCGGGTTCGTCGCCCCCGACGCATTGCTCGAGCGCCGTGGCCGGCGCCGTCACGCACGCCTGGTCTCGGCCCTCCCCGATGCGCTCGACCTGATGGCCGCGGGGGCGGCCGCCGGACGCTCGCCAGCCGCAGCGCTCGAGGCGGTGGCCGCCACCAGCGAGGGCCCGCTCGCCGCCGAGCTGCGCAAGTGCATCGCCGAGATCGCCTGCGGCGCTGCGGCCGGCGAAGCCCTCGCCCGGCTGCGCGAGAGGGTCGGCGGCCCCGAGCTCGCCGCCATCGTCGCCGCGGTCGGCCGCTCGCAACGCTACGGCGCCCCACTCGCCGACCGGCTGCGAGACCAGGCAAGCGCGGTACGCCGCGACCAGCGGCGGCTCGTCGAGGAGAGGGCCGCCCGGGCTGCGCCCAAGATCCAGCTCGTCATCGCCCTCGTCCTGGTGCCGTCGGTCCTGCTGATGATCGTCGCGGCGCTGCTCGCCAACGCCGGCTCGATCACCGGCGGCTAGGCCTGCCGCCGACTCCTTCTCACGGCGTCAGATGCAAGTCCGGTTGCACCCAGGCCGCAATTCGGCCAGGTGCATAGGACCGGGTGACACCGCCTTTTCGGCTCTGTAGAGCCAAAAACTCGGCCTTGGAAGCCGCCTAGCAATTCCGTCCGACGGATGGGATGGAATGCCGTCGTGTTGCAAAGTGGGGCGTTGTGGGTTACCGTGGCGCCCGAGTTGATGACACAGGACCGGGGTGGCGAGGCTCCTCCCACCTCACCACCCCGGTCCACCTCATCAGCTTTCCACGGTCGAGAAGGGATTCCCTCAGTTGGCTTTTCGCGGGCGCTATGAGCACAGTCTTGACGCAAAGGACCGCCTCACGGTCCCGGCCCGCTTCCGCGCCGCACTCGCCGATGGAGTCGTTCTCTTCGCCGGCCTCGATCCCTGCGTCGAGCTCTACGCGACCGAGGACTACGAGAGCTTCCACGAGCGCTTCCTCTCCGGGCTCAACCCGCTCAGCGAGCGTGGCCGGATGATGCGCCGCCGCTTCAACGCCCAGGCCGAGGACGAAAAGCTCGATGCCGCTGGCCGGGTGCGGATCGCCAAGCACCTGATCGACCACGCCTCGCTCGAGGGGCCCTGCGTCGTCGTCGGCGTCGCCGACCATCTCGAGATCTGGACCGAGAAGGCCTGGGGCGAGCACGAGGCCACCGTCGATGCCGCCGCCGGAGCCATGGCCGAGGAGCTCGCCGGCGGTGTTCCGGCGCCTGGGGGAGAGGACTGAGATGCCCGTCCTCGTAAGACCCCTGAGAGAGCAAGCCGCCACCCTTAGCTATATGCCCAGCGAGCACGTACCCGTGATGGCCGCCGAGCTGGTCGAGCTGCTCGCGATCGAGCCCGGCCAGACCGTGATCGACTGCACCTTCGGCGGCGGTGGCCACGCCCGCCTGGTCGCGGAGCGGCTGGGCGCCGAGGGCGAGCTGATCTGCATCGACCGCGACCCGGCAAGCGTCGAGCGCTTCGAGGCGCTCGCGGACGAGGTTCCCTGCCACCTGCAGCTGCTGCGCGGCAACTTCGCCGACGCCCTCGCCGAGCTCGCCGAGAGCGGCGTTCGCGCCGACGCGATCTACATGGATCTCGGCATGTCCTCGCTCCAGCTCGACGCCTGGGAGCGGGGCTTCTCCTACGCCTACGACGCACCGCTCGACATGCGCATGGATACGACCCAGGAGCTCTCGGCCCTCGAGGTCGTCAACGAGTGGCCGCGGCAGCGCCTGGCCGAGGCGCTGCGCGTCTACGGCGAGGAGCGCTATGCCGGCTCGATCGCCCGTGAGGTCGAGCGCCGGCGGCCGCTGCGGACCACCTCTGAGCTCGTAGCGGCCGTCAAGGCCGCCCTGCCGAGCGCCGCGCGCTTCGGCGGCGGCCACCCCGCGAAGCGAACCTTTCAGGCGATCCGGATCGCCGTCAACGAGGAGCTCTCCTCGCTCGATCGCGCCCTGCCGCTGGCCTGGGACGTCCTGCGCAGCGGCGGGCGCTTCGCGGCGATCTCGTTCCAGTCGCTCGAGGATCGTCGCGTCAAGCGCTTCATCGTCGAGCGCGCCCGCGGCTGCATCTGCCCGCCTGAGCTGCCGGTCTGTGTCTGTGGACATGAGCCCGAGGCCGAGCCGCTTTCGAGAAGGGCGCTCGCTCCCGGCCCCGAAGAGATCGAGCGAAACCCCAGAGCCCGCTCCGCCCACCTGCGCGGGGCGATGAAGATTCGCGAAGCCGACGAGACGACCCAATGACCGCCGCCGCAACCGCCAAGGCACCGCCGCCGCCGCCGCCGACGCTGCAGGCGGCGCGAGCGAAGCTGCCGCGTGCGGCGGCAACCGCTGCGCCCGCACGTCCGGCGAAGCCGCGCCGCGGCCAGGCGCCTCGGCGGGGCAGTGCCACCGTCGCGCCTGCGCGGCGTCGGGCCGCGGTCGCCAGGCCTCGCCCCGCGACGAAGCCCCGCACGACGGCAAAACCGCGCCCGGCCAAGGCTTCGACCAGGAAGGCCGCAGCGTCGCGCCCGGCGCGCAGCGCCCCCGCCAAGCGCCGCTCGCAGCTGACGCCTCCCGCCGGCCAGCTGATCCCGCTCGCCGTCGGCCACGCGGCTGTCGCCGTCCGCGGCCTGCCCGATTCGAGCTTCGTCGTCCGAATGACCCGTGGCCGCGCCTGGATCGGCCTGCTGGGGACTCTGCTCGCCGGCATCGTCGCCCTCAACGTGATCAGCCTCGGGCTCTCTAGCTCCTCCAGCCGTGTCACCCAGGAGGCGACGACACTGCAGCAGGAGAACCTCACGCTCAAGGCAAGGATCGCCCAGCAGCTCTCCAACGACCGCGTCGAGGCGGCCGCCGCCCGGCTCGGCCTCGTCGTGCCGCCGCCCGGCGACATCGCCTATCTGACGATCGGCTCGAGCGACGCGGCGAGAGCCGCCGCAAGGCTCGGCCGCGGTGGGCTCAGCGGGCCGACGACGCTCGCCGCAGCGCCGGCGGCCACGCCCCCACCAGCGCCGACGGCCCCGACCCCGACCGCGACCGCCCAGCAGCAGCCACCGCCTGCGACCGCCCAGACGCAATCCCCGCCTTCGGCAAGCCCGCAACCCGCACAGCCCCAGTCGGCGCAGCAGGCCAGCACCGGTGGCGGAGCCAGCCACTCCGGCGGCGGCTCTGGCTCCGGCGGCGGCGTAGCGGCCGGATAAGGTCGAGATGAAGGGCGGCTCACCGACGAGGCTGATCCAGCGAAGGGTCGGCCTCCTCTTCGCCCTGTTCGCCTTTCTGTTCACGCTGATCCTGTTGCGGGCGATCTGGCTGCAGGCGGTCAACGGCGGCGAGTTCCAGGCCAGCGCCCGCAGCCAGCAGACCGACCTCGTCGTCGTCCCCGGGCACCGCGGCACGGTCCTCGACCGCAACGGCCACCCACTCGCGGTCTCCGAGGACGCCGCCAGCGTCATCGTCACGCCCTACCAGGTCAAACACCCTCAGACCGCCGCCAACCAGCTGGCGCCGCTGCTCCACGTCCCCGCCGCCGAGCTGCTCGGCAAGATGGCCGACCGCGCCACCGGCTTCGCCTATCTGGGGCGCAAGGTCAGCCTGCCGGTCGCCCAGCGGGTCCGGGCGCTGAAGATCCCCGGCGTCGGCACCTCGCCCGACAGCCGCCGCACCTACCCGCAGGGGCCGCTCGCGGCGCAGGTCATCGGCGCCGTCGGCGTCGACAACCAGGGCCTGACCGGGCTCGAGCGCAGCGAGGAGGGCCTGCTCCACGGCAGCGACGGCCAGCAGAAGATCGTCAAGGACGCCCTCGGCGAGGCGATCAAGCTGCAGACGATCCGCGGCGCCGAGAGCGGCCAGACGGTGCGGCTGACCCTCGACGGCCCGATCCAGGCCCGGACCGAGTCCGTCCTCGCCGAGATCGGCCGCACCTACAGCCCCAAGGGCGCGACCGCGATCGTCATGGACCCGCAGACCAGCGACGTCCTGGCGATGGCCAACTGGCCGCCCGCCGACCCGGCGAGGATCGCTCAGCTCGGCCCGGCCCCGTTCATGAACCGGGCCACCGGCTTCACCTACGAGCCGGGCTCGACCTTCAAGTCCTTCACCGTGGCCGGCGCGCTCTCCGAGCACCTCGTCAACCCGCAGACCGTCTTCGACCTGCCGCCGACGATCCAGGTCGCCGACCGCGAGATCGGCGAGTCCCATGATCGCGGCGCGATCAGCCTCAGCGTTTCGCAGATCCTGGCCCAGTCCTCGAACGTCGGCGCCGTCAAGATCGGCCTCGAGCTCGGCAAGGACCGCTTCGACTCCTGGATCCGGCGCTTCGGCTTCGGCAGCCCGACGGGGATCAGCTTCCCCGGCGAGGAGGCCGGCATCGTCCCCCACCCGGCGCAGTACTCGGGCTCGACGATGGGCAACGCGCCGATCGGCCAGGGGCTCTCGGTGACGCCGGTCCAGATGGCGACCGCCTACTCGGCGATCGCCAACGGCGGCATGCTGCGCAAGCCGCGGTTGATCGAGTCGGCCGGCGAGGAGCGCTTCGCCGAGGCGCGCGGGCGCCGCGTCATCAGCCCGGCGATTTCGGCCCAGCTGCGGACGATGCTCAAGGGCGTGCTGCAGCCGGGCGGAACCGCCTCCGAGGTGACGGTCCCCGGCTACCAGCTCGCCGGCAAGACCGGCACCGCGCAGAAGCCGGTTCCCGGTGGCTACTCCGACACGCAGTTCGTCGCCTCCTTCGTCGGCTTCGCCCCGGCGGACCATCCGCGACTGCTGGCGGCGGTGATCGTCGACGAGCCCAAGGGCGGCTACTTCGGCGGCCAGGTCGCCGCGCCGGCCTTCGGCAAGATCGTCGCCTTCTCGCTGCCCTATCTCGGCGTCGCACCGAACTAGCGCGGACCAGGGGCCCCGTCCGTGCCGAGGGGCGGCGGATTCCCGCGTCCTCGCTCCTACAATCGCGGCGATGCTGCTGAGCGACCTGATCGTGGGGCTCGAGGCGGAGCTGAGCGGCGACCCGGCAACGGAGATCGCCGGGCTCGCCTATGACAGCCGCGACGTCGGCGACGGCACCCTCTTTTTCTGTATCCCCGGCGAGCGTGCCGACGGCCACGACTTCGCCGCCCAGGCGGTGCAGGCGGGCGCCTCGGCGCTGGTCTGCGAGCGCCGCTTGGAACTCGATGTCGCTCAACTCGATGTCACTCAGGTCTGCGTCGCCGACGCTCGGGCGGCGATGGCGCCGGTGGCGGCCCACTTCTACGGCAACCCGAGCAGCGAGCTCGACATAGTCGGCATCACCGGCACCAACGGCAAGACGACGACGGCCTTCCTGCTGCGCGGCATCCTCGAAGCCGTGGGCAACAGCTGCGGCATGCTCGGTACCGTCAAGCGCATCGTCGGCGGCGTCGAGGAGGAGGTCGAGCGGACGACGCCGGAGGCGATCGACCTCCAGCGCGATCTGCGGCGGATGGTCGACGCGGGAGATCGGGCCTGCGCGATGGAGGTCTCCTCGCATGCCCTGATCCTCCATCGCGCCGACCGCGTCGGCTTCGACATCGGCGTCTTCACCAACCTGACCCAGGACCACCTCGACTTCCACGCCGACATGGAGGAGTACTTCGCCGCCAAGCGCCGCCTCTTCGACCTTGCCGAGCACGCGGTGATCAACGTCGACGACGAGTGGGGGCGGCGCCTGACCCGCGAGATCCGGATCGACGGCTCGACCTTCTCCGCCGCCGGCGAGCCCGCCGACTTCCGCGCCGTCGACGTCAGCTACGACGCGACGGGGGCGCACTTCCGCCTCGTCGCCCCCGACGGCGAGGCGATGGTGAGGATGCCCCTGCCGGGCGAGTTCAACGTCGCCAACGCCCTCGCCGCGATCGCCGCGGCTCGCAATCTCGGCGTCGAGATGGCCGCTGCGGTCGAGGCGCTGGCGGCGGCGGAGCGCGTGCCCGGGCGCTTCGAGCCGGTCGACGGAGGCCAGTCGTTCGCCGTCCTCGTCGACTATGCCCACACCCCCGACTCGCTCGAGAACGCGCTGCGGGCGGCCCGCCAGCTGACCGCCGGCAGGCTGATCTGCGTCTTCGGCTGCGGTGGCGACCGCGATCGCGACAAGCGCCCGTTGATGGGCAGGGCCGCCGCCGAGCTTTCCGACCTCGCGCTGGTCACCTCCGACAACCCCCGCTCGGAGGACCCGCAGGCGATCATCGACGAGATCCTTGCCGGGGTCGGTGAGGGGGCGGCCGGCGTCGAGGCGGAGCCGGACCGCCGTCGGGCGATAGCCCTGGCGCTCGCCGCGGCGGGGCCCGGCGACACCGTCCTGATCGCCGGCAAGGGCCACGAGCAGGGCCAGGAGTTCGAGGGCGGTCGCAAGCTGCCCTTCGACGATCGCCAGGTCGCGCTCGAGGAGCTGGAGCGGCTGCCCGGCGGCGGTCAATGAGGGTCCCGTGATCGAGCTCTCGCCGCAGCGGCTGGCCGAGCTGGCAGGCGCCGAGATCCTCGCCGAGGGCAGCGGCGCGCCGCCACGGCGCGCCGTCGTCGACTCGCGGCTGGTCGAGCCCGGCGACCTCTTCGTCGGCTTCCCTGGTGAGCGGGCCGATGGCGGTGAGTTCGCGGCCGCGGCGCTCGAGGCGGGCGCCTGGGGAGTCCTCGTCGAGCCGGCTCGCGCCGCCGCGCTCGACGCGGCCCAGGAGGGTGATGGCTGGGTCCTCGCCGCCGCCGACCCGCTCGCAGCGCTCCAGTCGCTCGCCGGCGGCTGGCGCGCCGAGCTCGGCTGTCCCGTCGTCGGCATCACCGGCTCGACTGGCAAGACGTCGGTCAAGGACATCTGCCGGGCGATCCTCGGCGAGCGCGTTCACGCCAGCCCCGAGAACTACAACACCGAGATCGGCCTGCCGCTGGCGCTGCTGATGGCGCCGGCCGGCAGCGAGCTGCTCGTCCTCGAGATGGCGATGCGCGGCGCCGGCCAGATCGCCGAGCTCTGCGCGATCGCGCGCCCCGACGTCGCCGTGATCACCAACGTCGGCCCCGTCCACCTCGAGCTGCTCGGCACGATCGAGGCGATCGCCGCCGCCAAGGCCGAGATCGTCGAGGCCCTCGAAGAGACCGGCACCGCCGTCGTCCCCGCCGGTGAGGCGTTGCTGGCGCCGCACCTCGAGCGCCACGGGACGAGGACGATCTCATTCGGCCCCGACGGCGACGTGCGCGTCGTCGACGCGCGGACGGAGGCGGGGCGGACCGAGGCCCTGATCGCGACCCCCGCCGGCGAGCAGCGCTTCGAGCTGCCCTTCGACGAGGCTCACAACCTCACCAACGCGCTCGCCGCGATCGCCACCGGCGTCGCGCTCGGAATCGATCCAGTCGCGATGAGCGGTCGGACGCCGCAGATAACCTTCTCGCCGCTGCGCGGGGAACGGATCGAGCTCGACCGCGGCGTCATGCTGATCAACGACTGCTACAACGCCAACCCGATGTCGATGCGCGCCGCGCTCGACCACCTCGCCGCCGTCGAGGCCGAGCGGCGGATCGCGGTCCTCGGCGAGATGGCCGAGCTCGGCCCCGGCGCCGCCGGCTTCCATCATCAGGTCGGCGAGCACGCCCGCGCCGCCGGCATCGACGTCGTCCTCGGCGTCGGCGCCGCGGCCAGCGATTACGCGCCTGACGAGCTCGCCGAGGACCCGGCCGCCGCCGCCGCCCGCCTCGAAGAGCTGATCCGGCCCGGCGACGCGATCCTCGTCAAGGGTTCGCGCTCGGCCGGCCTCGAAGCGGTCGCCGCGGCGCTGAGCGGAGCCGGCGACTGATGGGGGAGATCCTGATCGCCGGCATGGCGGCGATGTTCATCTGCATCTTCCTGGGCCCGAAGTTCATCGAGCTGCTGCGGATCCGCGAGTTCGGCCAGCAGATCCGCGAGGAGGGACCCGAGGGGCACCACGCCAAGGCGGGGACGCCGACGATGGGCGGGCTGATCGTCTTCGCCTCGATCTGTGTTCCCTATCTGGTCCTCTCCGACCGCGACCCGCAGAGCATGGCCGTCTTCGGCGTCGCCCTGGGCAGCGCGACCCTCGGCTTCATCGACGACTGGCTGAAGATCGTCAAGCGCCGCTCGCTCGGCCTCTCGGCACGCTGGAAGCTGCTCGGCCAGGCGGCGCTGGCGGTCGGGCTCTTCTACGTCGCCCGCCACGAGGTCGGACTCGACCCGGCGATCGACCTGCGCATCTCCGACGTCAAGTTCGACATCGGCCCGGCCTTCTACGGGCTGCTGATCTTCCTCGTCATCGCCGGCGCCAGCAACGGCGTCAACCTCACCGACGGCCTCGACGGCCTTGCCGCGGGCTGCTGCGCGATCGTCCTGCTCGCCTACACGGCGATCACCTTCGTCGCCGGCGGCGATCACCACAACCTGGCGCTGCTCTCGGCCTGCCTCGTCGGCGCCTGCATCGGCTTCCTCTGGTTCAACGCCTTCCCGGCGTCGATCTTCATGGGCGACACCGGCTCGCTCGGCCTCGGCGGAGCCATCGGAGCGCTCGCGGTGATGACTCAGACAGAGGTCCTGCTGGTGATCATCGGCGGCATCTTCGTCCTTGAGGCGCTCTCGGTCGCCGTCCAGGTGATCTCGTTCAAGCTCTTCCGCCGCCGCGTCCTGCTGATGGCGCCGGTCCACCACCACTTCGAGCTGATGGCCTGGTCGGAGACGAAGATCATGCTCCGCTTCTGGATCATCGCCGCCGTCTGCTCAGGCATTGGCTTCACGCTCTACCAGCAGTCGATCGGCAGCTGACCAGGGCCCGGGAGCCGGCTCGAGCGGCGCCCTAAATCGGATGGTTGGCGGGTTTCGGGCGCTATACGACCAAAACCCGCCACAAGAGCGGCTGGCCGCGAGCGAGGCTGACTGGCTAGGAGCGTGCCTGACGAGGAAAGGGGGCGGCCGGCGGCGAAACTGGAGTTATGAAAACCCGCCCGCCGCTGCCCGAGGGGCCCTTTCTGGTCGTTGGCCTCGCCCGCTCCGGCGCGGCTGTCGCCCAGATGCTCCAGGCACGGGGCGAATCGGTCCGAGGCGTCGATGGCCGCAGTCCCGAGGAGGCGCGCAGGCTTATCGGCGCAGGCGTCGAAGTCGTACTGGATGCGCCTGCCGAGCAGCAGACCACCCAGCTGTCGGGCGTGAAGACCGTGGTCAAGAGCCCCGGCGTGCCCGCCGAGGCGCCCGTCCTCGTGGCGGCGCGTGAGCGCGGCATCGCGGTGCTCGGTGAGCTCGAGGTCGCCTGGCGGGCGATCCCCAACCGCTTCTGCGCCGTCACCGGCACCAACGGCAAGACGACGACCGTCGAGCTGCTCGGCCATATCCATCGGACCGCCGGCGAGCCGGTTGCCGTCGCCGGCAACGTCGGCACGCCGCTGGCCTCGCTCGCCGGCCGGCTCGACGCGAGTGCCACCGTCGTCTGCGAGTGCTCGAGCTTCCAGCTCGAGGACGCCGAGGGGTTCGCGCCGGAGACCGCTGCGCTACTGAACGTCACCCCCGACCACCTCGACCGCCACGGCGACTTCGAGAGCTACCTCGCCGCCAAGCTGAGGATCTTCGCCAACCAGGGCAACGACGATGTCGCGGTCTACGACGGCGACGACCCGCTGCTGGCCGGCCGCGACCTCGGCGGCTGCGCTCGCCGGGTCGCGTTTTGCGGCGCCGGGGCCGGCGCTGGGGCTGCGACCGGTCGCGACGACTGCCAGCTGACCCTCCGCGACGGAGTCATCTTCTACGGCGACCAGCCGCTGATCGAGGTCGCCGAGATCGCCCTGCTCGGCCGCCACAACGTCGCCAACGCGATGGCGGCGGCAGCGGCCGCCCTCGCCGGTGGCATCGACGCCGACGCGGTCCGCGCCGGCCTGCGCAACTTCCCCGGCGTCCCGCACAGGCTCGAGCGCATCGTCGAGCGCAGCGGCGTCATCTTCGTCAACGACTCCAAGGCGACCAACCCGGCCGCTGCCGCCGCCGGCCTGCGCTCCTTCGACGGTGGCATCCAGGCGATCCTCGGCGGCAGCCTCAAGGGCGACACGTTCGAGTCGCTTGCCGACCCCGTCGCCGAGCGCTGCCGCGCCTGCTACCTGATCGGCGACGCAGCCGAGCAGCTGGCGCGCGACCTCGCGCCCGCCGCCGCCCGCGGCGTTCCGCTGCACCGCTGCGACGACCTCGAGGCAGCCGTCCGCGCCGCAGCCGCCGCGGCCAAGCCCGGTGAGGTCGTCCTGCTATCGCCGGCCTGCGCCAGCTTCGACGCCTACGAGGACTTCGAGCAGCGCGGCGAGCACTTCCGCGAGATCGTCGGGGGCCTGGCGTGATCGGCCGCAAGGCAAAGCGGCGGCGCGAGATGCCGCTCGAGTACTCGCTGATGCTGACGGCGACCCTCTGCCTGCTTGCCTTCGGCGCGGTGATGGTCTTCAGCGCCAGCTCGACGACCCAGATCCTCGGCGGCCACGGCGACGGCGCCTACTACTTCAAGCGCACCGTGATCGTCGGCCTCGCCGGCCTGCTGCTGATGCGGGTGCTCTCGCTGCGCGGCACCAAGGCGATCCGAGCCGTGACGCCGGCGCTGATGCTCGTCGCGATGTTCCTGCTGCTCGTCGTCCTGATCCCGGGCGTCGGCACCTCGACGAACGGCGCCCAGCGCTGGATCGGCGGCGGCCTCTTTCAGGTTCAGCCCTCGGAGATCGCCAAGCTGGCGCTGATTCTCTACGGCGCCAACCTGCTGGCGAGCAAGCCGAAGATGGTCCGCGACATCCAGTCGATGATGCCCTTCCTGCTGGTCGTCGGCGTCTGCGCGCTGCTCGTCGTCGTCGAGCCCGACCTCGGCACGGCGATGGTGGTTTCGTTCTCGGTCGCCGCGATGCTGATCGCCGCCGGCGCCAACGTCAGGGACCTCGGCAAGATCGCCCTGGTCCTGGCGACGCTGGTCCTGCTGATGGTGCTGGTGCAGCCCTACATGCGCGAACGGCTCTTCGGCTTCCTCCATCCGGGCGCCAATGCCGCCGGCGCGGGCTTCCAGGCGGCGCAGGCGAAGATCGCGCTCGGCTCCGGCGGCCTCTTCGGCGTCGGCCTCGGCCAGGGCGTCCAGAAGGCCTTCTACCTGCCCGAGGCCCACACCGACATGATCGCCGCCGTCGTCGGCGAGGAAATCGGCTTCCTCGGCATCGGCGTCCTCGTCTCGCTCTTCTCGCTCTTCGGCTATGCCGGCTTCCGCACCGCTCAGAAAGCCCGCGACCGCTACCAGAAGCTCCTCGTCGCCGGCCTGACCGCCCTGGTCCTGACCCAGGCGACGATCAACCTCTTCGCCGTGATGGGGATGGCCCCGGTGACCGGCGTACCGCTGCCCTTCGTCTCCTACGGCAACAGCAGCCTGCTGGTGATGCTGGCGGCCTCAGGCCTGATCCTCAACGTCGCCCGGCGTCAGCCGGCGCCGCGCCGGGCGCCGCGCAAGCGGGCGCCGGCCAAGTCCGGACGTCGTACGGGCGCCGGTGCCCGCGGTGCGCCTGTTTTGGCGGGCGCCGGTGGTGCGAGACTTCAGCTCATCCACGGCGGCGGAAGGAGCGCGAGTGCCAAGGGTCGTAATAGCGGCGGGCGGCACGGCGGGTCACGTGGTGCCGGCGATCGCCGTCGCCGACGCGCTGCGCGATAGAGCGGCCGAGGTCTCGTTCCTCGGCACGAGGGAGCGCGCCGAGGCCCAACTCGTCCCCGCCGCCGGCTACGAGATCGATTTCCTGCGCGTCCGCGGCCTCGACCGCCGCAATCCCCTGCGCGCCAGCGGTGCGGTCGCCCGCGCCGCGGCGGCGGTGCCGGCGGCGCGGCGGCTGCTGCGCGAGCGCGGCGCCGAGGTCGTCATGGGCGGCGGCGGCTACGTCGCCGGGCCCGCCGGCCTCGCGGCGCTCCGTGCCGGCCTGCCGCTGGTGCTGACCGAAGCCGACAGCCACCTCGGCCTCGCCAACCGCCTGCTCGCCCGCCGCGCCCGCCGCGTCTGTCTCGCCTTCCCGATCGCCGGCAGGGAGGAGCCGCGCTATCTGGTCACCGGCCGACCCGTGCCGCGCGCAGTGCTCGACGCCGATCGCGAGGCCGCTCGACGGCGCTTCGAGATCGCGCCCGAGGCCAGCTGCCTGCTCGTCTTCGGCGGCAGCCAGGGGGCGCGCTCGATCAATCTCGCCGCGGTCGAGGCGTTCGCCACCTCTGCCGTGCCGGAGGGATCGAGTGGCGGCGAGGAACGCCGCGGCTTCCACGTCCTCCACGTCGCCGGGCGGCGCGACTACCCCGAGCTTCGCAGCGCCCTCGACGCCGGTCCCCTGAGCGACTACACGCTGATCGAGTACGAGCCCGACCTCGGCGAGGTGCTGGCGGCGTCGGACCTCGTCCTCGCCCGCTCGGGTGGTTCGGTCTTCGAGATCGCCGCGGCGGGGCGACCGGCGCTGCTCGTCCCCTATCCCTACGCGACCGGTGACCACCAGAGCCACAACGCCGCCTGGATGGCCGATGCCGGCGCGGCGCTGATCCTCACCGACGAGGAGCTGACCGCCGAGCGCCTGCGCGCCGAGGTCGGCGGTCTGCTCGGCGACCCCGGCCGGCTGGCGGCGATGGCGACGGCTTCGCGGGCAATCGCCAAGCCGGACGCCGCCGAGCGGATCGCCGATGAGATCCTCGCCGCGGCCGAGGCCGGATCGACAGCGGTCGTCGAGGCAGGCCGATGAGCGCCTGGCAGGGGCGAAAGCTCCACTTCGTCGCCATCGGCGGCGCCGGCATGAGCGGGCTTGCCCTCGTCGCGCACTCGCTCGGCGCCGAGGTCAGCGGCAGCGACCGCTCCGACTCCTCTTATATGGAGCGACTGCGCCGCGCCGGCCTCGAGCCCGCGGTCGGCCACGACGCCGGCCAGGTCCCGGCCGGCGCCGAAGTCGTCGTCTCGACTGCGATCGCCGACGACAACCCGGAGCTCTCGCTGGCCCGCGAGCGCGGCCAGCGGATCCTTCATCGCGGCGAGCTGCTGGCCGAGCTCGCCGGCGAGCGCCGCCAGA
>JAWVFK010000012.1:0-75625 GCA_033856175.1 Solirubrobacterales bacterium | reverse complement strand
GGCAGACGTAGGGATCGCAGGGGTTGGAGCCCTCGCTCGAGGCGCTTGGCTCAGCCGAGCCTGATCTGGCCTGACAACCCCCGAGCTGGGCGGCATCCAGCTGCTCTTGTGAGGCGTCTGTTGCCTTAAGCGGTAGCCAGGGCTTCTCTGGATCAGCAAGGACGAGGTCATAGCAATGGGTTATCGCCGGTCCTGAGATCTCGTCGTAGCGGATCGGGGTGTCGGTCGATACCGGTTCCCTGCCGAGGCCTTGGAGCTTCAGGCTCTGGTGGGGCCTAAGCATGTGGCTCTTTGCCTGGATCAGTAGCCAGTCGAGGATCGGTCTTTGCTCGACGATCGTCTTTGCCGGGTCGCCGTCGGGGGATAGGCGGATGAGGGTGTAGCCGTGCCAGTAGCCGGCTGATGCCGGTGTCGATTGGGCATCGGCTGCGAACTTGCCGCCTGCTCCTGAGGCGACGATGAAGGGGACCGGGGAGGCTCCGTTGACCGGGGCAGGGGGTGATGAGGGGTAATCGCCGCCTGGCTGGGGGGTGTGGACGCCCTGGGTCGATGCCCAATAGAGGCCGTTCCAGCCCAGTTTGCCCTGGATGACTGCATTTACCTTGTCCTTGAAGACGAGGGCCTCGATTGCGGCGCCGTCTTG
Source organism: Solirubrobacterales bacterium (assembly GCA_033856175.1). Classification (GTDB taxonomy): domain Bacteria; phylum Actinomycetota; class Thermoleophilia; order Solirubrobacterales; family 70-9; genus JAWVFK01. Next base: position 74,982 of record JAWVFK010000012.1, on the reverse strand, counting down.
GTTATTGACGTCGGTGAGGCCTCCGGGGCCGTAGGAGTAGGTCGGGGTCTCGGTCATCAGGATTGCCTGCTGGTCTGGTTGCCTTGTGCAGTTGCCGGTGTCTGCCTGGGAGCCCTTGATGCAGAGGAGCTTCTCCAGCCAGGCGGATTGGGTCTCTGGGGGGTTCTGCAGCGGGTCTGAGGCGGTTAGCGAGCCTCTCGAGGTGTCGGCTACTACCAGGCGGAGGATCTTGCGGCCGTCGCGGATTCCGTCTACGGCGTAGTGGGTCGAGGCTTGGGTGGCGTCGTTGGCTGTTTTGGTTGTGTTGTCCTCTGCTGGTTGCCAGGTGATGCCGTTGCGGGACTGCGGCTTGGGATCGGTTCCCCAGGGGGCTGGCATTGGGGCCATTGCTTGGCGGTAGCCGAGGTTGGTGGCGCTGGGTGTTTGAGGAGCACGGTTGACTCGAATCGTCGACAGGTCCTCGCCGCCGATGGCTCCGAAGAACGGCGCGCCGGCATCGGAGAATCGATTGGCGACCAGGTCGGCCCAGGCCCGATGAACAACGCTGGCGTCCGTATGGTCGCCGGCCAATGGCGGCCGCGCATCGGCGATGCCGAACAGCCCACGCTGATCGGCGCCTGTGCCGTTGACCCCCGCGGCGCCAGCGAGACTGGGGTCGTTCTTATCGACACCCGCCGTCTGCACCGCGTCGCCGGTGAACAGCGTCAGGTCCAATGCGCTGCCATCGCGGCCAGCCGCGGCCGCAGCTATCGCGTGAGGAATCAGGTCACTCTGCAGCCGCGCTCCGCTCGACCCCGCGCAGGTCTCCAATGTCTCTGCGCAGTCGGACTTGCCGAAGGCTCCAATACGCAGCTCACCGGCTCGCGCTGGAGGCTCGTCGGGCAGCGCGCCGCCGCGACCCAGCGAACCGTCAAGCAGGGGATCGGACGGATCGCTCGAGTAATGCAGGAGAGCATTGGGCGTCGGCGAGCGTTGATCTGACACAGCTGAGGACTCGTTGACTGCCCACGCCTCAAGCTCTCCCTCGTGGATGCCGGGCACCATGGCCAGGCCAGCGATATTGGCCGGCATGAAGTCAGCCCTGGTCGTGTTCACCCCATCCCAAGGATCGCCCTGATGGGCGACCGCGAGATGCCCCTGCTGAAGAGCAAGGATCAGCCCGTAGTCACCTCCTATCAGAGCGCCATAGCGGTGGCCCCCCGGGGCGATCGTCACCGAACCAAAGTTCGAGACCGGAAGGTCGCCGAGGCGACGCCAGGGGTGATCGCCATTGCCGGAACGCTGCAAGACGAGCCCGTTCTCGCCCACGGCGAAACCGAAGCCATCTGCGTCAACGGCGACAGCATTGAGCGGCGCGGCCTCGCCGGCCTCGCCGCTTTGACCATCGAGAGTCGTGTTCAGGACGGCACCATCTGGAGTGTCGTTCTCGAGCGTCCACTGCCATTGGTCGTCGGCCTGCTTGAGCCCAGTGAACACCTCGCCATGATCGGTCGTCAGCCAGGCGCTGCTCGGCGTCGGCATCGAGATCGAGGTGATCGTCGCGGAGAGCGCCGCGGGCGGCTTGGCGATGGCGCGAAAGTCTCCCCCCGGCCCCCGCCAGAAAACGACCCGAGCCTCGCCCCCGATAAGTGCGGACCCATTGGGAGCAACTGCTGCGGCGGTCAGATTCCGTCCCGTGCCGCATGGCGGCGGATCCCCGCGACCACACGAACGTCCTGCCGCCGGGTCCAAAATGACCGAGCTGGGGCTCAGATCCGCAATCCTGCCGCCGTCGCCGACGAGGATGCCGTTGCCGTCCGCGCCGACCGCGATTGCCCGAGCGGTCGAGACCTTGGTCACCAGGCGACCGGGATCCCACCCCGGCACCGCCAGCCGATCCCAGCCAGTGGCACGGTCATGGCGAAACACGGTCCCGGAATTGGTGGCCAGCCAAAAGCTGCCATCTCCGCCGCCGGCAGCGCCGACGATCTGCATGGCCGCCGCGGGATTTGGCACATCCTCGAACACAGGCTTCGGAACCTGATTCGTGTAGTGGTAGAAGAAGACTGAGCTTCTCGTCGCCTTGGGGTGAAATCCCCCCTCGCCCGCCATGCGTCGCACCGCGAGCCACGCGCCCCCCTGGCCATCTGGCGCAAGCACTCGCCCACGGGCAGTCGAGCCCAGCTCGCCGGAGGGCGCCGAGCGAGAAAGATGGAATGGCGTCCGAAAGATCTCCCAACGCCCGTGTGATGGGTTGAACCAGAGAGCGGGGCCGTTTGACCTACCGTCATTGGACCGCGGCAGGAGATAGGCGACCTCGCCTCCCGCAGCACTGGGGGTGATGACCAGCTGTGGCGGGTCGCTAGGGTCGCTGGCCATCAGCTTGTCGGGGTAGAACGATGTCGCGTCGCCCTTGACCCATTGCCGCCAGGCATTGCCGGATCCAGCGGAGGAGGGCGTCAGGCGCAGCATGGTCCCAACCTGCCTCGTGACGGTGGCCTCGGTGAAGTCCTTTTGGCTCTGGACGGCTTCCAAGCCACCCGGGCTGGGCGCGGCGCTGAGGGGCGTCTTGTCAACTGCTCCGGCCGCCCAGCCGCTGAAGCTTCCGCCGCCATGGGGCACCACCGACAGCGCATCTATCCGGCCTCGTTCCGCATTCTGGTCAGCAACACAGCTATTTGATCCGTTGCGAGATACGCAGCCAGGATCGTAGCCCGTGCCGTCGCCGGCGCCGCCGGTCCAATGGCCCCCCGGATCCTTATAGAGGACCACGGGGTAATTGGGGCCTGAGCCGCGCCTGCCCGAACCGTAGAGATAGGTGCGCAGTCCTGCCTGGTATAGGCGCAGAGGCGCAGAACTCTGGCCACTGTCGGGCAGGATAGGCGCCGCCGGATCATCGCCGCACGATGCTCGCTGGGCAGGCGATTGGTCGCATTTGACCCAGTGATGGCCGTCGTAATGGAATAGCGCCGCATAGCTGTCCGTCAACCAGCCATCGTCAGGCGCCGCAAACGAAATGGTGGATACCTGCCGAATAAGGTTGATCGCCGGCGTGATTTCGCGCATTGCGGTTTCATCCAGGCTCCAGCGGCCGTGCCTGTAGACGATGACCGCCGGTCGGGGCGCATTCTCCTTCGAGTCCGGCGGTACGTATTGCGTACCAACGGCCATGACCTCGAACTCATCGTCATTCGACGGATCGGCATCATTCTCCAGCGGCACTCGCGTGGCCGCGATCAGGCGAACCGGCTCGAGCTTATGATTGAGATTGATGTAGTGAAGCAGTGGGGATAGGCTCTTGCAGGCTGCATCAGCCGCCAGTTCCTCGGACACGCCGAGCGGGTCACACCGCGTCCACTGCGAGTTCTGGTAGTGGTAGAGCGTGGTCCGGCCTTCGTCTAGGACTCCGGTTGGGTGGAGGCCGGAGCCAAGCGCCCAGCCCTCGCTGCCGTCACGACTCATGACGATGGAGTTGACATCGTCTCTATAGAGGCTGATCTGGCGGTAGGTCTGAGGGGAGCCCGCGGGGACCAGCTCCGGTGTTGGCTTTGTTTCAAGCCGGCTGCCCAGAGCGGGCAGCTGACCCGGGTGGTCTGTCATACCTGCCGGACGAAGTTCCTGAAATGAGCCCGACGGCGAAGCGGTCCCGCGCTTGGCGGGCCCCACTCGGGGAGGCTTTGGCTCGGGCAACACGGCGCTGTCGTCGCCAGAGCCTCCCAACCGGACCAGCGCCCCCTTGTCGCCCACCGCCCATCCGATTCCTGTAGAGCCGACCAGAGCAAACCCGTTGAGGCCGTAGGAGGGGAGCAGGAAACGCGCTTGCGACCTGAGCCGCCGCTGGACGTCATCCGCACTGCCGGCTTGGCAGCCCTGGTCCGGAAATGCGCTGGCGCAGTTGAGGGGCGACGGCACATAGTCAGCATTCGGATTGATTGTGCTCGTGTAGGCGACGCCCTGGCCGCTCGCACGACGAACTCCCACCGCCCAATCCATGAAGCCATCTGGACCTGTTGGAGGCGGGATGTGGGTGCCCTCATTGGTCTTGTCGAAGACCGCAGTACCGCTCAGGGACTCTGCCGAGGTTGGGGGACGAGTGGTATCGCCATCGCCGGCGACGAGACGCATATCGCTTAGATCGGGCTTAGTCGCGGCGCTGGGAAGGTCGGTGCACTCGAATGACAGTGCCGGCACGATCGGGATCGCGAGGGCGGCTCCGCAGATGACGATCTCGGCGCCAGGCCCAGATCCCTTGGTGGGAACGATCGGTCCCATTATTCGCGAGGCAGGCTCCACTGGCCGCTCGGGACCGCCCTGTGCACCCAGGATCGACACGATTGGTCCTGGGCTGGCCGCAAGCGAGTAGAAGCTGTCCGAGACGCTCTCAGGCAACCGGTCACCCGGGTTGGCAAAGTGAAACCCCATGACGTACCAGCGTGAGTTGTCCCAGATAACCATCCGCGGCACATTGTTGGCTGGGTTGAGGTCACAGCATCCGCTTGTAACCCCGACCACGGCGACCCTTCCCTTACTGCTCACTTCCCCAGGCATAAACCGTAGTGCCCGCACACGGAAGCGGAGGTTGATCGCCGCTCGGACCTGATCCGAATAATCCTCATTGGACGCGGTTTCTGTAGATGTGGTTGGTGACACGGAGGCCCCCACGGCGCTATCGGGACTGCCATTGCCGTATGACTTGTCGACGCGACCGTTGTGCCACATAAAGAGCTGCTGAAGGCCCCCGGCTACGCAGAACTCCTCGAGCTGCGAGCAGTCGATTGCGGTCAGAGCCCGCATCGGCGTCTGCACGACGGGGTCGGGCAGCGCCTGCTTGACCTGATCGGACTTTCCTTTAAGCCCGCGGACATCAATCGGCGCCGGATCGGCCGGCAAGTTTGGAGCTGTCGGCTTCTGATCGGCGCCGTATTCGTGCCAGTCCGAATCCTGGAAACGCATCGCGTTCATCTCCCAGATTCGTCCGCGGCCGGAGGCGTCGGAGTCCGCGGCGCTGGTCGTATCGTTGGAGAACTCCCGGTACGGATACCTGCCGCTGCCGCCGACCGCCATCGCCTTGCCGCGACCGTAGTAGGCGATCGCCGCGACGAAGCCTTTTGTGTCGCCCCGATAGACCTGGCGCCAGAGAGGGCCCTCCCCGCCTTTGTTCGTGTACTGCCAGATCACCGGCACCCGCTCACACGAGCCCAGGTCGCCGAAGGCCGTGTCCGGATCCTGACAGGCAGCCCCTCCCGCGAAGCCATTGTTCTGGTCGAAAAAGCGCACGGCGTAGAAGTCGACGGTGACCGGCGTGAACGATCCAGCCATCGGCTTGGTTTCGCTGAATCGGGCGCCGCCGAACTGGGTGAACAAACCGGAGCCGTCTTTGGCAACCGGCGTGAATTGGCTGTCGCAGCTGGAGCTGCCGGCCGTCTGATTGACCGGCGGACAGGGATTCGGATCGACGTTCGGCACCGACGGCACGGCGTCGCCCGGGACCGGGCTCGGATCGTCTGCCCTGGCCATGCTCGCAGTGGCGACGACGAGCAGCACGGCAAGGCCGAGGATCGTCAGACGGCGCCTGATCGACCCATCCCTACGACGGATTCGCTGAAGGCTGGTGCGCTGCGCAGGCATTCAAACCGTGAATGCGGCGGGCGCAGCTTTCGTTACGCCTATTGGCGCAGTCGCAGCTCAGCCGCTCAGCGCAGCAGCGCGAAGCGCCGCGACCGCAGCACGATCGCCTGGCGCGGGCACTCCCGAATTCCCGTCGCCCGCTTGAGCCGCCCGGGGCCCCGGCCGACCGCGCTCAGCCGCTTCTCGAGGAAGCGCAGCGCCCGGTGCTGGAGGATCCGCACGTCCTCGGGCGAGCGCTCGAGCACGCGGGCGATCTCGGCGCCGGGGAGGTCGAGGAGGTAGCGCAGCAGCAGGACCTGGCGCTGGGCGATCGGCAGGCGCTCGACGAACATCGTCAGGTCGCGGTCGGTGATCCAGTCGAGCATCGAGAGGTCAGTGCCGTCGTCGGCCGAGGCCTCCAAACGCCGGTCGATCTCCGCCGGCTCGAGCAGGTCGGACTCCTTCTTGCGGACGACCATCAGCGCCGCGTTGCGGACGACCGTGAACAGCCAGGCCCGAAATGGCGCCGCGCGGCGCTCGTAGGCGGGCAGCGCCTCGAAGACCTGCATGAAGACCTGCTGGGCGACGTCCTCGGCTCGGTGGGTGTCGTTGAGCAGCACCCGCAGATAGCCGTAGACGCGGTCGAAGTAGCGCTGATAGAGCGCCGTGAAGGCGGCACCGTCGCCACTCTGGAAGGCGATGACCAGCCGCGCCGTGTCCTGGTCCTCGAGCTGCTCGGCGGTCGAGGCCAGCCGCTCGACGAAGCCGACGCCGGCCGTCCGGCCAGGCGCCACGGCCCGATGCTCTTGCTTGCCGCGCGCAGGTGCTGTCATTGGTACCCCGGCCGGATGCTACGTCCCGCCGCGGCGGGGGTCAAATGAGAGCCGACCGCGAGCACATGACCGCCACCGGGCGGTCGAGTTAGAAATCGACGGTCAGACGATCTTCGTCAGCCGTCGGCCGCCGGCCGCCGCCTGGCTGCCAGAATCCCGCCCTCGTGCCAGGGCTGCTCGACAAGCGACTCGTGCTGGTCACCGGCAAGGGCGGCGTCGGCAAGACGACCGTGGCGCTGGCGATGGGCGTTGCCGCCGCCACGGCGGGCAAGCGGGCGATCGTCTGCGAGGTCGCCGCCCAGGAGAATGCGTCGCGGCTCTTCCACCGCGGCGAGGTCGGGTTCCACGAGGTCGAGCTGCGGCCGAACCTCTGGGCGATCTCGATCGACCCCGACGAGTCGATGCGCGAATACCTCGAGCTGCAGCTGCGGGTCAAGGCGATGGGCGACCTGCTCGCCCGCAGCCGGATCTTCCAGTACCTCGCCGCCGCGACGCCCGGGCTCAAGGAGCTGGTGACCGTGGGCAAGATCTGGGAGCTGGCCCAACTCGACCGCCGCGTCCGTCGCGGCCACAAGTACGACATCGTCATCGTCGACGCCCCGGCCACCGGACACGGCATCGGCTTCCTGCAGACGCCGAAGACCTTCGCCGGCATCGCCCGCGTCGGCCCGATCGCCTCGCAGGGCGAGACGCTCAACGCCTTCATCACCGACCACTCGCTGACCGGAGCGGCAATCGTCGCGCTGCCGGAGGAGATGCCGGTCAACGAGTCGCAGGCGCTCGAGCGCGGCCTCGTCGAGGAGGTCGGCGTCGCCGTCGACTCGGTCTACGTCAACGGCGTCTACCCCCGGCTCTTCGACGACGGCGACGTCGAGCAGCTGGAGAAGAGCCTCGACCGCGCCGAGGGCCCGGCGGCGTCGGCGATCCGCGCCGCGCTCAGCGAGCGCCGCCGCGTCGACTGCCAGCGCGAGCAGCTGAAGCGCCTCAACGGGATGGTCGAGGCGCCGGTCAGCACCCTCCCCTACGTCTTCCAGCCCCAGCTCGAGGTCAGCGACATCGAGCGGCTCGGCGCCGAGATCGCCGAGAACGAGGGCGTCGTGGCGGCCGCACCGGCCGCGCCGTCCAATGGAGGCCCCGCCTGATGTCCGGCGTCGCCGAGCTGCTCGCCGGCAAGGACGTCTGCATCTGCGCCGGCTCCGGCGGCGTCGGCAAGACGACCACCTCGGCCGCGATCGCCGTCGAGATGGCGGCCCGCGGCCACCGGGTCGCCGTGCTGACGATCGACCCGGCCAAGCGCCTCGCCGACTCGCTCGGCCTGCCCGAGCTGGGCAACGAGGAGCGCCAGGTCGAGCCCGAGCTGTTCGCCCAGCAGGGCATCGAGATGAAGGGCGAGCTGTGGGCGATGATGCTCGACCCCAAGTCGACCTTCGACGATCTCGTCCGCCGCCACGCCCCCGACGAGGACACCCGCGACCGCATCCTCGAGAACCGGATCTACCGCCAGCTCTCCAACGCGCTCGCCGGCTCGCAGGAGTACATGGCGATGGAGAAGCTCTTCGAGCTCCACGCCGAGGGGCGCTACGACCTGCTCGTCCTCGACACGCCGCCCAGCCGCAACGCGCTCGACTTCCTCGACGCGCCGCGGCGGCTGACCCAGTTCATCGAGGGCCGCTCACTGCAGGTCTTCATGAAGCCGACCGGGCTCGCCGGCCGCGTCGTCGGCCGCGGCACCTCGATGGCGATGAAGGTGATGAACAGGCTCGTCGGCTTCGACCTGCTCGCCGACATCGCCGAGTTCCTCGACGCCTTCAGCGGCATGGTCGGCGGCTTCCGCGAGCGCGCCAAGCGCGTCAACGAGCTGATCGGCAGCTCGTCGACCGCCTTCCTCGTCGTCTGCGGCCCCCAGGGCGAGCCGATCAACGAGGCCGTCTACTTCCACCGCAAGCTCGTCGAGGCGAAGCTGCCGTTTGCGGGGGTCATCGTCAACAAGGTCCACTACCTCCCCGAGGGCGCCGACGACGAGCAGACCGAGGCTGAGCTGGCGGCGCTCCTCGGCGACGCCGAGCTGGCGGCCCGCGTCGCCGACAACTTCGAGGGCTTCGCCGTGCTGGCCCAGCGCGACCGCCGCAACATCGCCCGGCTGGCGCGCGAGCTGCGACAGGACCGCGTCATTCGCGTCCCCTACCTCGACGAGGACGTCCACGACATCGCCGGGCTGGCGCGGGTCAACCGCTACCTGTTCGCCAGCGCCGAGGAGCGCGAGGCGATGGCGACGTCGGGGCAGGCCTAAAGGCCGCCCGCTCGCCGGTCAGCTTTTGACTGTCCGCGCCCGTTAAGAGGCTCTAGAGGCCGCGGAAGCGAAGCTCGCCGATCGACCACTCCGTGGTCTCCGGCGCCGGGAATATCTCGCGGACGCTGTAGCGGCGACCGCCGCCGACGCCCGTTTCGCGCTTGGTCTTGTCGACCGTGTCGCGCACGTGGGAGCTCGCCGCCCTGCGGGCTCGATCGATCGGGGTGACAACCTCGCTGATCTGCATGACGCGTGTCTCCTCTCCGCTGTCGAACTCGGCCAATTCCTCGACCAGGCTCGATCTGGTGTCGGGCTCAGTCATACCGCGTCCGACAGACGCGATTTCCTCCGTCTTCGCCGCGTAGACGCGAATTCCTGGGCCGGGGGGCATCGGCGGCTCCCATTCCGAGGTCTCGCCCATGTCGGCGGCGGTGCCCGACCCGCTGAGGCCGTCGGCGACGAGGATCTCGTCGGCGGTGACGCGGAGGTCGCCACCAAGCAGGCCGCGGGCGGCGTCGCGGAGGATCGCCCTGACGGAGTCCTCGACGTCGGCGGCAACCTGAAGCGAGTGTTCGTCAGCGGCGGCGTGGGCGCCGGCGCCGGCCATCAGCCGGTCCTCGAGGGCAAGCGCGTGCTCGACGGTCGCCCGCAGGCGCTCGCGGCGGATCGGCTCGCTCGCCAGCGCGGCAACCCGCAGCGGCAGCGTCGCCGCGGCGGGGCCGCCGCCCTCGAGCAGGCCGCGAAGGGCGAGCAGGTAGTCGCTGAGGCCGTCGAAGATCGTCTCGCGCTCGCAGCCCATCTCGAAGCGGGCGATCGACCAGGCGAGCGGGCCGCCGCGTGCGGTCGCGTCGAGCCGGCGGATCAGGTCGAGCAGCTCCACCGACTCGCTCTCGCCAAGCACGTAGCCGCCGCCGCGCGGGCGCGCGGCACCGGTTGAGATCCGACGCCAGCCGCCGTCGGCAGAGTGAACCCAGGCGTATGGCCCGAGGGCGACGCCGCCGGGCTGAAGCAGGCGCATCGCCGTGATGACCTCGCGAAGCTGGGCGCCGATGACCTCGGCGGGCTGCTGGCCCTCGAGGCAGCGGGCGACGGCGACGTACTGCGGCTCCCAGGCCGCCCGCCCCATGCCCTCGCTGCGAAGCGCTTCGGGCGGCAGGTCGGTGACCTCGGCGCGAACGATCGTCGCCGTGGCGAGCTCGAGCTTGGTGACCGGCAGCTGCAGGCCGACCAGCGGGCAGAAGACGGAGACGCCGTCGACGGCCTCCTCCTCGCTGCCGAACTCGATCTCGTGCAGGATCTCCTCGAGGCGGGCGTCGTTGAGCGTGAACTCCTCGGAGCCGGCCCAGAGCTCCTCGCAGAAGACGACGATCAGCTGCTCGGAGCGGCGGCGCTCGTCTGAGGGAACCGGCAGGCCGCGCTGCTCGAGATATGAGGAGGCGACGCCGCTGGAGCCGATTGCGGCGCAGGCCGGTCCGAACGAGGGCAGCCGGCGCAGCTCGGCGGCGTGAAGCTGGATGAACTTGCGCGTCTGCGGCGCGTAGCTGTAGAGCGCCGCGGCCTCGCCCGGCCGCTCGTCGATCTCGTAGGGGATCTCGGTGCCGCTGCGGACCATCTCGCCGAAGCGGTCAGCCGCCTCGGCGGCGAGCTGGGCAAGGGCCTCCTTCAAGACGATGTCGCTCATGCACTGCGGCTTCAACCGCAGGCGGCCAACTCCTGCGCCGGCAGCGACGCTTGCAGGATCGCTGTCTGTGTCTAAGCGGCGGCGGCGACGCGCTGGCGCTCTTTGGCGAGCCAGCGGCGGCCGTAGGTACGCATGTCCTCGATCAGCGGCACGAGCGCCCGGCCCTTCGGCGTCAGCGCGTACTCGACCCGCGGCGGCACCTCGGGATAGGTGTGGCGCTCGACGATGCCCTGCTCCTCGAGCGCTCGCAGGCGCAGCGAGAGCGTTCGCGGGCTGATCCCGTCAAGCGAACGCTCGAGCTGGCAGAAGCGGCAGTTCGAGTCGGCGAGATCGCGAATCAGCAGGAGCGTCCACTTGCCGGAGATGATCTCGGCGGTTCGAGAGATCGGACAGTTGCAGTTGGGCTCGCTCATTCTTTCCCCGGCACTTCACCGAGTATAGCCCAAGGCTTTACTTAGTAAAGCGAGTTCAGGGACGGTGGATGCTGTCGAGCTTGAGCGTGTAGAGCTTCAGCGGCTCGGGCGTGTAGACCGTCTGGATCTTCTCGCCCGGCTCCAGCGCGACCAGCGGGCAGGCGAGCCCCGGAGGGAACGCGCTCACCGGGATCACGCAGACGCCGCCGGTCACCGAGGTCGAGTTCGGCAGCAGGAAGAGGGCCTTCTTGGCGTCGTCGGTGACGCCGGCGAAGGTGAAGACCGGCTTGGCCGCGGTCGGCAGCGGGTCGAGGAAGGCGACGTCGTTGCGATTCTCGAAGGCGGTCGTGCTGGCACGGGTAACGCGGGTGTCGACGACGTAGCTGGCGGGGATGACCTCGGCAGGTGGCAACGGGTCGGCCGGTTGGCTCGAGGAGTTGTTGCTGCCGCCGTGGCTCCGTGAACCGCCGCTGGAGCCGCCGGAGCTGGATCCCGAGCTCGACCCGCTCGAGCCACCGCTGGTCGAGCTGCTGGAGCCGGCCGCTGCGCCGAGAGCGCTGGAGATCGTCGTCGTCGGCCCGCTGGCGCCCACACCGAGCTGGGACCCGCTCGTGTCGATGACCTGCATGCGTTGCTTGAAGGGATCCTTTGGCGAGCCGAGCTTGCGGCCGCCCAGATTGCGAATGCCGTGATTGCTGACGACCACCGCGGCGCCGGGCGCGCTCTGGGAGATCGCAGCGGTTGCGCTCGGAGCTGGAGGCGGCGGCACCGGGGTCGAGCCGCCGGCGAGCAGCATCGGCACGGCGACGATCGCCACGATCAGCGCGCCGGCGACCGGCAGCAGGCCGCGATCGCGGATGTCGCGGAAGAGGTCGACGAGGAACTTCGGCGCCGCCACGCTGCTCAGCGAGCCCTTGCCGGCGCTCATCTTGGGAAGGCTCATCCTGGGGACCTTCATGGCGTCGCTCCCGGGTTCGAGACGTTGGTCGTCGAAGGCTGCTCGACAGGAGCCGGGCCGGCCTGGGTCGCGCCAGCTGTCAGGCCCTGCTGCTGCGGCGTCATGTAGGTGGTCACCGCGATCGAGACCTTGAGGTGGGGAAAGCCGAGCTTGTCGTCGCGCGAGAGCGAGAAGCCGTCGATCGTCATCAGCCGGCCGCTGACCGTGACGTGCTGGGCCTTCGGCGAGACGAGCTTCTGGACGCCGCTGATGAAGTCGGCGACGCGGAAGAAGCTGCCGGCGAAGGTGAGCTTGTAGGGGATGACGGGCAGCCCCGCCGAGCCGACGGTGGCGCCGATCGGCAGCGACGCGGCGCTGGCCTCGGTCGCAGCGGCGGGGGGAGTCTGGGTGGCCGAGGCCTTCGAGGCCGAGGACTTGGAGCCCTGCTGGCCGGATTCCGCGCTCGGGGCCGGGGCCGGGGCCGGGGCCGCTGCGGCGCTGACCGCGCCGGCTGCAACCTCGATGCCGCGGAACTGGACGCCGCTGCGCCGCGAGACGCTGTTCAGCTCGACCAGCAGCGATGAGGTGTCGTCGCTCGACGGAACCGCTTTGCCGAGGACGACGAGGCGGCGATAGTTCGTCGGGAAGCTCTTGCGCGCCTGCGAGGCGAAGGCAACCTGCTGCTCGGTCTGTTCGAGAGCAGCCCGAGCCTCCGCGACCTTGGTCCCGAGCTTGTCGGCGTCGCTGCGCTTGGGCATCAGGACGACGAGCAGGAAGACGATCACCGCTGCGGCGATGCCGACTCCGACGAGGATTGTCCGGTCGCTGGACTTCATGGCACCAGGTTGGTGGCCTTCTGGGCCTTGGCGGTCTGGGTCGCGGCCGACTGCTTGGCAGCGGCCTGCTGGGTCTGGGTCTCAGCGACGCCCGAGGAGTCCGAAGAAGCGGCTGCGGTCGCTGAGCCGGCTGCGGGTGCGGCCGGGGTGGCGCCGGGCACAGCCGGCGCCGGGACGCCATCGAAGGCGACGACGAGCTCGAAGCGAGTCACCGTGTCCTTGGTGCGGCAGTCGTCAGACTTGCCGCTGCCAGCGCCCGCAGCGCCGGCGGTCGTGCTCTCGGGCCGCTTTGAGCTGTCGACGCCGACGCGGGTGACACCATCGATGTCCTGCAGGTCGGAGATGAATCGAGCGACGGCGTCCTGGCCGGTGGCGCAGCCGATGATCTCGATGGCGGGACCGCTGATGTTGCCGCGCGGCGCAATGGCGGCACCGCTGTCGACCTGGACATCGGGTCGAACGCTGCCGGTGACGTTGACCAGCCAGACGTCAGAGGGAAGGATCCGCGAGAGCTCGCGCATGACACGCACCCAGTCGAAGCGGCTCTTGGCGAGGCTGGCGACCGTCGCGGTGCGCTGATCGGCGACGCTGCGCAGCGAGGCGAACGACTGTAGGCCCTTCAGCTGGGAGTCGGCCGCGGCCTGACGCTGCTCGACGACGGCCAGCTCGGAGCGGCGGTCGCTGATCTTCTTGTCGGTCGTGACGACGGCGATAACGCCGACGAGCACGGCAACGAGCCCGCCGATCGCGATGTAGGCGAGGGGCCCGGTGCGCGCGGGAGCTGAGCTGCCGCGGCGCTCTTCCGGTGGAATCAGGTTGACGGGGCGCATTGCTTTCAGTCGTCCAGAGCGAGTCCGTAGGAAAGGGTCAGGCGCGCCGCGTCGGCCTCGTCGAGGTAGCCGAGCGCCGGGGGCTTGGCGGCTTCGAAGCGGAGCCCGAGCCCCTCGCCGAGGCGATCTGCGAAGCCCTCGATCAAGCTGCCGGCACCGCAGACGATCGCGCGCTCGACGAGCACGGCGCCCTCCTGGGCGGCGTAGAACTCGAGCGAGAGGCGAAGCTCGTTGGTCAGCTTGGTGACGCCGTCCTCGAGCGCCTCGCGGGCGAGCTCGATCGTGGCGCTGTCACCCTCGATCTCGGCCGTCGGCTTGACGAGGCCGACGTGGCCGAGCCAGGCGCGGGCATGGTCGAGGCTGAGGCCGCGGCGCTCGGCGAGCCGCGAGGCGATCGCCTCGAGCCCAAAGGGCGAGATCCGGGTGAACAGACAGGCGCTGCCGCGTGCAACCGCGAGGTTGGTGACATCACCGAGGTTGCAGTAGGCGACGGCGGACGTGCCGGCGGGATCGACGCCGGCCTGCTCGGCGGCGAGGGCGCGGATCATGCCGAAGGCGGCGAGGTCGAGGCCGACCGGGCGAAGGCCGGCGGCACGCAGCGCCTGCAACGGCGCCTCGAGCATGTCTCGGCGAGCAGCGACGACGACGACCTCCATGTGACCGCCCTCGTCCTCGCGCTGGCGACCGACGACCTGGTAGTCGATGACGGCCTGCGTCAGCGGCATCGGGATGTGCTCCTGGGCCTGAAAGCGAACGGCGGTGTCGAGCTCATCCGGGTCCTCGATCAGCGGCAGCTGCAGGGTCCGCACGGCGATCCGCTGGTTGGCGACGCCGAGGCGGACCGACTTCGAGAGCTTGTGCTCGGCGAACAGCGCCTTGAGCGAGACGCCGAGCTCGGCTGCGTCCATGACCTCGCCCTCCTTGACGATGCCCGCGCTGAGCGGCGCGATCGCCGTCTGGGCGATGCGGGTGCTGCCGTTGACGCTGACCTCGACGGCGGCGATGCTGCCCGCCTCGATGTCGAGGCCGACGGTTGAATTTGGCTTATGGCTGGAGAGCATCACAGGAGTCATCGGCTACAGAGCGCCAGTTGTTTAGGGGCAGTCATCGCTCAGCCGTTGAGGAAGGTCTGGAGGTACCAATCGACGATCGCGTCGCCGGCGAAGAGGCCGACGACGGCGCCCGCCGCGAGGAACGGCCCGAACGGGATGCCGCGCTTGCGCGCCGCGGCGCCCTCGCGGACCATCATCACCACGCCGACCAGGGCCCCGGCGATCATCGCGATGAGCAGCGCCGGCGCCACGGCCTTGCCCAGGTAGAGGCCCATGACCGCGGCCAGCTTGACGTCGCCCATTCCCATCCCGGCGGGATAGGCGACGGCGGCGGCGAGCAGGAATCCACCGGCGGCACCGGCGGCGATCAGGCGCTCCGGCAGACCGGCTGGGTCGCCGACCGCCGCGATCCCGAGGCCGGCGATGGCGGCGGTGAGCATGATCGGGTTGGGGATCACGTGGCGCTCGAGATCGGTCAGCGTGACCGCGGCGAGCACCGAGACGAGCACCAGGCCCATCGCCATCTGGACGGGCTCCGTGCGAAAGACGAGGACGGTCGCCGCGAAGAGGGCGCCGAGGGCGAGCTCGACGAGCGGGTAGCGCGCCGGGATCGAGGCGGCGCAGCTGCGGCAGCGACCGCGCAGCGCCAGCCAGGACAGAACCGGGATGTTGTCGTAGGCGGCGATCGTCGTGCCGCAGCCGTCGCAGCGCGACCGCGGGCCGACGATCGACAGGCGCCGCGGCACCCGGTGGGCGACGACGCCGACGAAGCTGCCGCCGATCATCCCGAAGAGGAAGGCGAACGATGCGGTTGCGGTCAGAGGCATGAGTCTTCTTCGGCTACGGGCGCGCCGACCTCAACCCCCCAGCGGGGTGGTCGTATCGACCTCCAGCCGCGAGGGATCGTCCGGATGGTCATAGAGGAACTGAAGGCCGTCGGTGGCGGTCTCGGAGCGATCGACGCTGAGGGCGACGCCGACTCGCTGGCCGATCAGCGTCGTCGTCGGGGGGAACTGCATGTTGAGGCGCACCTTCGTCCAAGCTCCGCTCGGCCAGTTCCCGCCCCCCACCGGCGAGTAGGTGAAGTAGGCGTTGCCGGTGCCGGAGTCCAGCAGGCGGGTGTCGGTGACGACGGGCCCCACCTGGTTGCGGACGAAGAGGTAGACGCAGACCTTGCCGTCCATCACGGCGTCGTTGATCGTCTGGGTATAGAACTCGAACGTCGCGTTGCCGCTCATCGAGAACGCCAGCGGCAGCGCGTCCGTGACCCAGCGATGGATCTTGGCCTGAGGGTTGGCGCCAGCCGGGCTGTAGCTGCAGCCGTTGCTGTCCTGGCGCAACAGCTGCAGGCCCTTGTCGGTGTTGGGCGAGGGCTCGAGAATGGCGTCGTTGGCATAGTCGAAGCTCGCCGGAAGGGTGGTGTCGAGCGGGAAGGGGTCGGGCGGCGAGCTCGTCAGCAGGGCGTCGGGCGCGCCTGTCGTGGTGCCGGTATGAAGGCCGCTGAGGCAGCTTCCCATCGTGTTGTGAAGGAGGTGATCGGCGGTGATGTTGGCGCGATTGGTCGCGCCGGCGACGGGACAAACCGTGTCGGATAGATAGAACTGCTGTGCCGTGACCGCTCCGTTGGGACCGGCGGGAAGATCGCTCAGCGCCGTCTCCTTGGGATCGACGAAGTCCGACTGCGTCTCGACGTAGGAGCGCTGGCCCGTTTGCGCCGGCGCGTCGAGCTTGACGACGACGACGACCCGCTTCAGATCCTGGCTGCCGGGGCAGGTGGCGAAGCAGTTGGGATCGTCGATCCAGACGATGAAGCGGAAGACGTCGCCGCTGACGTCGCCGCTGACGAAATGCTGGGGGGCGGGATCGACTGTCCCGCCCACGACCAGACCGCCGCCGTAGAGCGAGCCGCCGTTGACGACCATCGCCTCGTCGCCGCTGCCGTTGGCGTTGAGGGCGAAGTCGGTGCCGTGGACGCGGTAGCGGGGGTCCTTGACGTTTGACGAGGACGATGGATACGTGCTGAGCGCCAGCTGGGCGTAGGGGATGTCGCGGAGCTTCTCGATCTCGCGCTGGGCGCGATCGAGGCCGACCTGGCGCTGCTCGGTGCGGTACTTGTTACGCGCCGCCGCATCGAAGATCTGGAACGTCGCCAGAGCGCCGATGACGAGGATGATCGCCGCGACCAGGACCTCGAAGACCGTCATGCCGGACTCGTCCCGGACCCGCGTCAGGCGAGGATTCCGTCGCTTGTTCGTCGCGGTCTTCATCTCAGGAGGGGACGATGACGTTGCGGAGCGCGAAGCCGTCTTCGAGCGTGATCGCGTCCTTGCCCGAGCTGCGGCCCGGCATCACGATCGTCAGGTGAACGAACTCGGGCGCGCTGGAGCTGGGCGTGTAGGTGAAGACGTTGCTGCTGTTGAGGCCGTTGACGAGCTCCACGGGCCCCGCCGTTCCCGAGCCATCCGCGTTGCGCTCGGTGCGGGTGCAGGTGCCGCTGGCGCAGCTGTAGGTGACCCGGCACTGCGTCGGCGCTGCGCTCGCGGCCAGGAGCGTCGTGCCGCCGCAGGTCGCGGCGCGCGTGTAGGTGCGGAAGACGAGTTGGGTCGCCGAGGCGGAGTCGACGGCGTAGGCCTGACGAAGCTCGCGGCCAAGTCGCTCGGTGAGCGCGCGGGCCTCGGAGATCCGCGCCGCCGCCTTGCTGATCTTCGGCTGATCGTTGATGACGTTCGTCATCAGGGGAACCACGGCCGCCATCAGCGCGATGAACATCGTCGCGGCGACGAGCAGCTCGATCAGGGTCAGCCCGCGATCGCCGGCAAGTCGCCGCGGCGACAGCCGGCAGGCCGTGCCGAGCCTCCGGCCAATGATGCGAAACGGCAGGGAAACGAGCCGAAGGGCGGGCCCGTAGGCGCCGCCCTTCGACTCGCTGGACAGGTTTGACCAAACGGTCAAAGCAGTCCCCCTTGGGGCCTTAGCCCCAGATCCCGCCGGTCGGACAGCCAGCCCGCTTGGTGGCGTCCGCCACGGTGCAGCTGAGTGTCGTCGTGCCTCCGCTGGACCGGACGATGCTGAACACGTTGCCGGTCGCCGACTGGACCGACACCGTGTAGGTGTTGGCGGTCGGGCCCGGAACGGTCAGGTTCGCGCCGACGTTGTTCAGCGTCTGCTCGATGGTCTGTAGCGCCGCGGGGGTAGCACCGGTGTACTGACCGCTGTTATCCGTCGCGTACGTCTCGATTGCGGTTTGAGCTGTCCGGACGGCTGCCTTGGCATCCGCGTCCTTTGCCTTGTCCCTCTGGTTGAAGAAGGACGGGATCGCGATTGCGGCCAGCAGGCCGAGGATCAGCATGACCACGAGGAGCTCGACAAGCGTGAAGCCCTTCTCACTGCCGGCCCTCTCTCGGAGCTTCTGCAACATGTGACTCTCCTTTTTGTTGCCAGAGCCCCGTAGCGCCCACGAGTCGTCTGATGAGACCCCGGTGGTAACCCGGCCGGCTCCCGTGGGAGCCCCGTTGGCTTTGCGTCTCCGCCTCACGACGGATTTGCCTTTTGCACCGAAGCTTCTGGCTTCTTTGCCTTTACGTAGGGCCTATCGGGCGTGGGAGCCGATTGCTTGAGGGCAACCGGCAAAATTTGCCCGAATCTCGCTTCGGCTGTGCCTGCGACATCCGTCCGGCGAGCCGTCGCCGAGGGGCAACACCGTGCTACTGGGCGGAGCGCCGGTACGCGGCGCGAAGTGGCTCAGCGGATCTTGTCGTAGAGCGTGAAGATCGGCATGTACATCGAGATGACGATGAAGCCGACGACACCGCCGACGAACATGATCATCAACGGCTCGAGCAGCGAGGTCAGCGCCTTGACCTTGGCGTCGACCTCGGCCTCGTAGAAGTCGGCGATCTTCGACAGCATCTGCTCGAGCTGGCCGGTGTCCTCGCCGACGGCGACCATGTGCGCGACCATCGGCGGAAAGATCGGGTTGCGCTCGATCGGCGCCACGATCGAGCCGCCCTGGCGGACCGACTCGTAGACCTCTGCCATCGCCTCCTCGATCACCGTGTTGCCCGACGTCTGGCCGGTGATCTGAATCGACTGCAGGATCGGCACGCCGGAGGCGACCGCGCCGGAGAAGGTCCGCGACCAGCGCGCCAGCGCGACCTTCTGGATCACGTCGCCGATCTTCGCCGGCAGTCTCAGCTTGAGGCGGTCCCAGCGCTGGCGACCGCGATCGGTCTTCTTCCACTGGAAGAAGGCGACACCGCCGGCGATCAGGCCGACGATGATCGCGTACCAGTAGCTCGTCAACCCGTGCGAGATCCCGACGGTGATCCGGCTGATGAACGGCAGCTGGGCGCTCTCGCCGGGGTTGTCGGCGGCGATCTGCTCGTAGATGCCGGCGAAGACGGGGACGATGAAGGCGACCACCGCAGCCATCGCCAGGACCGCGAAGCTGAAGACGAAGGCCGGGTAGACCATCGCCGAACGGACCTGGCGACGCAGCGCGTCGAGCTTCTCGAGCTGGAAGGCAACGCGTTCGAGCGCCTCCTCGAGCCGGCCGGAGCTCTCACCCGAGCGGACCATCGCCCGGTACAGGCGGTCGAAGATGTTGGGCTGGCGCTCCATCGCCGCGGCGAGCGAGCTGCCTGCCTCGACGTCCTGGCGGACGCCGGCGATCGCCTCCTTGAGCATCTCGTCCTCGGTCTGGTCCTCGAGCGTGTAGAGGGTGCGCAGCATCGGCATTCCCGCGGCGATGAGCGTGGCGAACTGGCGCGAGAAGATCGCCAGGTCTCGCATGCCGACGCCCTTGAAGCGCTTGATCAGCTCCTCGAGCTTGAACGACTCGCGCTCCTCGGAGATGTCGAGGACGATCAGGCCGCGCTGGCGCAGCTGGTCGGAGACGTGGGCCTTGGTCGAGGCCTCGACCTCGCCCCGCGAGGGGACTCCGGCGACGTCGACGGCGCGAAAGGCGTAGGTGCTCATCTCCAGGCCTCCGTTAGGCGGCGCGCGGCGCCGCTTCGGCCAGGCCCCCGCCCAGCAGGCGCTTGAGCTCCTCGGGGACGGCGGCTCGCTGCTCGGCCAGGGACTTGGTGATCTTGCCCATCCTGACCAGCTGGGCGAGGTGAGAGTCCATCGTCTGCATGCCGATCGAGCCCGAGGTCTGGATGGCCGAGTAGATCTGGTGGGTCTTGCCCTCGCGGATCAGGTTGCGAACCGCCGGCGTCGGCATCAGGACCTCACAGGCGACGACACGCCCGGAGCCGTCGGCGGTCGGCAGCAGCTGCTGGGTGATGATCCCCTGGAGGGCGATCGAGAGCTGCATCCGCACCTGCTGCTGCTGGTGCGGCGGGAAGACGTCGATGATGCGGTCGACCGTCTGCGAGGTCGACTGGGTGTGGAGGGTGGCGAAGACGAGGTGGCCGGTCTCAGCCGCGGTCAGCGCTGTCGAGATCGTCTCGAGGTCGCGCATCTCGCCGACGAGGATCACGTCCGGGTCCTCGCGCAGGGCCGCCTTCAGCGCCAGCGGGAAGTCCACGGCGTCGGCGCCGATCTCGCGCTGGTTGACGATGCACTTCTTGTGCATGTGGAGGAACTCGATCGGGTCCTCGATCGTCAGGATGTGTTCCTCGCGGTCGCGATTGATCAGGTCGATCATCGAGGCCAGCGAGGTTGACTTGCCGGAGCCGGTCGGGCCGGTGACGAGGACGAAGCCGCGCGGCTTGCGGGTGAACTCCTCGACGACCTGTGGCAGGCCGAGATCCTCGAGGCTCGAGATGTCGGTCGGGATCAGCCGGAAGGCGGCGCTGATCGCGCCGCGCTGGAAGAAGCAGTTGACGCGGAAGCGAGCGACGCCCGGGATCGAGTAGGCGAAGTCGATCTGGAGGTGGTTCTCGAAGCGCTTGCGCTGGTCGGAGTTGAGGATGCCGTAGACGATGTCGCGGGTGTCCTGGGCGCTGAGGACGGCATAGCCGTCGAGCGGGACGATGCGCCCGCGGACCCGCAGCGCCGGCGGCATGCCGGGGCTGAGGTGGACGTCGGAGGCGCGCTCCTCGACCATCTTCGTGAGGACGTTGGCGAAGTCGAAGCTCATCTAGGACAACGCATCGGCCGCTGGCGCCGATCGCTTGAGCCGGATGGACACGGCGAGGCGCTATGTGGAGACACGAACGATCTCCTCGATGCTGGTCAGGCCGGCGCGGATCTTGCTGAAGCCGTCCTCGCGCAGGCTGAGCAGGCCCTCCTCGCGGGCCACGGCTTCGATCTCCGCCTCGGATGCGCGGGCGACGGTCATCTCCTTGATCCGCTCGGTCATGACCAGCACCGAGTAGATGCCTACGCGGCCGCGGTAGCCGCTCGAGTTGCAGCGGCCGCAGCCGACCGGCTCGTAGGCCTCGACGTCGGCGCCGACGCGGAAGCCGGACTCGACCAGCGAGGCCTGCGAGAGCACGACCCGCCGCTTGCAGTGCGTGCAGAGCCGGCGCGCCAGGCGCTGGGCGACGATGCAGTCGACCGCCGATGCGGTCAGGAAGGGCTCGACGCCCATCTCGGTCAGCCGCGTGATCGCGCCCGGGGCGTCGTTGGTGTGCAGCGTCGTCAGCACCATGTGGCCCGTCAGCGCCGCCTCGATCGAGATCCGCGCCGTCTCGGCGTCGCGGATCTCGCCGACCATGATGATGTCGGGGTCGGCGCGGAGGATCGAGCGCAGCCCATTGGCGAAGGTCAGGCCGGCCTTGCGCTGAACGTTCATCTGGTTGACGCCGGCGACGCGATACTCGACCGGGTCCTCGATCGTGATGATCTTCTTCTCGACCTGGTTCAGCAGGTCGATCGCCGCGTAGAGCGTCGTCGACTTGCCCGAGCCGGTCGGCCCGGTGACGAGGACGGCGCCGTAGGCCTGGCGGAAGGAGTGCTCGAAGCGCTCGCGGGCGACCCCGTCCATGCCGAGGTCATCGAGGCTCAGCATCGCCGTATCCCTGTCGAGGATGCGGATCGTCACGCCCTCACCGCGCTGGGTCGGCAGCGTCGTCACGCGCAGGTCGATGCGGCGGCCGTCGACCTCGACGCCGACGCGGCCGTCCTGGGGAACGCGCTTCTCGGCGATGTCGAGGTCGCTCATGATCTTGACGCGGGAGACGACGCCCTGGACCATGCGGTTGGGCACGCGCGCCGCCTCGTAGAGCACGCCATCGACGCGGAAGCGCACCCGCAGCTCGTCCTCCTGGGGCTCGAAGTGGATGTCGGAAGCGCCCTCGTTGACCGCCTGGCCGAGCACGCTGTAGACGAGCTTGATCACCGGCGCGTCCTCGGCCGAGGCCCGCAGGTCGGTCAGCTGGGCTAGCTCTTCCTCGTCGTCGGTCGTCTCGACGGCCTCGTGGACGGCGCTCTGGAGGGTGCTGAGGCGGCCGAGGAGGTCGCCGATGTCCTCGAGTGAGGCGACGGCCGCCTCGCAGTCGAGGCCGGTCGCCATCTGGATGTCGTCGAGGGCGAGGACGTTGGCGGGGTCGGCGACGGCAACGAGCAGCTTCTCGTCGCCGGCGTAACCGATCGGGATCGCCGCATGGCGACGCGCCGCCGCGACCGAGACCAGGTTGGCCGCGGCCATGTCGATCTGGTACTCGGCGAGGTCGACGTGGTCGAGGCCGTAGCGCTCGGCGGTGGCGCGAGCGAGCTGGTCGGCGTCGATGACCGACTCGTCGAGGAGCAGCTCCTCCGGCGGGCGGCCGGCGTTGCGGGCGGCGCCGATGACGCGCTCGACCGTCTCCGGCGACGCGTAGCCCAGCTCGACGATGACGTCTGTGATGAAGCGATTCGAGCCGCCGCGCTGGCGCGGCGGCGTCAGGCCGGGGATCCCCTCCTGGGGGAGCTCATTGGCTGCTGCCTGGCCCTGCGAGACGGGCCTCAGATGTCGTGGACGATCGGACGACGTCAATTTGTCCTCTACGTGGTCGGGTGGCTCACTCATCGGCATCGCCGCCAAAGCGCTTGAGGCGCGGGCGCTGCTGGGCGTAGGGGAGCGGGCCTGGGCCTAGGGGTCGTAGGAGCGCTCGGGGCCGCTGTAGGCCGCGTCGCGCACGGCCTGGGCGATGCTGCGAGCGCTGCGGAAGCCGTACTTGACCTCGGCCTGCGGCACGCCGTTGCTGAGCCGCTGTGGCTTGATCACGATCAACGCCGGTGTGCGATCGACGGCCACGCCCTGGGTGATGCTCGAGTAGCGGGCGACGTGGCGCGAATCGGTGACGAAGAGCGAAACTCCCGGCGTGCTGCGAAGGCTGGCGGCCGAGCCGCGGACGAGCTCGTCGTCGATGCCTCCGTCGCGTGTGACCAGGACAACGACCACGTCGTCGGCCCGGTAGGAGGCGAGGACTCGCCGCGGCAATCCGGGGCCCGCCTCGAAGCCGGAGCTCGGCGCCGTCACCGATGTGCTGACGGGCGCGGGGGCCGCGGTCGTTGCGGTGGCGCCGCTGGCCGAGGCTCCCGCAGAAGCCGGCGCCGGCGCCTGCGCGGCTGGTGCGCTCGGCGGCTTGGCCGAGCCACCGCCGCCGCGCATCATCAGGAAGAGCGCGCCAACGGCGAGCAGGACGCCGATCAGGGCGATCTGGACAGCGGGGTTCTCGTTCAGTGCCTTGCGCATCGGTTACCTGGTTGCTCGACAGAAGCGACAAAAAGCTTGAGCACCGTCAGCAGTTGGCATCGGGTGGCGTTCCCGTGGCGCCGGTGCACTCGACGTAGCGCTGACGGCCGTAGAGCAGCATCGTGGGGATGATCGGCGGGGGCATTCCGGCGTTCGAGGTGATCGAGGCGTTGCCGCTCATCGACACGGTCTTGCCGGCCACGGCGCCGACGTAGGTCATCGAGCCGTTGCCCGAGAGACTGATGTCGGTGCGAGGCCCGTAGAGGAGGAACTCGTCAGTGCCGCCGTTTCCGGTGATGCTCACCGATGTCGAGATCGTGTCCGAGCCCATCAGGAAGAAGCCCGGCAGGTCGAAGTTGCCGAGCGCCGGGTTGTAGGCGGTGCTCGTGACGGCAGAGTTGCCCGAGAGGTCGATCTGAGAGCCGGAGAGGTTGCAGCTCTCGGGAGTGTCGAAGAAGATCTGGACCTTGGCGCCGGCCGCCATGTAGAGGGTGCTGTTGCCCGACATGCTCAGCGAGCAGAGGCTGTAGCTCGAGCCGCCCAGCGTCAGCGTCGAGTTGCCGGACATGCTGAGGCTGCGCGTCGCCGCGTCCCAGCTGACGTTGCCCGTCTTGGGATCGCTGGTGAAGAAGCGGCTCGTCGAGCTGTTGGCGAGGGCGTCGCTCTGATCCGGATTCGGCAGCGACACGGTCCCCGTCGTGACGCTGTAGCCGGGGCACTGGTGGGCGTTGCCGGTGTAGGTGATCGTCTTGTTGGGCCCGTGGCGAGCGTTGTTGCAGATCGTCGCGTTGCCACTCGCGGTGATGTTGCCATCGGTCCCCATCGCCACGTTCGTGTTGGCGTTGCCGTTCATCGTGATCCCGTCCTTGCCGATCACGCCCTCGCTACCGAAGACCTGCGCACCCAGCGGCGAGAAGGCCGTCTCGCTGATCCGCCGGCTGATGCCGTTGGCCGTTCCGGTCGAGACGATCGTGACCTGGCGGCCCTGGCGGCCGAGCAGCGTGACCAGGGTCCAGGGCTTGACGCGGTAGGAATAGGTCGTCGTGCCGACGCTGCCCGTGACCGCGGGACACCAGCCGTCGCCGGATGCCACGCCCTTGATCAGGCTGCCACCCACGCCCATCAAAACACAGGGCAGCGAGGTGGTCGTGAGGATCTTGTTCTCGCGATAGATCGCGCGATCGAGGCCGGCGTCTGCCGCGGCGATCGAGCCCTTGATCCGCGAGTCGCGGGTCGTCGAGCTCTGCGAGGAAACCGACGAAACGAGAGCTGCGGAGCCGAAGCCGAGGCCGACGACGACGAGCATCATCACCGACGGGACGGCCATGCCGCGCTCGGAGCGAAGCCGGTCCCGGAGGCTCATCTGACGGCCTCCTGCTCGATGCCGCTGACCTGCTCGATGCCGCTGGGACGCTCGCCCTTGGCGGCGAGCATCAACTTGAAGTCGTGCGGGCTCGATGCCGTCTCCATTGCCACCTCCTCGGAGATGACGCCGTCCATGACGAGGTTGAGCAAAGCCTGGTCGAACGTCTGCATCCCGTAGTAGGCGCCCTCGGTGATCACCTCGGTGATCCGGCCGGTCTCCTCCGGGTTGAGGATCAGGTCCTGGATCCGGCCGGTGACGACCATGATCTCGGCGGCGGCGACGCGGCCGTGACCGTCGGCGCGCGGGATCAATCGCTGCGAGACGGCTCCCTTCAGCGTCGAGGCGAGCATCACCCGGCCCTGCTGCTGCAGGTGGGGCGGGAAGAAGTCGATGATGCGGTTGATCGTCTCCGTGGCGTCGAGCGTGTGCAGCGTCGAGAGCACGAGGTGGCCGGTCTCGGCGGCCGAGAGCGCCGTCCGCACCGTCTCCTCGTCGCGCATCTCGCCGACGAGGATCACGTCCGGGTCCTGGCGCAGGACGCGGCGCATCGCCCGGGCGAAGCTCTCGGTGTCGGAGCCGATCTCGCGCTGGTTGATGATCGAGCGCTTGTCGTAGTGGAGGTACTCGAGCGGGTCCTCGAGCGTGACGATGTGGCGCGACTTGGTCGAGTTGATGTGGTCGACCATCGCCGCCAGCGTCGTCGACTTGCCCGAGCCCGTGGTCCCGGTCAGCAGGATGATCCCACGCGGCTCGTCGGCGAGCTTGCGGATCACCTCGGGCAGGCCGAGGTCGTCGATCGTGCGGACCTGGAAGGGGATCGCGCGGCAGGCGATCGAGACGTAGCCGCGGGCGCGGAAGGCGTTGACGCGGAAGCGCGAGATCCCCTTGACCTCGTAGGCGAAGTCGGCCTCGCCGATCTCGTCGAACTCGGCCCGCAGGGCGCGGTTGGAGAGGATCGCGTCGAGGGCGGCCTCGGTCTCCTTCGGCGTCAGCGGCTTGGGGTCGGCGCCGTTGGTCGTCGTGCCGGCGGAGATCGGCACCAGCTCGCCGTCGATCCGCGCCATCGGCGGCGAGTGGACCTTGACGTGGAGGTCGGAACCGCCGTGGTCGACGATGTAACGCAGGGCAGAGTCGATGTCGAACATCGAGTCCGTATCGGCGCTTCGCGCCGGAGCTTTAGTTCAGCTGTTCGCGGCTAAGCGACTTCGCGAAGCTTTTGGGCTTCGGCGAGGCTCTGCAGCTTCTTCAGCGACTGGTTCTCGATCTGGCGGATCCGCTCGCGGGTGACGTTGAACGTGCGGCCGACCTCGTCGAGTGTCCGCGGGTGCTCGCCGCCGAGGCCATAACGGAGCTCGAGGACGCGGCGCTCGCGGTAGGAGAGGTTCTCCAGCGCCTCCTTCAGCGCCTCCTTGGTCAGCAGGTCCGCGGCGCGGTCGAAGGGCGACTCCGCCTTCTCGTCGGCGATGAACTGGCCGAACTCCGACTCCTCCTCGTCGCCGACCGGCTTCTCGAGCGAGACCGGCGCCTGCGCCGAGCGCTTGATCGAGTCGACCTCGTCGGGCTCGATGCCGGTGACCTCGGCGATCTCCTCCGGCGTCGGCTCGCGGCCGAGCTCGGTGACGAGCTTGCGCTCGGCGCGGCCGATCTTGTTGAGCTTCTCGACGACGTGGACCGGGATGCGGATCGTCCGCGCCTTGTCGGCGAGCGCGCGGGCGATCGCCTGGCGGATCCACCAGGTCGCGTAGGTCGAGAACTTGAAGCCCTTGCGGTAGTCGAACTTCTCGGCCGCGCGGACCAGGCCCAGCGTGCCCTCCTGGATCAGGTCGAGGAAGGGCAGGCCCTGGTTGCGGTAGTTCTTGGCGATCGAGACGACGAGCCGCAGGTTGGACTCGACCATCTTCTGCTTGGCGTCGAGGTCGCCGCGCTCGATCCGCTTGGCGAGGTCAACCTCTTCCTGAGCGGTGAGCAGGCGGACCTTGCCGATGTCCTTGAGGAAGAGCTGCAGCGAGTCCGTCGTCATGTCGGGCTTCAGGTCCAGCGCCGCCTTCTGGCGACGGCGGCCACGGCCCTTGGGCTCGGGCTCGCCCTCGGCGGGCTTCTGCGCCGGGTCGACATCCTCGACCAGCTCGATGCCGGACTTCTCGAGGTGCCCGTAGAGGTCCTCGATGTCGGACTCGTCGAGATCGACCTCGGAGACCGCAGAGGCGACGTCACCGAAGGTGAGCACGCCCAGCTGCTGACCCTTGGTCATCAGCGTCTTTACTTCTTCGAGCTCCTGCAGTTCGGCGACTAGCACGCGTCTATCTCTTTCCTGTCGATCTGGTCAAAACTCTTGCAAACCTGATGCTGGCGGCGGCTGGGGCGACGGCTCGCCTGAGCGACAAAACGCGGACCGTTTGCGCAGATCCGCGGATTTCGTCCTCGAGCGGCGGGGCGCCCGCCTATCGACCGCTCGAAACCTTTGCTGATCAGGGTAGCCGCTATACATAGTGAAGTCAATCTCTGGGCCGCCACATT
Source organism: Solirubrobacterales bacterium (assembly GCA_033856175.1). Classification (GTDB taxonomy): domain Bacteria; phylum Actinomycetota; class Thermoleophilia; order Solirubrobacterales; family 70-9; genus JAWVFK01. Next base: position 48,015 of record JAWVFK010000012.1, on the reverse strand, counting down.
CAAAAAGACACGCCTGCGGGCGCAGAGTTCCGGCCGGCCGGGCCGACATCTCGGGGGCCAGGCATAACCCCGTCGCTGGCCGCGGTTACGCTGGCGAGCGATGACCGAGCCTGAGCGAGGCGTTTTCGGCCAGCTGCCGCGGCGGCGGCCGGCCGTGCGTAGCCCGAGGCGCGACAGGCGCCTGATCGAGGAGGATTGGGATGGCGACGAGCCCTACGCCGGCGAGGGGCACGATCCGGAGGTCGCTCGCGGCCGGCTGGAGAGCCTGACCCTCGCCGGGGTCGATGCGGCGGCCGACGTCGCCGTCCTCGGCCTAAAGGTGATCGGCCGTCTCTACGAGGGCGTCCGCGGAGCCGCGGGGCGACATTGATCGGCGGCGCCGAGTCGCGGCTGCGCCGCGCTCACCGGCAGGAGACGCCGCGCGAGCACCACCCCGGCGCCTACCTGCGCGCCTTCTGGAACCGGGCCTATCGCGAGAACGTCACCGGCCTCGCGGCGATGGTCGCCTACAACCTGATGCTGGCGGTCTTTCCCTTCGTCCTGCTGGTCCTCTTCGTCTTCGGCCAGATCGTCAAGAGCGATGCCGCCGCGTCGAGCGTGCTGATCGACCTGCAGCGGCTATTTCCCAACGTCGAGCAGGGCACGCTGACCCACGCGCTCGACACCGTTCGCGACTCGGCGACGACGATCGGCATCGTCGCCGTCGTCGGCGGCCTCTGGATCGGCGCCTCGTTCTGGGGGGCGATGGACACCGCCTTCTGCCGCATCTACCACGTCGACTGCCGCGGCTGGGTCGAGCAGAAGCGCTTCTCGCTGCTGATGCTGTTCGTCGTCATGCTCTTCCTCGCCGCCAGCGTCGTCATTCCGGCGGCCGAGGGCGCGCTGATCTCCTCGACCGAGGACCTGCCCCTTGGCCTCTCCGGCATCAGCATCCTTCCCAACCTGCTGGTCGTGCTGGCGGCGCTCGGCCTCAGCTTCCTCGTCAGCTGCGTCATCTACTGGGCCGTCCCCAAGGGGCACATGCCCTGGGCCGACGTCTGGCCCGGCGCCGCCTTCGTCACGCTGACGACGGGGCTCGCCAACTGGGCCTTTCCCTTCTACCTGACCAACGTCTCGACGGCCTCGCGCTTCGGCAGCACGATCGGCTTTGTCCTGATCGCGCTGGTCTGGTTCTACGCGATCGCGATCGCGCTGCTCGCCGGAGCAGTGATCAACTCGCTGCGCCACGAGCTCGCCGCGACCGGCAAGCTGCCCTACTCGGAGCCGGCCGCCGAGGCGCCACCGCCGCCCGTCACCTAGCCGTAGAGGCCCCCAGTTACTTCGCGCAGCTTGGGGCGGTTGTGGGTGGCCTGGACCTTGCGCACGGTGCCGGAGCGCGAGCGCATGACCAACGACTCGGTCGTCGCCGCCGAGCCGTCGCCGAGGTAGCGCACCCCCTGCAGCAGGTCGCCGTCGGTGACGCCGGTGGCGGCGAAGAAGACGTCCTCGCCCGAGACGAGCCGATCGGCGTCGAGGATCTCGTCGAGGTCGTAGCCGGCGTCGATCGCCGCCTGGCGCTCGCCCTCGTCACGCGGCCAGAGCCGGCCGAGGATGCAGCCGCCGAGGCACTTGATCGCGGCGGCGGAAAGGACGCCCTCGGGGGTGCCGCCGATGCCCCAGAGAAGGTCGACGCCATTGCCGGGCGTGACCGCGAGCAGCGCCGCGGCGACGTCGCCGTCGGTGATGAAGCGGATGCGGGCGCCGGTGCCGCGGATCTCGCTGACCGCGTCGGTGTGGCGCTCGCGGTCGAGCATGACGACGGTGACGTCGCTCGGGTTTCCGCGCTTGTGCTCGCCGACGCGGGCGATCACGTCGGTGAGGCTGTCGTCGAGGCTGAGGCAGTCGGCGATGTCGGCGGCGCCGACCAGCTTCTCCATATAGACGCAGGGGCCCGGGTCGAACATCGTCCCGCGCTCCGCGAGGGCGACGACCGAGAGCGCCGAGGGCTGGCCCTGGGCGGTCAGGCGGGTGCCCTCGAGCGGGTCGACGGCGATGTCGACCACGGGTGGGCTGCCATCGCCGATCCGCTCGCCGTTGTAGAGCATCGGCGCCTCATCCTTCTCGCCCTCGCCGATGACGACGACTCCGTCCATCGGCACCGTGTGGAGGAGCAGGCGCATCGCGTCGACGGCGGCCTGGTCGGCGGCCTCCTTCTGGCCGCGGCCGACCCAGCGCGCCGCCGCCAGCGCCGCGGCTTCGGTGACCCGGACCAGCTCGAGCGCGAGGTTGCGGTCCGGCTTGGCGCCGGAGCGAACGTCCTGGGAGATGACCCCTTCGGGCTGCGTCGACATCCGCTGGCGGGTGGCTAGATCGTTCCGGCCGGCTTGCGTTGGGCGCCGCCGCCACCCTCGAGCGAACGCGAAGCGCCGGCGATTCCCATAGCCAAGGCGGCCAGCAGAGCCAGCCAGTAGCCGATCGAGAGGCCGATGCCGAACTCCTGGGCCGAGCTGCCCGGCTTGTCGAGGAGGCCGTTGTAGGCGATCAGGACGAACGCGGTGAAGCCGACGACCATCGTCATCTCACCTGGCGGCCAGGAGAGCTTGTTGCCGCGGACGACGATCCAGGTGAGGATCAGCGGCGCGGCGCAGGCGGCGATCAGCAGCCAGCGCAGGATCGGGAAGGTGTCGAAGCCGCTGCAGCTGAAGTGGTCGGTGCCGCAGATCCAGGCATTCTGCTGGGCGCGGGTGGCGACGTGCGAGAGCGAGAACCACGGCAGCCCGAGCAGGCTCAGCAGCAGCACGACGCTGGCGACGGCGCCGATGACCTCGGAGCGACGCAGCCTCGAGAAGTCCATGCGCCGAGCTTATCCCACGCCCGCCAGGCGCTTCAAGGTAGCCGCTTCAAGGTAGGGTCGCCGGCGGATGCAGCGCTGGGGCCTGACACTGCCGTTCACCGGCCTGCCGCTCGCCGACCAGGAGGAGCTCGTTCGGTCGGCCGAGGCGGCCGGCTACACCGACCTCTGGTCGGGTGAGACCAACGGCCCCGACGGCTTTACGCCGCTGGCGCTCGCCGCCGCCTGGACCGAACGGGTTCGGCTTGGCACCGGCGTCGTCGGCGTCTTCCAGCGCGGGCCGGCGCTGTTGGCCCAGCAGGCGGCGGCGCTGCAGGACGCCTCGCGCGGGCGCTTCGTCCTCGGCATCGGCGCTTCATCGGACCGCATCGTCGAGGGCTGGAACCAGATGCCATTCGAGAAGCCACTCAGCCGCATGTCGGAGACGATCGACCTGCTGCGGGCGACCCTCGACGGCGAGCGCGGCCCAGGCGGCTTCAAGCTCGAGCAGGCGCCGGCCGAGCGGGTACCGATCGTCGTCGCCGCGCTGCGGGGCAAGATGCTGCGGCTGGCGGTCGAGAAGGCGGACGGGGCCTTTACGAACTTCCTGCCGCTTGCCGCGCTGCCCCAGGTCGCCGGACAGCTCGAGGGCGCGCCCGAGGGCTTCGAGCTTCTCTGCCGCTTCTTCTGCCTCTACGGCGAGCGCGAGCAGGTCGAGCCGCTGGCCCGCTTCATGTTCGCCGCCTACATAACAGTGCCGGTCTACGAGGCGTTCTTCCGCTGGCTCGGCTACGGCGAGAAGATCGATCCGATGGTCGAGGCCTGGAACGCCAAGGACCGTCAGCGGGCGGCCGCGCTGGCGCCCTGGGACCTGATCGAGGACACATTCTTGTTCGGGTCCCCTGAGGCTATGAAGGAGCGGCTCGCCGCTTACGTCGATGGCGGGATCACCTTGCCGGTGATCACGCCGATCACCACGCCGGACAAGCTGCCCGAGCTGATCGCGGCGCTCAGCCGCTGACCCGAGCCAGCGAGAGGGCGAAGAGCTCCTCCGGGTCGGTGAAGAAGCTCGTCATCTCCAGGCCAGCTTCGGCGTAGGAGCGCTCCAGCGAGTCGGGGGTGAACTTGCAGGAGAGCTCGGTTCTCAGATCCTCGCCTTCGGCGAAGGCGACCTCCATGTCGAGGGCCTCGAGGCGGACCCTCTGGTCGGCGGTCGAGCGCAGGCGGATGTCGATGCGCTCCTCGTCGGCGTCGTAGAAGGCTCGGTGCTCGAAGCGGGCGAGGTCGAAGTCGGCGTCGAGCTCGCGGTTGAGGACGTGGAGGACGTTCTTGTTGAACTCGGCGGTGACTCCCTGGGAGTCGTCGTAGGCGGCTTCGAGGCGGTCACGGTCCTTGACGAGGTCGGTGCCGAGCAGCAGGCGGTCGTCAGGCCCCATCGTCGCGGCGATGCGGACGAGGAAGCCGTGGCGGGCCTCGACGTCGAAGTTGCCGATCGTGCCGCCGAGGAAGGCGATCAGCCGGCCACCGTTCGTCGGCAGCCACTCGAGGTGGTGCTCGAAGTCGCAGACGACGCCCCGGACGCGCAGGCCGGGGTATTCGGCGACCAGCTCGTCGGCGGCGCGGCGGGTGATCTCCTCGGAGATGTCGACGGGGATGTAGAGCTCGAGGCAACCGGCATCGCGCATCGCGTCGAGCAGGCAGCGGGTCTTGCTGCAGGCGCCCGAGCCCAGTTCGACGAGCGTGCGCGGGCTGCCGGCGGCGGCGACGATCTCGGCGCCCCGCTGTTCGAGGATCGTGCGCTCGGCGCGCGTCGGGTAGTACTCGGGAAGCGTCGTGATCTGCTCGAAGAGCTCCGAGCCGCGCTCGTCGTAGAAGTACTTCGGCGGCAGCTCCTTGAGCTGGCGGGCGAGACCCTCGCGGGTGTCGCCGGCGAGCTCGGAGAGGGTGCCGCCATCCGGTAGATGGACGTCGATCCTCACCTGCTCGGTGCTTGCGAGCGGCTCCATCATGCGTCCCAGGCGCAGCGGATGCCGGCGAAGATCTGCCGCCGCTGCGGTAGATCCCAGTTGCGGAAGCTCGGTCGGATGACGCTGGGGTGCGCTGCCCACGAGCCGCCGCGCAGCACCTCGTAGCCCTGGTCGAAGAATGCCTCGGAGTACTCCCTGTAAGGGAAGGCCTCAAAGCCCGGATAGGCGGTGAACTCGGAGCTGGTCCACTCCCAGACCTGGCCGAGGCCGGCGAGCTGGTCGTGGGCGGCCTCCCACTCCTGCTCGCTCGGCAGGCGCTTGCCGGCCCACTCGGCGAAGGCCTCGGCCTGGTGGAAGTCGACGTGTACGACCGCGGCGGCCGGGTCGGGCGGCGCCTCGCGGCCGTAGGCGGTGCGAACCCAGCGGGAACCGTCGCGGCGCCAGTACTGCGGCGGCTCGGAGTCGGTGGCGGCGAGGAACTCGGCGAAGGCCGCGTTGGTCACCGGGCTGCGGTCGATCTCGAAGGCAGTCAGCTCGACGGCGTGGCGCCGGCGCTCGTTGTCGTACGAAAAACCTTCGTCGAGCGAGCCGGCGCCGATCTCGTAGCTGCCCGCCTCGAGGCGGACCGTCTCGGGCCCATCTGTCGCCGCCGGCGAGGGCGGCGCCTCGTCCTCGGGCGGTTCGTAGCCATCGACCAGCTGCAGCAGCTGCAGCATCGTCTCGTTGTGCTGGTGCTCGTGGGCAAGCAGCATCTCGTAGACGAAGCCGCCGCGAAGGAGGGGATCCTCGCTCTTCTCGAGCTCGATCTCGCCGAGGACCTCGAGCGTGCGCTCGCGAACCTCGTCGAGGTAGGGGCGGACCTCGTCGGCGCTGAGGATCGGCAGCTCGCCGCGAATCCGCCGCGGCTGCTCGATCGCGTCATAGAGACCGCCGAGGTCTCCGCGCAACGGCTCGCGGCCGCCAATCGTCTGGACCAGCCAGAGCTCCTCGAAGTTGGCGATGTGGCCGAGGTCCCAGATCAGCGGGCTGAGGATCGGCGAGTAGACCCGGTTGAGCTGGTCGTCGGAGAGCGGCTCGATCAGCCGCAGCGTGCGCCGGCGCGCCTGCGCCAGTCGCTCGGCGATCCCGTCCTTGACTGTCTCAGCCATAGCCTCGAGAGCGATCCCGAAAGCCTACCCATCCCGATCAGCGGGGTCAGGTCTTGCGGCGCCGGTCGGCCATCGGCGTCGCCGGTACGGCATCGCACGACCTGACCCCGATAGGGTGCCGCGCCGAATGCGGATCGAGGGGAAGAGCGCGCTGGTTCTCGGCGGAGCCTCAGGGCTCGGCGAGGCGACGGCGCGGCGGCTGCACGCCGAGGGCGCCGCGGTCGTGATCGCCGACCTCAACGCCGAGAAGGGCGAGTCGCTGGCGGCCGAGCTCGGCGAGCGGGCGCGCTTCGTCGAGGCGAACGTGACCGAAGAGGCGCCCGTGCAGGCAGCGGTGGACGCCGCCGCCGAGGCCGACGGCGGCCTGCGGATCTCGGTCTGCTGCGCCGGCATCGGCTGGGCCGAGCGTGTTGCCGGCAAGAACGGGCCTCACAACCTCGAGTACTTCTCCAACGTCGTCAAGGTCAACCTGATCGGCACCTTCAACGCCCTGCGCCTGGCGGCCGCGTCGATGGCCGCCAACGAGCCCGAGGAGGGCGACGAGCGCGGCGTCTGCATCAACACCGCCTCGATCGCCGCCTTCGACGGCCAGATCGGCCAGGTCGCCTACGCCGCCTCGAAGGGCGGCATCGCCGGCCTGACGCTGCCGGCCGCGCGCGACATGGCGGGGCGGGGCGTCCGCGTCGTGACGATCGCGCCGGGCCTCTTCGACACGCCGCTGCTGGCGGCGCTGCCCGAGGAGGCGCGCCAGGCGCTTGGCGCCGGCATCCCCTATCCCTCGCGCCTCGGCCGGCCCGACGAATACGCCGAGCTGGTCACCCAGATCGTCGCCAACCAGATGCTGAACGGCGAGACGATCCGGCTGGACGGCGCGCTGCGGATGCCGCCGCGCTAGCCGTCCTCGCGCGACGCGACCTCACGTTTCGCTGGACTCGGGATCCAGATAGACGGGCTTGCGCCACGGCGGATCGATCGCGAAGGCCGTGGCGCGCGAGCTGGACGTCAGCGCCTCGATCGGCACCAGCGAGATGGAACGAGCCGGCGTCGTCCGGCCGGAGGCTGGCAGCGACTTGCCAACGTGGCCGGCGTGGCTGCCGCCGGAGATCGAGACGACGTGCGTCTCCGGCCCCCAGCCCCCGTGCGGGCGCAGATGGGCGATCTCGGTGGCCGAGCGCAGCGGCCCGATGCCTGAGTCCGAGCCCCAGTTGCGGGCGCCGCCGGAGTAGTTGTAGCCGTGGTGCGAGGTGGCCCGGGCGTCGACACCGCTGGAGCCGATTCGTACCTGGTAGCCCTCCCAGTCGTCCGGGTGGTAACCGGCGCTGCCGGCGATCGGCACTCCTCGCAGCGTCGCGCTGTTGGGGTAGTAGAGCCAGTACTGGAGGTAGGTCGAGCCGCCGCGCTCGACGACGTGGACGAAAGCGGTGACCGGCTGGCCGGTGATCGAGCGGGTGACCGTGCCCCTTGCCGAACCGGCGCCGCAGGTCGTGTCGCGGCAGCTGCGGAAGTCGACCGGCAGCGCCGTCATCCCGCTCTCGTAGGCGATGCCCGGCGCGTGCGCGCGGACCAGCTGCGCCACTCGCTCGCCATAGGCCGCCACGAGCTCCGAATCCTGGCCGCAGCCGTCGCTCAGCCGCACGGCACAGACGAGGCGGTTGGCGATCGATTCGATCAGCGAGAAACCGGGGAGCCGCCCGCGCATCGCGAAGAGCAGCGCCAGGAAGAGCAGCGCGATCAGCAGGATCAGAGCCAGCCACTCGGGGCTGGCCTGTCCTCGTGTTGCCTGGAGCCTGCGGCGAGCGCCCACGTTCCGACGCTAGGAGGCGCCGGCCGGCGGAAGGCGCGCCGATTGTTACGAAGCCCGCCGCCAGGCGGCACGGAATGCGCTCATCGCGTTCTCGAGGTCGACTCGACCCTCGGCGCAGTCCGGGAGCTCCAGGGCGATCGCGATTCCGCGTCCCACCGTAGTCAGCAGCAACAGGTCGTGCTCGTCGACACGGCGGCTCCCCTGTATGGAGAGGCAGAGCACGCCGATCAGACGCCCGTCGCAGAACATCGGCGCGGCCGTCATCGGGCCGCCTGCCGCTCCCCGGTTGGCCACCGCCGCGCCAGCGCCGACGATCAGCCGCGCGCGGCCCTCGCTGGCCACCTGCCTCACCGGATCGTCGGCGCCGACTGCCAACCCCGTCAGGCGATCTCCGTCGCCGTTGCGGTCGCCGCCGCTTTCGGCGACGTTGACCGTCGCAGCAAGTCGCAGCTCCGAGCCGCCGCGCTCGGCCAGAAAGATCGTCGCCGACTCGATATCGCCGAGGGACGCGATCTCCGCGAGCGTGCTGTCGAGGGCCGCCCCGGGCCAGGCCGCCGCGGCAGCCTCGCTCGAGACCCGGGCTTCACGGGGCTGCCCCCCATCGGCTTCCGAGTCCTCGGATGGTGCGACAACGCTGGCATGATCCAGGAGAAGCTGCCTCAGGGACGCGATCAGCCGGCGGCAGTCCCCTATCTCCGATTCGGCCAACTCCTTCAGCTCCCGGCCGGCGCCGATCCCGAAGAACTCCAGGAACGAATGGCACTCGAGGACAGAGGCCTGCTCGAGGTCCGCCTGCCTGGTCAGCCTCTGCCAGGCGGCAATCGCCTCCTCGTAGCGCCCGGACCGCACCCCCTGCGCGGTCGCGCTCACCCAGTCGCGAAGATGATCGCCTGCCGCCGCCGATGAGAACCATCCTGGCCTGCCGCCGCCGTAAAGGCGCTTGGCGGCGGCGGTGGCGAGCCGGTCACCTTGCTCATCCAGGAGTCGGGCAAAACCGACCATTGGCTTGCTCGGCGGTTCGAGGGGACGGATTCGCGAGGGCACCGACCCCTGACGATCCGAGAGCACGCGCCTGACCTCGGCGAGGTGGAAGCGGCGGTGCCCACCGGCGGTCCGCTCGCTTTGGATCCGCTCGGCCTCACTCCATCGACGCAGCGTCGTCACGGACACGTCGAGCGCATCCGCCGCTTCGCTGATCGAAAGTAGGTCGTCGTTTCGCAAGGATCTTCGACTTGTCGCCGCACTGACCACCACGGCGCCAGATCCGAAACCGAGCCTCCGAGTCAGTGAATCTGCCCGCGAACCTTGCCGGACCGAGATCAAACCTACCCAAAATTGGTGCGAGGTCCCAGCGAGGGCACAGTTGACGTTGGGGCCACGGCCGACTCAATCCATGCAAGCCACCAGATGGCCCTGAGGAGTCTCATGCACGAAACCACCAAGGAACCCAGCAGCGCAAGCAACGCGACGGATCCGCGAGTGCGGTTCCGACGCGCAGGTCCTTGCTCGCTCGTCGTGGCCGGCCTGCTGGCCATGACCGTCGCGGGACCCGTCGCGGCGCTTGCAGCCGATCCGTCGGCGGCGCAGTACGCCACCAAGATCGACAAGGCAACCGCTGCCGCCGCAACCCCTGCCGCCGACGGCAGCGCAGCGGCGGGTCAACAAAAGCGGCTCGGCGTCCTTCCCTTTACCGGCGCTGACCTGGTCGCTCTGGCAATGGTCGCCGTGGCGCTCGTTGGCGTTGGCCTGGTGCTGAACCGATTCTCAACCACCAAACCACGCGCCTAGGTGACGTCCTCTCGTGTTCCCGGCAATCACAATCGCCACGCCCCAGGCTCGACGCCTGCAGCAACTGATGGCCCTGCGCGTTTCGCCGGCGGTCGCCGGCGGTGCGATTGTCTTCAACCACAGTGGCCGTGTGGGGGAGGGCATGGCGATGATTGCCACGACGCTTGTCGCTAGCTCGCTGATCGAATCGCGGAGCCCGCCGAGCCATCTGACGCCGGTCACCTCGCTGGCGACGCGGGCGGCAGCGGTCGTCGCCGCAGTGTTCGTCATGCAGTTGATCCGCCTGGGAGCGGGTAGCGGGCTTGATACCGACGGCTACGTCGCGCCGCTGGTCGGAGCGTGGATCGTGCTCGCATTCGGGTTCTGGACCAGCGTCAGATTCCAGTCAGGCCGCGAGGTCAGGATCGCGACGATCGGCGGCGCCTGGCGCCGAGAGCTCGACGAGGAGCTGTCCAGCGCCGGAGTGCGCGGTCATCGGGTCGTTGGCTGGATCGACAGCGAAGCCGGCGCCACCTCCCCGCGGCAGAGCGCCCACTGTCTCGGCTCGATCGAGGAGGGGCGCGAGATTCTGATCGATCACAACATCGACCTGCTCGTACACGACGCAGACCCCGCGACCGACAGCGATCAGGCCGGCAGACGCCGACAGTTCGATCAGCTGACCGCAATCTGCTCCGAGCTGCCTGTGCGCATGATCGCCGCCAATGAGCTCTACGAGACGACGCTTGGGCGCGTGCGGCTCAACGCGACGAGCATCTTGCGCTTTCGCACCGCGATGGCGATGCGTACCCGCCTCCGCACGGGCACCCCGCTCTCCGAGCGCCTTCTCGACCTCGCCGTCGCGAGCCCGCTGACGCTGCTCGCGGCACCGCTCATAGGCCTCGGCGCGCTCGCCATCAAGCTATCCGGCGGCGGTCCGGTCCTCTACCGCCAGCGACGCATCGGCGAGGGTGGCAAAGCATTCGACATCGTCAAGCTGCGTTCGATGCGGACCGACGCCGAGACATCGGGGCAGGCGACCTGGAGCGGCGCCGGAGATGATCGCGTCACCAGCGTCGGCCGGTTCCTGCGCCGAACGCACATCGACGAGCTGCCGCAGCTGGCAAACGTCCTGCGCGGCGAGATGAGCCTCGTCGGTCCGCGCCCGGAGCGGGCCTCGATCGTCAAGCGACTGGAACGGCAGCTACCGGCCTACGGTCGCCGTCACATGGTGAAGCCCGGCATCACGGGCTGGGCCCAGGTGCATTGCGGCTATTCCGGCAGCGCGGACGGCAGCGCCCGCAAGCTCGGCTACGACCTTCACTACCTCGAACACCACTCCGTGCCACGCGATCTGATGATCATGCTGGAGACGCTGCACGCCACGGTGGCGATCGATCAATACGGCCCGGAGGGGCCGCAGCCCAAGCCAAGCGGTCAACTCGAAATGGCGACGGTCTGAGCGCGTACTACTAGCCCGTGGCCTCCCGATAGCGCGCCTCGTCGATGACGAGGCGCCAGAAGCCCTGGCGGGGTCGGGTTGCGCGGAAATGCTCGAAGTCGAAGGTCAGTATCGGCAGGTCGTCGCGCTCGGCGATTGCCATGACGGCGGCGTCGGCGAGCCCGAGGTCGAGGTCTGCGAACTCGGCGTCGATCTCAACCGCGCGCTTCAGCAGCCCTGAGGTCAGAGGTGCGGCGAGATGAACGCCACGAGCGACCGAGTCGAGCAACAAGCGCGCTGTATTGGAATCGACCCGTCTGCGCAGGAGATGGTCGGCCTCGACCAGTACGGGCACCGGTACTACGAGCCGGCTGCCAAGCTGGCGGATGAGGGTGGCGGCGAGGAGATGTGCTCGTTCGCGGCTGTTCGCGGCGGCGACCAGCGGACCTGTGTCCGCGACTACCTTCAGTGCTCGGTGTCCAGCTCGCGCAGGTAGCGCTCGGCCATCAGGCCGAGATCGCCGGGACCCTCGCCGGCGCCGATGTAGGCCGGGCCCCGGTGGCCGCTTTCGCGGGCGCCGCTCTCGATCAGGCGCGTGACCGTGGCGGAGAAGGACTCGCCGTCCTCCGCCAGCTCGCGGACCAGATCGCGAATCGCGTCCGGGAGATAGATCGTCACTCGTGCCATCGCCGTCCTCCGTAGGTAATACCCCACGATCATACATACGCCTGGCGCTGGTCGATCTCGAAGGCCCAGCGGCCGAGGACTCGGACGGCGGTGTAGTAGAGGTCGGCGAGCAGGCGGCAGGGGATGCGGTCCGGGCGAGCGTCGCAGATCGCCCGCATGTCGTAGAGGAAGCGGCGATCGCAGTCTCGGCGCACGACGCCCGGCGTCGAGTAGCAGAGGTCGTGGCGATTGCAGGCCGGGGTGAAATGGAGCTCCGGGACCCAGGCTGTGGACGTGGTGCCGCAGCCATTGGGGGCATGCGGACGCGCCGCCGCCTGCGCCGGCAGGAGGCAGAGCGCAGCGACGATCGAGAGGACAGGGACATGGAGGCGACTCGTGATTTTGGGCATGGGCCGACGCTAGGTCGGCGAGTTGCGCCGATCTGCCGCGGGGTGTCAGAAGTTCCGCGCCGCAGGGAAACGGAGGTGAGCCAAGCCGCGGGGGCAGGCCGCGGCGTGGGCTACAGTCCGGCGCATGGCCGATGAGATCTCGACGCCACCGCCGCCCAAGCGCACGTCGCTGCGCACCTGGGGCCTCGTCGCCGCGCTGATCTTGGCGATCGTCTTCGTCGTCGCCAACTCGCAGCGGGTGGAGATCGACTTCATCCTCGGCAAGGCGACGACCTCGCTCGTCTTCGCCCTGCTGATCGCGATGCTGCTGGGCTTCGCGATCGGCTGGCTCAGCGCCCGCTGGCGCGCCCACCGCCGCTAAAAAACGCCGCGACCCGGCGACCCCCGGACGCGAAGCGGAGGAGGTCGCGGGCAGACCGGCCGCCCCCGCAACGCGCCCAGCTGAGGAGGCGGACGGTCCTTGTTACAGCTTGCCGAGCTCGCCGGTGATCTCGCCGACCGACGCCTTGGCGTCGCCGAAGAGCATCGAGGTCTTGGGGTCGTAGTAGAGCTCGTTCTCGATGCCGGCGAAGCCGGGGTTCATCGAGCGCTTGAGGACGATCACCTGCTGGGCCTGGTTGACCTCGATGATCGGCATGCCGTAGATCGGGCTGCCCTCGTTGGTCTTGGCCGCGGGGTTGGTGACGTCGTTGGCGCCGATGACGATCGCGACGTCGGTCTGCGGCATCTCCGGGTTTACCTCGTCCATCTCCTTGAGCTGCTCGTAGGGGACGTCGGCCTCGGCGAGCAGGACGTTCATGTGGCCCGGCATGCGGCCGGCGACCGGGTGGATCGCATAGCTGACGTCCACCCCGCGCTTGCCGAGCTCCTGCGCCATCTCACGGACGGCGTGCTGGGCCTGGGCGACCGCCATCCCGTAGCCCGGCACGACGACGACTTTGTCGGCGTAGGCCATCTGGATCGCCGCGTCCTGGGCGTTCATCGAGCGCACCGGGCGGTCCTCGGCGCTGCCGGCCGGCCCGGCGACGGTCGCGCCGAAGCCGGAGAAGAGCAGGTTGGAGATCGAGCGGTTCATCGCCTGGCTCATTTCCAGCGTCAGGATCGTTCCCGAGGAGCCGACGAGGGTGCCGGCGACGATCAGCGCGACGTTGTCGAGGGCGAAGCCGGCCGCGGCGGCCGCCAGCCCGGTGAAGGCGTTGAGCAGCGAGATCACGACCGGCATGTCGGCGCCGCCGATCGGCAGCACGAAGAGGTTGCCGAGCACGCCGGCGCCGATCAGCACGGCGATGAAGAGGCCCTCAGAGGGCATCGAGTCGTGGTCGATGCCGAGCATCACGCAGCCGGCGAGGATCGCCGCCAGCAGCAGGCCGTTGAAGATGTGCTGGCCGGGCAGCAGGATCGGCCGCCCCGAGATCAGCTCCTGGAGCTTGGCGAAGGCGATGTTCGAGCCCCAGAAGGAGATCGAGCCGACGACCATCGAGAACAGCACCGGCACGAAGATGTCGAGCGGGATGTTGCCGCCGAGGTCGAGCTGGTGGCGGAACTCGCCCCAGGAGATCAGCGCCGCGGCGCCGCCGCCGACGCCGTTGAACAGCGCCACCATCTGCGGCATCTGGGTCATCTTCACCTGGCGCGCCGCCGGCACGCCGACGGCCGTGCCGATTCCGATGCCGAGCGCGATCAGCGCGCCCTGGTGAATGTCGGAGCGCAGCAGCGTCGCGACGACGGCGATCGTCATGCCGACCGCGGCGACCATGTTGCCGCGCTTGGCCGTCGTCGGATGGGTGCCCTGGCGGATGCCGTAGATGAACAGCGAGAAGGCGAGGATGTAGAGCAGCGTCACCCCGTCGGAGTTGGGCGCAAGCGCGGCGAGCGGCATCGCGATCAGCCCTCCCCGCCCGGCTCATCGGCGGCCGGCGCGGCAGCCTCTGCCGGCGCCGCCGCGGGCTTTGGCTTGCGCGAGAACATTCCGAGCATGCGGTCGGTGACGACGAAGCCGCCGACGATGTTGATCGTGCCGAAGGCGATCGCGATGACGCCGATGACGTGGTCGAGCGTGCGGTCGGAGGCGCCGATGACGATCAGCCCGCCGAGCAGGACGATGCCGTGGATCGCGTTGGTCTGCGACATCAGCGGCGTGTGCAGCGTCGTCGGCACCTTCGAGATCACCTCGAAGCCGACGAAGGCGGCGAGGACGAAGATCGTCACCTCGGTGATCAGGCTCATCCTCAGCTCCCCCCGGCGGCCTTGCGCGCGCCCTCGTTCTTGATCTCGCCGCCGTGGGTGATGCAGGCGCCGGCGACGATCTCGTCGTCGAAGTTCAGGTTGAGCGAGCCATCCTCGCCGACCAGCAGCTCGAGCAGGTTCTGGACGTTCTTGGCGTAGAGCTGGGAGGCGTGGTCGGGCATCTCGCTCGGCAGGTTGAGCGGGCCGATGACGCGGACGCCGTTGCGCTCGACGGTCTGGCCCGGCTCGGTCGCCTCGCAGTTGCCACCGGTCTCGGCGGCGAGGTCGACGATGACCGACCCCGGCTTCATCGCCGCGAAGGCGTCGGCGGTGATCAGCACCGGCGCCGGGCGGCCGGGGATCGCCGCCGTGGTGATGACGATGTCGGCCCTGCCGGCGGCCTCGCCGACGGCATCGCGGACCTTGGCGTTCTCCTCGTCGGTCAGCGGTCGGGCGTAGCCGCCCTCGCCCTCGGCGTCGGGCAGGAAGTCGAGCTCGAGTGGACGACCGCCGAGGCTCTGGATCTGCTCCCAGGCGGCGCGGCGGACGTCGAAGCCGGTGACGATCGCGCCGAGCCGCTTGGCCGTGGCGATCGCCTGCAGGCCGGCGACGCCGGCGCCGAGCACCAGCACCTTGGCCGGGGCGATCGTCCCCGCCGCGGTTGTCAGCATCGGGAAGAAGCGGCCGGCCTCGCGGGCGGCGATCAGCGTCGCCACGTAGCCGGCGACGGTCGCCTGCGAGGAGAGCGCGTCCATCGACTGGGCGCGGGTGATCCGCGGGATCGCCTCCATCGCGAAGCTGGTGACGCCGGCGCTCTGCAGCGCCTTCGTCGTCTCCGCTGCGGTCAGCGGCGCCAGGAAGCCGATCAGGACCTGGCCCGAGGAGAGCTTGGCGATCTCCTCGCCGCTCGGCGGCGCGACCTTGACGAGGACCTCGGCGCCCCAGGGGTCGCCGCTCGCCGCGCCGGCCTCGGTGTACTGGCCGTCGGGATGGTGGGCGCCCTCTCCCGCCCCGGGCTCGAACACGACCTCGTGCTCGGCCGCGGTCAGCAGCTTGGCGACGTCGGGAACCAGCGCGACCCGCCGCTCCCTGTCGGTCGTCTCTTTGGGGACCCCAATACGCAAGACCGCGGCAGCCTATGAGATTCGCGCCGGCGGCCGGAGGCTCGGAGGGACCTAGGCCGGGGCCGCCGCGGCGACGATCGCGCCGAGGCGCTCGACCGTGTGCTTGCGCTGCTCGGGATCGACCTGCACCGGCGAGACGATCATCCGATCGACGCCGCCGCGGGCGAAGGCCTCGATCCGCTCGCTGACCTCGGCCTCGCTGCCGATCATCGACGTCTTGGCGACCAGTTCGTCTGGGATCGCCTCGTAGGCCTTCTCGCGATCGCCGGCGAGGAAGAGCTCCTGGACCTGTAGCGCCTCCTTCTCGAAGCCGAAGCGGCAGGCGAGGTCGACGTAGAAGTTCGTCTTGCGCGAGCCCATGCCGCCGAGGTAGAGCAGCAGCCCCGCCTTGACGACGGCGCGGGCAGCGTCGAGGTCACCGTCGATCGCGACCTGGACCGCGGGCGAGATCTCGAGGTCGGAGCGACTGCGGCCGCCCTTGGCGAGGCCGGCCTCGATGTGCTCACCCCAGACCTTGTCGAGCTCCTCGACGCTGAAGAAGATCGGTATCCAGCCGTCGCAGATCTCGGCCGCCATCTCGACCGACTTGCGGCCGATCGCGCCGACGAAGATCGGGATCTCGTTGCGCAGCGGGTGGAAGTTGAGCTTCAGCGCCTTGCCCTGACCACCGGGCAGCGGCAGCTTGTAGTGCTGACCGTCGTATTCGAGCGGGCCCTCGCGGGCGACGATCTTGCGGACGACCTCGATGTACTCGCGCGTCCGCCCCCAGGGCTTGGCGTAGTCGACCCCGTACCAGCCCTCGGAGACCTGCGGGCCCGAGGGGCCGAAGCCGAAGAGGAAGCGGCCATTCGAGAGGGCGTCGATCGTGCAGCCGGCCATCGCCGCGGCCGCAGGCGCCCGCGCCGGCACCTGCATGATCGCGCCGCCGAGCTTGATCGTCTCGGTCTGCGGCGCCAGCCAGGCGAGGACGCTGACGACGTCAGAGCCGTAGGACTCGGCGACCCAGACCGACTCGAAGCCGGCCTGCTCGGCGGCGAGGACGATCTCGAGCGCCTCGTCGCCACGCGGCCCGATCCCCCAGTAGCCGAGGTTGAGTCCAAGCTTCAGCGCCATCGGCGGCAACCCTATCTGGCTGTCCCGAGTGCCGGCCCGCGGCCGTCCGGGCCAGGCGCGACGCCTCGCGATCTGTATAGATGGGCGGATGAGCGAGGCGGCGCCGGTCAGAGGGCTCTCGAAGGCCGAGGCGGCGCTGCGGCTGAAGCGCCTCGGGCCCGTCGAGCAGGCCTCGAGCCGCTCGATGGCGAGCATCGTCGCCGGCAACGTCTTCACGCTCTTCAACGCGATCCTCGCCGTGTTCTTCGTCCTCGTGCTGTCGCTGGGGCTGTTCGCCGACGCCCTCTTCGGGCTGATCGCGATCGTCAACAGCTACATCGGCATCCGCCAGGAGACGAAGGCCAAGGAGACGCTCGACCGGCTCGCGGTCCTGGCGGCGCCGCGAGCGCGGGTGCTGCGCGACGGCGAGGTCGCCGAGCTGCACGGCGACGAGGTCGTGCCGGGCGACGTCGTCCGCGTCGAGCCGGGCGACCAGCTCGTCGCCGACGGCGCCGTCATGCACTCGCGCGGCCTGACGCTCGACGAGTCGGCGCTGACCGGCGAGTCCGACGGCGTCCGCAAGCGCCGCGGCGAGAAGGTGCTTTCGGGCTCGTTCTGCATCGCCGGCTCGGGCTTCTACGAGGTCGAGGCGGTGCGCGAGCAGAGCCACGCCGGCCGGATCGCCGGCGAGGCGCGCGCCTTCCGCCATCCCCCCTCCCCGCTGCAGCTCGAGGTCAACCGGCTGCTGCGCGCCACCACCTACGTGATGGCGCCGCTCGGCGCCGTGCTGATCTTCGCCCTGCACGCCCGCCACACCGAGCTCCGTGAGGCCGCCCAGACGGCGACCGCCGGGTTGATCACGATGATCCCCGAGGGCCTCGTCCTGCTGATGAGCGTGACCCTCGCCGTTGCCGCGGTCCGCCTCGCCAAGCAGAACACGCTCGTCCAGCAGATGAGCGCGACCGAGGCGCTCGCCGCGGTCGACACCGTCTGCGTCGACAAGACGGGCACGCTGACCGACGGCAATCTCGAGCTGATCGCGGTCGAGACCGCGGACGCCGTGCCGGCCGCACAGGCCCACGAGGCCCTCGGCCGCTTCGCCGCCTCGGCCGGCGAGCGCAACCGCACGCTGCAGGCGATCGGCGAGCGCTACCCGGGCCAGC
The DNA here is from genome assembly GCA_033856175.1 of Solirubrobacterales bacterium. Classification (GTDB taxonomy): domain Bacteria; phylum Actinomycetota; class Thermoleophilia; order Solirubrobacterales; family 70-9; genus JAWVFK01. The sequence goes on along the minus strand of JAWVFK010000012.1, from coordinate 30,398 downwards.
CCGAGAGCCCGGTCGCCGAGGTCCCGTTCTCCTCGGACTGGAAGTGGAGCGGGCTGACGCTCGAGGACGCCGGCGCCCGCCACAGCTATGTCCTCGGCGCGCCCGACGTCCTGATTGCCGCCGGCGCCCTCAGCCTCGACCCGGGGCTGCAGCGCTCGCTCGAGACCCACACGGCCCAGGGCCGGCGCGTCGTCGCCTTCGGCCTATCCCAGGCGCCGCTGCCGCGAGATCCGAGCGCCGAGCCGGCGCCGCGGCTGACGCCGCTGGCGCTGATCGTCCTCGAGGAGACGCTGCGCCCCGACGCCGCGGCGACGATCGAGTTCATGCGCGACCAGGGGGTCGAGCTGAAGCTGATCTCCGGGGACGCGGCGAGCACCGTCACCGCCGTTGCCTACGCGGTCGGGGTGCTGCGCGACGCCGGCGTGATCGAGGGCGCCGACCTGCCGGCGGGCGGCCGCGAGCTCGCCGAGGCGGCAAAGAGCAACACGATCTTCTGCCGCATCCGCCCCGAGCAGAAGAAGGCACTCGTTCGGGCGCTCTCCGACGCCGGCCGCTTCACGGCGATGATCGGCGACGGCGTCAACGACGTGCCGGCGCTCAAGCAGGCGCGGCTGGCGGTGGCGATGGGCTCGGGCAGCCAGGTCTCGAAAGGGGTCGCCGACATCGTCCTGCTCGAGGACGAGTTCGCGATGCTGCCGCGGGCCGTCGAGGAGGGCCGGCGGATCGCCCGCAACATCCACCGCCTCGGCCGCCTCTACCTGACCAAGACGATCTACGCGGCGATGCTGATCGGCACCGTCGGCGTCGCCGGCCTCGCCTTCCCGTTCCTGCCGCGCCACCTGACGCTGGCGGCGCTGCTGACGATCGGCATCCCCTCGTTCGTCCTCGCGCTCGCGCCCAGCGACGGCCCCCTCTACCGCGGCCGCCTGCTGCGGGCGCTCGCCGCCTTCGCACTGCCGGCCGGCGTCGCCATAGCCGCCGCCTCGCTGTCGGCCTTCTTCCTCGTCGACACGGTCTTCGGTGGCACGCTCGAAGAGGGGCGCACGGCCGCGACGACGACGCTGATCGTCCTCGGCCTCTGCTTCATCCTGCTGCTCGAGCGCGGGCCCGGCCGCGAGCACATCGCGATCCAGGGGTACGTGCTGGCGATGGTCGCCGCGCTCGGCGCCCTCTTCGCCGCCGTGCTGGCCGCGGCTCCGGTGCGCGACTTCTTCGACATGAAGCTGCTGGCCGGCGGCCAGTGGTTCCTGGCGCTGCTCTGCACCGCGGCGGGCCTGGCGCTGGCGAGCGCGATCTGGCGGCTGCCGCAGATCCAACGGCTCGAGGAGGATGAATCCGACCAGCCCGGGCCCCCTCCAACCCCCACAATGGAAGCCGCGTGACTCGCCGAACCAAGATCGTCGCCACGATCGGCCCCGCCTGCAACGACGAGGCGACCCTGGTCGAGCTGATCGAGGCCGGCGCCGACGTGTTGCGGCTGAACTTCGCCCACGCCACCCACGATCAGCACGCGGCGACGATCGAGCGGGTGCGCCTGGCGGCGGAGAAGGCGGGCCGCGAGGTCGGCCTGCTCGGCGATCTGCCCGGGCCGAAGCTGCGGATCGGCGACATCGCCGGCGACGTGGTCGAGCTCGACTCCGGCAGCGAGTTCACGCTGACGACGAAGCCGACGCTGGGCGACGCCCATGGCGCCTCGGTCACCTGGTCGGGGCTGGCGGCGGCGCTCGACGCCGGCGACACCGTCTACCTCGCCGACGGGTCGATCCGGCTGAAGGTCCTCGAGTCGAGCGGCGACGAGGTTCGCTGCGAGGTCGAGATCGGCGGCGCTCTGTCCTCGCACAAGGGCCTCAACCTGCCGGGCGTCGACGTCGATCTGCCGGCGGTCGACGAGTCCGACATGTCATGGATCGACTTCTCCGTCGAGCATGGGATCGACCTGCTGGCGGTGTCGTTCGTCCGCAGCGCCGCCGACCTCGAGCCCGTGCAGGCCCGCCTCAAGCAGCTCGAGGTCGACATCCCGGTGATCGCCAAGATCGAGAAGCCGCAGGCCGCCCAGGGCGAGAACGCCGTGGAGATCGTCCGCGCCGCCGGCGGCGGCATCATGGTCGCCCGCGGCGACCTCGGCATCGAGATGCCGATCGCCTCGGTGCCGCTGCTGCAGAAGCGCCTGCTGAAGCTCGCCGGCCGCCACTCGAAGCCGGCGATCACGGCGACGCAGATGCTCGCCTCGATGGTGACCTCGCCACGGCCGACGCGGGCCGAGGTGACCGACGTCGCCAACGCGATCTACGACGGCACCGACGCCGTGATGCTCTCCGAGGAGACCGCCGTCGGCCGCAACCCGGTCGAGGCCGTCAAGGTGATGGCCGAGATCGCCCGCGAGACCGAGCCCGATCTTCCCTACGGCGAGTGGCTGCTCGGCCGCACCTCGAACGACGAGCACGAGATCGCCAGCTCGGTCACCCAGGGCGCGGTCGGGGCCGTCTACCGGCTGGGGCTGGCGGCGATCGTCGTCCCGACCTCGAGCGGCCGCACGGCCCGCATGGTCTCGGCACACCGCCCGCGCGTCCCCGTGCTCGCGGTTTCGCCGCGGATCGAGACCGTGCGCCGGCTCAACCTTCTCTTCGGCGTCCGCTCGGTGCTGGCAGAGCAGTGGAGCGGCCTGCGCGACCTGCTGGCCGAGTGCGCGATGCTCGCCGAGCGCGAGGGGGTCGCCCGCTCGGGCGAGCTGATCGCGATCACCGCCGGCCTGCCCGAGCAGGAGCTGGGGACCAATCTCTTCGAGGTCCACCGGGTTCCCTAGGAAGTCCCCAGGGCTCTTCCCCGGGGCTCACACGCCGGAATCGCCCTCGGTGGCACAATCCCTGCTGGTGCTCTGCCCCGCCTGCGGTCACGACAACCCGTCTGAGTCGCGCTTCTGCAACAGCTGCGGCCAGCCGCTGGCCGGCGGCGAGGGCCCTCGCCCCGACGTCCCGGCCCACCTCGCCGAGAAGATCCGCGCCGGCCGCAGCGCGCTCGAGGGAGAGCGCAAGCAGGTGACGGTGCTCTTCGCCGACGTGATGAGCTCGATGGAGCTCGCCGAGCAGACCGACTCCGAGGCCTGGCGGCAGATCATGGAGCGCTTCTTCGCGATCCTCTCCGAGGGCGTCCACCGCTTCGAGGGCACCGTCGACAAGTTCACCGGCGACGGCATCATGGCGCTGTTCGGCGCGCCGATCGCCCACGAGGACCACGCCCGCCGCGCCTGCGTCGCCGCGCTGCACCTGACCGATCGCCTCGCCGAATACGCCGCCGAGCTTCGCCGCAGCCACGGCCTCAGCTTCTCGGTGCGGATCGGGCTGAACTCCGGCGAGGTCGTCGTCGGCGCGATCGGCGACGACCTCGAGATGAGCTATACCGCCGTCGGCCACACCGTCGGCCTGGCGCAGCGGATGGAGCAGCTCGCCGAGCCCGGCAAGGCCTTCGTCACCGAGCACACGGCGGCGCTCGCCGAGGGCTACGTCGACATGCGCGACCTCGGCGAGTTCCAGGTCAAGGGCGCCAGCGAGCCGCTGCACGTCTTCGAGTTGGTCGGCGTCGGTGCCGGTCGCGGCCGTCTCGACGTATCTCGCGCCCGTGGCTTCTCGCGCTTCGTCGGCCGCGAGCGCGAGCTGGCGGTGCTCGAGCAGGCGCTCGAGGATGCCCGCGAGGGCAGGGGCCAGGTGGTCGGCATCGTCGGCGAGCCCGGCGTCGGCAAGAGCCGCCTCTGCCACGAGTTCGCCGAGCGCTGCCGCGCCCGCGGCGTCCCCGTCTACGAAGCCCAGGCGCAGGCCCACGGCAAGGCCGTGCCGCTGCTGCCTGTGCTGCAGCTGATCCGCGCCTACTTCGGCATCCGTCCCGAGGACGACGACCGGCGGGCGCGCGAGAAGGTCGCCGGCCGGCTGCTGTTGCTCGACGCGAGCTTCGCCGACGACCTGCCGCTGCTCTTCGACTTCCTGGCGATCCCGGACCCCGAGCGGCCGGCGCCGCAGATGAACGCCGAGGCTCGCCAGCGGCAGCTGCTGGAGATCACCAAGCGCCTGCTCCACACCGGCAGCCAGCACGAGCAGGGCGTCAACCTGATCGAGGACCTGCACTGGATGGACGCCGGCAGCGCCGTCTACCTCGACAATCTCGCCCGCGCGGTCGGCGGATCGCGGACGCTGAGCGTCGTCAACTACAGGCCCGAGTTCGCGGCCGACTGGATGAGCGAGCCCCACTTCGTCAGCGTCGAGCTGGTGCCGCTGGGCGAGGGGGCGATCGACGAGCTGCTCGACGACCTGCTGGGCAGTAATCCCTCGCTGGCGCCGATTCGCGAGCTAGTCCGCGAGCGCACCGCCGGCAACCCCTTCTTCATCGAGGAGATCGTCCGCTCGCTGATCGAGGCCGGCAACCTCGCCGGCGAGCGCGGCGCACTTCAGCTGATCCACGACGTCGACGAAACGACGGTGCCGGCCAGCGTTCAGGCGGTGCTGGCGGCGCGGATCGACCGCCTCACGGCGCGCGACAAGGAGCTGCTCCAGGACGCCTCGGTGATCGGCAAGGAGTTCACGCGGCCGGTGCTCGGCGCGATCAGCGCGCTGGAGGAGGCCGAGCTCGACGCCGCCCTCGCCAGCCTCGTCGACGGTGACTTCATCTACGAGCAGACGCTCTACCCGGAGGCGGCGTATGCCTTCAAGCACCCGCTGACCCAGGAGGTCGCCTATGGCTCGCTGCTGAGCGAGCGCCGCTGCCGCCTTCACGCCGCCGTCGCCGAGGCGATCGCCGAGATCCATCCCGAGCGCGCCGACGAGCAGGCGGCGCTGGTCGCCCAGCACTGGGAGCGCGCCGACGAGCCGCTGCAGGCGGCGCGCTGGCACGCCCGCGCGGCAGCCTGGACCGGCACCAACGACCCCTCATCCTCGCTGGCGCACTGGCGCCGCGTCCGCGAGCTGACCGATTCGCTGCCCGAGGACGGCGAGACGATCGCCCTCGGCACGACCTCGCGAATCTGGATGCTCCAGTTCGGCTGGCGGCTCTCGATGTCGATGGAGGAGGCGGCCGAGGTCTTCGCCGAGGCTGAGGCGCTGACCCGCAAGTCGTCGGACATGCGCTCGCGGGCATCGCTGGTGACCGTCTACGCGAGCGTTCGGGGCCTCGCCGGCGCGATCACGATCGACGAGTACGCATCGACGGCGCTCGAGGGCATCGCCCTCGCCGAGGAGAGCGGCGACCGCGCCGTCTACCTCGGCCTCGCGATCGCCGCCTGCTTCTCGCTGATGAACGCCGGCCGGCACCGCGAGGCGCTGGCGATCTGCGAGCGCTCGATCGAGTTCGGTGCCGAGAATCCGACCCTCGGCGCCGGCATCACGGTCAAGTGCCCGTATGCCTGGGGCGTGATGTGGAAGGGCGTCTGCCTGAGCTATCTCGGCGAGCTCGACGAGTCCCAGGTCTGGCTCGACCGCGGCATGGAGATCGCCCGCGCCCAGGGAGACATGGAGACCGTCGGCTGGTGCTACCAGATGAGGGTCTGGCTGGGCTGGCTTCGCGGCGGCGACCGATCGATGCTCACCGACGGCCAGCGCCAGCTCGAGATCGCCGAGCAGATCGGCGACTCGTTCTCCCGGACCTGGGCCCACTACTGGCTCGGGCTTGCCCATCTCGCCGAGGAGGACTGGGACGGCGCGATCGAGCTGATCGAGAAGGCCGAGGCGATGTCGGCGGAGCTCGGCACGGCGGTGCTGGGCCGTGCCCCCCGGTTGGTCGTGCTCGCCGAGGCCTACATCGGCAGGGGCGACCGTGAGCGGGCGCTCGAGCTCGCCCGCGAGGGGCTCATGGAAACCGACCGTCAGCGCCAGCGCTCGGTCGAGGCCTACGCCTGCAACGTCCTCGCCAGGGCTCTGGCGCTGATCGAAGGCGAGGGCGCCCGCGCCGAGATCGACGAGCTGCTCGCCCGCGCCGAGCGCTCCGCCGCGGAGACCGAGTTCAAGCCGGCGACGGCGTTGACCCTGCTAGAGCGGGCCGAGATCGACGGGCGGCTGGGCGACGACGAGGCGCGCCAGCGCGGCCTGCGCGAAGCGCTGGAGGTATTCGAGGAGATCGGAGCACGCGGCTCAGTCGCCGAGGTCTCGAAACAGCTCGAGCTGCAGCCGAGCTGACCACGAGCGTGAGGCGCGCCATCGGGTCCCCAGGTCGGAACGGGGATGTGGCTTTCAGCGCCGCCGGTGGAACCGCGCGTAGGCAGGAGCAGGTAGCTCTGGCTCACGGCGCTTTGGGGTTGGGCGGGCGGTGATCCAGCCGAAGGCGAGGACAAGTGCCATCAGCGTCAGGCCCCCACCCCACTGGAGGTCGCGCGCCCAGGCCGAGGGTTGGCTGTGATGAGCGAGCGGGGTGAAGGAGCTGGCCGGCGGCGTGGCGGCGTGGCGGCGGAAGGCGTTGGGATCGTGCCGGGTCATGTCGCTGGCACCGGGCGCGGCGTCGCGGCCGGTTGCGAGATCCCCTGTGGCGTCCTGGGCCTGTGACGAGGCGCCGTCCCCTTCCGAGCCCGAGCTCTGAACCGCAGCCTTCTTAGCCTCCTGGCGGGGTCGTGCAGGAGTAGGCGGCGCAACATTGATCACCGGCGGAGCCGGTGGGAAGAGCGAGAGCGACGGAGCGACGCTGATCGAAGTCGGCGAGGTGAAGAGGTTGAGCGTCGGCGTCGAGTTAGACGGCGGCAGCGGCACCGCAGGCGGAGCGGTCGGGGTCAGGTTGGCGCCAAGCGGCGGTGCCGGGGGAACCGGAGGGCTCGGGATGTTGGGAGGAGGAGCAGCGCCTGGAGGCGTCGTTCCAGGCGGAGCGGGAGGAGCAGGCGGAGGAGGATTTATCGGCGACGGTGGCTCAGGCGTGAAGCTCGGCCGGGGCTCAAAGGAGATCGGATAGCTGGTCGCCTTATCGGCGACCGAGAGCAATGCGAGGGCAAAGACGCGAGAGCGGTTGCCGTCGCCGGCGGTGATCTCGCCTTTCTGGGAGTCGATCGTGCCGACGGAGCGATCGAGGCAGACGTAGGGGTCGCAGGGGTTGGAGGCGTTGTCATTCGGCGCGGTGGCAGCTGCGCCGTTGTCATTCCGAGCGGAGGCGGAGCCGGAGTCGAGGAATCTCTGTGGGCAACCGCCGAGCTGTGCCCCAGCCAGCTGCTCATCGCTTGCGTCCTTTGCCTCCAAGGCAAGCCAAGGCTTCTCCGGATCGGCAAGGACGAGGTCATAGCAATGGGTTATCGCCGGTCCTGAGATCTCGTCGTAGCGGATCGGGGCCTCTGTGCCGACCGGCTCGCGCCCATAGGCCTTGAAGGCGAGGCGCTGGCCGGGGCGAAGCACGTGCTTGCCGCCGCTTAACCCGATCCAGTCAAAGACCGGACGTTGCTCGACGATCGTCTTGGCCGGGTCGCCATCGGCCGCCAGGCGCACGATCGTGTAGCCGTGCCAGTAGCCCTCGCTCGCCGTACCGCTCGAAGGCTGATCGGCCGGGCCAAATTGGCCACCGGCCGAGGCGGCGACCACGAACGGGACCAGCCCGGTCGCCCCGGTGCTCTGCACCGCCCCGGTCGGATCGAGCTGCGGCGGCGCCGGCGCGCCGAGTCCGTGTAAGGAATCGCCGAGCTGGCCCGCGGCGCTCGATGGATCGGGCGCCGATGACGAGGCGCCGCTCGTCGCCGAGCACGGGACCCGCGTGCCTGGGTCCGGCGCAGCGCTCGGGTAGCTGCCACCGGGGCAGGGCTCGTGCACGCCGGGAGCGGTCGCGTAATAGAGGCCATTCCATCCCAGGCGCCCCGAGACCACCATGTTCGCGTGGTACTTGAACAGCAGCGCCTCAAAGACGCTGCCGTCGGTGAGCGTGTCGTTGGGGACGCTCGGCCCGTAGCTGTAGCTGGGGGTCTCGGAGACCACCACAGCCTGCTCGGTGGGCTCGCGTGTGCACTTTTGGCCGGGCGTCGTTTCTTGCCCCGGGACGCAGAGCACGTCGATCAGCCACTTCGTCTGCGACTCGCGCGGCTGCTGATCGGCCTCGCCCACGACCAGCGACTTCAGCGAGGTATCGACAAAGACGATCCGGGCGACCGGCTTGCCGGCCCGGCTGACCTCGACCGCGTAGTGGGTGTTGGCGCCACCCGTGGGTAGCGTCGTGACCGTCGTACCGTCGGCCGGTGTGGCGACCGTTCCGTTCGTGGGTACCCCGACGACCGTGTCCGGCGGCGGCTTGACCGACCCCACACCCTCAAACGTCAGATCGCCCTGCTTGCCGGGCGCCTCACCGCCGCCCCACGGCGCCGGCATTCCCGCAAACTCCTCACGCCAGCCGGTGTTGAGCGCCGGCGCCGGCTTGCCCGAGGCCTGACACTGGCCCCCAGACGAGCCAGGGCCACAGCCAGCCCCTGCCGCGGAGGTGTCCTGCCCGCCGATCGCCGCGAACAAGGGCACGTGGGCGCGATTTAAGGGGTCTGCAATCAGCTCGGCAAACCGCCGATGCGCCGGACTCGACGAGAACGGTGGTATCGCGGTGCCGCCGTTGTCGGTCGAGCCGCTGGCCGTGTCGCTGACATCGCCGCTGTAGACGGCGAACCCCGGCGCGCCAGGTTGCCCTGCGCTTGCGGTCAGGTGCTCGACGATCTGTCGCGCGATCACCTCGTTTGACAGTCCCGTGCCGGTCATCTCCGGACACGCAGATGCCCCGGCACCCGCGCCCTGTGACGCAAAAGAGCACTCTGACTTGCCAAACGCTGCGAAGGAGACCTCCTCCGGACTCGGCGCGGGAGTATCGGGCAGTGGCTGCGCACGGCTGGCGTTGGCATCCAGCAGCGGCTCGGAAGGGTCGCTGGCGTAGTGGTAGAGCGCTGTTGGCTCCGGCGTCCGGTTGCTGGCCACCGTCGGGACCTGGGAGGCCGCCCAGGCCTCGACCTGTCCAGCCTTGGCGCCCGGCAAGATCGCGACGCCAACCATCCGCGAGCCGTTGGGCGTGTACTTGCTGTTGTGCACGCCTTCGAAGTGATCGGTGCCCTTGGCAAGCTCGAAGCGCCCGTCAACGAGCGTGAGGATCTCGCCGGCCTCTCCGCCGGCAAGTGCACCCTTCGCCAGGCCGCCGGGCGCCAGTGCCACCGAGTGCAGATTGCCCAGAAAGCCAGTAGTAAGGCGCTGCCATCCAGACTCGCCGCGCTGCAGGATCACGCCGTGATCTCCGACGGCAAACCCACGCCCGCCGGCGTCGACGGCGATCGCGTTCAGCGGTAGCGCCTCGCCGCTGTCATCGAGCGTCAACAGCTTCCTGCCGTCGGGGCTCTCGTCCTCGACGTCCCAATGCCAGCTCGTGCCGTCCAGGCGCCCGGCGAAGATCTGGCCCGTGTTGGTCGCCACCCACGCCCTGTCTGGCGTGGGCATGGCGATCCCCGTGATCTCGGCGCTCGGCGCAATCTCCGACGGTCCAAAAATGCGGGCGAACTGTCCCCCGGCGGGACGATAAAGCAGCACCGTCGCCTCGCCGCCAACCAGCGCCGAGCCATCCGGTGCAACCGCCGCCGCCGTCAGGTCGCGACCTGTTCCACACGGCGCGGCGTTGGCCGCGCACGCCGGCGGCGCCAGACCGGCGGCTGCATCGAGCACCACGGAAGCGCCGGAGATATCGGCGATCCTTCCGCCCTTGCCGACGACCACGCCGGTCCCATCGGGGCCGACCGCGATCGCCCGCACCGGCGAGTCGACCGTCACCACACGACCTGGATCCCAGCCCCGAATCGCGATCCGATCCCACCCCGTCAAGCGGTCGTAGCGATACAGGGCATTGGACACCGTGCCAACCCACAGCCCACCCTCGGGTGTCGGCGCGATCGTCGTGACCCGCTCGCGCACCGGCTGGGCCACGTCGTCAAAGACCGGTTTGGGCGGCGTCGTCGTCAGGTCATAGAAGGTGATGTCCTGGCTGGCCTGCGTCGGGGCGACCGCCCACCACGAGCCGCCACGACCGTCCGGCGCGATCGTCCAGACGATGGCTTCCTGTCCGACATCGGCTTGGTATTCCAACTGGGCGAATGGCGCCGGCAACAACCCCCAACTCCCGCCCTTGCCCCGCCCAGGGTCAAACGCCAAGCTCGGCGCTTGGGGGAATTCAAACGGGGCGCCACTGAGCGCCCATACCGCCCTCCCGCTGGCGTCGAGAGTCATCACATGCCCCGACGGCGGCACACGGGTCCCCGAGATCGACGTGTCGGTCCCCGGCAGCCGACTGCGGCTGGGCGACAGTAGATACTCCCAAGCCGTGTCATCGCGCGCACCCAGCGACCAGACGCCATTTCTCGCGGCAACGCCGGCCTGCTCGGCGCCCGGCGAGAGTCGCATCGTCGCAACGTGCGGAGTCCCGCCGGAAGACCAGCCGAACTGGCCGATGGCCCAGCCCGAAAACGCCCCGTCCGCGCTCTGCACCACAGAGAGCCCGGTGACCTCGCCCTGTACCGAGGAGCCCGGGTCATAGCCACCATCGGTGCCCTCCGCGTTGCCGTGCCAACCGCCCGTAGAGCCGCGGTCGTGATAGAGGATCACCGGTGACGGGGCCGCCGACGAGGTAAGGCCACCTGTCGCTAGCTTGATCACACCGCCATACAGATAGACGCGCTCGCCGATAGTGGTCAACTTGCGGGTTCCACTGCCCCCCGAGCCCTGCAGCAAATAGCCAAGGCGCTTGGCCCTGTCATCGCACGACGCCGGAGCATCGCCGTGATTCGCCGGCGAGCAATTGACTAGCCCTGCCCCATCAAAGTGATAGACGCTCGGCACCGAACCTCCATCGACCAGCCAGCCGTCGTCGGGCCCGGTGAATGCCACCGAAGACACTTGGGCAACGCTCTGAGCCCTGAGATCGGCAAACGTCTTCGTGTCGATACTCCAGGCCCCATCGCGGTAACGAAAGACCCCGACGCCAGAAGGCCCGCCAGGGGTGGGCGTGTACTGACGGCTGAATGCAATCACCTCGAACTCGTCGTCATTGGCGGGGTCGGAGTCGTTCTCGTAGGGCACTCGCGCCATCGTCACGATGGATCCGTGCTGCTGGTGAAGGCGCGCCAGGCTCGCGCAGGCGGGATCGGCGGGCACCACGCCGACGATCCCGTCGCTGTCACACCGCTTCCAGGCCGAGCCGTCATAGTGAAACAGCAGCGAGTTCGCGCCGCCCGTAGCCCAGCCCTCGCTGCCATCGCGGCTCATCACGATCGCCGACACTCCCTGCCCCAGGCGCGTCGGCTCGGGCGTGCCCGTCGCGACGAAGCGCGGCGCACCCAGCCGCTCGCGCGGCCGGCTGAGCAGGCTCGGCACCGCTTTGGCTTCCTGCGCCGGCAACGGCCGAACCGCGTCATAGGGCCCTCGCTCGGGCAGGCGTGCGGCGCTCGATGCCCGCAACGCCGGCGCCGATGGCTCGCTGCTCGTCGATGCGACGCCACCGGTCCCACCCAGACGCGCGATGGCTCCCTTGTCCCCCACCGCCCAGCCCACGCCCGTGCTTCCCAGCATCGTGAACGAGTTGAGGGCATAGCCGCCCGTGCTGAACAGGGACTGCGAAGCTGTCTGTTTCGTCGCCTGCGTCGGATCCTGAACCGGCTTGCATTTGACCGCAGACGTTGGGTCGCTGCGATCAACAGGGAACCCTCCGGGACTGGTTCCCGGGCAATCCAACGGGTTGGGCGTGAGCGGGGCGCGGCGCGTCGTCGTGTACGCCACACCCTCACCCGTATTGCTGCCCGCCGTCAACTCGCCCACCGCCCAGTCCATCACGCCGTCCGGGCCTGCCGTCGGCGACCCATTCTGCGTGGGATTCACCGGCGGTGTGCCCGCCGCATCACCGTCACCTGACACCAACCGCACTCCCGAGAAGCTCGGATTCAACCCTTCGTTGGCGAGGTCGCCGGTCGAGTCGCCCTCCCCGGTGGAGGCAAGCTGAAAGCCACCCGTGCCCGCCTTTATTGCCGTGCCGGTGAGAGTGAACACCATATTTTGTTGATTAGTGGACTGTACGGGACCATCGTTTTCCGGTAGGACTCCATTAAAACCGTTCGTCGTAATCCGCGAGGATGGATCGGTGGCCGCCCCGGCGCCCGGCGGTGCCGAAGCCCGGGCCCCTGGCGTGGCGATCGCCGACAACGTCGTGCCGCCTCTGCCGCTGACGAAGTCATAGAAACTGTCAGGCATTGTTTGACGCACCGGCAGACCCGATCCATCGCCCCGTTGGGGATCACCGAAGAAGAAGCGCTCGTGCCATGTCGTGCCGTCATAGAACAGCACGCGCGCGGAGTCGTGGGCCAAGTCGCCCGAGCAGCATCCGGCGGTGACGGCGGCGGCCTGCAGACCGGGAATGTCCGACCCCGGGAAGAAACGAATCGCGTGGACCCGGAAGTGGAGGCTGCCCGTATCGCCCGGGGCCCGCTCGACATCAGCCGCGGGGCTCTTGTCGCTATAGCCCTTGACGAAACGCCCGTTGCGCCAGGTCCACAGTTGACGGTAGCCACCCGCGACGCAGAGCTCCTCGTTGCGCGGTGAGCACGCCAGCGCGTCCAGGGCGACCATCCGCTGGCCGTTGCCGTCGTCGGGAGGCAGATCCCCGCATGCACTGCCGGGGCCAAGCTCGCACCACGATTGCCCATCCTGGCGATAGACCCAGGCGCGCGCCCTGCCTGCTGGATCAGCAGCCACATCGGGTGGCGCCTCGGTAACTGCGTTGGGCTCGCGGCGCTGATACTCGCCATTGCCACCGACCGCGAGGAAGTCCCCGTTGGACATGACCGCGATCGCGCCGATGAACCCCTTCGTGGGCTCGCCCCTCGGGTCGCCCGCGCCGCCGGGCAGGTGGATCTGCGTCCACGTCGCCGGGTGTCCGGGCGACTCGGTGAACTCGTAGAGCACCGGGACTCGCTGCGCGCACTTGGTGCCCTGAGCGCCCAGGCTGACGTCGGCGAACGACGCGGAGGGGTCCACGCACTGCGCCCCGCCGGCAAAGCCGTGATGGGCGCCGTCAAATGCCACCGAGAACAGGTCGTCGGCGACCGAGGTCGCCGAGTGCGCGATCATGCTCGGCGTCTGCCCCCCAGGGGCATACTTCGCCCCGGCCAGCAGCGACCAACCAACTTCGCTGCCATCGTGAGCCACGGGGGTGAACTCGGTGTCGCACGGACTCGAAGCGGTCCCCGAGGCCGACGTACAGGCCGGCGAAGCCTGGGGCGCGGCAGGGTCGACAGGAAGATCTTGAGCGCCGACGGGGGCTGTCGGCGTATCGGGTCCGCCCGGCACAGCGCCAGCCGTCGGGTCGGACGGCACCGGGACCGGATCGTCAGCGCGGGCGAGTGTGGTGCCGGCAGCGGCTATCAGCAGTGCCAGCGTCGCGACGACCGCGCGCCGGCGCGCCTTGACGCCAGGGTGCTTCCGCGACTCTGATCGGCTCCGTCCCATCCACCTGATTAAGACCGGCACGGGTGCCGTTATGACAACGAAATGGCGGCCGCCAGAAGCTTTTGCCGCTACGGCGAAAGAGCGAAGCGCCGTCGCCGCAGCACGCGGGCGTGGCGGACGACGCTGCGGGTGCGGGCGCGGCTGTCCCGCCTCGCCGGCTGTCGGCCGAGCGCGGTCAGGCGCTGCCGCAGGAAGCCGAGCGCGCGGTAGTGCAAGACGCTGATGTGGTTGGGCGAGTGGCCGAGGACCTCGGCGATCTCGTTCATCTGCAGGCCGAGCATGTAACGCAGCGCCAGCACCTGGCGCTGGGCGCTGGGCAGGCGCTCGATCAGCACCAGCAGGTCGGTGTCGGTGAGCCAGGAGAGGGCCGGCATCTCGACCGGCGTCTCGAGGCCGTCGCGTTCGCGTTGCTCGCTGATCTCGGTCGGGTCGACGACGTCGACGCGGCCATCGCGGCGGAGCTGGCGGATCGCGTAGTTGCGGACGACCGTGAAGAGCCACGCCTCGAAGGGCTTGCCGCGCCGCTCGTAGCCTTTCAATCCCTCGAGCAGGTTCATGAAGACCTGCTGGGTCGCGTCCTCGGCCGAGTGCGAGTCCTTCAGGGCGACGCGGAGGTAGCCGTAGATGCGGTCGAAGTAGCGGCGGTAGAGCTCGCCGAAGGCGTCGGCGTCGCCGCCCTGGAAGCGGACGACGATGCGCGCCGCCTCGAGGTCGTCGACATGCGCGGCGGTCGACTCGACCCGCTCGACGAACTGAACCGAGCGCGCAGGCAGATTTTCCGCCGCCCTGCGGCCTTCCATCGTCTCGCTTTGCCGCGTCGCCATAGCTCGCCTACCCGCCGACGATCCTAAGGGCGGCGCCAGCGGCGCGCAACCGAGAGCCGACGCGACAGGCTCACTCGGGCGGTGGCAGGACGAACTGGCTGACGATCAGGTGGGCGACCCGCTGCTCGCCGCGGGTCATCTCGACCTCGACGACGATCGTCGAGCGGCCGACGTGGAGCGGCGTCGCCACCGCATCGATGACGTCGCCCTCGCGTCCCGCCTTGAAGACGTTCAGCTTCAGCTCGATCGTCGTGAAGTCGCCGCCCGGCGGCAGCTGCGGAAACGTCACCCAGGCGGCGACCGAGTCGGCGAACCCGACCCAGGCCCCGCCATGCACGAACCCCCCAGGATGAAGATGGCGCTTGTCGACGACCATCCGCCCCCGAGCCCGCTCCTTCGTGATCTCGAGCGGCTCGAGCCCGAGATCCCCGGGGAAAGTCCCCCGCAGCCGCCCCTTCAGCTCTTCGAGGATCTGCTCCTGGCTCCATTCAGACATCGAGGGGACGGCACCCTATCCGGCGCGCTGCTCCAGCGGGTGGCGCCGAAAAAAATGGGCGCCGAGGAACGCCGGTACCGCAGGTGTCCATTTTTTTCGGTGACAGGACCCGCTGGCCGCTGCCTCAGGCCCTAGCCGGAGCCGCCCAGCCCGAAGTCCCCGAACGGCTCGTCCCGCTCCCGGACCGCCTCCATGAACCCGGCCTCGCCGGCCCGCTGGGCGAACCCGTAGCCCTCGGCCGTGTGCCGGGTGATGCCGTCGAAGAACGTCCCGATCAGCTGCGTCTGATGCAGCCCCTGGGCGTAGAGCGTCTGGTTGACCAGCAGCTTCATCATCACCAGCTGGTTGACCGGCAAGCGGGCGACGCGCTCGACCAGCGCCTCGAAAACCTCATCCAGGGCCGCCGCAGGCGCGCACTCGGTCGCCAGCCCCCACTCGACCGCCTGCTCGCCGCTGATGCAGTCGCCAGTCAGGAGCATCCGCTTGGCACGGGCGACGCCGAGCCGGTGGGCCCAGAGCGCCGTCGTCGGCGAGCCCCAGACGCGCGCCGGCGGGTAGCCGATCTTGGCTCGGTCCTCGGCGACGATCAAATCCGAGCAGAGCGCCATGTCGGTGCCGCCGGCGACGCAGTAGCCGTGGACCTTGACCAGCACCGGCTTCTCGGAGTGGAAGAGGCTCATGAAGCCGCGGACGTTGCGGCTCATCATCTGGAAGTCGGTGACCGCGTCCCAGGTCTGGCTGGGGTCGTGGTTGGCGCCGATCACGGCCGGGTCCAGAGGCGATCCCTCAACGCCGGCATCGCCGAAACCCTCGCCTCCCCGGCCCTCGGCCGATTGGACGAGGTCATAGCCGCCGCAGAACCCCGACCCATTCCCCGCCAGCGCGATCACATGGATTGCCGGGTCTAGGTTGGCGCGCTCGACGCAGGCCGTCAGCTCGCGCGGCATCTCGAGCGTTATCGCGTTGCCGCGCTCGGGCCGGTCGAGGGTGATCCGGGCGACTCGCCCGTCGGCCTCGTAGGTCATCGTCTTCAGCTCGTCCACGCGCGCCTCCTCGGCTCGTAACTGGCCGCGTGACGCTAACAGCGAGCGAGCCCGATTGATCGTCGATCGGCTCGCCGATGGGCATCTGCTGGAATAGTCCTTGTAGATGCGGGAAGAGAGAAGAGGATGAAGCGCAGCAGATCACGCTGGTCGATCGCCGCCGTGGCGGCCATTGGCCTGGCGGTGCTGGCCCCCTCGACGGCACCGGCCAGCTCGCTCTATACCGGTCCCGGCCAGCGACCCGGGCCCGACATCCTCTACCGCGCACCACGCACCACGGCGCCCCAGCTCGAGAACGCCGGGCCCTGGAACGCAAAGCCGATCCTCGTGTCAGGCGCGAGCGCCTACCGCGGTGGCGAGTTCCTCTACCAGGACTACCTCTACGACGACCACGGCGCCAACTCGGGGCCGCCCGAGCCCAATGACCCCCGGACCTCGAACGAGACGGTCTCATCGCCGAACGGGCGCTACACCTACCCGACCGACCCCCGCTACGCCAACAACGCCGCCGACCTGATCGAGTTCCGCGTCAAGCCGCTGGCGAAGGCAACCGCCCTGCGGATGACGCTGAACACGATGCTCGATCCGAGTCTGACCGGCGAGTCGATCGCGATCGGCAGCTCGGCGACGCCGCAGCCGTTCCCCCACGGCGCCAACGCCTCGGCGCCGGCACAGCTATTCCTGACGGCCCACGGGACTCACGCCGAGGTGGTCCGCGCCAGCGGCGCCCCGGTCACGCCGGCGCCGAAGGTCTCGATCGACAAGCGTCGCCGCCAGATCCAGATCCTCATCCCCCACTCGGCCTGGAACCCGGGCGGAAAGAAGGTCCGCCTGGCCGCCGGCATCGGCCTCTGGAACCAGGCCACCGACGCCTACCTGCTGCCCGGTCCGACGCGCAGCGCCACCACCCCGGGCGGCCAGGGCGACCTGCCGAACCCCCCGGCCTTCTTCAACGTCGCCTTCCGCTACCACGAGCCGCTGCCCAAGGTGACCGACATCCAGGAGGACACCAGCAGCACCGCCTGGTGGCGCGACAAAGACCAGGGCACGAGTCTCGCCAGCGGTGACGTCAGCCCCTTCCACGCGATCGTCAACTTCGCCCGCCTGCGCGCCGGCGCCACCAACAACCGCAGCGTGCCCACCCGCGGCTCGATCGACCGCATCCTCGTCAGCCACTACGAGCGCGGCCAGGGCATCGACTGGACCACCACCTGCGGCAATGCCGCGGGCTCGGGCGACGGCAACTGTCCCGGCGAGTACCTGGGGCGCCTGCAGCCCTACAACGTCTACGTCCCCCACAAACCGATGCCGCGGCGCGGCTACGGCATGACGCTGCTGATCCACTCGCTCGGCGCCAACTACAACCAGTACGCCGGCAGCCGCAACCAGCAGCAGTTCGGCGAGCGCGGCCCCGGCTCGCTGGTGATCACCTCCGAGTCGCGCGGGCCAGACGGCTTCTACCAGACGCTGCCGGAGGCCGAGGTCTTCGAGATCTGGGCCGACGCCGCCCGCCGCTACCGCCTCGACCCCGACTTCACCGTCGTCACCGGCTACTCGATGGGCGGCATCGGCACGTTCAAGCTCGCGGCCCAGTTCCCGGACCTCTTCGCCAAGGCCCAGCCGACGGTCGGCTTCGAGCGCGCCACGGCCCGACTCGCCTCGCTGCGCAACATCCCGATCCTGATGTGGAACGGCGCCAGCGACGAGCTCGTCAACCCGGCCTTCTACCTGCCCGACGTCAATGCGCTCGACCAGCTCGCCTACCGCTACGAGAGCGACATCTTCGTCCCCGGTGAGCACCTCAGCCTGGCGATCAACGACCAGTTCAAGCCCGCCGCCGACTTCCTCGGCAGCTCGCGCGTCAACCGCAACCCGTTCCACATCACCTACGTCCACGACCCCGCGGTCGACTCGGCGAAGTACGGGATCGTCTCCGACCATGCCTACTGGATCTCGAACATTCGCCGCCGCGGCATCGGCACGCTCGACGCGATCTCCCGCGGCTTCGGCAAGGCCGACCCCCAGCCGAGCGGCACCCAGCAGGGCGGCGGCACTCTCGACGGCGGCTCCTTCCTTGCCTCCTACCCGTTCACGCGGCGCTTTCGCACCTGGGGGCCGACGCCCAGGGTCAAGCCGCGCAACCGGATCGAGCTGAAGACCAGCGGCATCTCGGCGCTGACGATCGACGTCCGCCGCGCCCATGTCGACTGCAACGTCAAGCTGGCCGCCACCACGGATGGGCCGCTGGCGGTGCGGCTGCGGGGCTGCGGCCTCGCGCTCCGCGTCGGCTGAGCCGCGCCGGCGCTAGCTAGTCGTGCAGACGAGCGACGAGCTCGGCGAAGCTGCGTAGCTCGGCGGCGGAGAAGCGGTCCTTGTAGAGGCGCTCGACGTCAGCCAGGTGTGAGGCCCGCGCCGCCTCGAGCGTGCGGATGCCGGCGGGCGTCAGCGCCGCGTAGGCGACGCGGCCGTCGCTCTCGCAGGGCACGCGCTCGACGAGCTTGCGCTCTTCGAGGCCGGCGAGCAGGCGCGTCACGCCGCCCTGGGTGATCAGCAGCTCGCAGGCGAGGTCGACCCGCCGCAGGCGGCAGTCGTCGGCGAGCCAGAGCTTCAGCAGGACCTCGTACTCGTTGAGCGTGAGGTCGTGCTGGGCGCGCATCGCCGCGTCGAGCTCGCGATTGAGCTTGGCGTGGGCGCGCAAAAAGTCGAGCCAGCCGTCGGGCACGTCCCCCGGGACGGGCCCGTGGTAGGCGCCGCCGGACTTGGGATCGGCGCTCTGCCGTGCCGGCGTTTTGGCTGTTGCTTGACTTGTCAAGTTTCTCTGCTAGGATTCCTTTACTGCTCAAGTATATCCCTCCATTCACGGACAAACAAGGGAACTGCCATGAACGACTTCGAAACGAGCAAGATCAAGATCCTCGGGCTCAGCGGCAGCCTCCGCGCCGGCTCCTACAACACGGCGCTGCTGCGCACGGCCGCCGAGCTCGCCCCCGAGGGCGTCGAGATCGAGATCCACGACCTTCGTGACCTCCCCTTCTACGACGCCGACGTCGAGGAGCAGGGCGCGCCGTTCGCCGTCGCCGCGCTGCGGCGAGCGATCGCCGACGCCGACGCCGTCCTCATCGCCACGCCTGAGTACAACCACGGCACGACCGGCGTCCTCAAGAACGCGATCGACTGGGCCTCGCGTCCGGTCAAGGAGTCGGCGCTGACCGGCAAGCCCGTGGCGATCATGGGCACCGGCGCCGGTGGCGGCACCCGCGCGGCCCAGGCGCAGGTCCGCTCCTCACTCGATCTGCTCGAAGCCCAGACGCTCGACGGCCCCGAGGTCGCGATCTCCAACTTCTGGGAGCGCTTCGACGAGGAGGGCAACCTCAGTGACGACGAGGCGCGCGAGCGCATCGGCGAGCTCGTCAGAGGCCTGGTCGAAACCGTCGAGAGCCGCCATCCGGCGCTGGCGGCCGCCTAACGATTTTCATGAGAGGGGAAACGGGAACACAGACAGTCGTGGGAATCGATCCCCGCGCCCACGTCGGAGCCGTCGAGCTGACGGTCTCCGACGTGGACCGCTCCCGAGACTTCTACTCACGCGTCATCGGCCTCGAGCCGGCCGAGGCGCCCGGCGCTGACGCCGCCCTCGGCGCCGGCGGCGTGCCGCTCGTCGTCCTCCACGGCGACCCCGATGCCCCGCAGCGGCCGGCCCATTCCAGCGGCCTCTTCCACATGGCCTTCCTCGTCCCCGACCGAGTTGAGCTTGGTCGATCGCTGCTGCGCCTGTCCGAGCACGGCTGGCGCCTGAGCGGGGCCTCCGATCACCTCGTCAGCGAGGCGCTCTATCTCAACGACCCCGACGGGATCGGGATCGAGATCTATCGCGACCGCCCGCGCGAGCAGTGGACGGTCCAGGATGGCCAGGTCGGGATGGCGACGCTGCCGCTGGAGCTCGAGGGGATCGCCGCCGAGGCCCGCGGCAGCTCCGGCGAGCGCGTCGCCGCCGGTACCTCGATGGGTCACGTCCATCTCAACGTCGCCGACCTCGAGGCCGCCGAGGCCTTCTACGGGCCCGATGGCCTCGGCCTCGACGTCACCGCCCGCAACTACCCCGGCGCCCGCTTCCTCTCGGCCGGGGGCTATCACCACCACATCGGCGCCAACACCTGGCGCGGCGAAGGCACCCCGCCGCCACCCGAGGGCGCGATCGGCCTGCGCCGCTTCAGCCTCGTCGTCCCCGGCGCCGAGCAGCGCGAGCTGACCGATCCGTCGGGCAACCGCCTGCTGATCACGCCTGGTTAGCCTGGTTATACTGACGGTATGACCGCCGGGGGGGAGAGGATCGCCAAGGTCGGGCTTAAAGGACAGGTGGTGGTTCCCAAGGAGATACGCGATCGGCTTGGCATCAAGCCGGGAGACAGGGTCTCCATCTCTCAGGGAGAGGGCGACGTGCGGGTTCGTCGTCTGTTGACCCTTGACGAGCTGGTCGGCATCCTCGAGGGTGCGCCTGGCGGGGGAACACAGGAGCTCGAAGGGTTGCGCCGAGAGGACCGCGAGCTCGAGGAAGCCAAATGGCAGCGATTCGAGCAGTGGCTCAATCGGTCCTAGATGCCTGGTGCCTGGTCGCGCTGCTTCGTGGCGAACCCTCAGCGCCCCGCGTCCGGCGAGCGATCGAAGCAGGTGCCGTCTGCTCGTGGATCAACCTCGGCGAAGTGATCTATAGAGAAGGGCAAGCGATCGGGGTCGAGCCGGCCCGCGCCCTCGTCACGGCCCTTGCCGACAACCTTCGCGCCGAGACGGCGGACGCTGCGTTGGTGTGCGAGGCGGCTGCGATCAAGGCGCAGGAGCGGCTCTCCTATGCGGACGCCTTCTGCGTCGCCACCGCCGAGCGGCACGGGCTGCCGCTGCTGACGGGCGACCCGGAGATCATCCGGCTGGATCGCCCTGGGCTGGAGGTCGTCGACCTGCGCTCGGCGAGCTGAGCCGCTCGCCGCCGAGACCCAGTCCTAGCTCAGCCGCTCGACGATCATCGCCTCGCCCTGGCCGCCGGCGACACACATCGTCTCGAGGCCGATCTGGCCTCCATCGGTCTCGAGGGCGTTCAGCAGCGTCGTCATGATCCGCGCGCCGGTCATCCCGAACGGGTGGCCGAGGGCGATCGCGCCGCCGTGGGTGTTCAGCTTCTCGATCGGGATGTCGCACTCGGCCATGATCGGGATGACCTGAGCGGCGAAGGCCTCGTTGAGCTCGACCTTGTCGACGTCGGACATCGACATGCCGGTGCGCTCGAGCACCTTTTTGATCGCGCCGATCGGCGCCACGCCCATGTACTCGGGCTCGTTGCCCCATGTTGCGGCAGTGATGATCTTCGCCCGCGGCGTCAGCCCCAGCTCCGTGGCCTTGGTGTCGCTCATCATCAGCACCGCGGCGGCGCCGTCGTTGAGCGGGCAGGAGTTGCCGGCGGTGACCCCTCCCCCGCCCTCGAACGCCTCCGGCAGCGAGGCGAGCTTCTCGATCGACGAGCTGGCCCGGGGGCCGTCGTCCTTGCTGACCTCGGTGCCGTCGGGCAGCGTGACCGGGACGATCTCGCGGTCGAAGTAGCCGGACTCCTGGGCGGCGACGGCCAGCTCCTGCGAGCGCTGCGCGTACTTGTCCATGTCGGCGCGGCTGACCTCGTATTTCTTGGCGACGTTGACCGCCGTGTCGCCCATCTGGATGTAGGCGTTCGGCTGGCCGTCGTTGCCCTGCAGCTTCTCGTTCTGGTCGCTGACCCCGGCTGCCTCCTGGCGCTCGTTGTAGCGGCTGACCCACTCGACGCCAGCGGCGATGTAGACGTCGCCCTCGCCGGCCTTGATCGCGTTGCCGGCGTGGCGGATCGCGTCGAGGCTGGAGGCGCAGTAGCGCGAGACGGTGACGCCGTTGGTCTCCTGCGAGAGCTTCTCCGAGAGCAGGACGATGATCCGGCCGATGTTGAAGCCCTGCAGGCCCTGCGGCAGCCCGCAGCCGCAGATGACGTCCTCGACGAGAGCCGGGTCGACGTCGGGGTTGCGCTCGAGCAGCTGGTCGACGACGAAGGCGCCCATGTCATCGGGGCGAAGCTGGGACAGCGAGCCCTTGAAGGCACGGCCGATCGGGGTGCGAATCGCGTCGACGATCACTGCTTCAGGCATCTGCTGGTCTCCTTGAGGTGGGGATGGGCGGCGGGATCGGCAATGGTAGAGGCCGCGCCGAAGACCGGCAGGACGACCAGCCGATCCTCTAGATTGGCGCGATCGAGGCGAGCAAGCCAACAGGCGCACCACCGCCGCCGGAGCGCAGGGACGAGGGGCTCGTCGAGGAGCTGCTCTCCGACATCCACGTCCGCATCGACGGGCTCAAGGCGCGCATCGACCGCGTCGGCTCGCGCCGCGGCGCCGCCGACGTCTGGAAGGCCGTCGCCGCGATCGCGCTGATCGTTGCCGCCGTCGCGCTGGCGGTGGCCGCCGGCAAGGGCGGCGGCGCCAAGCAATCCGACATCGAGGCGCTCAACGCCCAGATCGCCTCGCTGCAGCGCCAGCTGACCGGCGAGCAGCAGAAGGTGCAGGATCGCCTCGACACGGCCTTGACGCAGCTGAAGGCCGAGAGCCGGCGGCAGGCAGGCGCGCCGGCGGCCAGCGGCAATCTGCGCCAGCAGCTGGCCGCCCAGGCAGCCGACATCGAGCGCATCAAGGCCTACCTGCGCGACCCGCGCGGCGCCTTCGGGCCGGGCAACGGCAAGCGCTGAGCGACGCCTGCCCAGGCGCGCAACGAGAGAGCAACAGGGCGGCCAACACGCCCGATCGGCGCCTGTCCAGGCACGAAACGTGCCTAATTTGCGTCATTCAGGCAGGCGCCACGCCTAGCTGTCCGCAGGGTGGTCTAAGTTCGTGCGTGGTTCATGCGTGCGAAGAGGGTATTCGTGCGTAAACCCCGACAGTCTCGAAAGGAGCCTCCATGCCTGAGGGATATTGCGTGAAGGAACGTAAGAAGGTCGAGATCAAGGACCCCCAGCAGGTGACGATGAAGAACGGCCGTCCGGCGATCCAGGGCACGTGCCCAGATTGCGGGACCAAGATCTTCAAGATCGGCAAGCTCACCTGACAGCGGCGCAAACGAGCCGGGAGCGCTAGAGCTCCCGGCGGCACGGCCTGCACGGCCGGCCAGTCAGCGCCACGGAGGGCGCCGGCGGCTGGTCGGGGCATACTCGAGCCGACCCGGCTCGGGGCGTGTACGTCGCCACCGTGCAGGCGACGTTCGCAGTATCTGGTTTGAACGAGGGCGAGGTCGCGCACGTATCACCCAACGTGAGCGAGCCCGCCCTCGAGGACATGCGCGAGGCCTACAACGCCCACGGCGGTGAGCTCTACGGCTTCGCGGTGCGCTCGCTCAACGACGCCGGGTTGGCCGAGGAAGCGGTCCAGGAGACGTTCGTCCGCGCCTGGCGTGCGGCTGAGCGCTTCGACCCGGAGATCGGCTCGCTGCGGACGTGGCTGTTCGCGATCATGCGCAACATCGTCATCGACCTCAGCCGGATGCGCGCGGCTCGGCCGACCGTCGGCGGCGACGTCCCCGACATCGGCCACGAGCCGCTCGAGGAGATGCTGCTGAGCTGGCAGGTCGAGGAGGCGCTGCGGCGGATCGGCGAACACCATCGCCAGGCGCTGATCGAGACCTACTTCCGCGATCGTAGCTACGCCGAGGTCGGCGCCGAGCTGGGCGTGCCGGAGGGGACGGTCAAGAGCCGCGTCTACTACGGCCTGCGGGCGCTGCGCAATTCGCTCGAGGAGATGGGCTATGACGGCTGACCCCTGCCGCGCCTGGCGCGAGGAGATCGGCGCCCTCATCCTCGGCCGCCTGACGGGAGCCGATGCGGCCGGCCTGCGCGCCCACCTCGAGGGCTGCCGGGACTGCCGCCTCGAGGTCGAGGCGCTGCAGCCGCTGGCCGAGCTGCTGCCGCTTGCCGACGTCGAGCGCCTCGGTGCACGCCCAGCGCCGCCATCCGGCCTCGGTGGCCGCGTGACCAGGCGGCTGGCCGCGGAGGCGAGGCTCGCCCGGCGCCGTTCGCGCCGGCGGCTGGGATTCCGCCTCGCGACGGCGACCGCTTCGCTTGCGGTCCTCGCGGCTGCGGCGCTGCTCGTCATCGGCAACGACGGGGGGAGCGCCAGCGCCCAGCGACTCGCCTTCCGCTCGCTTCCGGCCGGCGTTCAGATGCGCGGCACGCTGGCCTCGCACGAGTTCGGCAGTGAGGTCCGCCTGCACGTCGAGGGCATCTCGCCCGGCACCCGCTGCACGGTCTTCGTTCGCAAGGCCGACGGCTCGCATGTCGCCGCTGGATCCTTCCGCTACTTCGAGAACGGTGGCAGCAACGCCGCCGTGCTGACCGCCGCCGTCAGCCCATCCGATGCGCGGGCCGTCGACGTGCGGGCCGGGGGCCGAACCTACGAAGCGCCGCTCGAATGAGATCTGTCCCCGAGAGAAAGGCACCCCGATGAAGAAGGAGCTACTCGCACTGGGCGGCATCGCCGCCCTCGCCGCCGTTGGCTGCGGAGGTGGCAACAGCTACGACAGCAGCGGGTCATCGACCTCGACGCCGGCATCGACGACCTCGGCGCCCGCCGCCACCAGCACCAGCGCCGCAGCCGGCTCGGTCAAGGTCTCGGAGACCGACTTCAAGCTCAGCCCGTCGAACCCGACGGTAAAGCCGGGCACGGTGACGTTCAACGTCTCCAACGACGGCGCGACGGTCCATTCGCTCGAAGTCACGGGGACCGGCGGCGAGCAGCGCCTGGCCAGCCCGCTGCAGCCCGGTCAGTCCGCCGTGCTGAAGGCGAAGCTGACCAAGCCGGGCACCTACACCTGGTACTGCCCGATCGCCAACCACAAGAGCATGGGCATGAGGGGGACGATCACAGTCGCCGGTTAGCGCGTGTCGTGGAAGCGGACGATGCCGCCGAAGGTCGCGACGTAGGCGTCGCCCGTCGCCGCGAGGATGATCGGCGCGTAGTGGTTGTTGTGGCCGAGGCCGGTGCCTGAGAGCCGCCTGTAGACGGTCCTGCCGGTGTCGAAGTCGAGCGCCGTCAGGTACCAGGCGTCGTCGTTCTCGGGGTCGGGTGGCTTGGTGTAGGTGTAGACGAGGCCGGCCGCCAGCGAGAGCTTGGGCACGACCGAGGGGGCACGCTCGCTCGAGTGCCAGACCTTGCGACAGGCATAGCGGCCGTGGCCGCGGCCGACGATGTCGACGCGCTCGAGCCCGGGCGAGGTGACGCCGCCGCCGTTGGTCTTGGCGACCCCGGTATAGCCGTAGTTGTTCTCGACGATCATCGCCGTGTCGGTGCCGATCAGCGACTGGTCGGTGTCGCTGGCGCCCTTGGCGAAGACCGGCGCGCTGCAGAGGACCCGGCGGCCGCGGCGGACGTGACGGCCGCGGCGAAAGACCATCACGTTCATCGGATCGGCGTTGTCGGTGATCGCGACGAACCGCTGGCCCATCAGCGTCGGCGTCGTCCCCGACCCGATCTCGGTCTGGCCTGGCTTCTTCTGGCCGATGTTGGGGTAGCGATGGCGCCAGATCACCCGCGGCGCCCCGCCGGCGCCGGCCTCGAAGCGGTAGAGCTGCGCGTCGCTGACGACGTAGACGCCGCCCTCCTCGTCGACGGCGAACGAGTTGCCTATCGGCGAGCCGAGGTCGACCGAGCTGACGGCGAGCGTGTTCGGGTCGACGTTGCCGACGACGCCCTTCTTGGAGACGAACCAGATGCGGCCGCGCCAGTCGGGCAGCGCCGAGACGATGCCGTCGCCGATCGGCACCGCGCCGGAGACGTCGAAGTCCTTCTGGGTCTGAAAGCCGGGGCCGGCCGGGCCGTCGGTCTCGCTGATGACGAGCAGATGGCGGGTCGTCGTCGGCACGACTGCGCGGTCGTAGTGGTCGAGATAGAAGTAGCCGCCGCCGGAGAAGTCGGTCGTGAAGTCCGGGCCGACATTGGTCCGCGGCGGCAGCGGCATCTCGGCCAGCAGCGAGAGGTCGTTGGGGTCGACCATGGCGAGAAACGGCGCCGCGACGCCGACGCAGACGGTAACCAGCCGGCCCTGGCTGTCGAAGGTCAGCGTGCCGCACTCGTGGACGTTCTCGGTCGAGCTGACGACGGTCGAGCGGCCCAGCGGGCCGCGCCAGCGGTAGGTGTCGGACTGGTAGGCGTCGTCGTGGGTGTTGCTGAGGCCGTTGCGCGCCATGTAGGGATGACGCGGCACCGCCGGCATCGCCACGGGATCCGGGCGCGCCGGCTTGCCGGTGAACTCGGCGGCGGTCGCTCCCGGGGTGTTGGGGATCGGCGCCGGCGGGACCGGCGCGGCGAGGGCGGCGGCACCGCCGATGCCGCCCAGGGCCACGGCGGCGAGCGCCAGCGTCGTCGATCGAGTTCGCCTCACGACCAGCAGAGCTTAAAAGCTCGAAGCGAAGCGGGCGCTAGCGGATCCTGAAGGCCTCGGTGTTGGCGGACGAGGGCCGTTCGCGGTTGCCGGCGGAGTCTCGGGCGAGCGCCTGGGCCCGGTAGCCGCCGCTCGGCAGGCCGGCGCTGGCGATCGACTTGCTCCAGCTCGAGCGGCCGTCGGCCAAGAGCTGGACTGGGCTGGAGCAGCTGCGACGGCCGGTCAGCGATCCGTCGGCCCGCAGGAAGCGGCAGCGGCCGCCGCTGAGCTTGGCCACCGAGACGTACACGCGCTCGAGATGGGCGCAGCCGTGGTCGGCCGAGACGCCGCGGACCTTGACGTGACGGCTACCGCCATAGGCGCGGCGGATCGTCGTCTGCGGGGCGAGGGTGTCGCTGCAGGGCGGTGGCGGGGGCGCTGGCGGCGGCTTCGCCGCATCCAGGTTCGCCGTCGTCAGCGCCGGGAAGACATCGACGTAGTAGCGCTTGCTGACGCCGCCACCGCTCGAGCGCACGAGCATGCCGCGTGTCGTGTAGTCGGGCGCCGGCTGGGGCGCGCCGTCGAAGTCGATGAACTCGCCGGTCGCGTCCGGCTTGCGAGTGCCGAAGGCGCCGACCGCCGAGGTTGCGACGATCGTCCCCTTGGTCGGGTCATTGAGGCTGGTCGCGCCCGGCTCGGCCAGCCAGACGCCGACGGCCTCGGGCTTGCCGCTCTCGGGCGTGTCCTTTGGCCGGTGCGAGAGGCTGCCGTCGGGCAGGATGTAGCGGCCGAGACGGATCTCGGCGGCGGGATCGGGCGTCTGGTTGAGCAGATCGGTCAGCAGCTGGGCGACCTTGTTCGAAGCGGTCGGCCCGACGCCCTCGCTCTCGAGCGTGTGGTGGTGGCCCTTGGCCTCGTCGGCGGAGCGGTCGCAGTTGTCGAAGTTGCCGCTCGTCGGGTCGTTGACGAAGATGCCGGGGTCGTCGGCGAAGGACCAGCCCGGCTTCAGGTAGCCGATCAGGTCGTCGGCTAGGCCGATCTGGAAACGGTGCTTGGCGCTGGCGTGCCAGGTCGGCACCGGCGGGTTGGGGCGGCCGGGGCAGCTGGCGTCCTCGGCGCCCCAGGGGGTGCCGAGCATCAGCGCCGGGAAGGCCTCGCCGGGGGCGGCCAGGAACTGGAGGTCGGGCCCGATGCCGAGGACGGCGACCGAGCTGCGGACGCTGGTCGCCGTGCCCGCATCCAGCGCCCCGGTCGGCAGGCACTGGCCGCCGACCTCGGTGAATCCCTGGCGCTCGCCGAAGAGCCCGGCCGCGGCGGCGGCGCGGAAGAGGTTGTTCTCCAGCGGCGCGCAGAACTCGGTCCGCTGGCCCGTGACCGGCCCCGGCGCCAGCGGCGTCGCCTTGCCGATCGCCGCGGCGACCTCGTCGGCGATCTTGGTGCCGGTCGCCTCGACCTGGGCGTAGCAGCCGTTGCCGCCGCTGTTGCAGGGCGGGTCGGGCAGCGATGGCTCGGTGATCAGGTCCTCCATCGAGCCGATGTCGGCGGCGAGGAACATCGCCTTGCCGCCGAGGTCGTGCTCGAGGCGGCGGTGGAAGTAGCCGGGCCAGTCGGCGCTGATCGTGTGGCTCTCCTCGAAGGTGTCGGACTGGCCGATGTCCTGGTTGTGGTCGGCGAGGTTCATCATCGTCAGGATCGGCTGGCCCGAGGCGTCGCGAGCCTGCAGCAGCCGCACCTTGGGATCGGTCGCCAGCGGCGTCTTGTGGGTCTCGTCATCGACCGTGGGGAAGTTGTGAATCTCCTGCTTGAGCCCCGCCGGCACCGGCATCTCGTGCTCGCGCAGCGACGCCGGCTGGCGGGCGTCGCAGGCATCGAGCGCGGCCTTGGCGATGCGGCCGACGAGGTAGTCCATGTAGTACTCGTCGATGCTCGAGTTGATGCCGAAGTTGTCGGTCGGGTCGGTCGGGGCGCCGTAGATGCCGATCGTGTCGGGCGAGCTCTCGTTGTGGTTAGAGCTGACGACCATCTCGTCGATGTGGCCGCAGTTCGGGTGCAGGCCGCTGCCGATCGCCGCCGCCTTCGCCTGGTCGCGCGCCTCGCGGATGTAGTTCTCGAAGATCCCCTGGGCGACGACGGAGACGATGACGTCGGTCTTGCCGTTGTCGCCGGTGATCGCGACGGCGCGGGCGTCGGAGGGGTCGTGGGCGGGGCCGTTGTAGCCGGGGATCGGGTGCGGCGAGGGCACGGCGTGGTGGTTGGCGCCGCCGGAGAGGTACATGCCGTCCCAGCGATGGTTGTGGTTGTAGTCGCAGAAGGGCTCGGGTACCGGCGCCGTGCCGGGGTCGCCGCTGACCGGGTAGTTGAAATCGCCCGAGCCGTCGCCGTCGATATAGGGCTCCTCGAAGCGCCAGACACGGGGTCCGTTGAAGATCTCGCGCGGGCAGAGCATCGGTCCGCCGCCGCCGGCCGGATCGGGGTCGATCGGCGGGAAGTCGATCGCGTCCTGGGTCGCGTCGAAGAGCTGGGGCGTCGTGTCGACGGTGGCGGCGCCGACCTGCCACGGCGTCGCGGTGTCAGCCCACGCCGCCGCCGGCCCGCTCAATGCGGAGACCGATGCGGCTGCGATCACCCCCGTGATCGCGACGATGCAGCGTCCCTTGCGCATCCCTCGCGAGCAGCTTAGCCGGCTCTCCATAGGATCCAAAGCGCCTACCCGCCCCGACGACGGAGGAAACGATGTACGAGCAGCTTCGATACGAGCAGCACGGCCCGGTGACGCTGATCACGATCGACCGGCCCGAGCGGATGAATGCGATCGGCCCGGTCGTCTCGCGCGAGCTGGTCGACGCCTGGGGGCGCTTTCGCGACGACGACGAGCAGCGGGTCGCGGTGCTGACCGGCGCCGGCGACCGGGCATTCTGCGCCGGGGCCGATCTGAAGGCAGCCGCGGCCGGCTTCGGCGGAGCCGACGAGGGTGAGGAGCCGCTGATCGAATGGACGCCCGAGGAGATCGAGGCCCACAACCGCGGCGAGCGCGACGGGATCATCGGCCCCTCGCGCTGGACCGACGTCTACAAGCCCGTCATCGCCGCCGTCAACGGCGTCGCCTACGCCGGCGGCCTCGAGTGGGCCTGCTGGGCCGACATCCGGATCGCCGACGAGCACGCCAGCTTCGGCGTGACCTGCCGCCGCTGGAACGTCGGCCTCGGCGACGGCGGCACCCAGCGGCTGCCGCGAATCGTCGGCATGGGCCGGGCGATGGAGCTGATCATCACCGGCCGCGTCATCGACGCCGCCGAGGCGGAGCGGATCGGCCTCGTCAACGAGGTGACGCCGAGCGGCGGCTGCGTCGAGCGCGCGCTGGCGCTGGCGGCCGAGATCGCGGCGCTGCCCCAGCCGGCGATCGAGACCGACAAGGAGGCGGCCGTGCGCGGCTTTGGCCGGCCGCTCGAGGAGGGGCTGCGGATTGAGGCCCAGTGCTTCAACAAGCTGCTCGAGACGACGGAGATGGCCGCCGGGATCAAGCGCTTCGTGGACCGCGATCACCCCGATCGCGACCCGACCGGCGGCGCGGTGACGCCGGGGCTGGTGCGGGGGACCTCGGTCGGTTAGCGGCGGCGGTCCCAGTGGCGAGCGGTGGCTCGCGCTGGTGCGGGGACCTCGGGCTCTCTGCGGCGTGGTGTTGGGCGGACGGTGATCCAGCCGAAGGCGAGAACCAGGGCCATCAGGGTCAGGCCTCCGCCCCACTGGAGGTCGCGGGCCCAGGCCGAAGGCTGGTTCTGATGGCCCAGCGGCGTGAACGACTGGGCGGGCGTGACGCGGTCGCGGCGTGTCGAGGCGTTTTCGTTCCTGGTCATCGAGGAGGTCGAGGAGCCCTCGGGGGTCGGCGGGCCCTGAGCGAGGTCAACGCCGGCATCCGAGGGGCTGTCGTTCTCCGACCCCGAGCTCTGAACCGCAGCCTTCTTGGCCTCCTGCCTCGGCCGCGCCGGAGTAGGCGGCGCCACATTGATCACCGGCGGCGCCGGTGGGAAGAGCGAGAGCGAGGGAGCAACGCTGATCGAGGTCGGCGAGGTGAAGAGGTTGAGCGTGGGAGTCGAGTTAGAAGGCGGCAGCGGCACCGCAGGCGGAGCGGTCGGGGTCAGGTTGGCGCCCAGGGGTGGTGCCGGGGGAACGGGAG
>JAWVFK010000011.1:0-52794 GCA_033856175.1 Solirubrobacterales bacterium | reverse complement strand
GCGGCGGCGGTGCCGAGATCGACCGTGCCCGCGGTGCCCTGACCGTGGGGGTTGGTGCCGTGCATCGGCGGCACGTAGTCAGGCGGCGTGCCGGCCTGGGTGGTTGGGTCGTCGGCGGGTGCGGAGGAAGGCGGGCCCGAAGGTGGTGGCGTCGACGAGCCACCTGGCTGGCCGACGAGGTCGGTGACGAGATTTCCGAAGGAGAAAGCCGGCGCGGCGAGAAGCACGCCAAGCGCAACCGCAAGGCTGACGAAGGCGGTGCGGCGGCTGGAATGGCGACGACTCATGGGGCGGATTTCCTCCTGGCTGTGGATTCCGTAACGGGGTTTCTCGTACATCCGTTGCTTTCCGGAACACGACGTTAAGGTCGCCGCGAACTGGAGCGAATTTCTAGCAGATACCCAGGACCTCTGTTTCGGGTATCTGCCCTACTCCGTCCGCCTACCCGGGATCGGGTAGGAGAAACGGTCCAGCGGCGGACAGGTTAGTCGGTCGGGCGGCGCGACGCGACGGTCGGGCGGCGTTGTATAGCCTCGCCGCGATGGCGACCCCCCAACTGGCGAGTATCGACGGCGCGATCTCCACGACTGCGGAGGCACGGATCCCGGTGGCCGACGACGGCCTCCTCCGTGGCGACGGCGTGTTCGAGGTGATCCGCCTCTACAAAGGGCGGCCCTACGCCCTCGACGAGCACCTGCGCCGGCTGCAGGGCTCGGCGGCGGTGATCGAGCTGGCGGTTGACGTCGATGCTCTGGCGAGTGAGATCGAGGCCCTCCTCGGCCAGTTCGGCGCCGTTGACGGCCAGCTCCGCCTCGTCGTCACTCGCGGCGGCCGCCGGCTCGCCCTCACCGAGCCGCTGCCGCCACGCCCCGAGTCGGTGCGGGTCGCGACAATCCCCTACGCGCCGAGCGTGATCCTCAATGGCGTCAAATCTCTTTCCTACGCCGCGAACATGGAGGCGACGCGCCTGGCGCTCGCCCGGGGCGCCGACGAGGCGATCCTCGTCACCCCCGACGGCATCGTCCTCGAGGCGCCCACGTCCGCCGTGTTCTGGGTCTCGGCCCAGGGCGGGCTGAGGACCTCGTCACTCGACGCCGGCGTGCTCGAGTCGATCACCCGGGCGCGCATCGTCGAGGAGTTGGACGTCGAGGAGGGCACCTGGCCCGTCGAGGACTTCCGCAGCGCCGGCGAGGCCTTCCTCGCCTCGACGACGCGCGAGGTCCAGCCGATTGCGGCGATCGACGGGCGCGAGCTGCCGCAGTTGCCTGGGTCCCGGACCGAGGAGGCCAAGGTAGCGTTCGCCCGAGCCCGTGACGAGGCCCTCGAGTCGATGACGGCGCCCAGCTGAGCGTGGACCTGAACCTGACAGACGAGCAGCAGCTGATCGCCGAGACGGCGCGCCAGTTCGCCGACGGCGAGATCATCCCCAGGGCCCGCGAGAACGACCGCGCGGCCCGTTTCGACGGGGAGCTGGCGCGCAAGCTCGGCGAGGTCGGCTATCTGGGCGCCCCCGTCGCCGAGGAATACGGCGGCCGTGGCCTCGACTACGTCGGCTATGGGCTGATCGTCGAGCAGATCGGCCGCGCCGACTCCTCGGCCCGGACCGTGGTCTCGGTCCAGACCTCGCTCGTCTGCGGCTCGATCGAGCGCTGGGGCAGCGAGGAGCAGAAGCGCCAGTGGCTGCCGCGCCTGTGCTCGGGCGAGGCGCTTGGCTGCTTTGGGCTGACCGAGCCCGACACCGGCTCGGACGCCGCGAACCTCAGAACCCGTGCCAAGCGGACCGACGGCGGCTGGTCGATCTCGGGCCAGAAGATGTGGATCTCGCTCGGCAACGTCGCCGAGGTGGCGCTGATCTTCGCCCAGACCGACCCCGAGCTGAAGCATCGCGGCCTCGCCTGCTTTCTCGTGCCTACGGCCAGCGATGGGTTCGCAACCCAGGAGATCCACGGCAAGCTCGGCCTGCGGGCCTCGGACACCGCCTCGATCTCGCTCGACGAGGTCGAGGTCGGCGAGGAGGCGCTGCTGGGCGAGATCGGCGACGGCTTCAAGGTCGCGATGAGCGCGCTCGACTCCGGTCGCTACTCGGTCGCCTCGGGCTGTGTCGGCATCTGCGACGGCTGCGTCGAGGCCTCGGTCGAGTACTCGACCAACCGCCGCCAGTTCGGCGTTCCCCTCGCCCGCTTCCAGCTGGTCCAGGAGATGATCGCCGACATGATCGTCAAGCGCGACGCCGGCCGGATGCTGGTTCTGCGCGCCGGCCTGCTGAAGGACGAGGGCAAGCCGAGCACGGTCGAGACCTCGATCGCCAAGCTCTACGCGACCGAGGCCGCGGTCGAGTGCGCCAACGCCGCGATCCAGGTCCACGGCGGCTCCGGCTATGTCGACGACTACCCGGTCGAGCGCTATCTCCGCGACGCCCGCGTCACCACCCTCTATGAAGGGACGTCGCAGATCCAAAAGCTGATCATCGGCCGCGACGCCACCGGCATCAACGCGATGACGCCGATGGAAGCCGAGAAGTAGACGGCCGGGGCAAGCCGAGTCGATGGGCCAGCAGGTCACGACATCGCTCACCGACCGGGTAGCGCTCTGCCGGCTTGATCGACCGGACGCGCGCAACGCGCTCTCCCCCCAGCTGATGGAGGAGCTGGCGAGCGCGGTCGAGTCCTTCGACGCCGACGAGGAGGCTCGCTGCATCGTCATCGCCGGCTCCGACGAGGTCTTCGCCGCCGGCGCCGACATCAAGGCGATGCGCGAGCGTAGCTTCCAGGAGACGCTCGTCCACCCCACCTCCGCTTACTGGAAGCGCATCGCCGCCTGCCGGACCCCGCTGATCGCCGCCGTCTCCGGCTTCGCCCTGGGGGGCGGCTGCGAGCTGGCGCTGATCTGCGACATGATCGTCGCCTCGGAGACGGCCGAGTTCGGTCAGCCCGAGATAACCCTCGGGATCATCCCCGGCGCCGGCGGCACGCAGAATCTGGCCCGGCTGGTCGGCAAGCAGCGGGCGATGGAGCTCGTGCTGACCGGACGGCGGGTCAGCGCCGAGGAGGCCCAGCGGATGGGGATCGTCAACACCGTTGCCTCGAAGGCCGAGTGGCTCGACAAGGCGCTGGAGCTGGCGGCGGTGATCGCGCGGCGGCCGCCGATCGCCGTGCGGCTGGCAAAGCAGGCCGTGCAGGCGGCAAGCGAGACGACGCTGGGCGCCGGCCTCGAGATGGAGCGCCGCCTCTACGAGCTGTCGATGGCGACCGAGGACCGGATCGAGGGCATGGAGGCGTTCATCGAGAAGCGCCGGCCCGAGTTCAAGGGGCGCTGAGCATGAGCCTGAAGCGGATCGGCATCGCCGGCGCCGGGACGATGGGCGCCGGCATCGCCCAGCTTGCCTGCCTCGGCGGCTTCGAGGCCTATCTCTACGACCCGATCCAACGAGCGCGGGCCGCCGGGGCCCAGGCGATTCGCGACGGGCTGACGAAGGGCGCCGAGCGCGGCCGCTGGAGCTCCGAGGACGCCGAGGCGGCGCTCGACAGGCTCTGGGTATGCGAGCGCGCCGCCGACCTCGCCGGCTGCCAACTGCTGATCGAGGCTGCTCCCGAGGACCTCGAGATCAAGCGGGCCCTCTTCGCCAGCCTCGCTGACGTCTGCGGGGAGGAGGCGATCCTGGCGACCAACACCTCGTCGCTGCTGGTCGCGGCGATGGCAAGCGCGGCGCCGCGGCCCGAGCGGATCTGCGGCATGCACTTCTTCAACCCGCCGCCACTGATGAAGCTCGTCGAGATCGTCGCCGCGCCCGACACCTCGGA
Organism: Solirubrobacterales bacterium; assembly: GCA_033856175.1. GTDB lineage: Bacteria > Actinomycetota > Thermoleophilia > Solirubrobacterales > 70-9 > JAWVFK01. Next base: position 48,994 of record JAWVFK010000011.1, on the reverse strand, counting down.
GGCGACGCTGGCGAGCGCCGAGGAGGTGGCGGCGAAGATGGACCGGACGCCGATCCGCGCCGCCGACGGCCCCGGCTTCCTCGCCAACCGCCTGGCGCGGCCATTCACGCTCGAGGCGCTGCGGCTGCTCGGCGAGGGGGTCGCCGACGTCGAGACGATCGACCGCGTCTGCCGCGTCGGCGGCGGCTTCCGCATGGGCCCGTTTGAGCTGATGGACCTCGTCGGCATCGACGTCGGCTTCGAGGTGGCGAAGTCGTTCTACGAGCAGAGCTTCCACGAGCCCCGCTGGCGCCCCCATCCGATCCAGGCCCGCATGGCGGCCTCTGGTCATCACGGCCGCAAGTCGGGGCGCGGCTACTACGACTACTCGGCGGGCCCGCACCGCCCGCCGGACCCCGACCTCGACACCGCGCGGCCGATCGTCGACGACGACGAGCTCGCCGACGTCGCCGGGGCTGCTGCGCCGGCGATCCTCGGCCGAATCTCGACCCAGATCGTCAACGAGGCAGCCTTTGCGCTCGAGGCCGGCGTCGGCTCGGCCGAAGACGCCGACACGGCGATGCGCCTGGGCTTCAACTGGCCGCTGGGACCGGTCGAGTGGAGCGAGCGCCTCGACCTCCGCTCGGTCGTCGAGCTGCTCGACGAGCAGCGGGCGCTGCGCGGCGAGGCCTACCGCCCCGCGCCGCTGTTGCGACGGGCAGCCGAGAGCGGCACCAGCCTGCGCGATATCGCGCGAGGCTAGGGCTCCTAAGCGGTCACCGGCTGCTTGATGGTGCGGCGCTCCATACGGGCGCCGGACGCTGGCTCGAAGCGCCCGTAGAGGACCTCGGGATCCAGATCGACTCCTCCGGGCCACTCGACGGTCTGGGTCTCGGGGTTGACCCGAACCTGCTCGAAGATCTCGCGGTTCTCGTAGATCGGCGCGAAGACACCGCCGCCCGCGAGCACCTCACCAAGGTCGATCTCCTTCACCGCACCGTCCGAGAAGGTCGCACGGATCGAGAAACCACCAAGCGGCTGAACGTCGTGGACCTTGATGATCTCGCTCATGGCAGTGGCTCGATTTGGTCGGGTGCCTCGTGCCTGCCGCTCCCCGGCGCATGAGAAGGAGGCCCTGCCGGGCTAGATCCGCCGCGGACGCAAGCCGAGAACTCGTAAAGCTCTAAGGGTCCGGCGGCTGCGCCTAAGGGATGTGCTGCGAGCCACCGGGCGTGCCGGGATCGGGGGTCCAGCGAATCGTCGGGGGAACGAGGTTGCCCGAGCCCGGATCGATCGTGACCCGCTGGACGATCGAGCCGACCGTGACACAGATTGAAACCGGGACTGCGCCAGGCGGGCTGGCGTCAAGCGAGAAGTTCGGCGTACTGGTGCTGAACACCGGGAACGTGCAGCCGCTGGTGTTGCTCACCAGCTGGGGTAGTGGCAGCGTGCCTGGCGAGCCGGTCGCGTCGACCTCGAGCACGCCGCCCACGTTGGCCGGATCGCTCGCGTTCGAGGGGTCCCCCGCACGAACGCAGAGGTCGATCTTGCTCGGACTCGGCTGGTACGCATACCACCAGAGATGGGTCGGGCCGATGTCGGCATTGGCCAGCCGCGGGCCGGCATTGTTCTGGCAGACAGCCGACGGGTAGCCGCTGGGACCCGGCTTCGGCGCTGGAGCCGCCACCGGCGGGTTGTCGGTCGCCGGAATCACCTGCGGTATGCCGACGCCCGGTACCGGGACGATCACCCGTTCGTGGACGCTGAGGTAGTCGAGGCAGACCCAGACCTCGTCCGACATGACTCGCGTGTCGATGTCATACGGCGAGCCGGCAAGATTGCCGTGCTCGTCAGGAATCGGAGACAAATGTCCACTCGCCTCACAAGCACCCGAATTCGTGTCTGTCGTCGGGATCCCGCCGGATGCACCCCCCCCAGAGATAGTCAGGCTGCCGCCGACATAGGCGGGCGAGCCGCCATCCAGACGGAAGCAGACCTTCGTCGTCTGCGGGTCCGGCTGCTTGGCCAACAGCTTGGCGTAGGCCGTGGCGACGTAACCGTCGAATGCGGTCGTGTGCGGCGCTGCATCACACTCGCTCGAGGGGCCGCTGGAACCGCCACCCGCACTCTTCACGACCCATGTGCGCTCGTCAGGAGTCGCGTCGGTATTCCCAGCCGAGTCGGTCGCACGCACAAGGAATGTGTGGGAGCCATCGGAGAGGCCGGAGTACGACTGCCCGCTCGACGAGCACGAGGAGAATGACGCCCCGTCCAGCGCACAGGCGAACGTCGAGCCTGATTCGGTCGAGTGATACGTGAAGCTGGCGCCGCCCGAGCTCTGGACGCTTCCGTTGCCGGGACCGTTGTCAATCGCCGTATCCGGCGGGAGCACGTCGCCAGTTGTGTTGATGATCCAGGTTCGCTCTGCTGGCGCAGGATCAGTGTTTCCGGCGGCGTCGATCGCCCTCACCGCGAAGGTGTGGGAGCCAGTCGCCAGCCCAGAGTAGGACTTGCCAGTGGATGGGCAGGCGGCGAACCCGCTTGTGTCAAGGCTACATTGGAAAGTCGATCCCGACTCCGTCGAGTGATATGTAAATGCTGCGTTACTAGAGATCTGGACGCTGCCGTCGGTTGGACCGGAGTCAATGACCGTGTCAGGGGATGTGCGATCAGCCGCGTTCACTATCCACGTTCGACGAGCTGGGGTGCCATCCGTGTTACCACCGGCATCTGTCGCCTGTACCTGAAAGCTGTGCGGACCATCGCTCAGACTGGTATAGGACCTGCCGGTGGCCGCACACGGGCCAAAGGCGCCGGTGTCTAGTGCGCATGCAAAGGTAGACCCAGGGTCGGTCGAATGGTAGGTAAAGGTTGCGGCGCTTGATCCTTGAATACTGGCGTCTGCTGGACCGGAGTCAATTGTGGTATCGGGCGGATACGTATCCGAATAGGCTACGATTGCTCCGTTGTATCCAACGGCCCAACACTGAGCAGCGGTCGGACAAGACGCGTCATAGAGGATGTTCGGTGAACCGGTGTATTCCCCGGCCCAGGTCGAGCCACCGTTAGTTGTCATTTCAGCCGTAGCCGAGTCGCCGACGGCGAGGCAGTTTGAGGGCAAGGGGCACGACAAGCCGTGGAGTGCCCACGAAGCGCCTGATGTCTGACTAGACCATGTTGCGCCACCATTTGTGGTTGCTACCGTCATCCCGGATACACCCACAGCGAAGCAGCTCATAGTTGTCGGACACGACACTGCCTGGAGATCACTCGACGTTCCCGACGTTTGACTAGACCACGCTGTGCCGGCATTGGTCGTGGCCAGAACCGTTCCAGAAATACCAACGGCGACACACGTAGCCGTCGTCGGACAGGAAACGTCGTAAAAAAGGCTCAGGGAGCCTGACCCTTGGCTCGACCATGTTGAGCCCCCATTGGTGGTGGCAACGATTTTTCCCGCGGGGTATGACCCTCCCACGGCGAAGCAACTCAAGACGCTCGGACACGCGACTGCTCGGAGCTCATCCGACGTTCCGGAACTCTGACTCGACCATGTCGAGCCACCATTGGTTGTAGCCACGATTGTCCCTGAAGCGCCAACTGAGATACAGCTGGAGATCGTTGGACAGGAAACTCCCCAGAGGATGTTTGAGGTGCCTGAACTCTGACTTGACCATGTGGAGCCGCCATTGGTCGTCTTGCGAATCGTGCCAGCACCGCCAACCGCGAAACATGTTGAGGTGCTAGGGCAGGAGACACCGTGCAAGTGGTTCGACGTCCCCGAGCTCTCGACTGTCCAGGTCGCAGAGGCACTACCCGCGAAGGAGAGCTGAATCAAGCTCAGGATCCAAACCGCACCTACGATTTTGAGGCTGCGGCGTGGTCGGGGTGGTCCCGTCACCAGATGTCCGTAGCCAACAAGTCGCATCGATAGAGCCTTCAAAACGCGTCTCCCCTTCTCCTAAGTGTGGTCGCGGGGGCGAGAGCCTAGCAGATCCCAGGAGCTATTGGCCCTTGAGGACAAAGACTCCTGGCCCGACGATACTCCGCGATGCCCGAGCCCCGTCAGCAGTTTGGTCAGAACCTCCGGAAACACCGGAACAGATTAGGACTGTCGCAGGAAAGGCTCGCCTTCGACTCCGACCTCGACCCGAGCGAAATCGGCCGCTTGGAGCGGGGAACTCGAGACCCAAGACTGGCCACGATTTGCCGGGTAGCGGACGGTTTGGGTATAGCGCCGACGGAGCTGCTTGTGGGCATCCCTCACCGAAGACGTGACGAAACCGACTGATCCCAGGCACGACGACGCCTAAGGACGCCATCAGACAGCCCTAGGCGTTAGTTCGTCTCCTATCGGTCGATTGCTCGCTGCGGGTGATGAACTTGGTGCTTTACCGGGCTCTTGCCCCTGCTGGCCTCGCCGATTGCTGACGCGCCGGGTGCGGCTGCCGGGCATAAGCCTTATTTAACGACGGTGAAGCGGAGTGACGCCGGGCTCGGCGTCGGGCAGCCGCGAGCGGCGCCAGCCTGCGCGATCTCGCGCGAGGCTAGCGCCGCCCTGGTGCCGGCCTGCTGCTTACTTGACGACCTTGAAGGTGAACGTCGCCGGGGTCTTGTCCTTCTTGCCGTTGGCGCTGGCGATGGCCTTCAGCGTGTGCTTCCCGGGCTTCAGCGAGCCGCTCGGCTTGAACTTGGACGCGCAGCTGCGGTACTTGCCGCTGTCCAGCTTGCACTGGAACGTCGAGCCACTGACCGTGGAGCCGAGCTTGAACATTGGACGGCGGCTGTGCGTCGTCTTCGGTCCGCTGATCTTGGTGTTGGGGATCTTGACGTTCGCGACGGGGCAACCGTCGTTTGAGGCCGGCCCTGCAACCGTCGGGCAGTGATCCGCAGAGCCCAGCACGCCGTCCCCGTCTTGGTCCTGTGGAACGACAGCGTGATGCGCAACGCTCTCTGCCGCCCCGAGCGTGACCTTGGCGACCGCGCCGTTCGGAGCGACGCCGAGGACGAATGCGCTGGCCGCCTCGCGGACGCCGCGGCCGTCGGTCGTTCCCTGGACCGAGTCGTTCGCGTTGCACACGCCCCCGACCACGGGAGCGGCATCCGCCAGTTGGGTCGGGGGGCCGTCCTTGCCGCATGGAGCGAACGGCCCGGGCAGCGCGGTTCCATTGGCATCCAGAGCGGTCGAGTGATTGCTTTGGGACTTGCTGCCGTCGGCGCACTGATGCGTATCAGAGCTCGAGCTGAACGCCTCGACGCTGCCGCTGCTCGGGCCCCTGCCGGACGCCTTCAGCACGTGGGCATCGCCATGCGAGTTCTGGCAATCGCCGACGTCGTGGATGTCGCCGTTTGAGCCCGCCACGCTCACATCGAGCTCACCCGGAGCCGAGCCGCCGCCGAGCTGGATCGCGGCCAGCTGGAAGCTGTTCGTCGATCCGGTCGCGGTCGTTTCGGAATGCATCTTCAGCAACGTGATGCAGAACGGGTTGCCGCCCCCGCTCGACTGGGAGCAGATCGCGTCGAGCAGCTGCTTCTGCAGCGGATCGATCGGGCTGTCGCTCGTCTGACCCTCGTTGGTGGTCACCGCGGGTGGGCCCTGGCTGAAGATCGCGATCGGCGTCACCGAGCCGTGATAGTGCTCGTCAGCGCCCTTCTCGCCCTTGGAGCGGCCGATGACGACATCCTCACCGGGCGTGCTGGGGTCCGGGCTGACGCCGCCGCTCGGATCGCTTCCGGGGCCGCCGGGATCTGGTGCCAGGTCGACGACGCCGACGGTGCCCTGGCCGTGCGGGTTGGTCCCGTGCATCGGCGGCTTGTAGTCGGGTGGGAAGACGGCCGCCCACGCGGACGGGCCGACGAAGACGGCGGCAAAGAGCGCCGCCGAGATGACAAAGACTGATCTGCGATTGAGCTGCTGCCGCTTCCTGCTCTTCATCTGAGGCACCTCCATGGTCCCGTTGGTTCCGCTTCCCTACCTAAAAATAACGTGATTTGCTCCGAGTCTGTGACAGGAAGCTGATTTCCGCCTCATCCATTCGTCCAGGGCTCGTGCCTGGGACCTGCCTGGGGCTCAAGCCGAGCGGGTCATCTCGCCGTAGTTGATGCCGCCGTAATGAAAGGTCGGCACGACCGGCCACTGGGTCTTCGAGTCGACCAGCTCCGACGACGGGAAGACGTTGAGGAAGCGCGGATCGGTCCTGTTCGGGTCGGCCAGCGCCTTCTCCTTGACCATCGAGTCGTACTGGTCGATCGAGTCCTCGAGCGTGTTGGCGTTGAGGATCACCTCGCGGCCGAAGACCTCGGCGAAGCGCCGGACGCCGGGGATCTTCGAGAGGTGCGGGTGCCAGTTGTCGGCGGCGACCCCGTTCTCGGAGGAGACCCAGACGCCGTCCGGCGTGTTGATGCAGAGCGAGTGGTTGCCGTCGGTGTGGCCGGGGGTGGCGACGAGCGCCAGGCCCCTGCCGAGCTCGACATCGCCCTCGACGAGGACGACGTTCTCCTCGGGAATGCCCTTGATTCCGTCCTCGACGTACCAGGCCCACTGCATCGGGTGCAGCGAGGCGAATGTGTCCCACTCCTTGCGCTGGATCACCATCTTCGCGTTGGGGAAGATCGGCGGCAGCGAGGGCTGATCGCCAAACGGCTCGGTCGTGCCGAGGACGAAGCGGGCGTCCTGGACGTGGAGGTGGTCGAAGCTGATGAAGTCGACCTGCTCGGCGCTGACGCCGGCCTTGGCCAGCGCCTGCGGCACCGTGCTGTAGATCTTCGCCAGGACCTTGTAGGAGAGGAACTCGCCGTAGCGGCTGAGCAGGTACTCGTAGAACGGCGCCTCGGCCGGGCCCTCGGTGACCGTCGGCTCGTAGACGAAGGTGCGCTCGTCGCCGTCGAAGTCCTCGTACTGGACGACAATCAGCCGGTTGAGGATGTTGACGAAGGGCCCGAGGATGCCGGCGCGGGCGGCGAGCACGCGGCTTGCCGGGTTGGCGGTGCGGACGGCGTCGCCGAAGGCGTAGGCGATCGGGTAGCCGGCCTCGGCGATGTCGACGGTGCGCACGGCCTTGACGCGGTTCTCCTCGATCGCGAAGCGGGCGCGGAACTCGGCGGCGGCCTCGCGGATGGCGGCCGGGCGGTCGCCGCGCGGCCAGGTCTCGTTGGCGGCGTCGAACTCGTGGAAGGGCTTCAGCCCCAGCGTCTCGGGGCTCTCGATGACGGCCATTCGCTCTCGCTCCTTCGTCCGGCGGCGACGGGCGCCGCGATTCACGGGCTCGCTGCCCGCTGGCCGGGACTCTAGCGCCGGCGCTGCGAGCGAGGGCCGCTAGGCGGAGGCTTCGGCGGGGCTGGCGATCGGCGCCGTGCCCTCGGCGGGCGGCGGTGTGTCGCGCAGGTACCACTCGGCGTCGAGGGCGCCCATGCAGCCGGTGCCGGCGGCGGTGACCGCCTGCCGGTAGGTGTGGTCGACGAGATCGCCGACGGCGAAGACGCCGGCGACATTCGTTCGCGTCGAGCCGTCGCGGGTAACGACGTAGCCCTCGCCGTCGACCTCGACCTGGTCCTTGACCAGATCGGACTGGGGGATGTGGCCGATCGCGACGAAGGCCCCGTCGAGCTCCATCCACTCGCTCTCGCCGGTCTCGGCGTTGCGCAGCCGCAGCTTCTGCAGCGAGCCGCCCTCCTCGGGGATGAACTCCTCGGTGACGAACGGCGTCTTCAGCTCGATGTTCTCGAGCCCCCTGGCGCGATCGAACATGATCTTCGAGGCCCTGAAGTCGGCCCGCCGGTGGACGATCGTCAGCTTGTCGGCGTACTTGGCGACGAAGATCGCGTCCTCCATCGCCGAGTCGCCGCCGCCGATCACCGCGACCTGCTTGCCCTTGAAGAAGGCGCCGTCGCAGACGCCGCAGGTGGAGACGCCGCGGCCGCCGAGCTCGATCTCGCCGGGAACGCCGAGTCGCCGCGGCTCGGCGCCCATCGCCAGGATCACGGCGCGGGCGCGGTACTCGTCATCGCCGACCCAGACGCTGTGGATGCCGCCGTCGCGCAGCTCGACCCGGTCGGCGTCGTCGGTGATGAAACGCGTGCCGAAGCGCTCGGCCTGGGCGCGGAACTGAGTCATCATCTCCGGGCCCATGATCCCCTCGGGGTAGCCAGGGTAGTTCTCGACCTCGGTCGTGTTCTGCAGCTGGCCGCCCCAGTGAAAGCCCTCGATGACGAGCGGCTCGAGCTCGGCCCGCGACGTGTAGAGCGCCGAGGTGAAGCCGGCCGGCCCGCCGCCGACGATGATCACGTTCTCGATCCTGTTCTCAGTCATATCGCTCTCTGCCAGCTTACTTTACTTTCTGAAGTGAGGGCTCGGCGGTGGCGCCGGCGGCCTCTCCCTCCTGCTCGCGGCCCTCATCCTCCCACCGACGGACAGTCTTGCGCAGCTGGAGGAAGGCGATGGCGCCGGGCGGAATCGGCAGCCAGAAGGCGATGATGCGGTAGGCGAAGACGGCGGCGAAGACACTCGAGTGCGGCAATCCAAAGAGGACGAAGGCGCCGATCATCCCGGCGTCGACGGCGCCGACGCCGCCGGGGGCGAATGGAACCAGATTGGCCGCCATGCCGACGAAGAAGCCCTGGATGACGACGCCGAGAGGCACCGCGACCCCGTAGGCCTTGAAGCTCGCCCAGAGGACGCCGATGTTCGCGGCCCAGAAGCCGACGGCGCCGATGATGGCGAGGCCTCCCTGCGACGGCTGGCGGACGAAGGCCAGCGCTGTCCGCGTCCCCTGTGCGAGCGTCGCCGGCACGGTCGCCAGCCGGCGAGCGATACCGGCGCGGCGAGTGTCGCCGCTGACACGACCGATCGTCGCCTCGAAGTCGGCCGGCAGCAGCGCGATCGCCAGCAGCAGCGCGATCAGGATCCCGGCGATCGCCGCCGGCACGATTGTCAGCCCGGCCGGAGCGCTGCCGGAGAGAACGCCTGTGCGCAGCAGCACCCCACCGAGCAGAAGCGAGAGCAGGTACACCGAATAGAGAAGCACCAGGAAGGCGACCATGCGGCAGGCCGACTGGCGGCGCTCCATCCCCGCTTTGCGCAGCGCCCAGTAGGTGAGGACGATGCCACCGGCGCCGCCGGCCGAGAAGAGCCGCGTCGCCGCCAGGCCCGCCATCGTGATCTGGTAGCTCTCGCGCCACTCGAGATGAAGGACGCGCTCACCGATGACGCCGCGAAAGAGGGCGACGTAGGCGAAGAAGGCGAGGAGGTTGATCGCGATCGCGATGCCGATCCAGCCGAGATCGCCGTCGCCGATTCGCGCCACGGCGTCGTCGAAGCCGATCACCTTCGGCAGCAGGACGTAGATCGCCGCGATCAGGACGACGACGACGAGCAGCGTCTGCAGCAGGCGGCGACGGTCGCCGAAGAAAGAGAACTCGTGCTCGTCGCCCGGCCCGCCGCTCGAGCCACGGGCCGGCGAGTCCACAGCCTCGGTCATCCCGAACCTCCCTCCAAGTGGCGCATGCTACCCACCTGCCTGGCGCTTACTCCTGGGCGATCCTCTCCAGGCGCTGGGCCAACCCGCTGAGAGCCTCCGCGACCGGCGCGGCCAACGGCTCGCCGCGGCGGACGATCGCGACGAGCGCGGCGCCGGCAAGGAGGTCGGTGACGTAGTGCTCGCCGAGGTAGACGAGGGCGAAGCCGAGCGTCATCGCATAGCTCCAGCCGAGCGCGCCGGCGACCGGCCCCTGCTCGGCGAGCAGGATCGCGGCCATCAGCGAGGTCGCGAAATGAAGCGACGGCATCGCCGCCCAGGGGTTACCGCCGAGCGAGTCGTACATCCGCGGCCAGGCGCGCCCCCAGAAGCGCTCGCCGACCTCGATCATGATCCGGCGGACCGGCTGGCGCATGTAGCGGTTCTCCGAGGCCCACCAGGGCGGCGCCGTCGGCACCAGCCAGTAGGCGAGGCAGCCGATGTCGTAGACGGCGGCCATCTGGCGGGCGGCGCGGCCGAAGCGCCGCTCGTCGCGTAACAGGACCCAGACCAGCGCCGCGTGGGGCTCGGCGAACCAGGCCCAGTGGACGAGCGAGAGGCCGAGGTCGAGCGGCGTCGGTGGAGCATCGGAGGCGGGAGCGAGGGCCCGTTGCAGGCGCACGGTCGGCAGCTCGCCGAGGCCGAGGATGCGATCGGCGCGGATCGGGTAGCTCACCCGCAGCTTTCGCTTCGCCGCCGCCGGGTCGTCGTAGGGGAACTCGTGAGCGATCGTAAAGCCCCACATCTGCTGGGCGTAGAGGGCGGCGTCGCGCAGGCGGGTGCGCGGGCGCGCGACGGCGAGCCCCAGTGGAGCTGCGGCCATCGCCGCGGTCGTCGCGGCTGGCGAGAGGCCGAGGCGCTTGCGCGCCAAGGGCAGCGCCACCCCAGCCACGATCGCGGCGGCTGCGCTGGCGCGAACGAGGGGGCGGAGCACGGCCGGCGAGTATAGGTTGGCCTGGTGGCTGCGGACGAGACGAGGATCTCCGGCCGGCGCGTTGCCGTGACCGGAGCGGGCGGCTTCATCGGAGCTGCCGTCTGCCGCCAGCTCGTCGCCGACGGCGGCGACGTGATCGGCCTCGACATCGACGCCGCAAGCGAGGCCACCGTGACCGGCGCCGGCGCCGCCTTCGCTCTCGCCGACGTGACCGACCGCGAGGCGCTGGACGGCGCCCTCGAGGGAGCCGAGCTTCTGGTCCACACCGCCGCCTACGTTCGCGAGTGGGGCGCGATGGAGGAGTTCGTCCGCGTCAACGTCGGCGGCACCGCCAACGTCCTCGCCGCCGCCGAAGAGGCGGGGGTCGAGCGAGCGCTGCATCTGTCCTCGGTCGTCACCTACGGCTATGAGGCAGACGGCGAGCAGCGTGAGGACAACATCCTGCGCGCCTGCGGCAACCCCTACGTCGACACGAAGAGCGCCTCCGAGCGCGTCGCCCGCCGCCACGGCGCCATCGTCATCCGGCCCGGCGACGTCTACGGCCCGCGCTCGATCCCCTGGACGTTGCGGATCATCGAGATGGCGAAGGCGCGCCAGATCGTCGTGCCCTCCGGCGGCGGCCTGATGTGGCCGGTCTACGTCGATGACCTGGCCGAGGCCGCGGCGTTGGGCCTGCGCCGTGGCGAGCCGGGCGAGGTCTACACCTGTTACTGGGACGAGCGCCCGGTCACCTACCAGGAGTACTTCGACGAGTACGCGCGGATGGCAGGCCACCGCCGCGTGCCCCGCGTGCCGAGAGCCCTCGCCAGCTCTGCTGCTGGCGCCGCCGAGCTCTACTCGCGGCTGAGCGGCAAGCCGCCACCCTTCAACCGCTTCTCGACGGCATATCTGACCAGGCCCGGGACGGCGTCGACGGCGCGCGCCCGGCAGGAGCTCGGCTGGACGGCGAAGACCAGCCTCGAGGAGGGCATCCGCAGGACCGAGGCCTGGCTGCGCGCCGAGGGCCTCCTCTGAGCCGCCGCCGCGACGGCCTGCTGGGCGGGCGCTGCCCAGCCTGGCTGTCCGATTAGAATGGCCCCGCTTTGGCCCGGCCCCGCAAAGCCATAACTCGTTTCGCCCGGGCGCTCGGGGTCATCGCCGTCGCATCCGCTGCGTCCGCGCCGGCCGCCGCGGCCAACATCCTGACGCCGCGCTCGTCGCATTCTCCCGGCGCCGGCGAGATGAGCCATGCCTACGTGATCGTCGCGATCCTGGCGACGATCGCAGCGCTGGCGGTCAACGTCGCGCTGGTCCTCCTCGTCCGCCGCTTCCGCGCCGCTCGCGGTCGCGAGCCGCTGCCGCCCCCCGTTGGAGGCACTCGGCGCATCCACCAGCGCCTGCTCGGCGGCCTCGCCGCCGCCGCCGCGATCCTCCTCATCCTCGGGATCGTGCTCAACGACCGCGCCCGTGAGGTCCCCGCGTCGAGCGGCGCGTCGGCCTCGAAGCCGCCGCTGTCGATCCGCGTCGCCGGCCAGCAGTGGCTCTGGCGCTACACCTATCCCGATGGGACCTTCAACTACTACGAGCTGGTCGTCCCCGCCGGCCGCACGGTCAAGCTCAACCTCGACTCCACCGACGTCATCCATCGCTGGTGGGTTCCCGGCCTGACGGCGATGGCCGAGGCCGTGCCCGGGCGCATTAACCACCTCTCCTTCCGCGCCGATCGGCCGGGCGTCTACGACGGCCAGTCGGCAACCTTCTCCGGCGCCTCCTACGCGGCGATGCGGATTCGCGTCCGTGCCGTCTCCGAGGGGGCGTTCACGGCCTGGCTCGCGGGCCAGAAGCGCGATCTTCTGACCGCCCAGGCCGCGGTGCAGAAGGCGCTCGGCGAGCAGGGCGGCGCCGCGACGGCGCCGAGCGCCACCCTGACCCCCGGCGTTGCCCCCCAGACCTCAGGAGGAGCCCAGTGAGCATCGGCAGCGGCGACGGCAACGGCACCCTGGCGGCCCGCCGCGACACGCACCCCGAGCTCGTCGGCGAGGCGCCGACGCGGCGGCCGCGCTGGATCGAGCTGGCGACGACGACCGACCACAAGGAGATCGGCCTGATGTTCATCGTCACCGCGCTGATCTTCCTCTTCCTGGCGACGATCGAGCTGGTGCTGATGCGGCTGCAGCTGGCGGTGCCGGAGAACACGCTGATCAAGGCGGTCGAGTTCAACCGCCTGCTGTCCACCTATGGCGCGACGGCCGTCTGGCTGTTCGGGCTGCCGATCGCCGCCGGGCTGATCTCGTACATCGTCCCGCTGCAGATCGGCGCCCGCGGCGTCGCCTTCCCTCGCCTCAGCCTGCTCTCGTGGTGGCTATACCTGGCCGGCGGCGTGACGATCTACGCCGGCCTGCTCTACACCCCCTCGGAGGCCGGCACCAACCCGCTGCCACCGCTCTCCGACCACGTCTTCGGGCCGAACAACGGCGTCGACGTCTGGATCACGGGGGTCGGGCTGGCGACGCTCGGCTTCGTCTGCTTCGCGGTCAACATGGCCGTGACGCTGCGCAACCTGCGGGCGCCGGGGATGGCCTACGGGCGGATGCCGGCCTTCTCCTGGGCGGCGCGCGCCTGGTCGGGGACGCTGATCGTCGTCGGGCCGATCCTGCTGGCGGCGCTGACGATGCTGATGCTCGACCGCCACTTCTCGGGCGTCTTCTTCGACCCCGGCGGCGGCGGATCGCCGCTGCTCTGGCAGCACTTCAGCTGGATCTTCCTCTCCGCCGCCTACGCGCTGATGCTGGTGCCGGCGTTCGGTGCGATCTCGGAGATCCTGCCGACCTTCGCCAGGCGGGTCCTGCCCAGCCGCGGCGCTGTCGCCGCCTCGCTGGTCGCGATTCCCGTGCTGATCACCCTCGCCTGGATGCAGAACATGTACGCGGCGCCGATCCGGCTTGGCTTCCAGTACTTCGCGATGACGGTGGCGCTGCTGGTCATCGTGCCCGTCGGAGTGCTGATCTACAACTGGCTGGCGACCCTCGCAGGCGGCACCGTGACCGTGCGCACGCCGCTGCTCTTCGCGCTGGGCGCTATCGGCACGACGACGATCGGGCTGGCGGCCGAGCTCTGCCAGAGCATCGTCCCCGTCAACCTCGCGCTCGGCAACACCACCGACGCCCTCGCGGCGACGCACTACGCGCTGATCGGCGGCTCGGTCTTCGGCATCTTCGCTGCCCTCTACTACTGGTACCCGAAGCTGACCGGGCGGCGGATGGGCGAAACGCTGGGCCGGGCCTCGTTCTGGCTGCTCGTCGTCGGCGTCAACGCGACCTTCGCGCCGCTCTTCCTCGCCGGGCTCGCCGGCCAGCCGGTCGACGCCTACAAGTACTTCGACGCCGGCAACCTGGCGGTCTTCAACCTGATCTCGACGATCGGCGCGCTCGTGCTGGCGGCCGGCGTCATCGTCACCTTGGTCAACGCCGTCGTCAGCGTCCGCGGCGGCGTCCCGGCGGGACACGACCCATGGGGCGGCGAGTCGCTCGAGTGGTTCGCCCTCTCCCCCCCGCCCGTCCACAACTTCGACGTGCTGCCCGACGTCCGCAGCGCCCAGCCGCTGCGCGACATCCGCGAAGCGCTCGCCGCCGGGCGAGACTAGCTTCGAGCCGATGGACAGTGCCCCGGACCGCTTGACGCGGTTCCGCCGCCTCGTCAACCTGACGATCGCCGCCACGGCCCTGCTCGTCGTCGTCGGCGGCATCGTCCGCGTCTCCGACTCCGGCCTCGGCTGCGGCACTCCGGGCAGCGGCACCAAGGGCTGGCCGCTGTGCGGCGGCCGGGTGATCCCGCTGATCCACGAGCGCGCGGTGGTGGAGTTCTCGCACCGGCTGCTTGCCTCGATCGTCGTCGTCCTGATCGGCCTGCTCGTCTGGCACTCGCTGCGACGGCTGCGTGACCAGCGCTGGCTCGTCCGCGGCTCGCTGGCGGCGGCGGTGCTCGTCCTCGCCCAGGCGGGCCTCGGCGGCCTGACGGTCGAGAAGAACCTGCACGAGGTGCTCGTCGCCGCCCACCTCGGGATGGCGATGCTGCTGCTGGGGACGCTGATCGCGCTGTCCTGGGCGGCGCAGCCTGAAGCTCAGGGGCGTGGCGGGTTGGCAGGCGAAAGGATCCTCGCCCGCCTCGCCGTGCTCGCCACCGTTCTCGTGCTGGCGACGATCGTCGCCGGCGGCTATGTCGCCGGCACCGAGGAGGAGGGTGCGGTCAATGGGGCCGGTGGCGGCGCCCACCTCGCCTGCGGCGATCAGTTCCCGAATTGCAACGGCGAGCTCTTTCCCTTCGGCCGTACGCGGCTGGTCGACATCCAGCTCGTCCACCGGGGGCTGATGCTGGCGACGGCGATCGCGGTCCTCGGCTTCGTGGCCCTGGCGCTGCGGCGGGGCATGCGCTCGCGTTTGCTCGGCGTCCTCGTCGCGATCCTCGCCGCCCAGATCCTGCTCGGCGCAATCAACGTCTGGGCGGGCAAGCATCCCGGCCTGGTGGTCGCGCATCTGGCGCTGGGCACTACGCTTTGGGCGACGATGCTCGTTACCTCGCTGCAACTCGCCAGGGCCCCAGCAGCCACGCCCGGCACCGACGGCCGGGCTGACGGGGCCCCGGCGATCGCCTGATCGTGGAAGCGAAGAGCACAGGCGCGCTGGAGCCGGCGGCTGGGGTTGCCGCCGGCAGCATCGCCAGCTCCGCGGTGCAGACCGCCCGCGCCTACATCGCGCTGACGAAGCCGCGGATCATCTCGCTGCTGCTGCTGACGACGGTCGCGGCGATGATCGTCGCCGACCCCTCGGGGCCTTCGGCAGCGATCGTCCTCTGGACGATGCTCGGCGGCTACCTGGCCGCGGGCGGCGCCGGGGCGATCAACCACTACATCGACCGCGATCTCGATGCGCGGATGTCGCGGACCAGCAGCCGGCCGCTGGTCAGCGGCCGGATCGACCCGCGACGGGGCCTTGCCTTCGGCATCGCCCTCGGCGCCGCCGCAGTGGTCCAGCTCTCGCTGACCGTCAACGTGCTCGCCGCCGGGCTCTCGCTGCTAGGGCTGCTCGGCTACGTCTTCGTCTACACGATGTGGCTGAAGCCGCTGACGCCGCAGAACATCGTCATCGGCGGCGCCGCCGGGGCCGTCCCGCCGCTGGTCGGCTGGGCCGCCGCAACCGGCGGCCTGGCGCCGGAGGCCTTCTACCTCTTCGCGATCGTCTTCTTCTGGACCCCTCCCCACTTCTGGGCGCTCTCGCTGCTGATCAAGGACGACTACGCGCGCAGCGGCGTGCCGATGCTGCCGGTCGTGCGGGGCGAGGATGCGACGCGGCGCCAGATCCTGATCTATTCCCTCGTCCTGCTCGCGGTGACTCTGGCGCCGGTCGCCGGCGGGCTGCTGGGCGCGATCTACGCCGTCACCGCGCTGGCCCTCGGTGGGCTCTTCGTCGCCTGGGCGGAGCGGCTGCTGGCCAAGCCGTCGCGGCGCTCGGCACTTCGCCTCTACCTGTACTCGCTGCTCTACCTGGCGATCCTGTTCACGGCAATGGCCGTCGATCGGGTGGCTTGATAGAACTCGGCCCGTGGACCGCCGCCTCGCCCGCCGCAACATCCGCGCCGGTCTCCTGATCGGCGGCCTCGCAGTCTTCTTCTTCGGCCTCACCTTCCTCTTCACGAGCTTCTACATCTCGTGAGCGAGAACGGAGTTCCCCAGCCGACGGAGCTGATCCACCTCGCCAAGCCGACGGCGGCGCCGGCGTTCACCGCGGCTGGCATCGCCCTGATGCTGATCGGCATCTACGCCCACGGCTTCGTCCTCCCCAGCTGGATCTTCGCCCTCGCCGGCGCGATCTTCTTCCTCGGTGGCCTGCGCAGCTGGCTCCGCGCCGCCCGCCATGACGTGATCGCGCTGCCCCGCGAGCAGCACCCGCGCCCGGCGGTGCTGCCGCCGGCGCACGCCCGCCGCGCCCGCGATCTCTAGCTAGGGCGGAGTTATTCCGCTGGTGGCGCCGTCGCCGGACCAGCAGCGGACGATGTCGCGCATCGAAAGCACGCCGACCAGCTCACCCGCCTCGACGACGACGAGGTGGCGGATGCCACGCCTGGTCATCTCCGTGGCGGCGTGCTCGAGGCTCCAGTCCGGCGCCGCCGAGATGACGCTGTCGGACATGTGCTCGGCGACCTTCTCGCTGTCGGGATCCTGACCGTCGCCGATCGAGTTGAGGATGTCGCGCTCGGTGATGATCCGCGGCGCCTGGGCCATGTCGTCGAGGACGATCGCCGCGCCGGTTCCCTTCTCGCGCATCTTGGTCGCGGCGTCGCGCAGCGTGTGGGCAGGGCCGACGGTGAGGATGACGCTCGACATGCCTTCCCTCACCTCCATTGGCCGCTCCCGTTCTCGTCGATGTTTGTGCCTCGGCTCACGTGCGAATCGGCGCAAGCCTATCCAAAGTTCCGCGCCCGCCTCGGGCTATAGGATTCGCGCCCGATGACGCCTCCCTCGCCGCCCTCGACGAGCCGTTTCCGCCGCGGCCCGCTGGCGATCGCCGGCCTCTCCGCGCTGGCGACTGCTCTGGTCGTGGCTGGCTGCAGCTTCCAGTCGCCGGCCGACAAGGACCGCGGCCGCTCGCTGTTCACCGAGCGCTGCGGCACCTGCCACGCCCTCGCCCAGGCGGGGACGCAGGCGACCATCGGCCCCGACCTCGACGCCGCCTTCGCCCAGGCGCGCAGGGACGGCTTCGACTCCGACACGATCAAGGGCGTCGTCAAGGCGCAGGTCGAGAATCCGCGGCCGAGCACGACGAACCCGGCGATCTCGATGCCCGCCGACCTCGTCAAGGGCAAGGACCTCAGCGACGTCGCCGCCTACGTCGCCAGCGTCGCCGGTGTCGCCGGCGCCAAGCCGCCCGTGGCCCCCGGCGGCCCCGGCGGCCAGGTCTTCGCCAACAACGGCTGCGGCAGCTGCCACACGATGCAGGCGGCCGGTACGTCCGGCACGACCGGCCCCGACCTCGACAAGACCCTCAAGGGCAAGCCGGCAAGCTACGTCGAGGAGTCGATCGTCGACCCCAACGCCGAGATCGCCCCCGGTTACCCGCCCAACGTGATGCCGAGCACCTTCAAGGGCCTACCGCCCGATCAGCTCAAGCAGCTAGTCGCCTTCATCCTCAAGTCCGTCAACTCGGGCAAGTAGCCGCCGCTCCTCCTCGGCCTCAGCCGCGCGCCCCTCGGCGCCGGCGGCATGCCAGGCGATCAACGCCCGCGAGGCTGCGGCCGTGACGAGGACAAAGAAGACGAGCCCCAAGAGCGCCCCGAACAGCGGCCGCGTCAACAGCGCCAGCGCGATCACAGCGGCAGCCGCAGCGACGATGACGACGAGCCAGCGAAAGGCATCGGCCTCGGAACGGAGAGGATTTCCCATGTCTAGACCATGATGCAAACGGAGACGCCCTGAAACGCGTCAGAACCAAGCAGGTCGGTGGACGCAGCCCGATCGGCGAAGCGAGCGTACTGACAAGTACGTGAGCAAGGCGAGCGGGCGAGGACGCCGAGATGCGCCGGTTATGGCGCGTTTCAGAGATGCGCCGGTTATGGCGCGTTTCAGAGGATGTAAACGGCGGTGTAGACGATGATCCACATGACATCGACGAAGTGCCAGTAGATCCCCGGCACCTCGACGCCCAGATGGTCCTTGGCGTCAGGGCCGAAGTGGCCGCGCCAGGCACGGACGTTGGCGAAGGCCAGCAGGATCAGGCCGACGGTGACGTGGGCGCCGTGGAGGCCGGTGAGACTGTAGAAGATCGAGCCGAAGGCGCCGTCGCGGATGCTGAAGCCGAGGTGGACGTACTCGTTGATCTGGATGAAGAGGAAGGTCGCGCCGAGCAGGAACGTGCTCAGCAGGCCGAGCTTCATGCCGGTGCGGTTGCCGCGGCGGATCGACTCGAGCGCCCAGTGCATCGTGAAGCTCGAGGAGACGAGGATCGCCGTGTTCATGCCGGCGATCGCGACCGGCAGCTCGAACGGGTGCGGCGGCCAGGGGCCGTCGTTGGAGACGACGCGGAGGAAGAAGTACGACGCGAAGAAGGCGCCGAACAGCATCACCTCGGAGATGATGAAGAGGAGGATGCCGAGCGTCTGGCGGTCTATGCGGGAGCTCTGGTTGGCCTCGGGCGGGCCGTGGTGCTCACCGGCGTGACCGTGATCGACCGCTATCGCTGCGCTTTCCACGTCGCCTCCTAGCCGACCGCCGCCGGGGCCTCGACCGGAGCGTCGCACTCGATGTGGCGCACCGGCTTGTCGGTGATCGACCCGACGCGCTCGATCAGGTTGTCCTCCAGCCACTTCGAGCGCTGGCCGGCGAGCGTCGAGATCAGGATCTCGTCGATTCGGTAGTGCTCGATCGCGTTCTCGACAGCGACGAAGGGCGCGGGGCTCAGCGGCAGGCCGGTGGCGTCGATGTCGGCGCGGTAGAGCTCGGCCAGCGTCGCCGCGAGCCGGCGGCAGACCTCCTCGCGCGGGATCTCGCCCGAGCGCGGGCAGATGAAGGTGTAGCGGTGCGGTCGCTCGGCGGCCTCCGAGCGCAGGTGCGAGAGCAGGTCGGCGCTGTTGACGGTCTGCGTGGCGACGACGAGCGTGTGGGTGACGTCCCAGCGCACGGCGTCGTCCTCGATCCGAACCGGAATGTGGAGGATCGGCGTCTCGTAGCGTGCGCGTGCCGACTCGACGAGATCGCGGCGCAGCAGCCCCGAGCGGCTCTCGGCGAGGCAGGAGAGCAGGATCTCCTGCGGCTCGTAGGCACGGATCGCGTCGTCGAGGGCCAGCAGCGGGTCGGGGTCGAGCACCTCGCCGATGGCGTCGATGCCGAACTCTTCGAAGACCGCGAGGGTGACGTCGACGCGGCTGGCGGCGGCCTCGTAGCGCTCCTCCGGACTGATGCGAAAGCCGGTCTCAGGCTGGTTCTGAGGTGCAACCACGGCGACGGCGGCGCCGCGGCCGGCGCGCTCACGCACCGCCTCGAGCAGCTTGCGGCCACCGGCGACCTCGTTGAGAAAGACGAGCACGCGGCTCTCGGCGTCGTCGAGCGGTCCGCCCCTCATGCTCAGGCGCTCCCCGCCGCGGCCGGCTCCGCCACCTCGGCCTCTTCGGGCTCCTCGCCGGCCATGATCGCGTGGCGCGCGTTCGGCGTGCCGAACTCGTAGGGACCGCCGACGACCCGCGGGATCGCTTCGAAGTTGAAGATCGGCGGCGGCGAGGAGACCTGCCACTCGATCGTGTTAGCCCGCCAGGGGTTGCCGGCGGCGCGCGGCCCGAAGCGCCAGCTGACGACCATGTTGTAGAGGAAGACGAGCTGGGCGAGGCCGAGCAGGAACGAGCTGATCGTGATCACGAGGTTCCAGTCGCCGAACTGGGCGGCGTAGTCGGCGACGCGCCGTGGCATCCCCTCCATGCCGACCCAGTGCATCGGCACGAAGGTGCCGAGCATGCCGACCAGCGTCAGGTAGAAGTGGACGCGGCCGAGGCCCTCGTCGTACATCCGCCCGGTGATCTTCGGGAACCAGTGGTAGATGCCGGCGAAGATCGTGAAGACCGAGCCGCCGAAGAGGACGAAGTGGATGTGGGCGACGACGAAGTAGGTGTCGGAGACGTGGATGTCGATCGGGACCATGCCGAGCATCACGCCGCTGATGCCGCCGACGACGAACGTGACGATGAAGCCGAGGGCGAACAGCATCGCCGTGCTCGCCAGGTGTAAGACCGAGTCGAAGAGCGTTGCCAGCCAGGAGAAGATCTTGATTCCGGTCGGGATCGCGATCAGCAGCGTCGTGATCATCATCGGCGTCCGCAGCCAGCTGAACATGCCGGAGACGAACATGTGGTGGGCCCAGACCGAGTAGCTGAGGACGACGATGCCGATCAGCGCCAGCGCCATCAGCCGGTAGCCGAAGATCGGCTTGCGGGCGTGGGTCGAGATGACCTCGGAGACGATCCCGAAGCCGGGCAACATCATGATGTAGACGGCTGGGTGCGAGTAGAACCAGAAGATGTGCTGGTAGGAGATGACGTCGCCGCCGGCGGCCTGCTGGAAGAAGTTCGTGTGCAGGGCGCGGTCGAAGAGGACCATGAACTGGACGCCGGCGATGAACGGCGTCGCGGCGACGACCAGCAGCGAGGTCGAGAGGTTGGCCCAAACCAGAAGCGGCATCCGCCAGAAGCTCATCCCCGGCGCACGCATCGTGATGATCGTGACGAGGAAGTTCAGCGCCGTCGCGATCGAGGAGGCGCCGGCGAACTGCACGCCGAGGTTGAAGAACGACTGCCCCAGCGGCGCCCCGGTCGATAACGGCGCGTAGCCGGTCCAACCGGCGTCGAAGGAGCCGCCGGGGACGAAGAAGCTGGCGAGGAACATCAGCCCGGCGATCGGCAGCATCCAGAAGCTGAGCGCGTTGAGGCGCGGGAACGCCATGTCGGGGGCGCCGATCATCAACGGCAGGACGTAGTTGGCGATGCCGGCGTAGACCGGGATCACGAAGACGAAGATCATCAGCGCCGCGTGAGCGGAGAAGAGGCCGTTGAAGGTGCCGGGCGAGACGATCTGCGTTCCCGGCTGGGCGAGCTCGGCCCGCATCAGCATCGCCAGGGCGCCGCCGATGAAGAAGAAGATGAAGGTCGTGCAGATGTACTGGATGCCGATCACCTAGTGATCGGTGTTGAAGCGGAAGTAGTCGCGCCAGCTGGTCGCGCCGTGCTGGGAGTGGTCCTCGGGCAGGGTCGGCCTGCCGGCCGCCCAGCGGAACCAGTAGTCGAAGCAGCCGAAGCCGACGAGGAAGCCGAGCGGCGCCGTCACCGCCGGCACGATCACGTGCGGGTAGCCCGTCTGCTCGGTCTGGAAGATCGGCAGCCCCGAGATCGCCCGCAGGGCGACGACGAGGCCGAAGCCGAAGGCCCCAGCCAGCAGGAAGCCGAAGGCCCCGCGCAGCCAGCCCGGCTGCCTCAATGCCGCCCTCATCTGGTCCGCCTGCCGCTCATCGACGCCATCTTACGAAGCGGCCCCGCCGGTCGAGGAGCCGCCGGCAGCGCCGCCGCCGGTTGAGGTCTTCGGCTGCTTGGAGAGCCAGCGATCGAAGTCCTGCTGCGACTCGACGACGACCCTGGCGCGCATCGTCGAGTGGCCGAAGCCACAGAGCTCGGTGCAGACGAGCGTGTAGGTGCCGAGCCGGTCGGGGGTCGTGTAGACCTGCGTCGTCAGGCCCGGCACGGCGTCCTTCTTGACCCGCCACTCGGGTACCCAGAAGGAATGCAGGACGTCGAGAGCGTGGAGGCGGAAGTCGAGGCGGCGATCGATCGGGACGTGGAGCTCCTTGGTCTTGACGCCGCTGCCGGTGTAGCCGAAGGTCCACTCGAACTGCTGCGCGGTGACGTCGACCACCATCGGGTTCTTGCCCGCCTTGCCGACGTCGGCGAGGACGATCGCGCTGTAGAGCCCGGCGAAGAGGACGATCACGGTCGGGATCACGGTCCAGGCGACCTCGAGCTTGGTGTTGCCATGGATCGGCTTGCCGTCGGACTCGTCGCCCGGCTTGGCCCGGAACTTCCAGATCGCGTAGCCGAACATGACCATGACGACCGAGAAGACGAACGAGGAGAGGATGATCATCACGTTGAAGAGCGTGTCGATCTGGTGCGCCTCCTTCGAGCCCTGAGTGCCGAACCAGTCGATGCTGACCATCCCGGCCGATAGGACCACCGAGATGACGAGCATGGCTGCGGCGAGGCGTATGAGGGTGGCGCGGGTCACGCGGCGGGCATTCTATTGGTCCGGCCCCGGGACCTCTGGCAGCTCCGAGACGTCGCCTGCCGAGGCGGCGATGACGCCCCTCGCGACCCCCTCCCAGCTCCAGCGCTCGCGGACGACGCCGGCCAGGGCCCGGCCGGCCGAGTTGCGCTCGGCGGCCGGCAGCGCCAGCCAGCGGTTGAGCCGCTCGGCGATCTGCGCCGGCGCGTCGTCGCCGAGCGGGAAGGCCACGAGGTCGGCGATCTCGGCCGGCAGCGCCTGCGCCAACCGGCTCGCGACCTCGTGCAGGCCAGAGTGGTCGGCGCAGACCGGCAGGGCGCCGCTGGCGGCGCCCTCGGCGGCGACCATGCCGAAGGCCTCGGGAAAGACGCTGGGCACGACGAGGGCGTCGGCGGCCCCCATCGCCACAGCGACCTCGTCGTGCTCGAGCCGGCCGCTGAAGCTGACGCCGTCGGCCGCGAGCCGCCGCAGCTCTTGCTCATGCTCGCCGAAGCCGGCGATCAGCAGCGATGCCCCCGGGTTGGCGGCGGCGACCGCCGGCCAGGCCTCGAGCAGCAGCTCGACCCCCTTCTGCGGGATCAGCTTGCCGACGTAGAGGACGCGCGGCGTCCTCGACGCGAACTCGCGGATCGCCACGGCCGCCTGCCGCGGGTCGCGGCCGAAGGCGTCATCGTCGGTGACAGCGCGCTCGAGGCGCCCGGCGAGCGAGGCGAGCTCGGCGGCCGCCTGCTCGGGGTCGCGCGACCTGAAGGCCTCGGTCTCGACCCCCGGGGGGCCGAGCCGCGTCTTCGCCGGCAGCGAGGGATCGGCGATCGTCCGCCAGAGGCTTTCGGCCGTGTGGCGGGAGCCGACCAGCACCGCCGCTGCCGCCGCCATGCCCTCGCGGGCGTAGCCGAGGAAGCGCTGCGGGTGCGGCCGCACCGTGTACTCGAGGGCGCTGCCGTGGACCTTGGCGGCAAAGCCGTGCTCGAGATCGGCGCGGGCGAGAATCGCCGGCCCCATCACGACGTGGTTGGCGAGGGCGGCGTCGATCCCGCCGGCGCGCTCGGCGACCTCGGCGACGGCGGCGACGTTCGACCGCAGGTAGCGATCGAGCTCTGCCTCGCTCAGGTCCGGGAAGACCTTGACCTCGAAGCCCTCGTAGCGGTCGTGGACGTAGACCGGCAGCAGGCCGCCGATGTCCGGCGTGTAGACCGTGACCGAGCCATCCCCACCGACCTCGCCCTCGACGATCATCTCGCCGCCGCGCCAGCGGCCGACCCGGTCCACCCAGGGCAGCGCCGCGGCGTCGCCGTCCTGGCAGAGGAGGTGGACCTCGTGGCCCAGCTCGCGCAGCGCCCGGGCGAGGTTGGCGTTGTAGACGTTGCTACCGGTGCCGCGAAGCAGGTAGCCGTGGAAGATCAGGATGCGCACGCCGGCGCCAGGCTAGAGGCGATGCCCGACGGGGGCTGGCCGGCCACTGACGCCGCCCGGCTGCCGGGCGAGTGGATAGGCTTGCCCCTGATGCTCGAGCAGCAGATCTACCGCCTGCGCGCGCCCGCCTCGGGCCGTGAGGCACTGAGTCCCGCCGACCCAGGCAAGGTCTACGTCGATCGCGAGACCGGCGAGGAGATGGAGATCGTCGGCCGGGCACTGCCGCTGGCGCCTTCGACCTCGAGCCTGCCGCGCTCGCCCGAGAACCTGCGCGTCTGCGATCGCTGCGATCAGCTGATCGGCATTGACGTCAGCGACTGCCCGTACTGCGGGCTGCGCCAAGAGCCGGTCGTCTAGCCCAAGAGCCACGCGGCCCGCTTCAGCGGAAGCTCGCTCAGCTGGGCGAGAAGCCGGCGGTGTAGAGAATCCGGGCGCCCTTGTAGAGGCAGCCGTAGGTGCGCGTCTTGCCGACGGTGCCGTGGGCGCTGCCGTTGCGAATGTTGGCGCGGCCGTTGCACTTCGTCGACGGACGGCTCGCCCGCCAGGTGTTGACCGCCGTCTGGTTGACCGCGAAGGCGGGCGCCCAGGTCGGGATCGTCAGGGCGACGATGTCGCCCTTCTTGACGCTCAGCGGTGCTTCGAGGACGAAGGTCTGCTCGCCGACACCCATGTAGTCGGTCAGGTCCTCGAGACCGCTCTGCCGCATCAGCTTGAAGCGAGGCGCCGTCTTGCTCGTCCGCCGCAGGATTCCCAGCGCCGCCTTCGGCGGGCCGCCATAGAAGCTGTTGAAGAAGGCGAGCTGCTTCGCGTTCGGCTTCGAGAGGCGAATCGACCACTTGATTATCTGGCCGTTGGCCGGCACGACGAAGATGTTCTTGCGGTGATGGGCGACCGTGCCGGCGCTCACCTGGAAGCCGGTGACGTGGCCAACCGCCTGGCAGGGGTCGCTCGGGCACGAAGGCGCGGGGTTCGAGCGGACGACGCCGAGCGTGACGAGGTTGGCGGCGATGCTCGCCGCGGGGACGGCGATCAGCGCCGTCGTGGCGACGATCGTCGCCAGCGAGGTGGCGAGCAGCGTGCGGGAGCCGCGCGGGTGTCGGGTAGCCGGGCGCATTGGTCGAGGCGAATATGAAAACACGCTGGCGGGCCGAGGGTTGCGGTTGCGAGGCGCCGGGGGCGCCATCTTGCGGGCTCGGCCAGCCTGCCCTACGGACCCGCCAGGGGGTGCCGGAGGGTGCGTACCTAGAATGCTGCCGATGCCGGCGATCGAGGTAGAGGGGCTGGAGCGAAAGTTCAGCGGCGGCGTGCTCGCCGTCGCCGGCGTCGACCTCGAGGTCGCCGAGGGCGAGATCTACGGCTTCCTCGGCCCCAATGGCGCCGGCAAGACGACCACGGTGCGGATGCTGACGACGCTGCTGCGTCCGACCGGCGGCCGGGCGACGGTTGCAGGTCACGACATCGTCACCGGTGCCGCCGCCGTGCGCCGCTCGATCGGCGTCGCGCTGCAGGAAGCGGCGCTGGACCCGCTGATGACCGGCCGCGAGCTGATCCGGCTGCAGGCGACGCTCCACGGGCTCGCCCGCCAGGAGGGGCGGCGGCGCGCCGACGACCTGCTCGACCGTGTCGACCTGAGCGAGGCCGCCGATCGACGCATCGGCACCTACTCGGGCGGGATGCAGCGGCGCCTCGACCTCGCCGCCGCGCTCGTCCACGAGCCCCGCGTCCTCTTCCTCGACGAGCCGACGACGGGCCTGGACCCGGTCAGCCGCAAGGGGATCTGGGAGGAGGTCGCCAAGCTCAACCGCGGCGGCACCACCGTCTTCCTGACGACGCAGTACCTCGAGGAGGCCGACCGGCTCGCCGATCGCGTCGGCATCATCGACCGCGGCAAGATCGTCGCCGAGGACAAGCCCTCGACGCTCAAGCAGGAGCTCGGGCCCCCCCATCTCGCGCTCTCGGTCGCCGGCGATGCGACCGACCGCGTCCGCGAGGTCGTCGCCCGCTTCGGCAAGCCGCTGCCCTCCGGCGACGGCAAGGTCCTGGTCGAGCTCGAGCGCGGCGCCGGCGACATCGCGCCGATAGTCGTCGCCCTCGACCAGGCCGGCCTCGCCGTCGAGTCGCTCGAGCTGGTCGAGCCGAGCCTCGACGACGTCTTCGTCGCCAAGACCGGCTACCACCTCGCCGAGGAGGAGAAGGCCGAGGCAGCCGCGGCGGAGGCGAGCGCGTGAGCGCGGTCGCCCACAACGCCCGCGTCGTCGCCGCGCTCGGCGCCCGCGCGGTGCGCCAGACCTTCCGCCGCCCCCAGCTGATGGCGCCGATCCTGCTGTTCCCAACGCTGCTGCTGGCGGTGCAGACCGGCGGCGCCGGCGGCGCCATTCACCTGCCGGGCTTTCCCCACGTCCACGGCTTTCTCGACTTCATGCTCGCCGGGGCGATGATGCAGTCGCTGATGCTGGCCGGCAACAGCGGCGGCATCGCGATGGCGGTGGATCTCGAGATGGGCTTCACCGACCGCCTCTTCGCCGCGCCGATCCCGCGCTTCGCGATCGTCCTCGGCCGGCTGGCCGGCAGCGCCGCGCTGGGACTGCTCTCGGCGGTCTGGTTCATCGCCATCGGGCTGATCTTCGGCGCTCGGATCGAGGACGGCGTTCCCGGGGCGCTGCTGGTCATCGTCCTCGTGACCCTTTCGGCGATGGCGGTCGGCGGGCTGGGCGCGGCGATCGCACTGCGCACCGGACGCGCGAGTGTCGTCCAGGGGCTCTTCCCGCTCGTCCTCGTGCTGCTGTTCGTTTCCTCGGCCTTCTTTCCCCAGCAGCTGATGGTCGAGCCGGCGAGGACGATCGCCGACTACAACCCGCTCAGCTTCATCGTCGAGGGGCTGCGCGAGCCCGTCATCGCCGATGTCAGCGCCGCGCAGGTCGGCGAGGCGCTGCTGGCCGTCGTCGGCATCGCCGCGATCGGGCTAATCGCCAGCGCATTCGCCCTCCGCCGGCGGCTGAGGACAGGCGGCTGAGGTGGGCAACCGGCGCCGCAACCTTGCGACGATCGGCGTCCTGATGGCGCGAACCCGCAACGAGCTGGTCCGAGTACCGGGGGCGGCGATCCCCGGCGTGCTGGCGCCGACGATCTTCTTCCTCGGGCTCAACGGCGTCTTCGGCCATCTGACCTCGCTGCGGGGGTTCGACACCGACAGCTACCTCAGCTTCGTCGTCCCGGTCAGCATGCTCCAGGGCGCCGGCTTCACCGGCGCGGCCACCGGGGTCAACCTCGCCCGCGACATCGAGCAGGGGTGGTTCGACCGCCTGCTGGTCTCGCCGGCGCCGCGCTGGGTCCTGCTCACCAGCGGCGTGCTCTCGGCGAGCGTGCGGGCGCTGATCCCGGCCGGCTTCGTCTTCACGATCGCGCTGATCCTCGGCGCCCACTGGCCTGGCCTGATCGGCCTGGCGCTGACGGTCATCGCCGTTATGACGATGGCCGCGATCGCCGCCTGTTGGGCGACGATGCTGGCGCTTCGCTACAAGAGCCAGGCGGCGGCCCCGCTGATGCAGATCGGCATGTTCGTCCTGATTCTCACGACCTCTGCCTACGCCCCGGTGGCGCTGCTCCAGGGCTGGCTGCAGGACATCGCCAGGTACAACCCGGCGACGAAGATCCTCGAGACCGTCCGCCAGGGCTTTCTCGGCGGCGTCAGCTGGGGCGACACCTGGCCCGGCCTGCTGGCGCTTGCCGGGATGCTCGCCGTGCTCGGCGCCCTCGCCCTGCGCGGCATGCGCCGCGCGGCGGTTTGAGCGCCGCCCTCGACGAGCTCTGCGAGCGCGTCCTGCGCGAAAACTGGGTCGAGGGCGACCGCGACGGCACGGCCTACTCGTACACGAGCCCGAGCCCCGGGCGCTACCCCTGGCAGTGGTACTGGGACTCGTGCTTCGCGGCGATCGTCTGGCGACGCTTCGACCGCGGCCGCGCCCGCGCCGAGCTGGAGAGCCTGCTCTCGAGCGCCGACGCGGACGGCTTCATCGGCCACACCGTCTTCTGGCACCGCCCCGTCTCGCTGGCGCGGCTGCCCTATTACAACGTCCGCTCGCGGCGGGCGCTACGGACCGAGACGATCCAGCCGCCGCTGCTCGCCTGGGCCTGGAGCATCGCCGTCGGCGACCCGGCGGCCGAGCCGGCGATCGTCGCCCACTGCGACTGGCTCGAGCGCAATCGCGCCCTCAGCGGCGACGGCCTGCTCTGGATCGTCCAGCCCGACGAGTCGGGGCTCGACGCCTCGCCGAAGTTCGACTCGATCTGGGGCTGGCGGGCGCACACCCGGCCGGGGTTCCCACTGCTCGTCCACCACAACCGCAGGCTCGGCTTCGACGCCCGCCGGATCCTTGCCGCCGGCGGCCCGCTCGTCTGCGAGGTCGTCGTCAACGTCCTCTGGTGCCTCTCCCGCCTGGCGATGGGACGGCCTTCGCTGACCCCGGCCCTGATCGACCGCCTCTGGGACGACGAGCGCGGCCTCTTCCTCGACGAGATCCTGCCCGGCGGCGAGCGCTCGCGCGTCGCGACCTGGTCGGCGCTCGCCCCGCTGGCGCTGCCTGATCTCCCCGACGAGATCGCCGACCGACTGATCGCCCACCTGCTCGACGAGCATCGCTTCTGGACCCCGCTCCCGCCGCCGTCGGTGGCGATCGACGAGCCCACCTACGACCCAACGGGCGGGCGCGGCCTCCTGCGCCGCTACTGGCGAGGCCCGACCTGGATAAACGCCGCCTGGCTGCTCTGGCTGGGCCTACGCCGCCGAGGCCAGGACGGGCAAGCCGCAGAGCTGACCAACCGCCTGGAGGCGGCGATCACCCGGGAAGGAGTCCGCGAGTACTACGACCCCAGGACCGGCAGAGGCCTGGGAGCCAAGAACTTCGCCTGGTCCACCCTGATCCTGGAGATGACCGACCCCGGCACGAGCGCGTCCGGCAGCTACTTGTAGCGGTAGGTGATCCGGCCGCGGTCGAGGTCGTAGGGCGAGAGCTCGATCTTGACCCGGTCCCCCGGCAGGATCCGGATGTAATGGCGCCGCATCTTGCCCGAGATGTGGCCGAGCACCTCGTGGTCGTTGTCGAGCTTGACACGGAACATCGTGTTCGGGAGGGCCTCGGTGATCTCGCCCTCCATCTCGATTTTCTCTTCCTTGCCCATGGCGAGCGCCAGCGTAGCGGAGCGCCCGGCTAGCGCCCCTGGAACCTGGCCTTGCCAGGCCCCTCGTCGAGGAAGCTCTTGACCGCGCCCTGGAGGTCCTCGGTCGCAAACAGCGAGGCGAAGACGTCGCCGGTGACGCGGTCGGCCTCGTCGACGCCACCCTGAAGGTAAGCGCGGACGATCCGCTTCGTGCCGGCGTGGGCGAGCGTCGGGCCTTCGGCGAGCCGCTGGGCGAAGCGCATTCCCTTCTCGAGCAGCTCGTCGTCGCCGACGACCCGGTTGACGACGTTCCAGCGCTCGAGCGTCGCCGCGTCGTAGAGACCGCCGGTCATCACGAACTCGCGCGCTCGCGCCGGGCCGGCACGCTCGGCCATCCGCTGCGTGCCGCCGGCGCCGGGAGTGAGCCCGACCACCGCTTCGACGAGGCCGAAGCGGGCCGACTCGGTCGCCCAGATCATGTCGCAGCCGAGCGAGATCTCGAGCCCCGCGGTCAGGCAGAGACCGTGGACGAGCGCCAGCGTCGGGATCGGCAGCGCCTCGAGCCGCCGGACCCCCTCGATCAGCGAGGCGAAGCGCTCGGGCTCACCGGCCTCGACCGCGCGCTGGAAGGAGTTGACGTCGGCGCCGCCGCTGAAGAGATCGCCCTCGGCGCGCCAGACGAGCGCCCGGGCATCGGACCCCTCGACCTCGCCGAGGCAGTCGCTGAG
This sequence comes from Solirubrobacterales bacterium, assembly GCA_033856175.1. Lineage (GTDB taxonomy): Bacteria > Actinomycetota > Thermoleophilia > Solirubrobacterales > 70-9 > JAWVFK01. The sequence goes on along the minus strand of JAWVFK010000011.1, from coordinate 19,486 downwards.
CGCCGTCCAGGCGTCCTCGCCGAAGAGGTTGACCGGCGGGTTGTCGAGGACGAGGACGGCGACGGCGCCGTCGCGCTCGAGCCGGATCGGGGCGTCAGCCATCGCGCAGCCTCGCGGCGATCGAGGCGATCTCGTCGCCGTCTCCCTCGCCCGGGGTCCAGGGCAATCTCAGCGGGTCGCCCTCGTAGCGGGGGATGACATGGAGGTGGAAGTGAAAGACGGTCTGCCAGGCCGCCGGGCGGCAGGAGTTGAGGAGGTTGAAGCCGTCGGCGTCGAGAGCGCCCTCCATTCGCCGAGCCAGCCGCTGGGCGGCGCTCGTCGTGTTGCGAAGGTCCTCGTCGTCGATCTCGAGCAGGTCGGCGGAATGCTTTCGGGGCACCACGAGCGCGTGCCCGGGGGTCGCCGGGCTGATGTCCATGAAGGAGACCGTGTGCTCGTCGGAGTCGACGATCTGCGCCGGCACCTCGCCGGCGACGATGCCGCAGAAGAGGCAGTCGCTTGCCACGCGCCGCAGCCTACCTGCGGCGCAGCCGCGAGACCGCGCCGCCGGCCCGGCCGCCGCCAAGCTAGATCTTCGGCGCGCCGCCCTGGCAGCTCTCCGCGTGACAAGAGCGCAGGCGCTCGAGCAGCCTGTGGAGCCTGGCGACGCGCTGCCGCTGCCCCCTCCGCGCCGCCAGATTCGTCAGCTCGTAGGGATCTCGCGAGAGGTTGTAGAGCTCACGCTCGCCGGAGCGATACTCGGCGTAGGCGAGGTCGCCGGTCCGCAGGCCGCGGAAGCGAGCCTCGGTCTGGCGGAACCACGACTCGAGCAGGATCGAGCGACTCGGCCCGCTGTCGCCGCTCAGCAGCGGCAGCAGCGAGATGCCGTCAGGGGCCTTGCTCGGGGTCGCGCCGGCGATCGCGGCGATCGTCGGTGCCAAGTCGACGTTGCCGGTCAGCTGCGAGCGGTGCTCCCCCTCGGGCACTCCTGGGCCGCGGACCAGCAGCGGCATGTGGATGCTCTCCTCGTATGGCGTCACCTTGGCGTAGCGAATTCGGTGCTCGCCCAGGAGGAAGCCGTTGTCGCTGGTGAAGACGATGTAGGTGTTGTCGAGGTCGCCCCTGTCGGTCAGGGCTCCGACGACGGCGGCGACCATCCGATCGGTCGCCTGCAGGCTCTCGAGCCGTCGCCGGTAGGTCCGGCGCAGGACCTCCAGCGTCTCTCCCTTCGCCTTCGCCAGCCCATGCATGTAGCGCGGCTTGTCGGAGAGGTCGGCCTCGTTGAAGGAGGGCGGCCGGGGGATCGACAGGCCGGCGAAGGTGTCGATGTCCTCCGGCGCCGGCGTGGTCGAGACGGCGGGATCGCCCGGGGAGCTGACATCGCGGTGCGGCGCCAGCGGCGCCAGCGAGAGGAAGAACGGCTGGTTCGGCAGCGCTCGCACCCTGATGAAGCTGTCGGCGAGGCTCGTCTCGACCGTCGTCTTGTAGTCGGCGGCCGCCGCTCCGTGGTGCTCGATGAAGCCGTTGTGGTTGAGGTCGTAGTCGTAGACCTTGTAGGTGTTGCCGCCGGGCGACGACGCCCATTCGTCCCAGCCGGGCGGCTCCTCCTGGGGGTCGCGGGTTCCGTAGCCGTTGAGGTACTTGCCGATGTGCCCGGTCGTGTAGCCGGCGTCGTGCATCCAGACCGGCAACGCGTTCTCGCTGTCGAGGCTGTAGTAGCCGCCTGTCGTGCCGTCGCGGAGATTGTTGTTCTCGCGAACGTGGTTGCTGTGGGCGTAGCGCCCGGTCAGAAAGGTCGCCCGAGAAGGACAGCAGAGCGGGTAGGAGACGTAGAAGCGATCGAAGCTGACGCCCCTGTCGCCGATCAGCTCCCTGGTGTGCGGCATCTTCGCCAGGTCGGCGAGGTTCATGTCGTCCGTCATGACGACGACGACGTTCGGCCGCGGGTCGAGCACGGCTGCATGCGACTCGGCCCCGCCGAGAATGGCGAAGGCGACGGCGAGCAGCACGGCGAGCACCCCGAGCGAGATGCGCGACTGGCGCCCGATGGGCGAGTCCTTCCCCGGCACGAGACCACGGTACACGAGGGCTATAACGCGATTCAGGGGCCGGCGATGCGGCGTGCGAGCGCGATTGCGTCCTCGCGGCTGGTGATCTCCCCTGCATAGGCGGCGGCGCTGAGCTCCTCGAGCAGCCGGCCCAGCTGCGGCCCCGGCTCGAGCTCGAGCTCCTCGCTGAGCTCGTCGCCGCTGAGCGGCGAGCCGGGTCCTCCGCCCGCCTGCCAGGCAAGGGCGTCGGGGAGCAGCTCGCGAGCGAGGCCGAGATGGGCCTCGAGCGCCTCCGGCTTCGTCTTCGGCCCCTGCGTCGCCAGCCGGTCGGCGACGGTCAGCAGCGTCAGGTCGACGGGCGCCGGATCGGTGGCCCGCAGGAACTCGTAGACCTGGCGGCGTTCCAGCGGCCGGGCGTGGACGAGGAAGCCGACGCGAAGATGGTTCATCGTCAGGCCTTCGAGATGGGAGCGCAGACGGCGGCTGGTCCGCAGCCGCCGGCAGATCGCGGCGATGATCTCGGCCCCCACGCGGTCGTGGCCGATGAATGTGACCCTGCCCTCGTCTGTGAGCGAGCGGGTCGCCGGCTTGCCGAGGTCATGGAAGAGGGCGGCGAAGCGCAGCGCACTGGCCCTGGTCAGCTCGTCGGCGAGCGGCTCGGCCAGCAGCGCGGTCAGCTCGCCCGCCGAATCGGGGAAGAGCTCGGCCAGCCGCTGCGGCCGCTCGAGCTCGATCGCCTGCTCGAGCACCGCGAGCGTGTGGCCGTGGACGTCGAGGTGGTGGTAGGGGTTCTGCTCGACGCCGCGGAGCGCCTCCAGCTCCGGCAGGACGACGGCCTCGATGGCGAGGTCGGCCAGCAGCTCGAGGCCGCGCAGCGGGTCGGGGCCGGTGAGGATCCCTCGCAGCTCCGCCAGCTGGCGCTCGCCGGCGGGCTCGGCCGCCCGGCCGGCGTGGCTGCGCGCCAGCGCGCGCGTCGCCGCGTCGGGAGCGAGCCCGAAGGCGGCGCCGATGCGGGCCGCGCGCATCAGCCGCAGAGGGTCGTCGGCGAAGCAGCGCTCGCCGACGGCGCGCAGGACGTGGGCGTCGAGGTCGGCTACGCCTGCGTGGGGGTCCAGCGGCTCGCCGCCGACCAGCGGCATGGCGATCGCGTTGACGGTGAAGTCGCGCAGCGCGAGGTCGGCCTCGATGCTCTCACCGCGCAGAGCCGAGACATCGATCTGCCAGCGCCCGTCGCGGGCGGCGACGCGCCAGGAGGCGAACTCCTCGGAGAGCTGGAACACCGCCGCCGGTGTGGCGGCGGCGATCGACCTGGCCAGCGACTCGGGGGGACGCGCCGTGGCGAGATCGAGGTCGAAGATCGGCCGCTCCTCGAGCGCGTCGCGGGCGGCGCCGCCGACGATCCAGACATCGCTCGCGTCGTCTATCGCCTGTCGTGCCGCCCGGACGGCGGTCGCGCCCGCGAGCCGGTCGGCGAGCGTCTCTGCCATCACCCGGCGACGCGCGGCACGCGAGCCGAGATGCCGCAGGTGACCTCGTAGTTGATCGTCTCGAGGCGCCGGGCGACCTCCTCGGCGAGGATCTCTTCTTCGCCCTGGGCGCCGATCAGGACCGCCGCGGCGCCGGGCTCGACCGAGGTCTCCGGCCCGAGGTCGACGGTGACGTTGTCCATCGACACGGTGCCGACAAGCGGATAGCGGCGGCCGTCGACGAGCACGTCGGCGTTGTTGCCGAGGCCGCGGCGGACGCCGTCGCCGTAGCCGATCGGCAGCACCCCGACCCAGGTATCGACGGCGGCCGTCCAGCTGCGGCCGTAGCCGGCGCTGGCGCCGGCGGGGAAGCGCTTGACGTCGGCGACGTAGGAGTGCAGCGAGAGCGCCGGCTCGAGCCCGTGGGGCCGCGGGTCCCGGTGGAAGGGGTCGAGGCCGTAGACGGCGATGCCGCAGCGCACGATGTCGAAGTGCGAAGCCGGCTCGCGCAGCACGGCGGCGCTGTTGGCGGCGTGAAGCAGGCAGCCGGGGTGCTCGGCGCGGATCCGGTCGGCCAGCGCGGTGAAGCGCTGGAGCTGCTCTGGGAAATAGTCGTCGTCCGGCTCGTCGGCGGTGGCGAAGTGGGTCCAGACGCCGGCCAGCTCGAGGTTGGGGTCGGCGGCGCAGGAGGCGGCCAGCTCGACGACTGCGTCGGCGTCGGGCTCGCCGAGGCGGCCCATGCCGGAGTCGTGCTTGACGTGAACGCGGACGGGTATCCCGCGCTCGGCAGCGCGCTCGGCCACGAGGCGCGCGAAGCCGGGCCGCCAGACGGCAATCTCGGATCGAGCCTCGAGAGCCGTGTCGAGCTCCGCGGCGCTGAGCGCGCCCATGGTCAAAAGCCGGAAGGCCTCCGGCTGCGGAAACCGGGCAGCGACGGCACGCAGCTGGGCCGCCTCGGCCGCGGTCGCGACGGCGAGCCAGCCAGCGCCCCCGGCCAGCGCTGCGGCGGCGCAACCGGCGAGGCCGTGGCCGTAGGCGTCAGCCTTGACGACGGCGCAGAGAGCGGCGCCACCCTCGAGGCGTGCGGCGAGGGCACGGCAGTTCGCTTCCACCGCGCCGAGGTCGATCCGGGCTATTGCCCGTTCCAACTAGTGCTCCGAGACGGCGGCGGCGACCACGTTTCGAGCCTACTTCACGCGCCGGGCGCGCCGCCCAGCGCCGCGGGAAGCGCCACCGCGACATCCCCCGCCACGACTCCTTCGGCGAGGCCGATGGTCTCGGCGGCGAGACGGCCGGCGGCGGCGTGGGCACGGACCGCCGCGCAGGCGGCGGTGAAGGGCTCGGCGCCGCGGGCGATCAGCGCCGCGATCGCGCCGCTCAGCACGTCGCCGCTGCCGGCGGTCGCCAGCGCCGGGCTGGCGAGACCGTTGACGGCGACTCGCTCGCCGTCGGTGACGATCGTGTCGTCGCCCTTGAGGACGACGATCGCGCCGGCTCGACGAGCGGCGTCCCGAGCGCTGGCGAGACGGCGCGCCTCGATCTCCTCGGAGCCGATCTCCAGCAGCCGTCCCAGCTCGCCGGCATGCGGCGTCAGCACGGTCGGGGCGCTGCGCGGGCCAAGCTCCTCGAGGCGGCCGGCATGGGCGTTGAGCCCATCGGCGTCCAGCACCAGCGGCGCCTCGATCCGCGCCGCGGCCACTCGCGCCAGCTCGAGCGCGCCATCGGTCTTGCCGAGGCCGGAGCCGAGGACGGCGGCGGCGGCGCCCGCGCAGGCCTCGACCGCCTCATCCGCTGCGGCTGCGGTGAAGGCGCCGTCCTCGCAGCGAGCGCCCCGCGACATCGCCTCGGTCAGCTTGACCTCGAGGATCAGCTCGAGCTCGGCGGGCACGACTACGGTGACGTAGCCGGCGCCGGCGCGGGCGGCGCCGTCGGCGGCGAGGCAGACGGCGCCGGTGAGGCCGCGCGAGCCGCCAACCACCACGACCTGGCCAGAGCTGAACTTGGTCGAGCGCTCGTCGCGTCGCGGCAGGCCCGCTAGCGCCGCGTCGCCGATCAGCCCGGCCGCAGGCTCGCCAGGAGCGCCGTTGGGAACGCCGATCGAGACGACCCGAACCGCTCCCGATGCCCACTTGCCCGGCGCGATCCAGTGACCGAGCTTGGCGGCGTGGAGGGCGACCGTGACCTCGGCCTCGACGGCGACGCCCTCGACCTCGCCTGTGCTCGCGTCGACCCCCGAAGCGATGTCGGCGGCTACGACCTTGGCCTCCGCCCCGTTGATCGCCTCAATCGCCGCCGCGGCCGGATCGCGGGGCGCGCCCTCGAAGCCGGTGCCGAAGATCGCATCGACGATCGCTCCCGAGCCGGCGAGCGCGGCGGCGAGATCGGCGGGCCGCTCGACGACGCGACCGTCGAAGCGCCGCAGGTTGGCGCCGGCGTCGGGTGAGAGCTCAGCGGCGGGCCATAGCAGCAGCGCCTCGACCTCGAACCCGGTGGCCGCGAGCCGGCGCGCGGCGACGAGGCCGTCGCCGCCGTTGTTGCCCTTGCCGCAGACGACCCGTATCGGCCCCTCGCCGGCTAGCCCCTCGATCGCCTGGGCGATCGCCTCGCCGGCCGCCTCCATCAGCTCGAGCGAAGGAACGCCGCGCTGCTCGATCGCCCAGGCGTCGATCGCGCGCATCCCCTCGGCGTCGTAGAGCGGCGTCAGCCAGTCCTCCATCGGCTCAGCGTAGTTCAGGCCGCAGCCACGCCTGCGACGGGCGTTTCAGCCTCGGTCTTTTGGTCCTAGCGATTGAGTCGCGGCGACGCGACCGCGACCGCGGCGGCGCTCTCACGCGAGTGCGTCAGCGAGACCTGGAGCTCGACGCCCCGCCGCTCGGCGGCCGCCGCGGCGGCTCCGGCCAGCCGCAGCCGAGGGGGCTCGCCCGCGATCACCTCGATATCGCCGAGGCCGAAGCCGCCGCGAGCCCCGAGCGCCTTCAGCGCCGCCTCCTTGGCGGCGAAGCGGGCGGCGAGGTGGCGGCCCGGCCGCCGGCGAGCTCGGGCATAGGCGAGCTCGTCCTCGCTGAACAGGCGTGCGGCCAGCCGCGGATAGCGCTCGAGCGCGCGCTCGAGCCGCTCGATCTCGATCAGGTCGATGCCGACGCCGGCGCTCATCGCACTCCCGTGCCGCAGCCGGAGCCGGTCGCGATTCGCAGGATGTCGCGCTCGCCGACGCGGCGCCAGCCGGCGACGAAGTAGGTCAGCCGGCGCAGATATGGCAGCGCGGCGCGGTAGCGATGATCGGCGGCGGCGAGAGGGCCGAGCGCCGCGAGCGCCGGCCGCACCGCGATGAATGCCGTCACGGCATGGCCGCCGAGCGCTGCCGAGGCGCAGGTGAACCCCGGCGTCGTGGCGAGCGCCCCGCTGCGGTCGAAGCCCTGCTCGGCCGCGCCCTCACTCGAGGCGGCGACGACGGTGTCGTCGTGCTGCGCGATCCGGAGCGAAGCCGGGCCGATGATCGGCGCCGCTCGCCGCTTGGCTGAAACCGCAGCCGAGATACGGCGGATCGCCCTCGCCGATGCCTGGCGGTCGCCGCTGTGGATGACGAGGCCGGCCTCGAGGCTCAACCGGTTCGACCAGCGGACGAACAGCGCGGCGTCGTCGAGCCAGGACAGCAGATCGCGGTCGAGTTCGAGTCTGCCACCGCCAAACCGGCGCTGCAGCCGTGCTGCGGCGAGGCCGGCGGCGTCGAGTTGCTCGAGGACCGTGCGCAGCTTGGCGCCGAGATTGCCGGCGCCGAGGGCTGCCCAGGAGTCGCTCGGCAGCGAGGCGATCAGCCCCGTGCCCTGGGTCGAGAAGCGGAGCGCCGGCCTGATCGGCGCCGCCGAGATGTCGAGCGCGATCGAGTCGGCGCCGACGTTGAGGGCGGCGAGAAGCGGCTGGCGCGCGCTGTCGCCGAGCTGGCTGAGCAGGGAAGGCGGCGCTCCCCGGTCTATCCAGCGGCGCGCGACCGGGTCGCGAAGCACTCGCGGCAGGTCGGCATAGGCGGTGGCGGCTCTGCTCGGCGGCAACGAGGAGACCGACGTCCTGTAGCGGGGGCTCTCGGCGAGCGACGCACCCTTGACCGCGTCGACCGCGGCTTTGAAACCCCGCTCCTCGGCGACCACCGCGTAGTGACCGACCACCCCCATCGTTCCATCTGCCGGCGAGTGAAGATATGCGACGCCCCTGTAGCTGCGGCGCTCGAGGCCCGGGTCCGCGTCGAGCGCCCGGAGGAGGGTCGCCCTGGCACGGGCGGGATCGGTCGTGGGAATCACGAAGGCGAGGTCGGCGGGCCTGAAAGAGGAGGCGTAAAAGATCCCGATGCGCCGATCCACCCAGGGGAGGACGTCGCGCTTGACCGAGACGTCGTTGAAGTCGTTGTCCAGGGAGGCTTCCAGCCGCCTGCGCTGCGCTGCGCTCAGCAGCCTTGCGGCGAGGGAGTCGACGCTCGAGGCGAGCGAGCCCTCGGGCTTGACGACGAAGTCTGCGTAGAAGAGGGCGGAAGCCGGCACCACCGCCGCCGGATCCGCGCCCGTGCTCTCACGCCCGCCCCCACAGCCGGCCAGGGCAATGGCGCAGCCAGCCGCAGTGGCAGCCAGCCAGCAGGCACGCATCACTCGACGGTGACGGTCTTCGCCAGGTTTCTCGGCTGGTCCACGTTGAGCCCGTTGAGGCGGGCTATGTGGTACGCCAGCAGCTGCAGCGGCAGGATCGCCAGGATCGGCTGCAGCATCCAGTCGGTGCGGGGGACGTAGATCGTCTGGTCGGCGACCGCGGCGACCGACTCCGATCCCTCGGTCGCGACGGCGATGACGTCGGCGCCGCGGGCCCTGACCTCGGCGACGTTCGAGAGGACCTTCTCGAGGACGGGGCTCTCGGTCGCGACGCAGACGACCGGCGTCGACTCGTCGAGCAGCGCGATCGGGCCGTGCTTCATCTCCCCCGCCGCGTAAGCGTCGGTCGGGATGTAGGAGATCTCCTTGAGCTTGAGCGCCCCCTCGAGGCAGATCGGCAGGCCGATGTGGCGGCCGAGGTAGAGGAAGAAGCGCTGCTCGTAGTGGCTGCGGGCGATCGCCCGCGTGCGCTCCTCGACCGCGGCGACCGTCTCGTCGATCTTCGACGGCAGTCCCTTGAGCTCGCCGATCAGGTCGCGGATCCGCTCCGGCTCGAGCGCGCCGCGCACCTGCGCCAGCCAGAGGCCGAAGAGGTACATCGCCGCGACCTGGGCGACGAAGGTCTTGGTCGCGGCGACGCCGATCTCGAGCCCGGCGCGGGTGAAGAGGACGGCGTCGGCGTCGCGCGTCGCCTGGCTGCCCATGATGTTGGTGACCGCCATCACCGTCGCCCCGGCCTCCCGGGCCAGCCGCATCGCCGCCAGCGTGTCGGCGGTCTCGCCGGATTGGGTGATGCCGATGACGAGATCGTCGGGGCCGACGACGGGATTGCGGTAGCGGTACTCCGAGGCTACGTCCATCTCGACCGGCACCCGGGCCCACTCCTCGATCGCGTAGCGGCCGACGAGGCCGGCGTGGTAGGAGGTGCCGCAGGCGACGATGACGATCCGCCGCAGGCGGCCGATGAAGTCGGGGTCGAGCTCGAGCTCGGAGAGGTCGACGGCGTCGCTGCCGGGGAGCCGGTCGCTGATCGTCTCGGCGACCGCCTCGGCCTGCTCGTGGATCTCCTTCATCATGAAGGTCGGGTAGCCGCCCTTCTCGGCAGCTTCCTCGTCCCAGGTGACCTCCTCCGAGTCGCGTTCGACGGGATTGCCCTCGAGGTCGCTGAGCTTCGCCCCCGCGGCAGTGACCGTGACGAGCTCGCCGTCCTCGACCAGCAGGACCTGCCGCGTCTGGGCGAGGAAGGCGGGGATCGCCGAGGCGAGGAAGGTCTCCCCCTCGCCGAGGCCGACGATCAGCGGGCACTCCTTGCGCGCGGCGACGAGCTCATCGGGCTGCTCGGCGTGCATCGCGACGAAGGCGAAGTGGCCGCGCAGGTCGGCGTAGGTCAGCCGCACGGCCGCGGTCAGATCGCCGTCGTAGTGGCGCTCGATCAGGTGGGCGACGATCTCGGCGTCGGTCTCCGAGGTGAAGCTGTGGCCCTGCTGCTCGAGCTCGAGGCGAAGGTCGGCGTGGTTCTCGATGATCCCGTTGAGGACGATGTGGACCTTGTCGGCGCAGTCGCCGTGCGGGTGGGCGTTGGCTTCGGTGACACGGCCGTGGGTCGCCCAGCGGGTGTGGGCGAGCCCGATCCGCGCCGGCTCCTCGGCCAGCGCGACGCCGCCGCCGTTGGCGTCGGCGCGGGCGACCGCCTCACGCAGGTTGGCGAGGTTGCCGACAGCGCGGACAGACTCGATCTGCCCGTTTGAGAGGACGGAGATGCCAGCGGAGTCGTAGCCGCGGTACTCGAGCTTCTCGAGGCCCGCGACCAGGAGCTCCCTGCACGACCGCCCACCGACGTATCCGACGATGCCGCACATGGGAGACGACAGGTTAGAGGTACGTCGCTCTTTCGAGAGGGGTTAGGCTAGCCGAGCTCGCGGCGCACGATCTCCACGAGGCGTGCGCAAACGCCGTCGGCCTCCTCGGCCTCCGGAGCCTCGACCATGACGCGGACGAGCGGTTCGGTGCCCGAGGCGCGGACGAGGACGCGCCCACGGCCTTCGAGGCCCGCATTCTCGGTCTCGACGGCGCTCCAGAGCCCGCTGGCCCCGGCGATCGCATCGCGGTCGGCCACCGGGACGTTGACGAGCCGCTGCGGCAGCCGGTCGAAGGGCGGCGAATCGCCGAGCTTGCTCTTGCCAAGCGCCTGCAGCGTCAGCAGCGCGGCGCCGATCCCATCCCCCGTCGGCGCGTAGTCGGTCCAGATGATGTGGCCCGACTGCTCGCCGCCGAGCGACCAGCCACGCTTGGCGAGCTCGGCGATCACGTGGCGATCGCCGACGCCCGTCGAGGCGACCTCGATGCCGGCGCGCTCCATCTCCCGGTGGAAGCCGAAGTTGGTCATCACCGTCACGGCGACGCCGCCGTCGAGCGAGCCGGCCTGGCGCAGGTGCTTGGCGGCGAGGGCGATCAGCTCGTCGCCGTCGTGAATGCCGCCGTTGGCGTCGACGGCGAGGACCCGGTCGCCATCGCCGTCGAAGGCGAAGCCGACCTCGGCGTCGGTCTCGCCGATTCGCTCGGCGAGGGCATCGACATGGGTCGAGCCGACGCCGTCGTTGATGTTGCGCCCGTCGGGATCGGCGCCGATCGTCTCGACCGTTGCGCCCAAGCGCTCGAAGATCGCCGGCGCGGCGCGGTAGGTGGCGCCGTGGGCGCAGTCGAGCAGCACCCGCCGCCCGCTGAGGTCGAGGCGGAAATGGTGGCGCAGCTCGCGCAGGTAGTCAGCGAGGCCACCCTCCAGCTGGCGCACCCGGCCGACCGCTGCGTCGCCGCCCGCGTCCTCGAACCGAGCCTCGATCTCCGCCTCGGTCTCGTCGCCGAGCTTGCGGCCGTCGGCGCCGAAGAACTTGATGCCGTTGTCGCGGAACGGGTTGTGCGACGCCGAGACCACCGCCGCGAGGTCGAAGCCGTAGCGGCGCACGAGCACCGACGCGGCCGGCGTCGGCAGCACCCCGCCGAGCAGCGCGTCACCGCCGGCGGAGGCGATGCCCGCCGCCAGCGCCGACTCGAGCATCTGGCCGGACTCGCGGGTGTCGCGGATGATCAGGACCTGCGGCCGCTCGCGCTCGCAGCAGGCTGTCGCCGCACGGCCCAGGCGCGTCGCCAGCTCGGCGGTCAGGAACTCCCCAGCGACCCCTCGGACCCCGTCGGTGCCGAAGAGCTTGCGCTCCGCGCTCATGAGAGGCTCGCCTACCTCTTTGAGAACTGCGGCTTCTTGCGGGCCTTCTTCAGCCCCGCCTTGCGCCGTTCCTTGACGCGGGCGTCGCGCGTGAGAAAGCCGCGCTTCTTCAGCTCGCCCCGCAGCTCGGGGTCGGCCTCGGTGAGAGCCTTGGCGATGCCGTGGCGAATCGCCCCGGCCTGGCCGGCGATGCCGCCGCCGTGGACGCGAGCGCGGACGTCGACTGTCTCGCCGTAGCCGGCGCCAACCAGGGGCTGGCGCGCCATCGTCTGGTGCGACTCACGGGGGAAGTACTCCTCGAGGCTGCGCCGGTTGACCTCGATCTTGCCCTCGCCGGGAACGATGATCACCCTCGCGACCGAGCTCTTGCGCTTGCCGGTCGCGGAGAAGCGGGATCCGGCCTCGAGCTCAGCCGACTGGCGGGCAGCCTGCTCCTCGCTGTCGGCCGTCGCCTCGGCCTCGCGGCGGGCGCGCTCCTCGGCCTCGGCCTCGCGGCGGGCGCGCTCCTCGGCGTCGAGCGGACCCTCGTCGTCGTCGAGCTGGATCGGCTCGAGCTCGGCGCCGGGGACGACCTCCTTCTTCTCCTCCTTGGCGCCGCGCTTGCCCTTGGGGCGCTCATCGGCCTCCTTGGCGACAGGCTCCTCGGCGGGCGCTTCCTCCTCAGCTGGGCTGTCCTCAGCCGCGGGCTCCTCGGCGGCAGGTGCCTCGTCAGGGGCAGGCGGCTCTTCAGGGGCGGGCGCCTCTTCAGGGGCCGTCTCTTCAGGCGCGGCCTCCTCGGCCGGCGCTTCCTCCTCGGCGGGCTGCTCGACCGCCTCGTCTGGCTGCTGCTCGTCGGGACGCTCGTCTTCGGCCATCAGGTCTCGATCTCCATCGGCTTCGGCTGCTGGGCGGCGTGCGGGTGCTCCGGCCCGGCATAGACCTTGAGCTTGCTGATCTGCTGACGGGCGAGGCGGTTGCGCGGCAGCATCCCCTTGACCGCGTGGCGGATGACCTCCTCGGGCCGGCGCTCGAGCTGCTCGCCGAGCGTTCGCGAGCGGATCCCGCCCGGATAGCCGGAGTGGCGCCAGTAGCGCTTCTGCTCGCGCTTGCGGCCGGTGACGTGGATCTTCTCGGCGTTGATGACGACGACGAAGTCGCCGACGTCGCAATGCGGCGTGTACTCGGGCTTGAGCTTGCCGCGCAGCGTGTCGGCGATTCGCGTCGCCAGGCGGCCGAGTGTGCGCCCCTCGGCGTCGACGACGTACCAGTCGCGCTGGCGGTTGGCGGGTGTGGCGACGAATGTCTTCACGCTAAAAACCGCCCGGCGGCAAGAACCATGCCCCGGAGCGGCGGCCGCTGATGATAGCCGTAGAGACCGCGGGCGGGGCACGCGGGCGCGCAACCGGGCCCGGCTACCGCCGAGACCCCGCCGCTACTCCCACTCGATCGTCGCCGGCGGCTTCGAGGAGACGTCGAGGGCGACGCGGTTGACCTCGGGGATCTCGTTGATGATCCGCGACGAGGCTCGCTCGAGCAGGTCGTAGGGCAGCCGCGCCCAGTCGGCGGTCATCGCATCATCGGAGGTCACCGCGCGGATGACGATCGGATAGGCGTAGGTGCGACCGTCGCCCTGGACGCCGACGGAGCGGACCACCGGCAGCACGCAGAAGGACTGCCAGAGCTGGCGGTAGAGACCCGCCGCGCGGACCTCCTCCTGGAGGATCGCGTCGGCGGCGCGGACGATGTCGAGCCGCTCGCGCGTGACCTCGCCGCCGACGATCCGGATCGCCAGGCCCGGCCCCGGGAAGGGCTGGCGCCAGACGAAGCGCTCCGGCAGCCCCAGCTCGGCGGCGACGGCGCGGACCTCGTCCTTGAACAGCATTCGCAGGGGCTCGACGAGGTCGAGGTCGAGGTCGTCGGGCAGGCCGCCGACGTTGTGGTGCGACTTGATCGTCGCCGCACCGCCGCTGCCGTCGCCGCCCGATTCGATGACGTCGGAATAGAGCGTTCCCTGGACGAGGAAGCGGGCGTCGGAAACCTTGCGCGCCTCCTCCTCGAAGACGCGGATGAACTCCTCGCCGATGATCTTGCGCTTCGTCTCGGGGTCGTCGACGCCGGCCAGGCGGGCGAGGAAGCGCTCCTCGGCACGGACGTGGACCAGCGAGCCCTCGAGCAGCTCGCTGAAGGCGGCGACGACCTGCTCGCCCTCGTCCTTTCGCATCAGGCCGTGATCGACGAAGACGCAGGTCAGGCGATCGCCGATCGCGCGGTGGACCAGCAGCGCCGCCGTCGCCGAGTCGACGCCGCCGGAGAGGCCGCAGATCGCCGTGCCCTCGCCGACCTGGTCGCGAATCCGCTCGATCTGCTCGGCGATCACCGATCGCGGCGACCACTGCTGCTCGCAGCCGGCGATCTCGCGCAGGAAGCGGGTGAGGATCTCCGTCCCGTGGGGCGTGTGGACCACCTCGGGGTGGAACTGGATGCCGTAGAGGCCGCGCTCGCTGTCCTCGACGGCGGCGACGGGGGAGCCGGGGCTGGCGGCGAGGGCGAGGAAGCCCGGCGGCGGCTCGAAGACGCTGTCGCGGTGGCTCATCCAGCAGCTCTGGCTCGCCGGCAGGCCCTCGAGCAGGCGGCCGCCGCCATCGCGCAGCTCCAGCTCGGTGCGGCCGAACTCACCGACGTCGGCGCCCTCGACGCGGCCGCCGAGCGTCCGCACCATCGCCTGCATGCCGTAACAGATGCCGAGCACGGGGATGCCCAGCTCGAGCAGCTCCTGGCGCAGCTCGGGGGCGCCGGGCTCGTAGACCGATGCGGGGCCGCCGGAGAGCACGAGCGCACGCGGCGCGCGAGCGCGGATCTGCTCGAGCGGGGTCGAGTGCGGCAGCAGCTCGGAATAGACGCCGCACTCGCGGATCCGGCGAGCGATCAGCTGCGAGTACTGGCCGCCGAAGTCGAGCACCAGCACCTCCTCGGTGCCGGCCGGCGCCGTGACCTCGATCGTCTCGGCCGAGACGGCGTCGGTCCCCGTCACGGCGCGGGCAGCGGCGGGGGCTTCGGTCATGGACGCCTAGGCCCCGAGGTCAGTCATCCGAGACGGCGACGCCGTTGGCGACGCTGGCTCGCCCGTTCGAGCCCATGCCGACCGACTGCTCGCGCTGCAGCTGCTTGCCCTCGGTCTGGAGCGCGGGAGCCACCATCACCTCGGCGCGGTGAAAGGAGGGGATGTCCTCGTAGCCGCAGGTCGCCATCGAGGTGCGCAGCGCGCCCATCAGGTTGAAGGTGCCGTCGTTCTCCTGGGCCGGGCCGAGCAGGATCTCCTCCAGGGTGCCGTCCTGGCGGGTGACGACGCGGGTGCCGCGCGGCAGCGAGGGATGGAAGGTCGCCATGCCCCAGTGAAAGCCGCGGCCGGGGGCCTCCTTGGCGCGCGCCAGCGGCGAGCCGATCATCACCGCGTCGGCGCCGCAGGCGACGGCCTTCGAGATGTCGCCGCCGGTCCGCATGCCGCCGTCGGCGATGACGTTGCAGTACTGGCCGGTCTCGAGCATGTGCTGCGAGCGAGCGGCGGCGACGTCGGCGATCGCGGTCGCCTGGGGGACGCCGATGCCGAGGACGCCGCGGGTGGTGCAGGCTGCGCCCGGGCCGACGCCGACGAGAACGCCGACGGCGCCGGTCCGCATCAGGTGCAGGCCGGTGGAGTAAGACGCGCAGCCGCCGACGACGCAGGGCACCGGCAGCTCGGCGAGGAACTCCTTCAGGTTCAGCGGCTCGGTCGTCGAGGAGACGTGCTCGGCGGAGATGACCGTGCCCTGGACGACGAGGATGTCGAGGCCGGCCTCGAGGGCGATCTCGTAGTAGTCGGTGACCTTCTGCGGCGTCAGCGAGCCGCAGGCGACGACGCCGCGCTCCTTGATCTCGGCGATCCGCTGGGCGATCAGCTCGGCCTTGACCGGCTCGGTGTAGACCTCCTGCATCAGGCTCGTCGCCTCGTGGGGCGGCGCCGCGGCGATCCGCTGCAGCTGCTCGTCGGCGTTCTCGTAGCGCGACCAGATCCCCTCGAGGTTGAGGACCGCGAGGCCGCCGAGCTCACCGATCAGCGCCGCGGTGGCGGGGCTGACGACGCCGTCCATCGCCGAGGCCACCAGCGGCAGCTCGAAGCGATAGGGGCCGAGCGTCCAGGTGATGTCGATGTCGTCGGGGTCGCGGGTCCGCCGCGACGGCACGATCGCGATGTCGTCGAACCCGTAGGCCCGCCGACCCTTCTTCCCGCGTCCGATCTCGATCTCCATCAGTGCCTACCTAGCTCTCTGGCCCTTGGGGTGACAAAGCAGGAGGCTATTTTCGTTCGCGGACGAAAAAACCCCGGCTCGGCGGGGTGAGAACCTCGGTATTTGCGGCTCTGGAGACGGGTTTCCAACGCCCCGGCGATGTTAGCGGACGCGATTCGGCGGCCCAGCAGCTGGTGCGAGAGCCTCAGCGGACCTCGACCCGAGCGTCGACCTCTTGGATCTCGACGCTCGCGAGGCGGCGCTCGATCTGGGCCGGGTCGAGCTTGCCGGCGCCGAAGTGTTGGGTCGACTCGGCGCCGCAGGCGACCGCGTAGGCGATGCACTCCTGGGCGCTGAGGCCGTCGTAGCGCCCGGCGACGTAGCCGGCGAGCAGGGCGTCGCCGGAGCCGACCGCGGCGACCGGGTCGACCTGCTCGATCGAGGCGTCGTAGACACGCTGCTCACCGGGCGGGCCAAGGCGCGCGACGCAGCCATCCGGCCGGGTGATGATCGCCTCGCCGGCGCCGAGCTCGGCGAGCCCGCGCAGCGCCCGCACCGCGTCCTCGGGCTCGGCGAACTCGTGGCCGACGAGCTCCTCGGCCTCGCTGACGTTGGGAGTGACGACCGAGGGCCCGGCTCGCAGCCCCGCCCGCATCGGCTCACCCTCGGCGTCGAGAAGTGTCGTCACATCGAGCCGCCCCAGCTCGGCGATCAGCCGCGCGTAGATGTCGGGCTGGACGCCGGGGGGAATGCTGCCGGCGAGGACGCAGAGGCTCGCGCCCTGGGCCAGGTAGAGGAGGTTCTGAACGAAGGCCTCGACCTCGTCGGCGCTGACGTCGGGGCCGCGCTCATTGACCTCGGTCTGCTCGCCCGAGGTGGGATCGATGACCGCCAGGTTGGTCCGCGACTCGTCGGCGATGCGGCTGAAGTCGGTGAGGATCGACTCCTCGGCGAGGCGCTTGAGAAGGCGTGCTCCCGTCGGGCCACCGGCAAACCCGGTCGCGATCACCGGCTTGCCGAGCAGCTTCAGCACGCGGGCGACGTTGACCCCCTTGCCGCCGGCGGTCGTATGGCGCTCGACGGCGCGGTGACGGCGCCCCTGGCGGAAGTTTGGGACCTCGACGGTGCGGTCGATTGCCGCATTCAGCGTCACAGTCAGTATCAACGCGATTCCTCCTTGCCGGTCCGGCGCCTCTCCTCACGCATCTTGCGCCTCTCCTCCCGCATCCTTGCGATGTCCTCGGGGACGAGAGCCCTCTCGCTCTCCTCCACGTCGACGAACCTCCTCCTGGGCCGACGGCGCAGGCCAACGACTATCACGAATAGGCCCACCAGGAGGGGGACAACCAGCAGGACGCCGGCCGAGGACAGCTTGCGCAGCAGGCTCGCCGCGCCAACGGATCGCGCCGCGACCAGGGCGACGTCGCCGGCCGGACGGCCGTCGACGCTGGCGAAGACACGGCCGAGCTGACGGCCGGCGGCGATCGGCCCGTCGACCTGGCGCGGTGCCTCGACCCGCGTCGTCACCCGCTCACCGTCGCGGAGCGTCACCCGCAGCGGCGCGGCGGCGACGAGCGGCAGGCGCTCGTCGCGGTAGCGGATCGCCGCAGAGGCGAACGCCCGCCCCTCGGCGACCGCGACATGCCGCCGGTAGAGCGAGAAGCCATACTCGAGCAGCTGCCGGGTCTCGGCGTCGCGCGCGGCTTCGCTCGGGGCGCCGAGCACGGCGGAGATCAGCGAGATCCCCTTGCGGCGGCCCGACCCGACGAGGACGTAGCCGGCATCGAGCGTGTGCCCCGTCTTGACCCCCGTGACCCATGGCTCGCCCAGCGCGAGGGTGTTGCGGGTGACGATCCGGCGCCGCTGGCGACCGCTGCGCAGGATCGCCTTGCGGCTGTCGGCGGCGCGAGCGAAGACCTGGTTTCGCAGCAGCAGCCGAGCCAGGGCGACGAGATCGTCGGCCGTCGAGTGGTTGCCCGGCTGGTCGAGCCCGACCGGCGTCGTGTAGTGGGTCCGGGTCAGTCCCAGTGCCGCGGCCGTCCTGTTCATCCGCGCGACGAAGCGGCGCTCGGAGCCGGCGACCCCGTCGGCGAGCGTCACCGCGGCGTCGTTGGCGCTGCGCAGGACGAGGGCATAGAGAAGATCGCGCACCGTCATCTTCTCGCCGCGCTGCAGGCCGAGCACCGACTCGGCGGCGCCGGCCCGGTACGCCGGCGCCGCGATCTTGCGCTGCAGCGGCAGCCGCTCGAGGGCGATGTAGGCGGTCATCAGCTTCGTCGTCGAGGCGATCGGCAGCTCGCGGCCCGAGACGTGCCCGGCCAGCCGCTTGCCGTCGCGGGCATCGATCAGCGACCAGGATCTCGCCTCGAGCCTCGGCCCGGCGGATGGGCCTGCGGCCGCGGGCGACGCCAGGACGAGCGTCAGCCCCCAGACAAGCGCCAGCCCGGCCAGGGCCCGGCGCGCCCAGCGATCGCGCGCTACCTGCAGTCGCCTGGGCTGGAGAGGGCGACGCACTGCCCAGGGCTCAAGGCCTGTGGATCGAGATCGGGGTTGAGCTGGGTCAACCGAGCTATCGGGGTGCCGCTGTTCTCGGCGATCGTGCTGAGGTTGTCGCCGACCTTGACCCGATAGGTCTTCCTGCGATGGGTCCGGTGAGGCCGCGAGGACTTCGCCGCCGAGCCATTGGCGTGCGGCAGCTTGCCGACGCTCGCCTTCCTGTCGCCACCGCCGCCGGAGGACGAGACGACCGCGATCACGGCGATGAAGGCCGCCAGCAGCGCCAGCGGCGCGGCGATCCGGGCGATGACGTCGCGAGGGTTGGCGCGTCGGCGCTGAGGGGGACGGTTCATCGGCGAAAGCTTAGGCCCCGCTCGCGGTCCAGACCGCTGTCCGCAGCTGCTCTGCGGCTGCGCCTGCATCGACGGCGCCGGCGATGCTCCGCGACGCCGTGACGATCGCCGCCGCCCGCTGCCGTGGCGCGCTCTCGAATGCCGCCGCCAGCTCCTCGGGCCGGCCGCCCTGGGCGCCGACGCCGGGCAGCAGGAAGATCGCCGACGGCATCAGCTCGCGCAGCCGGCCGAGGTGAGCGGGGGCCGTGGCGCCGACGACGGCGCCGGCGCCGCTGAGGCCGCAGGCTCCCTCGAGGCGGCCGCTCGACTCGGCGACGAGCGCCGCCAGCCGCTCGTGCAGCGGCGCGCCGCCGACCTCGAGGTCCTGGACGTCGGCGGCGCCGGGATTCGAGGTCCGCACCAGGACGAAGACAGCGGCGGCTGCCGTTTCCGCTGCCGCCAGCAACGGCTCGAGGGCGTCTCGCCCCAGCAGCGGGTTGGCGGTGAAGGCGTCGGCGCCGAGCCCGGCGATCGGCCCCCAGGGGCTCTCGGTCTCGCCGACGAGCGCCTGCCCGTAGGCGGCGGCGCTGACGGCGACGTCGCCGCGCTTGCCGTCGGCGATCACCAGCAGCCCGGCGTCGGCGGCAGCTTCGATCGTCGCCGTGAGCGCGGCCCAGCCGGGCGCACCGAGCCGCTCGAAGCAGGCGAGCTGCGGCTTGACGGCGACGCAGCTGGGGCCGGCGCGCTCGATCAGCGCCCGGCAGTGGGCGGCGACCGCAGCGCCGGCGCGCTCGGCGGCGGACTCCCCCCGCGCGGCCTCGGCGGCGCCGGCGACGAGATTGGCCGGATCGGGGTCGAGGCCGAGGCAGATCTGGCTGCTTCGCTCTTCAACCAGCGCCGCGAGCCGATCGGCGAAGGGGCTCGGCACGCTCAGCTCCGCCTCCCCCGCTGCCGCAGACCGGCCTTCAGCGCCGATCCCGCCCTGAACCGCGCCGCCGGGCCGCCGGCGATCGTCATCCGCTCGCCGGTGCGTGGGTTGACGCCGGGCCGCGGCGGTCGCTCGACGA
>JAWVFK010000010.1:0-96579 GCA_033856175.1 Solirubrobacterales bacterium | reverse complement strand
GCTGATCCCCGGCCCGACGGGGGTGGAGGTCGCAGCCTGCAGCGGCGGCCACCCCCACCCGCTGGTGCTGCGCGCGAGCGGAGAGGTCGAGGGCCTGACGCAGTCCGGGACGCTGCTCGGAGTCTTCCCCGAGCCCAGCCTCGCCGACGTCTCCAATGAGCTCACCAAGGGCGATTCGCTGATCTTCTACACCGATGGGGTTGTCGAGCTCCGCAGCCCCGAGGGGCCGCCGCTGCTGCCGCTCGAGGAGATCGTCGCCGGCTGCGCCGGGCTGAGCGCGACGGCGATCGCCGAGCGGATCGAGCTGGCCGCTCTCGCCGAGCACGGCGACGCGCCGATGGACGACATGGCACTGCTCGTGCTGCGCTACATCGGCTAAAACAAGCTCACCAAATCAGCGCAGCCAGAATCAAGCGCCCAAATCAGGAGGAACGATGGCTTACGAGGTCCCCGATCTGCCCTACGGCTACGACGCCCTGGAGCCGCACATCGACGAAGCGACGATGCGGGTCCATCACGACAAGCACCATCAGGCTTACGTCGACAAGGCCAACGCCGCCCTCGAGGGCACCGAGTGGGCCGACAAGGACGTCGAGGAGGTTCTCCGCAGCCTCGACAGCCTGCCCGCCGACAAGCAGGGCCCCGTCCGCAACAACGCCGGCGGCCACGCCAACCACTCGTTCTTCTGGCAGATCATGAGCCCGGACGGGGGCGGCGAGCCCGAGGGCGCGCTGGCTGAGGCGATCGACGCCAAGTTCGGCGGTTTCGACGCCTTCAAGGAGGAGCTGAAGAACGCCGGCATCGGCCGCTTCGGCTCCGGCTGGGCCTGGCTGGTGCGCGGCGACGATGGCATCGAGGTGACCAGCACCGCCAACCAGGACTCGCCGATCTCCGAGGGCAAGACGCCGCTGCTGGGCATCGACGTCTGGGAGCACGCCTACTACCTCAAGTACCAGAACAAGCGCCCCGACTACATCGACGCCTGGTGGAACGTCGTCGACTGGGCCGAGGTCGGCAGGCGCTTCGAGTCGGCGGGCGGCTAGGTAGGCGCTAGACCGTCGCGGCGACCGGCGTTGCCGGGCGGGCGGCCTCGGGCAGTTGGCGCTCGGCTCCCTCGCGGGGCGGGACGGCTGCCATCGCGTGCTCGGCAAGCGCCGTGATCGTCAGGCTCGGGTTGACGCCGGGGTTGGCCGGGATCGCGGCGCCGTCGGTCACCAGCAGGTTCTCGTAGCCGAAGACCCGGTTCTCGGCGTCTACGACGCCCTGCTCGGCGTCGGCCCCGACCACGGCGCCGCCGAGGATGTGGGCGGTCGTCGGGATGTTGAATATCGCCTCGGTGAGGCCGGCCTGGGCGAGGCCGCCGGTCTGGGCGGCGAACCACTCCGCCGCAGCGTTGGCAGCGGGGATGAACGTCGGGTTGGGCTTCTCGGGGTCCTGCTCTGTCTTCAGGCCGACCCCTGCGCGCAGCAGCCGCCGCTTCGGGACCAGGCGGATGGCGTTGTCGAGCGTCTGCATCACGAGCAGGATCACCGTCCGCCGCGACCACTTGAACGGCCATAGCGTTCGCAGCATCCGGATCGGGTGGCGCAGCAGCTGGCCGATCCACAGCAGCGGCCGGCTGAGCCGCGTGCCGCGGCCGGTCATCAGCGTGAACAGGGCGCTCATCGAGTCGGCGTGCTTGCCGTAGGTGACGACCTCGATGTGGGTGTTGGGGTCGGGATAGATGCTCGAGGTGATCGCGACCGACTTGCTGAAGTCGCGCTCGTCGCCGGGCGCCGTGACGGCGAGGATCGACTCGCTGTTGGTGCGGACGAGCTCGCCGAGCCGCTTCGAGACGCGCGGCAGCGAGCCGCGCTCGACGCATTCGCGCAGCAGCTTGTTGGTGCCGAGCGCGCCGGCGGCGAGGACGACGCCGCGCGCCCTCTGGACCTGGCGATCCCTGCGCAGCCACGCACCTGAGCGGACGCTCTCGATCTCGTAGCCCTCTGAGCCGTCGGCGGCCACAAGCGGGCGGATGTCGGTGACCGTGCGCTCGGCGCTCACCTCGACCCCCAGCTTCTCGGCGAACCAGAGGTAGTTCTTGCGCAGCGTGTTCTTGGCCCCGTGGCGGCAGCCGATCATGCAGCTACCGCAGAAGATGCAGCCGTTGCGGTCGGGCCCCTCGCCGCCGAAGAACGGGTCTGCCACCCGCTCGCCCGACTGGCCGAAGTGGATGCCGACCCGCGTCTGCTTGTAGGTATCGCCGACCCCCAGCGCGTCGCCGTACTGCTTGAGCAGCAGGTCGGCTGGCCCCTCGAGCGGGTACTCGGTGACGCCGAGCATCCGCTCGGCGGTCTCGTAGTGGGGTGCCAGCTCGCGCTCCCAGTCGGCGAGATCGCCCCACTGGCGATCGCGAAAGAACGCCGGCCTGGCGCGGTAGAGGGTGTTCGCGTAGCCGAGGCTGCCGCCGCCGACGCCGCAGCCGGAGGCGATCGCGACGTCCTTGAAGAAGGTCATGCGGAAGATGCCCTTCATGCCCAGCTTGGGCATCCAGTAGTAGCGGCTGAGCTGCCACGAGGTCTTGGCGAAGTCCTCGTCCTCGAAGCGCCGTCCGCACTCGAGGACGCCGACGCTGTAGCCCTTCTCCGCGAGCCGCAGGGCGGAGACGCTGCCGCCGAAGCCGGAGCCGACAACGAGCCAGTCGAAGTCGTAGTCCATGGAAGAGAGTCTATGCGGCCGCCCACGGGGGCCGGTTGGCCGGCCAACCTGTCACGACGGCGGGCGAGACCCGCTACAGTCCAGCCAAGGCATGCAGGGATTCGGGGGAATCGTCAAGACCAGGGCCAGGGTCCTTCTCGCCGCGCTCGTCGCGGTCTTTGCCGTGCTCATTCCGGCGCTCGCCTCGGCCCACGTCGAGCGCGCCTCCTACTGGCCCGACTCGGCGCCCGACAGGTCGATCAAGCCGGCGGCCGGCGGCAAGGTGCCGGTGGCCCGCACGCTCGCATCGGCGCTCGATCGCGGCGCGCCGGGCAACACGCGCGTCGTCTGTCAGCACGGCTCGCTCGGCAAGGTGCGCGACGCGATCGCCCGGGCACGCCGGCACGGCTACGACATCCGGCCTCATGATCACCGCAGCCTCAGCCGGACTGGCGCGGCGCGGCTGCTGAGCATCAATAAGCAGTTGATGCGGCGCTGCGGCTTCAGTGAGATCCAGACGGCCGTGATGGCATCGCGCAACAACGACCGCGTCGTCGTCATGCCGGGCCTCTACAAGGAGCCGACGGCACGCAAGGCCCCGACCGACGACCCGGCGTGCGCGTCGCTCAAGGAGACCAACGACAAGGGCAGCACCGGCGCCCTCTCCTATCGCTACCAGTACAAGTGCCCGAACGACCAGAACCTGATCGCGGTGATGGGCCGCAGGCCCAACGGCTCGCCGCCCCAGCCGCCGGCGAGCGATCGTCACGGCATTCCCGATCTCGGTGCCTGCATCCGCTGCAACGTCCAGCTCGAGGGCTCCGGGGTGAGCGCCGACGACGTGATCGTCGAGGGCGGCGACGCGAAGACCGGCAACCACGGGCCCGGACAGGGAGTCAAGGACGTCGGCGTCCGCGCCGACCGCGCCGATGGCTTCGTCCTGCGCAACATGACGATTCGCCATGTCAACGAGCACGCGATCTACGTGATGGAGGCCGACGGCTACCTGCTCGATCGCTTCAAGACCTTCTACGCCGGCGAGTACGGCGTCCTCACCTTCGTCGAGGACCACGGCGTGATGCAGAACTGCGAGGCCAAGGGCAGCGGCGACGCCGGTCTCTACCCGGGGGCGGGGGCCGAGACCGGCAGCCAGCGAGACACCGCGGTCGAGCCAAAGTTCCGCTACAACCAGCGCATCCACCACTGCGACTCGCATCACAACACTCAGGGCTACTCCGGCACCGACGGCAATGCCATCCACGTCGACCACAACAACTTCTACGACAACAGCCAGGGCTTCACCACCGATGTCTTCACGGCCCCCGGCCACCCCGGCTACCCGCAGGACTCCGACCTGATCGAGCACAACAACTTCTACTCGAACAACTTCGACACCTATCCGCCCAACGCCGACCCGAACGACGTCATCTCCTCGACGATCGCACCCGTCGGCGACGGGCTGATGATCGCCGGCGGCAACGGCAACGTCATTCGGAACAACCGCTTCTGGGACAACTGGCGCCGCGGCGTGATGATCTTCTCGGTTCCCGACCAGTTCGTCTGCGGCCCGGCGGGAGTGGATCCGAGCCAGCTCGCGGGCTGCAACCCGTCCGCGGTGCCCCCCTCGACCTCCTACGACAACGAGGTCTACGGCAACGTCATGGGCAAGGCGCCCGATGGCACCTCGAAGCCAAATGGCGACGGCGCTCCGGGCGCCAACCGCACCGACTTCTGGTGGGACGAGTACCCGGCGAACACCGGCAACTGCTGGCACGACAACGGCAGCTTCACGAGCACACCGCCGCCGCCGGTCCAGCCCGGTGCCCCCTCCGAGCCCCACACGTTGCCCGACGACTGCGCGACGAGCGCGGGCACCGGCGGCGCCTACGGCCAGGAGGCCGAGCTGGTCAACTGCCTGCTCGACGTCCAGAACGGCACCGGCACCTGCGACTGGTTCGACGCGCCGCCGCGGCCCTAGCTGCCGGGAAGCGAGCCCAGACCGTGCGCGCCCTCGCTGTCGCAATCGCCTGGGCATGCGTGGCCGGCCTGGCGCTGGCCGGCTGCGGCGGCAACGGCTCCGGCCAGCCCCCTCGCGGAGCCGGGCCGAGCATCGCCGTGCCGCTGCGATCGGCGAGCTGCACCGACTGGTCCCGGGCTGACACCGCCGAGCGGCTCGGCACCATCCATGCCCTCACCGGCTTCGCCGGCGGGCCGATCGGCTCGTCACCGATCGAGCACGGCCGCGTCCTCACCGACAAGCAGGCCTACGGGCTGCTGCAGCGCTTCTGCTCGGAGCCCTACGCCCGCGGCTTCAAGCTCTACAAGATCTACGAGCGCGGCGCCGCGTTCCAGGGGCACTAATGACTAGGAGCTCGAGTCGAGCTCGACGGCGACCGGCTCGCGGTCGGCGGCATCGGTTACCTCGAAGAACTGCCGTGGCTTGAAGCCTCCGCTGCTGGCGACGATCGAGTTGGGGAAGATCTGGATCTTGGTGTTGTAGGACTGGACGTTGGAGTTGTAGATCCGGCGTGAGGCCTGGATCTCGTCCTCGACCTCGGTGAGGCTGCGCATCAGCTGCTGAAAGTTCTCGGTCGCGCGCAGCTGGGGGTAGGCCTCGGCGACGGCGCGGAGATCGCCGAGGATGCTCGAGAGGTGGTTCTCGGCCGGCCCGGCCTGCTCGGGCGTCCTCGCGGCCATTGCCTCTGCCCGTGCCCTGGTCACGTTCTCGAACAGCTGCTTCTCGTGAGCGGCGTAGCCCTTGACCGACTCGACGAGGTTGGGGACGAGGTCGTGGCGGCGCTTGAGCTGGACGTCGATGCCGCTCCAGGCCTCCTCGACGCGGTTGCGCGAGCCGATCATCGAGTTGCGGATCGCGATGAAGGCGATCACTGCGACGATCACTGCGGCGGCGATGATGATCACGAGGGTCATCGGCGAGCCATCCTATAGCGCGCAAAAGCAGCGCTCGGGGAGCGCCCGGGAGAGGCGGCTTAACCGCAAATCAATGGATCCGCCGGCGTGAGCGGCCAGAATGCTGGTTTGAAGGCTTCAAGGGGTGGTTGCCTTTTGACATGCCGAGAAGCCGATAGGTAATCTCGACTCGTCGGCGCGGATCGTGCCGGCGGGGGACGGACGGGTAGGACAGATAGAAACGTGACGACATCCGGGGTAGGACGATTCGCTGCAATCGTGGCGCTGGTTGGTGCGCTGCTGATCATCGCTGTCCTGCTGGTCGGCGGCGGCAGCTCCTATGCGGTCACGGCCCAGTTCCAGAACGCCAGCCAGCTGGTCAAGGGAAACCAGGTCGAGGTCGGCGGCATTCCCGCCGGGACGATCGACGGGATCTCCCTCGGCCCCCACGGAGAAGCCCTGGTCAAGATGAAGATCGAGGGCCGCTACGCCCCGCTTCGCCAGGGAACCCAGGCGGTCATCCGCTCGCAGTCGCTCTCGGGCATCGCCAACCGCTTCATCGAGCTGAACCTGCCGCCGGCAACCAACGCCTCGGCCGAGACGATCCCCGACGGCGCCCTGATCCCCGAGACCCAGACGGTCTCAGAGGTCGACCTCGACCAGCTCTTCAACACCTTCGACAAGCGCACGGTCAAGAACTTCAAGAACGTCCTCACCGGCTTCGCGATCTCCTATGACGGCGTCGGCAAGCAGTCAAACGAGGGCTTTCGCTACGCCAACCCGCTCTTCTCGACCTCACGCCGGGTCTTCGGCGCGCTCAACTCAGACCAGCACCGGCTCGAGTCGCTGATCGTCGACTCCGCCGCGCTGACCTCGGCGCTTGACTCCCGCGCCCCCGACGTCTCTGCCCTGATCCACAACGTCGATCTGATGATGGGGGCGATCGGGCGGCAGTCGGCCTCGCTATCGAGCGCCCTGACCGAGCTGCCGGGCTTCATGCGGACCTTCAACACGACCGCCGTGAACCTGCGCTCGACCCTCGATGACCTCGACCCCCTCGTCAACGCCTCAAAGCCCGTCGCCAAGAAGCTCCAGCCCTTTGCCGCCAACCTGCGCGGCTTTGCCAATGACGCCGTGCCGGCGATCCGCGACCTCGACCGCATCGTCCACGCCCCGGGCAAGGCAAACGACCTGATCGACCTGACCCGCCTGCAGATTCCGCTCGGCAAGATCGCCGCGGGCCCTGTGGTCAGAAACGGCGCCAGCCGCGAGGGCGCCTTCCCCGCCACCACCTCATCGCTTGAGGGCGGCCTGCCCCAGCTGGCGTTCTTTAGGCCCTACATCACCAACGAGGCGATCAGCGGCTGGTTCGACGACTTCGGCCACTCCGGCGTCTGGGACGCCAACGGCGGCTTCGGCCGGATCGCCACCACCTTCAACGCCTTCACCTTCTCGTCGCCGACCCCCTCGATCCCCGAGCTCGTCAGCGGGATCCTCGCCGGGCCCACCCCGGTCGACACCGTCTTCCACGACCTGCTGAAGATCGACTTCCGCAAGCGCTGCCCGGGCGCCAACGAGCGCAACCCCGGCGACAACTCGACGCCGTTCCACGTCGATCCGTCGCAGCCCGGTAACCAGCTCGACTGCGATCCGGCCCAGGTGCCGACGGGGCCCTGATGCGCCGGCTCGCCTTCATCTGCCTGCTCGTCCTGACTGCCACCGGCAGCTGGATCGCCAGCTCGGCCAGTGCCGGCGACGGCCACACCTACAGGGTCGAGCTCGACAACGCCTTCGGCCTCGTCACCGGCTCGGACGTCAAGGTCGCCGGCGTCATCGCCGGCTCGATCAAGGGGCTCGACGTCAACTCGTCGAAGCGCGCCGTCGTGACGATCGGCGTCAGCGGCCCCTTCGGCGACTTCCGCGCCGACGCGACCTGCTCCTCGGAGCCGCAGTCGCTGATCGCCGAGTACTTCATCGACTGCGAGCCGGGACACTCGGCGACCAAGTCGAGCGGCTTCATCCCGGTCAAGAACACGACGACGACGGTCGCCAACGACCTCGTCAACAACACCCTGCGCGAGCCCTTCAAGGAGCGCTTCCAGCTGCTGCTCAACGAGTTCGGCACGGCGCTGGCGGGCAACCCGCAGAACCTCAACGACGCGATTCGCCGCGGCGCTCCGGCGCTGCGCTCGCTGCGCCAGGCGCTCGAGGTCGTCGGCAAGCAGAACAAGGTGATCCGCGACCTCAACGCCAACTCGGACGTGATCCTCGCCAAGCTCGCAGCCAACCGCTCGGGCGTCGTCCGCTTCATCCACAACGCCAACCGCGCGGCGACGATCAGCGCCCAGCGCCGGACCGACCTCGGCCGCAACTTCCACCTGCTGCCGAGCTTCCTCGCCGAGTTGCAGCCGACGCTGCAGAACCTCGGCGACCTCGCCACCCAGCAGACGCCGCTGCTCACCGACCTCAACCGGGCGGCGCCGCAGCTCAACAGGCTCGTCGCCCTGCTGCCCCCGTTCAACGACGCGACGCGGCCCTCGCTGGTCAGCCTCGGCGAGGCTGCGGTCGTCGGCAAGCGGGCCTTCGACAAGTCGGGCCCGACGATCGCCAAGCTGCGCCAGGTGGGCGCCAACGCGCCCGGGACCTTCAAGCCGCTTGGCGCGTTCCTCAAGTCGCTCGACGATCCCAAGTACGCGATCGAGCACGACGCCCGCGCGACGACCGACAACTGCCGCCAGACGCCGGCCTCGCAGCTCCCCGCCGGGCTCAACCTGCCGACGACGCCGCCGCAGTGCGCGACGTTCGCCGCCCAGTCGGACACGCCGCCGAACGAGTGCTGCGGCTACACCGGTCTCCAGGGCCTCCTCAACTACGTCTACTACCAGACGACCGGCATCAACCAGTTCGACCAGATCGGTCACATGCTGCACTTCATCCTCTACGGCGTCGGCTCGAGCCCCTGCTTCAATTACAACGCCCATTCGGGCGTGCCGGCCGAGGACCAGTCGGGCGCTCCGCCGGGATCGACGATCTACACCCACGACCCGTCGAAGATCCACCACTGCGTCTCCTGGCTCGGCGACAACCAGCCCGACGTCGTCTCGCGCCTCGGCGTGCCGCCGTACAACGGCTCGACCTGCTCGGACGGGACCCAGGCCGGCACCGATGTCCCCGGCACGCTCGACGAGAACCGGCCCAACAGCGAGATCTGCGACCCCAGCAACCCCGAGACAGCCTCGCGCAAGGCCTCGACCAAGTCGCACCGCAAGATCAAGCTGCCGAAGGGCAACCGGCCCGGTGGCAGCGCCGCCGGCGGCGGCAACGCGCTGCCCGACCTCTCGGGGGTCCGTGGCCTGCTCGGTCTGCCGCGCGACGTCCTCAAGGGCCTCAACGGCAAGATCGCGCCGGGCATTCGCTCCGGCCGCGGCTCGACCGCCAACGACCTCCTCGACTACCTCTTCGGCCAGTGATCGCCGTGATCGACAGACGACGGGCTGAGTCATGAGCGGGCGTTCGCGAGTCGAGCGGATCGCCGCCTCGCCGACGGTCGTCGGCGCGATCACGACGCTGATCATCATCGTCGCGGTCTTCCTCGCCTACAACGCGTCGAACGGCCTGCCGTTCGTGCCGGTCTACCGCGTCTCGACCGAGCTGCCCAACGCCGCTCGCGTCGTCCGCAACAACGAGGTCCGGATCGGCGGCCACCGCGTCGGCGTGGTCGAGTCGGTCCAGACGACCCAGAACCAGCAGACGGGTGAGGCGGCGGCGAAGCTCAACCTCAAGCTCGACCGCGCGGTCAAGCCGATCTCGCAGGCCACCCAGGTCCGCGTCCGCTACAAGTCGTCGTTCGGGCTCAAGTTCCTCGAGCTGGTTCCGCGCCCCGGCCCCGACCTCCCCGAGGGCGGGACGCTGCCGATCACGCAGTCGGTGCCCCAGACCGAGTTCGACGCGATCAACAACACCTTCGACACGCCGACGCGCGAGAACATCCGCACCAACCTCGAGAACTTCGGCAACGCCTTCGCCGCTCGCGGCGCCTCGCTCAACCAGGCGATCGAGAACCTGAACCCGCTCTTCACCAACCTCCAGCCGGTCGCCCGCAAGCTCGTCGAGCCGAGCACGAAGCTGAAGCGCTTCTTCCCGGCGCTGGCTCGCAGCGCCAAGGCCGCCGTCCCCGTGGCCGCCCAGCAGTCGCAGCTGTTCACGAACATGGCGACGACGTTCGGCGCCCTCGCCGCCGACCCGAAGGCGCTGCGCGACACGATCACCTCGGGTGTGCCGGCGCTCGAGAGCGGTATCCGTACGCTGCCCTTCCAGCGTGTCTTCCTCGGCGACTTCGCCGAGTTCTCACGCCTGCTCAAGCCGGGGGCGAGGCAGCTGCGGCTGGCGCTGCCGACGCTCAACGACGCCCTGGCGATCGGCACCCCGGTGCTGCTGCGGACGCCGAAGATCAACAGGAAGCTCGAGGACGTCTTCCACGCGCTCAACACGCTCGTCAGCCAGCCCGAGACCGGCATCGCCCTCTCGCGCCTCAACACGCTGCTCGGCGACGCCCGGCCGACGGCCGAGTACCTCGCCCCGTACCAGACGGTCTGCAACTACTTCAACTACTGGTTCACGATGCTGCCCGAGCACATCACCCAGCAGGAGGCGCTGCCGACGGCCGGCACGAGCCAGCGGATCGCGCTCGTCGAAGTGGCCCGCGGCCAGACCGGCGGCACGCCGATCGACGCCCAGGGCGGGCTCGGGGGCTACACCGGCATCCAGGCAAACGGCCGCGCCGGGATGTTCAACCCCGACCCGTCGGCGCAGGGCGAGTTCCGCCCCCACGAGCTGCCGATCCTCCACGGCAGCACCTACGGCCCCTCGGGCACCGCCGCCGCCCCCGACTGCCAGAGCGGCCAGACCGGCTATCCGCTCGGCAAGGGCCTGGTCGCGTCGGGCTCGAAGGCGCGCTATCTCGACAACGGCGGCAACTACGGCTCCGAGGCATCGCCGGTCGTCGTCCAGTCCGACCTGCCGGGAGCTCGCGGCCGCACCGGCGCCTACTTCCACCAGAACGGCTCGCGCGATCTCAACCACGTCTACCCGCTGACAAGCCCATGAGAGCCAACGAGGGACATCGCTTCTCGAACACGGCGATCGGCTTCGTCGCGATCGTTCTCGTTTTCGTGCTCTTCTACCTCGCCTTCACGAAGTCGCTGCCCTGGAGCGGCGGCTACGAAGTCAAGGCCGTCGTCAAGAACGCCCAGAACCTGGCGCTGAAGTCGCCGGTGCGCGTCGCCGGCATCGAGATCGGCAAGGTCAGCGGGATCGACCCGGTCAACGGCGCCAACGACGATCCCTCCCAGGGCGCGGTCGTGACGATGCGGATCAACGGCAACGGCCGTCCGATCCACACCGACGCCAAGATCAAGCTGCGGCCGCGCCTCTTCCTCGAGGGCAACCTCTTCGTCGACCTGCAGCCGGGCAGCCCGAGCGCGCCCGAGGCCGACAGCGGCTTCACGATCCCCGTCCAGCACACCTCGAACTCGGTCCAGCTCGACCAGGTCCTGACCAACGCGCTGCAGGCCGACCCGCGCCAGGACCTCCAGCGGCTGCTCAAGGAGCTCGGCGACGCCTTCGTCAAGTACGGCGGCGCCGAGGGCTTCCGCACCTTCTTCGCGACCTCGGCGGTTGCCAACCGCGCGACGGCAGAGGTCAACCAGGCCGTCCTCGGCACCAGCCCCGACGACCTCTCCAACCTCGTCGTCAACCTCGACCGCACCGTCGCCGGCCTCGGCGACGACGAGGCCAAGCTGAAGGGGCTCGTCACGAGCCTCAGCAAGGTCACCGGCGCCTTCGCCGCCGAGAGCAAGGGCCTCGAGGTCGCGATCGGCGCCCTGCCGGGCGTGCTCATCAACGGGCGCTCGGCGCTTGCCAACCTCAACACCGCCTTCCCGCCGCTGCGTGCCTTCGCTCGCGACGCGCTGCCCGGCGCCCGCACCGCCGGGCCGGCGCTCGACGCCGCCAATCCCTGGATCGCCCAGCTGCGCGGTCTGCTCTCCAAGCCGGAGGCCCGCGGCCTGGCCGCCGACCTGCGGCCGACGATCCCGCAGCTGGCGCGGCTGGCGAGTGAGTCGCGGCCCTTCCTCGAGCAGATCCGCCCGCTCTCGAACTGCTTCGACAAGGTCATCGTGCCCTGGGGCAACATGTCGGTCGGCTCCCACGCCGACACGACCGTCGGCCCGATCTACAAGGAGACCGGCTACGGCCTCGTCGGGCTCGCCGGCGAGAGCCGCTCGGGCGACGCCAACGGCCAGTACATCCGCGTCGAGGCCGGCGGCGGCGCCAACACCGTCGTCTTCGGCGCCGGCGCCGACAAGACCGTCGGCGTGACGCCGTTCAGCCTGCTCGGCTACGAGCCGGCTGTGGGGTCCTCGGGCCAGGACAACGTCGCCGCCAGCGGCGGCTCGCCGACGCTGAAGACGCCGTTCCGCCCCGACGTCCCCTGCGAGACCCAGGAGCCGCCGAACCTCGACAGCGGCGGCGTCCTGCCCTTCGCGGCCGGCGGCGGCACGCAGACGATGTCGGCTCAGCGCTCGCCCTCGAGCATCGTCTCCTCGGCGCTGCGCGCGCAGATCCTCGCCAAGGCCCGCCAGGTGCAGTCCCTCGTCACCAAGAAGCAGAAGGTCGGCAGCGCCAGGGGCCGCAAGGGCCGCAGGGCACGTGGGGTCAACCACCAGCTGATGGGCGCCTGGAGGCAGTTCCTCAGCGCCGGGCGCGCACTGGGAGGCGGTAGCTGATGCAGCGCGCCGTCCGCGAGCACCTCCGTGACTTCCTCGCCATCGCCGGGCTGACCCTCGTCGCCCTGATCGTCGGCTGGATCATCGTCCAGCAGCAGCGGCTGCGGATTCCCGTCCTCGAGGAGAAGCCCTTCTCGCTGAAGGCCGACTTCGAGACCGCCCAGGCGGTCATCCCCGGACAGGGCCAGACCGTCCGCATCGCCGGCGTCCGCATCGGCGACATCAGCAAGGTCGAGCTGCACAACGGCGCCGCCGAGGTCTCGATGGACATCGACCGCAAGTTCCTGCCGATCTATCGCAACGCGACCGTCCTGCTGCGGCCGAAGACAGGCCTCAAGGACATGTTCCTCGAGATGGACCCGGGCAGCCGCTCGGCCGGCGAGTTCAAGGACGGCGACGCGATCCCGGTCGCCAATACGGCGCCGGACGTCAACCTCGACCAGGTTCTCGAAGCGCTGGACTCCGACACCCAGGCCTACCTGCGAACGTTGCTGGTCGGCGGCGGCGAGGGCCTCAAGGGCCGCGGCAAGGATCTCGGCAAGCTGCTCGGCAATCTCGGGCCGCTCAACCGCCAGCTAGCCAAGCTCAACGGCGAGGTCGCCAAGCGCAAGGACAACCTGGCGCGTCTGATCCACAACTTCAACCTGCTGACCAAGGCGGTCGGCGACAACCAGGACGAGGTCGCCCAGTTCGTCAGCTCGTCGAACTCGTCGCTCTCGGCGATCTCGGCCGAGAGCCCGCAGCTGCAGCGCGCCGTCGGCCTGCTGCCGGGCACGCTGACGACGGCCCGGGACACCTTCGCCAAGGTCGATCGCTACGCGTCGGTGCTCGGCCCGGCCTTCAACAACCTGCGCCCGTTCGCACGCGGGCTGGTCAACGTCAACGAGTCGACGCGCAAGCTGGCGCTGGCGACGACGCCTGCGCTACGCGACCAGATTCGCCCCTTCGTCCGCTCGGCTCGAGCCCCGGTTCGCAACCTGCGCCCCGCGGCAAGGAACCTCGCCAATGCGACGCCGAGCCTGACGGTCACCGCCGAGAAGCTCAACCGGCTGGTCAACATGGCGGCGTTCAACCCCAACGGCGCCAACCCCTGCACCGGGGCTGACGGCTCCTGCCCCGGCCGCGACGAGGGCTACCTCTACTGGCTCGGCTGGCTCGCCCACGACGGCGACAGCGTCTTCCAGACCCAGGACGCCAACGGGGCACTGCGGCGGATCTACTTCACCGCCAGCTGCGAGACGATCGCCAGCATCCTCGGCGTCTCGCCGCTGCACGATCTCAGCCCGGTGCTGACGCCGATCATCACCGGCCTCGGCAACCCGCCCTTCGGCGTCATTCCCAACGCGACCTGCCCGGGACTGGGGCCCTAATGCAAAAGCAAGCACCGTCACTCGCCCGGATCCTGATCGCCGTCGGCTTTGCGCTGTCGTGCTTCGGCCTGCTGCTCTTCCTCTGGATCACCTTCGGTGGCCCAACCCCGCTGAAGCCCCAGAGCTACCGCTTCACCGCCGACTTCCCCGAGGCGATCCAGATCGCCCAGGAGACCGACGTCCGCATGGGCGGCGTCTCCGTCGGCAAGGTCAAGAAGCTCGGCGTGCCGAAGGACGCCAGCGGCACGCTGAACGCGACGCGGGCGACGATCGAGCTCGACCCGCAGTTCGCGCCGCTGCCGGAGGACGCGCGGGCGATGCTGCGCCAGAAGACGCTGCTCGGCGAGACCTACGTCGAGCTCACCCGCGGCACCGCGGCCGGGCCGAAGGTCCCAGAGGGTGGGCACCTCGCCAGCACCCAGGTCCAGGATCAGACGCAGATCGACGAGATCTTCAACGCTCTCGACCCGCAGACGCGCCAGAACTTCCGCCTCTGGCAGCAGAATGCCGCCGTCGCCGGCGCCGGGCGTGGCCAGGACCTCAACGACGCCCTTGGCAACCTCGGCCCGTTCGCCGCCGACGCCGCCAGCGTTCTGGCGACGGTCAAGCACCAGAACAAGTCCTTCGGCGACCTGATCAACCACACCGGCGGCTTCTTCGCCGCGCTCTCGAAGAGCCAGGACGAGCTGCGCGGCGCGATCGCCAACTCGAACGCGACCTTCCGCGCGATCGCCAACCGCGACAAGGCGCTCTCGGAGGCGATCAAGGTCTTCCCGACGTTCAACCGCGAGACCAAGCTGACCTTCGACCGCCTCGACAGCTTCGCCCACAACACCGACCCGCTGGTCAAGGATCTGCAGCCGGTGGCCCGCGATCTCTCGCCGACGCTGAAGAGCATCAGGCGTCTCTCGCCGAGCCTGAAGTCGCTGTTCACCAACCTCGATCCGCTGATCACCGTCTCGCAGACCGGCCTGCCGGCCCTCGATCACTTCCTGATGCAGCTGAGCCCGGTCTTCGCCGCGCTCGACCCGTTCCTGGCCAACCTCAACCCGATCATTCGCTACCTGCACTACTACGAGTCGAACGCCTCGGACTTCCTCGCCGATCCGCCGGCCGCCCTCGCCGGCACGATGAACCCGGTGGCGGGTCAGCCCGGGCCGCGCCACTTCTTGCGCCAGGTCTCCTACATGAGCGCCGAGAGCCTCTCGGTCTACCCGACGCGGCCCTCGACCAACCGCGGCAACGGCTACATCCAGCCGCGTGGGGCAACCGGGCTGGCGTCGGCGTTCGGCGGCATCTTCCCCAACTTCGACTGCAAGAACACCGACTTCAACGGCCCGAGCACGGATCCCGACGAGGACCCGATCCCGGCCAACCAGGCGACTGAGGAGAACGCGCCCTGCTTCATCCAGGGCCCATACCCGACCGTGTTCGGCGGCGGCAAGGCTCCCCAGATCTTCGCCGACCCCTGAGCCGCCGGCCATCGCGTAGGATCATTCCCCGCAACGGAGGGAGTGAGGGGTGGGTTACTTCAAGGACGCCGACGAGGTGTACGCGACAATCGGCGCGCTTTTCCAGCAGCTGGCCGTCGACGACGAGCTGGCGCCGCGCTTTGGCCGTGCCAACACGATCGTCCAGTACGACTACCGCGAGCCGGAGTCGAAGATCACGATTCGCATGCAGGAAGGGAGCCCCGGCCAGGTCGACTTCGGCGAGACCGAGATGGAGCCCGAGGTCGTCATGCACATGCAGGCCGACACGGCCCACCGCTTCTGGCTCGGCGAGGTCAACGTTCCCGTCGCCCTGGCTCGCGGCCAGATCAGGGCCGAGGGGCCGGTCGCCAAGATCCTCAAGCTGGTGCCGCTGACCAAGCCGGTGTTCCCGCGCTACAAGGCGCAGCTCGAAGCGGCAGGGCGTGAGGATCTGCTCCAGCTCTGAGCGGCCGCTGAGCGCGTCACCGTGAGCGCGGCGGACGAAGCCCAGGCCTGGGCGGCCGCCGTCCAGGCCCTCGCCGGGCGGCGAGGGCTGCGCTACGAGCCGGTCGGCGGCATCAACCCCGCCGACGCGCCGGCGGCGCTGTGCGTCGGCGGTGCGAACCGGCTGACCGGCGAGCTGGCCGAGGGCTTCTGGGGCTCCTCCTGCGACGCCGATGAGCGCCCCGAGGGCCGCTTTCTGGCCAAGGCGCTGCTGCCCCACGCGGTCCTCTGCAAGTCGCACATGCCCGATCTCGCGGCGGTGATGCCGGCCTTCAACGTCGAGTCGATCGAGGCCCGGCCCGACGAGTTCGTAATGAAGCACGTCGCCCGCAAGGTCGAGTTCGAGAGCATCGAGTTCAACAAGCGGTTTCTCGCCACTGTCCCCAGCCAGTACGACCCGGTCGCGCTGCGTGAGCTATTCAGCCCGGGCTTCCTCGACTGGGTGACGACGATCGCCAACGAGATCGACTTCGGCGTCTCCGAGTGCCAGCTCTGGTTCAGCTGGCGGCTGCGCGACCGCAGCTCGGCAGAGCTCGAGGCCGCTCTGGACGCCGGCGGCCAGCTCTTTCGCCGTGTCCAGCGGGAGATGGACGAGCACGGCGTCAACACCTATCCGCCCGGCCCCTGGCATGCCGGGCTGGAGCCTTTTCCCTCGTCGCTAGCTCCGCCCAGGCGCGCTCAGTAGCCGGGCTCGCCGGGGAGGACGATCCGGCGCTCGTCGCCCTCGCCGACGACGCGTGGCAGGATCGGCTCGACCGGCCGATCGCGCGCCGCCTCGATCGCCGCCGTCGAGCTGGCGAACTCGAGCAGTGACTCGAGGTGCTTGATCGTCGGAAAGACCAGCTGCATGTCACCGGCCCGGTGGCGCTCGAGCGCCTCGGCGGGCTCGAACCACTGCGCGTCGACGGTCTCGGACCCGTCGGGCTTCGGCGGCGTGTGGGCGGGAGCCAGGGCGAGGTAGAAGTGGGTGTCGAAGCGGCTGGGGACCTGCTCGGGCGTGATCCAGCGCGAGTAGGGGACGAGATCGGCGGCAGCGACGTCGATGCCGGCTTCCTCGGCGAGCTCGCGGACGGCGCAGTCGCGGTGGGCGTCCTCGTTGCCGGCCTCGCCGGGATCGACGCCGCCGCCGGGAAACACCCAGACGCCGGGCATGAAGCGGGCGGTCGGGTTGCGCAGCACCATCAAGACCTCGAGCGCCCGCTGCGCGTGCTTGCCGCCACGCCGCAGCAGGATCACCGACGAAGCAGGGCGTGGCGTCGCCGGGGACACGCGGCCAATCTAGCGGGGCCGCTGGACCCCTCCCTCGGCTGGTGGGCCCCCCAGAAACCCACTAGTCTCCGCCGCGATGACGACTGTGACCCAGCAGCTCTGGATCTGCACCTCCTGCGGCTTCATCTACGACCCGGTCGAGGGCGATCCCGATGGCGGCGTCCCGCCCGGTACGCCGTTCGACGCGATTCCCGACGACTGGTTCTGCCCCGTCTGCGGCGCCCGCAAGAAGGACTTCGAGGTCTACGAGGGCTGACGCTCGTCGAGCGCCCGCCGCCGGCTGCGGGCGACGAGGGCACGATGGCCGGTCCAGTACAGGGCGGCGAGCAGGGCGAGGGGGACGAGGACGGCGAGGCCGACGAGGGCGGCTCCTGCGGCGACGGCGAGGACGCGCAGGGCGTCGTGGGCGGCGTCGCCGATGCCCCAGCGGTGGGCTGAGGGGGCGCTCGAGTCGCCGACGATGCTGAGCTGCAGTGGCGTCATCCTCACACGGTTGTCGAGCGCGGCCAGGCGGCGGTGGATGCCGTCGATCCGGCTGTCGATGAGTCGCAGCTGGGCGCGAATCGCCTCGGCTGCCGTCGTCGAAGGGGCGTTCGCGAGGCGGTCCAGCAGCCGCTGGCGCTTGGCACGGGCGTGGTTGAGCCGCTGATCGGCGGCGTCGAGGCGCTGCGTGACGTCCTGCGTGCCGGCGGTGCGCGAACGTACGTGAGCGAGGTCGGAGAGCTCGGCGACGGTGGTCGTCAGCTCGCGGCTCGGAATCAGCAGGTCGAGCTCGGCGCCGGCCGCCGTGTCTCCACCGCTGACCGAGGAGGAGCGGACGATCCCACGATGGCGGTCGACGATGTCGAAGGCGCGATCGGCGACGTCTTCGACATCGGCCGGGCGTGACGCCAGGGTCAGCTGGGCCGAGCGCTGGATCTTCGTCGACTTGCTCAAGCGATGGAGCTCGTTGAGACCCAGCTGGTCGCGCTCACGCGGGCTGAGCGACGCGGCGCCTGGCTGGCTGGAGTCGAGATTGGAAGGGGCCGGCGCCGAAAGGGGCCGTCCGGCAGGGGCCCACTGCTGCCGCCGAGCGGTTGATGGAATCTGCTCAGCCGTCCCCGCAGACGGCGGAGCGGTCGTCGTCACCGGCTCGATCGCCGACGGCGGCTGGCCCGGTTGTCCCGAGCCGCCGAGCTCGGGCTGCGCGACGGCGATGCCGATCGCGATCACCAGCGCCGCAGCGCCGGCGACCGCCGGGACGATCCGCGGCCAGCCTGCCGGAATCCGCGACAGCGCCTGGCTCAGCTCGCCGCGCGTGCCCCGCCTCGGAAAGCGCTCGGCGACGTCGGCATCGAGCCTGGCGGCGAACTCGCCGCTCGGCTGCGGCCGCTCGGCACGCAGCGCCGCAATCAGGTCTTCGGGCAGGTTTTCGGGCAGGTTTTCATTCAGCTCGTCGTGGATCTCGGTCGGGCTCATGACATTTGCTCCCTTAGCTTCTCGAGGGCTCGGTGCAGCAGGGTGCCGGCGTTCGACTCGCTGACATCGAGCACCCTGGCGATCTCGGCGTTGCTGAGGCCGGCGAAGTACTTGAGCGCGACCAGCTCGCGGTCACGGGGCAGCAGCGACCCCAGCGCGTCGCGGACGGCGATCCGCAGCGTCATTCCAGCCTCGGCCTCGCCAGGGGCCGAGGCGCCGGGATCGCCGACCTCCCCGACCAGGGGCGCCTGGCGCCGCCGTCGCCGCAGCTCGTCCAGCGCCGCGTTGCGGGCAATGCCGAAGAGCCAGGCGCGCGGCGTGCCGCGGTCGGGGTCGAAGCGGCGTCTCTTGCGATAGGCGCGCTCGAAGGCGGCGGCGACGACATCCTCGGCGGCGGCGCGGTCCCGCAGCAGGCCGGCGACATAGGCATAGAGGTCGTCGCGGTTGGCGCGGTAGAGCCGCTCGAAGGCGATCTCCGCCTCCGCGGGCGCCGTTGTTGCCGCTGCGACCATCGTCTCGCTCACACCCTTACTACGGCGCCGCGCCGGATTCATCACAGGGGAGTATCGAGCCGAGGGACGAGGCCCCCCGCAAAGACCGAACTAAGCATCTCGGATCTCAGTCCATGGGTTCATGCCCGGACTCACCCTCAGCCTTTCGGAGTCGATGGACACAGCATGAACTTTCGGAATCCTCGGATGGAGGCATGATGAGAAAGCCGGGCCTAGTCGCCGCACTCGCACTCGTACTCGCTGGCCTGATTCCGGCGAGTGCCCAGGCAGCCGACGTAAACGTCGATGGACTGGTCGCGAGCGGGCTCTCGCTAAGCGTCGCCACGCCATCGGCCCTCGTGCTGTTCCCGAACCAGACGAACACCTCGGTCGCCAACTCCGTGGTGACCAGCACGGCCACCTCGTGGACGCTCTCTATCAAGGACGACACCGCGGCGGGTTACCCGTCGGGCCATACGGCCGGCCACCTGGCCAAGCTGAGCGGCAGCGGTCCCACCTGCAGTGCCCTGTCGAGCTTTGCCGGGACGCTCAGCGAGCTCAACGCGCCGCTCGCCTGGAGCGCGACGGGTGGCAACAGCGGCAACCTCACTGGCACCAACCAGACGGTCAAGACCGGTTCGCTGATCCAGACGGTTCCGGTTACGTACTCGCAGGCAATTGGGGCGACCGAGGCCGTCGCGGTCAATGACTGCTACCGAGCAGTGATCACCTATACAGCCTCCTAGTTTGCGCTGAACAGCCAGCGTCCCCCTCCTGGCCGGGTGGAGGAGACTCCTCCCATGCCCTCTCGCACACGCCACTCCGGCAAGCTGGCTCCTCCCCGACAGGCGATCGGCATGGCGGTCATGGCCACGGTTGGCGCGCTCGTCTCGATCGTTGCCCTGGCACCGGGTCTCACCTCCAGCCGAAGCCGGATCCCGGGGCTCACAATCGCGCCTGCGAGAACGCATGGCATAGCCATACGAGGCGCGTCGTTCGGGCCGATCGCGCTCCGCAACGACACGGCCCAATCATTCGCGGTCCGCGTATTCCCTGTTCTGCTCGCCCAGGATCGCCAGGGCGGTCTCCTCGCGCGTGATGACCCCAGGTCCGTCCATGCCGCGCGGCGACACCTCTCGGCGCCGGGCAAGCGCACCGTCCTCAGGCCCGGCGGTCGGCTGACCCGTATCGCCACGCTGCGCAAGCCAAGCCGCCGCCACAATTTCTACGGCGGGCTGCTCTTCAAGGGCATCCCCCAGCGCAGCGGCTCGTCGCCTCAGATCGTCACGATCTACCAGCTCAACGAGGCGCTGCTGCTGAAGCCTCCGCCGCGGCTCCAGCGGATCAGGCTTCGTTCCGCCGGAATCCGCGCCGAGACGATCGGAGGAAAGCGCAAGAAGCTTCGCGTGCTGCTCAGCCTGGCGAACGTCGGCAACACCGACGTGGTCCCGCAGGGTCGTCTGCGCGTCCACGATGCCAAAGGTCGACTCGTCGTCGCCCGGCCGCTGAGTCGAATCGACATCATCCCGGGGGCGACCGTCGACCTCACGGCGCTGATCACGAAGCAATTGCCGGCGGGCGAATACGGGCTGAGCGCGGAAGTGCGAGCCGGTCGCCAAAGGCTTCGAGTGCATGGGCAGATGCGGCTCTTCGACGTCAACCAGGTGGAGACCAGGGCGGCCAAGCTCTCGGAGTTCAAAGCGCCGACCGCCTACCGCGGCGAGCCCGTGAAGATCCAGGCGGAGTTCAGAAATACAGGCAATGTGCCCTATGCGCCGCGCGCACAGGTCTCGGTCCGGCAGGTGGCCCCGCGCCAGGGAAGGGCCGGCAGTCCGGCGACCCTCGAGGTCAGCCGCACCGCTCCCGGCGACGAAGGCGGGATCTCGGGGTCGGTTGGCCTGCCCGCATCCACGGGTGCATACGAGCTCGCGGTCTCGATCCTCGAAGGTGACCGCGTCCTCGATTCGCGTGCGGTGACGGTCACGCCCGTAGCCAAGCCAGGCATCCTCGCTCGTATCCGCGATTGGATCACCAGGCACGTGATAGCCATCGTCGGCGTCATGCTCGGCGCGATCCTCAGCCTGATCGCGGCGCTGATTTACAAGTCTGCGCCACCACCCCGGGCCCAATAATTCCGGCCGGGGGTGGCGGGGGCTACAGCTAAGCCGCTTGGCGCAGAGTTTCAGGCAGTGACGCCGGAGACTCCCCGGGCGCCGCTCCGGCGCAGGCGGCGCGGATCGACTCGGCGACGATCTCCACCAGCCGCCGCAGCTCGCTCTTGGCGATCGACAGCGGCGGCATCAGCACGACGACATCGCCGAGCGGCCGGACGATCGCGCCACGCCGGCGGGCCTCGAGGACGACGCGGTGGCCCACTCGCAACGACGGGTCGTGCTCGCCCAGGTCGATCGCGGCCATCAGGCCGCGGCCACGGACCTCGGCGACCTCCGGCATTGCCTCGACCTCGGCCAGCAGCTCGGCCAGCAGCCGGATCTTCGGCTGCAGCCGTAGCAGCGTCCGCTCCTTGCGGAAGACCTCGAGGCTGGCCAGCGCGGCGGCGCAGGCGAGCGGGTTGCCGGTGTAGGTGTGGCCGTGAAAGAAGGTTCGCTCGTCCCCGGCGGCGCCGAGGAAGCCTTCATAGATTCGCTCCGTGGCGAGCGTCGCCGCCAGCGGCATGTAGCCGGCGGTCAGCCCCTTGGCGAGGCAGAGTAGGTCGGGCGCGACCCGCTCCTGCTCGCAGGCGAACATCGTCCCCGTGCGGCCGAAGCCGGTTGCGACCTCGTCGCAGATCAAAAGCGTCCCATGGCGGTCGCAGAGCCGCCGTACCTCGCGCAGATAGCCGGGCGGGTGGCAGAGCATCCCCGCCGCGCCCTGGACGAGCGGCTCGACGATAACCGCGGCGATCTCCTCCTCGTGGCGCTCGAGGATCCGCTGCAGGTCGGAGGCGTCGCCCGGCTCGGCGCAGTGGGCGTCGAAGAGCAGCGGCGAGAACTTCTCGTGGAAGAGGCCGATGCCGCCGACCGAGACCGAGCCCAGCGTGTCGCCGTGGTAGGAGTCGCGCAGGTGGACGAAGGAGGTGCGGCGAACGTGCTGGCCGCCGCGCTGCCGCCAGTACTGGAAGGCCATCTTCAGCGCCACCTCGACGGCGCTGGAGCCGGAGTCCGAGTAGAAGACGCGGTTGAGCCCCGGCGGTGCGATCTCGACGAGGCGGGTGGCGAGCTCGTCGGCTCCGGGATGGCCCAGCCCGAGCATCGTCGAGTGGGCGACGCGGTCGAGCTGGTCGCGCACGGCCGCGTCGATCGTCGGGTGCCGGTGGCCGTGGACGTTGCACCACAGGGACGAGACGCCGTCGATGTAGCGGTTGCCGGCGGCGTCGATGAGGTCGGTGCCCTCGGCGGCCTCGATCGTCAGTTGCTCCTCGGCCGACCAGTCCTGCATCTGCGTGAACGGATGCCAGAGGTGGCTTGGGGGACGCTGATCGAGCTGAATCGGAGCGACGGTCACTCGGTCCGGCGACGATAGACAGCGGCCCGGCCGGAACCCCGTGGGGTCAGGTGGGGCGGCGGGTCTGCTCCTCCAGCAGCTGGACGATCGAGCGGTAGGGCTTGCCGGTGCCGCGCTCCAGCCCCAGCTCGCAGGTCCTGTTGCTGGAGACGTAGGCGTCGAACTCGCGACCCTCCAGCTCAGCCGCCTCTTCGAGCGTCGCCGCCTCGGTCAGCTCGGGGTGGAGGAAGCCGCGGTCGCCGGCGAAGCCGCAGCAGGTGGCGCGGATCGGCACGTGGACGTCGTCGGCGAGGGCCGCGGCGAGCGCACGCAGGGCGCCGGTCAGGCCGAGGTGGCGCGAGGAGCAGGTGGGGTGGACCGCGACCGAGCCGAGCCGGCGCGGGGAGAGACCCGCCAGCAGGTGCTCGCCGGCCCAGCGGGTCGGGTCGAGGATCGTCAGCTGCGCCGCTCGCGCGGCGTTCTCCTCACTGAGCACGGCGGCCGACTCGGTCAGGCCGTGGACGCAGGACGTGGCGTCGATGACGACAGGCAGCGCGCCCTCGTCGCTCCATCGCCAGAGCCGCTCGATCATCTCGTTGGCCTTGAAGGCATGGGCGTCGGTGTAGCCCTTGGAGCTCCAGGGCATCGAGCAGCAGCTGCCGGCGACGTCGTCGGGGATCCAGAGCGGCTGGCCGGCGCGGCTCGAGACCGCGACCATCGCCTCGACGACGGTCGGCCCGTCGCCGTCGCGGCTCGAGTTGCCGAAGATCCGGTTGATGCAGGCGGGGACGTAGACGGCTGCCGCTCCATCTCGCGATGTCTCGGGAAGGCTGCCGGGAGCGGAGCGAGGCATCGCCTCGCCCCATTCCGGCACCAGCTCGGTGCTCAGCAGGTGGCGCTGGGCTCGGGTCAGCCCGCGCAGCGGTGCGTCGCCGAGCAGGCGCGAGATCGCCGCGCCCATCCGCAGGCCACCGCGCGACGCTCGCTCGACGCTCGCCCAGCGCTCGGCGGTGCGCAGCGCCGCCCGCTGGGCGCGGCCGTCGTGCTCGCGCCGGCGAAATTCCTTGACGAGCTTGCCGGTGTCGATGCTGAGCGGGCAGGCGAGCTCGCAGCTGCCGTCGGCGGCGCAGGTCTCGATGCCGTCGTACTGGTACTGCTCGAGCAGCGCCCGCTGGACGGGCGAGCCCGGCGGCTGGCGCGCCATCTCGCGGCGCAGGACGATTCGCTCCCGCGGCGTCGTCGTCAGCAGGCGGCTCGGGCAGACCGACTCGCAGAAGCCGCACTCGACACATGGGTCGGCGACCTCCTCGATCGGCGGCGTCGTCTTCAGATCGCGCAGGTGGACCCCCGGGTCGCGGTTGAGCAGGACGCCGGGTGCGAGGACACCGTCGGGGTCGGCGAGCTGCTTGACGCGCCACATCAGCTCGGTCGCCTTGGCGCCCCACTCGCGCTCGACGTAGGGAGCCATGTTGCGGCCGGTGCCGTGCTCGGCCTTCAGCGAGCCGTCGTACTTGTCGACGACGAGATCGACCAGCTCGGCCATGAAGGCCTCGTAGCGGTCGCGGTCGGCCGCCACCGAGAAGTCCGGCGTCAGCATGAAATGGAGGTTTCCCGCCGAGGCGTGCCCTGCGACTCCCGGCAGGAAGCCGTGCTTGCCGAGCAGCTCGCGGATGTCCGCCGCCGACTCGGCCATCCGCTCCGGCGCCACGCAGACGTCCTCGATGATCAGCGCCGTCCCCTGGGGCCGCAGCCGGCCGACCAGGCCGTGCATCCCCTCGCGGACGCGCCAGTAGAGCTCGGTCAGCTCGACGTCGCGGGTGAACTCCGGGCCGCGTAGCAGCTCGTGCCCGCCGAGGGCCTCGGCAGCCGCGGTCTCGAAGCCGTCGAGGTCGGCGGGGTCGTCGGAGCGGAACTCGACGAGCAGCGCCGCCGAGGCGGGGTCGAGCTCCTTCCAGTGCTCGGGCGTGCCG
Organism: Solirubrobacterales bacterium; assembly: GCA_033856175.1. Lineage (GTDB taxonomy): Bacteria > Actinomycetota > Thermoleophilia > Solirubrobacterales > 70-9 > JAWVFK01. Next base: position 72,191 of record JAWVFK010000010.1, on the reverse strand, counting down.
GGGATCGAGTTGGCGGCGACCATCAGCGCTGGCGCGACCATCAGCTCGACGGCGCTGGCCCCGGCGGCGACGAGAGCCGGCACGGGCGCCGCGGCGGCGTCGATGTCGGCGAAGTGGATCCAGCTCGTCGCCGTGTGGGGGCGCAGCGGCACGGTGTCGAACACCGCCTCGGCGACGAAGGCCAGCGTGCCCTCGGAGCCGACCAGCAGGCGGCGGAAGATCTCCAGCGGCTCGTCGGCGTCGAGGAAGGCGCAGAGCCGGTAGCCGGTCGTGTTCTTGATCGCGAACTTGCGGCGGATTCGCGCCGCCAGCTCCTCGTCGCCACGGATCTCGTCGCGAATCTCGGCGAGGCCGGCGGCGAGATCCGGCTCGGCGGCGGCGAAGGCGTCCGCGGCGCCGGGCGCCGCCGTGTCGATCAGCGTCCCCGAGGGCAGGACGAAGGTCAGCGCGCGCAGCGTCGAGTAGGAGTCGGCGACGACGCCGCAGCGCATGCCGCCGGAGTTGTTGGCGATCACGCCGCCGACGCTGGCGGCGTCGGTCGAGGCCGGGTCGGGGCCGAGCCGGCGCGAGTATGGCGCCAGGACGCGGTTGGCGTGGCCGAGGATCGTCCCCGGCAACACCCGCGCCGCGGCGCCGTCCTCCTCGACGGTGACGCCGTTGAAGTGGCGGCGGACGTCGACGAGGATGCCGTCGCCCTGGCCCTGTCCGTTGAGGCTGGTGCCGGCGGCGCGGAGCGTCACGGGGATGCCGGACTCGCGGCCATAGGCGAGGACCTTGGCGACGTCGCCGGCCTCGCGGGCGCGGATGACCGCCTTGGGGAAGAGCCGGTAGGGGCTGGCGTCGGAGGCGTAGCGAACGAGGTCGCTGGCGCGGCCGAGCAGACGGTCGGGGCCGAGCAGACGCTCGAGGTCGGCGGCCAATGACGCCGGGGTGCCAGCGGCGACCCAGTCCGGCGCCCGATCGGCCGCCGGCTCGGCGGGCTCCGGAGCGATTCGCATCACGTCCGGCTCGAGCAGCTTCATCCGCAGCTCAGATCAGCGCCATGCCGGGCGCGACGCCGACCTCGACCAGCTGCGGCCCCGGCGCGGCGAGCGCCTCGCCCAGCGCCTGGCCGAGCTCGTCGCGTCCCTCGACCCTGCGCGCGTTGACGCCGTAGGCGGCGGCGATTCCGGCGGTGTCGAGCGCCGGCAGGTCGAGCCCCGGGGCTCCGGTGATCGACTCGATCTCCGAGAACCACTTGAGGATCGCGTACTCGCTGTTGCGAAGGACGAGGAAGGTGACGGGCACCTCGTAGGCGACGGCGCTCCAGAAGGTCGAGACGGCGTACTGCGCCGAGCCCTCGCCGAGCACGCAGACCACCGGCCGGTCCGGCTGAGCGAGCTGGACGCCAACCGACGCGGCGAGGCCGAAGCCGAGGCCGCCGCCGGCGCCGAAGAAGTAGCTGCCCGGCCGCGATAGCCGCAGCTGGTTGCGCAGCGCCAGCGTCGACGAGGGCGACTCGAGGACGACGATGCCGTCCTCGGGGAAGACCTCGGCGAGCGCGGCGAAGGCGGTCGAGGGATTGATCGGGTCCGACTCGGGGACCGTTTCGGGCTCGGGGCGCGGCTCGGGGCGTTCGCGATTGGACTCACCGACGGCCTCGAGCAGCGCCGCCAGTGTCAGCGCGACGTCGGCGACGATCGCGTCGCCCATCGGCGCCCGCGAGGCCTCGTCGGGGTCGCTGGTGATCGCAACCAGCGCCGCGCCCTCGGGCAGCAGCGGCCCGGGGAGGTAGGGGTAGTAGGGAAAGACCGAGCTGCCGGCGACGAGGATCAGGTCGTGACCCTCGAGCGTCTGGGCGAGGGGCCCGATCGCCGGCGGCAGGACGCCGCGGAAGTGGGGGTGGCTCTCGGGGAAGCCGATGCGACCGCCGCCGGGAGCGGGGGAGGCCCAGACCGGCAGGCGCTGGCGCTCGGCGAGGGCGATCGCCGCGTCCCAGGCGCCGCTGGCGTCGATGTCGGGGCCGGCGACGAAGACCGGGTTGCTCGCCGCCTCGAGCCGCTCGGCCAGCGCCGCGATGACGGTGGGGTTGGCGCTGGCGCGGCCGCTGACCGAGCGGCCGATCACGTGGCGCGTCTGGTCTTCCTCTGCGTCGACCTCCCAGTCGTCCATCGGCAGCGAGACGAGCACAGGGCCTTTCGGCGGCAGCGAGGCCTTGTGGAGTCCGTGGGCGAGCGCCAGCGGCACGTCCTCGGCCCGCGGCGGCTCGTAGGACCACTTGACCAGCGGGTGCGGCATCCGCGTCGCGTCGCGGTTGGTCAGGTTCGCCTGCATCGTGATCTGGGCACGGACCTGCTGGCCGGCGGTGATCAGCAGCGGCGACTTGTTCGCCTGGGCATTGAAGATCGCGCCCATCGCGTTGCCGACGCCGGGGGCGGTGTGGAGGTTGACCAGCGCCGGCCGGCCCGAGGCCTGCGCGTAGCCGTCGGCCATGCCGACGACGACTGCCTCCTGGAGGCCGAGGACGTAACGGAAGTCCTCGGGGTAGTCGGCGAGCATCGGCAGCTCGGTCGAGCCCGGGTTGCCGAACATCGTCGTCAGCTCGTGGGCGCGGAAGAGTTCGAGCGCGACTTCCCGGATAGAGGCCATCGCGGCGGAGCATATTGTGTGAGATCGATCACACAGCGGCCGCAGCTCCTTGAGAAATGCTTGCGTGGCTGCAACTATTGCTTGGATGCAAGCGAGTGCGACAGCCCAGGCCCCCGACCTGACGCCAGCAGCCACTGCTGAGCCGACCCCCGAGGCCCGCGAGACCGCGACCCGGCTCGGCGCCCTGCTGCGCTACGTCTTTCTCTTCGACCAGGGCGAGCACCTGCGGGCGATCGAGGAGAGCGGCCTGACGATGACCCAGGTCAAGCTGCTGCTGCTCGTTCGCACCGGCGCCGAGGCGCCGCGCCCCGTCAGCGACCTCGCCGAGTCGCTCGGCATCTCGGTCGCAACCGTCAGCCGCGCCGTCGAGTGCCTGGTCCGCAAGCGGCTGGTCAAGCGCGTCGAGGACGAGGCCGACCGCCGCGTTCGCCGTGTCGCGATCGCCGCCAAGGGCGAGGAGCTCGCCAATACCCTGATCGCCGCCCGCGTCGCCGGCCTTGAGGGCTTCGCGGCGACGCTCAGCGCGGCCGAGCGGCGCAAGCTCGACAGCGCCCTCGGCACCCTGCTGGAGCGCGAGCAGATCGCCGCCGCCTACGCCCAGATCAAGGCGGTGACGACGTGACCCGCTATCAGCGCCGCCTGATCACCGACGAGAACCGCAAGTGGTGGACGCTCGGGGCGATGTGCTTCGCGCTGTTCATGATCATGCTCGACAACACCGTCGTCAACGTGGCGATGCCGTCGATCCAGCGCGAGCTGCACGCCTCGATCTCGAGCCTGGAGTGGACGATCAACGGCTACACGCTGTCGTTCGCCGTGCTGCTGGCGACGGGTGGCAGGCTCGGCGACATCTTCGGCCGCCGGCGGATGTTCCTGGCCGGCGTCGTCATCTTCGCCCTCTCCTCGGCGACGGCCGGCTTCGCCACCGAGACCTGGATGCTGGTCGCCAGCCGCATCGTCCAGGGCTCCGGCGCGGCGCTGATGATGCCGGCGACGCTGTCGATCATCACCGACGCCTTCTCGGCCGGCGAGCGCGGCAAGGCGATCGGCACCTGGGCCGGCGTCTCGGCGCTGGCGCTGGCAGTCGGCCCGGTCGTCGGCGGCTTCCTGACCGAGCACATCTCCTGGCGGGCGATCTTCTACCTCAACCTGCCGGTCGCCGCCGGGGCGATCGTCGCGGCGCTGTTCGCGGTGCGCGAGTCGCGCGACGAGACCGTCGCTCGCGACGTCGACTATCCCGGCGTCGTCACGCTGACTGCCGGCCTCACCGCGCTGGTGCTCTCGCTGATCGAGGGCAACAGCTGGGGCTGGGGCTCACCGGCGATCCTCGGCCTGATCGGCGGTGCGCTCGTGCTGCTGGCGCTGTTCGTCGCGATCGAGCTGCGCGTCCGTGTGCCGATGGTCCAGTTCTCGCTCTTCGCCAACCGCAACTTCGTCGGCGCCTCGCTCGTCGCCTTCGTCGTCAGCTTTGCGATGCTCGGCATGTTCTTCTTCCTCGCCCTCTATATGCAGGACATCCTCGGCTACTCGCCGCTGGAGGCCGGCATCCGATTCCTGCCCTCGACGGTGATGATCGTCGTCATCGCGCCGATCGCCGGCCGCCTGACCGATCGCATCGGCGCCCGCTGGCTGATCGTCGCCGGCCTCTCGATCGTGGCGCTGGCGCTCTACGGGCTGACGCGGCTGACGCCTGAGACGACCTACGCCGACATCATGCCCGGCTTCATCGGCATGGGCGCGGGCATCGCGCTGACGATGTCGCCGATGTCGACCGCGGCGATGAACGCGGTCGAGGAGGCGAAGGCCGGCATCGCCTCGGGCCTGCTCTCGATGATGCGGATGGTCGGCGGCACCTTCGGCGTCGCCGCCACCGGCGCGATCTTCCAGGCCCAGACGCACGGCATGAGCCCCGCCAGCGTTGGCGCCGACGCCGCGGCCGCCCGCGACGCGTTCATCCAGGGCCTCGCCCACGCGATGCGCCTATCGGCCGTCGTCGCCCTCCTCGGCGCGGTCCTGGCGCTGACCCTGATCCGCGGCGGCCGTCACGGCGCTGCGCACGAGGAAACCGGCGCCGAAGCCGCGGTCGCTCAGCCAGCCGGCTCAGAGACCGTTCCGGTCTAGCCCGCACCTGCTCGCCTGCGACCAGGTGCTGCGACGGAACTCAGCGGCTCCTGAGCGCTACAAGCGCGAGGTCGGTCTTGGCGAAGTCCTCTCCGACGCAGAGCAAGGGCTCGGCCGCCAGCTGAGCGGTCGCGTAGGTCATGCAGTCTCCGAAGTTCAAGCCCGCCGGATGGCGGCCTTTTCCGAAGCGGATGAAGGCGGTCACGGCTTCTTCCCAGTGGAGCTGGTCAAAGGGGATGACGATCAGCTCGCGCTCCTGGAGGAAGCGAGCGAGGATCGTCATTGCCTTGACTCCGAGCCTGGCAGCGAGAACGATGCCGGTCTCGGCAAGGGTCGGGGCCCCGATAGCAGCCGCCGCGGCCGGGCCTTCGAGTTGATCGGTCAGTCGATCGCAGCTTGGCTCCCGCAGCAAGATCGCGACGACCGCTGAGCTGTCGAGGATCAAACTCCCTCCGGACCGTAGCCGAGAATCGACTCCCGCTCCTCCCGCGTCAGCGGCGGCCGGTCGAGCACATCGTCGGGGATCTGGGGCCAAATCTCGGTTTCAAGGAAGCGGCGCAGCGAACCCTCCCGCTTTCCAGCTGTGGGTCGGGCCAAGCGCGCTCTCCGTTCGGCAAGCGCGGTTTTAACTGCCTGGGTCTTTGTTTCACCCGCCATCGATGCCACCTCGGCTGCGAGCCGTTCAACCTCCTGGTTTTTGATATTCAGGGCCATGGTGGAAAGGTACCCGAATTCCACCCCCCCCAACCCAGGCGACCGCGAAGCCGCCTACATCCCTAAGTCGAGCGCTGGCCAGTTTTCTCCCCCTACCGGCTTGAGTGCAGGGAGCGTTTCTACGCGCACGGCCCCCAGTCGAGCCACGGTCAGCCGGTTCGACTGCTGGATGCCTGATGGGCTCTCGGGCCACGGGGTGAGTACGACAGCGGCAACTCGGAGCTCGGCCGCGCGAATCGCCTCGACCGTCAGCAGCGTGTGGTTGATCGTGCCGAGACCTGGGGCTGCTGCGATGACGACGGGCAGCCCGAGCTCGCGGGCGAAGTCGCGGATTAGGTAGGTGGGGGTCAGGGGGACGAGAAAGCCGCCGACGCCCTCGCAGACGAGTACGTCGGCGCTGCCGGCGGCCGCCCTCGCTGCGTCAACGAGGCGGCTCGGATCGATCTCCTCGCCGGCGAGCTCGGCGGCGAGGTGCGGCGAGACCGCCGGGCCGAAGCGATAGGGGGCGATCTCGTCGTCGGTCTGGTCGCTGCCGGCGCCGAGGCGCAGCAGCTCGTGGTCCGGGGGAGCTCCGGAGGCGGATGACTCGTCGAGGCCGGTCTCGACCGGCTTGAAGACAGCGACGGAGCGGCCTGTGGAGGCGAGGCTGCGCGCTAGGACTGCGGCGACGATCGTCTTGCCGACCTCGGTTCCGGTTCCGGTGACGAAGAAGCCTCGCGGCGCCGAGCTCGCCATCGCGCTCAGGCGGCGCGGCGCAGCGGCGTCGGGCTTGCTGGCGCGCGTCGCTCGTGACTGACGTTGCCGCCGATCCCCAGCTCGCGCGCCGCCACGCCGATGATCCGCGCCGCCCGGCGCAGCTCGCCGACGCGATGCGTCGCCATCACCGTCAGCCGCAGCCGCGACGTGCCCGCCGGCACCGTCGGCGGCCGGATCGCCTGGCCGAAGACGCCGCGCTCGAGCACGCGCTCGCAGAGAGCTACGGAGTCAGCGGCGTCGCCGACGAGCACCGGCACGATCTGGGTCCGCGATGGCCCGACGTCGAGCCCCTCGCCGGCCAGCGCCTCTCGTAGCACGGTCGCGTTGGATGCCAGACGGTCGACCTGCCGAGGCCGGGCGATCAGCAGCTCCAGCGCCGCCGAGGCGGCCGCGACCACCGTGGGCGGCAGCGCTGTCGAGAAGATGAACGGCCGCGCCGTGTTGAGCAGATACTCGATCAGCTCGCGGCTGCCGCAGGCGTAGGCGCCGTAGCTGCCCAGCGCCTTGCCCAGCGTGCCGACGATGAGGTCGACTTCGCCGGTGAGCCCGGCCTCGGCGACGGCGCCGCGGCCGCCGGGGCCGACGGCGCCGGTCCCGTGAGCCTCGTCGACCATCAGCCGGCAGCCGTGGCGGCGAGCCAGATCGACCAGCGGCGCCAGCGGCGCGACGTCGCCGTCCATCGAGAAGACGCCGTCGCTGACGATCAGCGCCGCTCTGCCGCCGGCCTTGCGCAGCCCCCAGGCGAGGTGCTCCACGTCGCCGTGCCGGTAGACGAACGTCTTTGCCCGCGCCAGCCGGCAGCCGTCGATGATGCTGGCGTGGTTGAGCTCGTCGGAGAAGACGACCTCGTCGCGGCCCGCCAGCGCGGCGATGACGCCGCTGTTGGCGAGGTAGCCGGAGCCGAACAGCAGCGCCGACTCGGCCCCCTTGAAGTCGGCGAGACGCTCCTCGAGCGCGGCGTGCGGCGGCATGTTGCCGGAGATCAGCCGCGATGCCCCGGCGCCGGCCCCCCAGCGCATCGCCGCCTCGGCGGCCGCCTGGCGAACCCGCGGGTGGTCGGCCAGGCCGAGGTAGTTGTTCGAGCAGAGCAGCAGGACCTGCCGTCCCTCGAGCTCGACCCGCGGGCCCTGCGGCCCGCCGACCGTGCGCAGCTCGCGAAGGAGCCCTTCGGAGCGGATCTCGGCGAGGCGTTCGGCTGGGTCGAGCACGGTGGGCGCAGCGATCGGGTCGCTAGTCGCCCCAGCCCGGGACGTCGGCGCCCTCGCGAACGGCGCCCGCGCCGGCCTTGGCGGCCCCCGCAGCCCGTGGATAGGGCGGCGGCTTGCTCTTGCGCTTGATCACCCGCAGCTGGGTCGAGGGGTCCCACATCGGCGCCTCGGCCTGCTTGGCGATCAGCTCCTGCATCGGCGTCTCCGGCGTCTCGCCGTCGAGCCAGCCGGAGCGATTGTCGGGTCGCGGGTTGGCGCCGTTGTCGGGCTGGCGGGCGACGTTTAGGCCGAGCTCCTCGAACATCGCCCGGTCGTCCTCGGGCTCGGCGCCAAGGGTGGTCAGGAAGTTGCCCATCATCACGCCGTTGAGACCGGCCTTGACCGCCATCGGCTGCAGCTCGCCGAGGTTCTCGACGCGCCCCCCGCAGAGGCGGAAGAGGGCGCCGGGGATGATCAGCCGGAAGATTGCGACCCACTTGATCACGTCCCAGGGGTCCATCAGCGGCCGATCGCCGAACTTGGTGCCGCTGCGCGGGTTGAGCAGGTTGATCGGCACGGAATCGGGGTCGATCTCGGAGAGCTCGAAGGCCATCTCGACGCGCTGGCGCGGCGACTCGCCGAGGTTGAGGATGCCGCCGACGCAGGTCTCGAGCCCCGCCTCCTTGACCGCCTGGATCGTCCGCATCCGGCCCTCGTAGCGGACGGTCGTCGTCACCTCCTCGTAGTAGGAGCGGGCGGTCTCGACGTTGTGGTGGACGCGCTGGATGCCGGCGTCGGCGAGCTGCTTGGCGCGGTCCCCCGACATGTGGCCGATCGAGGCGCAGCGCTTGAGGTTGGTGTGCTCGGCGACGAGCTTGGCGCCCTCGACGATGTTGGCGAAGTCTCGCTTGGAGAGCCCCTGGCCCTGGGTCACCATGCAGAAGCGATGGGCACCGGCGGCCTCGGCCGCCCTGGCGTGCTCGAGGATCTGCTCGGGCTCCATCATCGCGTGCATCGGCGTGTCGGCCTCGGCGTAGCGCGACTGGGCGCAGAAGCCGCAGTCCTCGGCGCAGCCCCCGGACTTGGCATTGACCAGCGAGCACATGTCGGTCGAGTCGGCGAAGTTCTCGCGCCGGACCTCCCAGGCACGCTCGACGAGCGGCATGACCTCGTCGGGCCCGCTCAGCTCGGCGAGCTCGAGCGCCTCCTCGAAGCTGATCAGCGATGCCATCGGCCGGGAGGCTAGGCAAGGGGCCGGACACTGCGGGAGCCGGCCTGGGCCGCCGCCGGTTCAGCTCATCGCGGCAGAAGCTGAAACCCCTCGTCAACCGCCGCGTTCGAGAGATCCCGATCCCAGCACGCAAAGGTGAGCGCTCTGTCCGGAGCGAAGGTGATCGCCGCCGCCAGATGAACGGCGTCGTAGGCTCGCAATGAGTGGCGCCCCGCCAGCTCGGCCGCGATGCTGAGAAGGCTCTCGTCCACCGCCAGGACCTCGATCGCCCGCCAGAGCTCCTCGAACTCGGTCAGCTTGGTCTTGTGCTCTTGGCTCGAGAGCCGCTTTCCGGCGGCCATCCTTGCCAGCGCCGAATGCATCTCGACATAGCCGAGAGCACAGGCAGCCGGCCGATTCATCCAATCGACCGATGTCCGCACGGTCTCGGCACCAGACTCGTCAACGACCAACTTGACCAAGGCGCTGGTGTCGAGATAGAGGGACAGCTAACGGTCCCGTCGCTTCAGCGACGGCCTTCGATCACGTAATCGACCGCGCTCTTTCCCTTGCCGCGCAGCTTGACGGGCCTTGGCAACCTTGGCGTGCCCACTCCCGGGCGCAGCTTGCCTGCTGCGATCAGCTTCGCCAGATGTGGTGGAACCGCGGCCGGAATCATCTGCGCCACCGGCTTGCCGTGTCTAGTGACCGTGACGGTTTCACCGTTCTCGACCCGGCCGATCAGATCGCTGAGGTGACCCTTCAATTGCCGCACGCCTACTTCGATCGCCATGTGACCACCTTAGCAGCCAATGTAGTCACAAAACCGTCGCGGGTTGCAACGGATCAGACACGGGACGCGGAAGCCGCAGGCCCGGTTCCCGATTGCCTTCTGTGTCGCCGCGACGTACGATGGCGCCGGGGTACGACTTGGACGAGCGGCGAACAGATCGGAACGGCGATCGCCGAGGCGCGCGAGCTGCGATCACGGCGCGACCGCGGGCGGTCGAGTTCGTCGAGCGGATCGAGCCGGTCGAGGACGCCGCCGAGAATGCCGAGGCGATGCGGATCGTCAACCGCGTCCAGGCCGGCGAGGAGGGCGCCTTCGCCGAGCTCTACATGACCTACTTCGACCGCGTCTACGGCTACGTGCGGATGGTCCTGCGCGACATCCACGAGGCCGAGGACCTGACCCAGCAGGTGTTCCTCCAGCTCTTCGAGGCGCTGCCCGCCTACGAGCCGCGCCGCCCCTTCGCCGCCTGGCTCTTCACGATCGTCCGCAACCGGGCGATCGACCAGCTGCGCAAGCGCAACCGGCTTGATGTAACCGCGCCCGAGGAGATCGACCGGCGCCGCGAGAGCGAGGGCCCAGCCCCAGGCGAGCTCTCGGCGATCAACTGGATCTCGGACAACGACCTGCTCGTCTTCATCGAGCGTCTGCCGCTCGCCCAGCGCCAGGCGCTCGTGATGCGCTTCATGCTCGGCCTCGGCACGACCGAGATCGCCGCGATGCTCGAGCGCACGCCCGACGACGTCCGCAAGCTCCAGCATCGGGCGCTGCGCTTCCTCGAGACGCGCCTGGCGGCGATCGGCCGCCGCGCCCAGACCGGCGGCCGCATCCGCATGCACCGCTGGGGCAAGCAGGCCCAGGTGCTGCGGCGCCGGCGCTTCGCGCTGCTGAGCTGAACCGTCCATATCGTCAGCGTCCAACCAGACAGACGTGGCGAAGGGATGCCTCGCTGCCGGGAACATGCGCCCACTGGCCGCGGACACGTGGCGATGGGTTGGAACGCCAAGCGGGTGTCGCTCGTTACTCCGAATAGATGGATGTGTCCGATGTCCCCTCCCGATCGTCCAGACCTCGGTCTTGGCTCGGCTGCCGCTTGCCTGTCGCGATCGCCGTCCTCACCGCCCTCGCCTTCCCGGCCGTGGCCCAAACGGCCGGGCCAACCGACGGGAATCCAGCCGATAATTCCCCCGTCGACACCGGCACGACCCCGGTTGCAAAACCCTCTTCGCTTTGGGCCCAGATCGCCGGCGAGTGCTTTGATCCCAATGCCTCAGGCTGCAAGGTCAAGGCCAACAACCCGGTCACCCCGCGAACGCTGGACTTCTACTCGGTCTCCTTCCCGCCCAAAAGCTCGTCCTACAAGCTGGGCTTTCACGAGGAGAACCACGGCTTCGCCGGCGGCGCGCGTTGCCCCAGCCAGGCGCTCTGCGCCGCCGATGATCCGACCCGAGTTCCGTCGCTCTACGAATACACAAAGACGGTAACGCCGACCGGCGTTGACGCCAGCTGGGCGCCGGTCGAGGGCTTGCCCGGCCACGAGAAGCCCGGCTACGTGGACGCGATCGCCTGGGTCAATGAATCAGAGGCGATCGCCGTGGGCGGCGACGGCACATACCCGCGCCGAGAGCCCGCCTATGACGCCGCCAAGCAAGACGCAAGCGGCCCGAACGCACCCTACGCCGCCAAATACGACCCCCCCGGCAAGGCCCGAGCCTGGCTTTATCGCAATGGCGCCTGGCAGGAGATAACCGACAAGCTTCCGCAAGGAATGCGCGGGCTCTCGAGCATCGACTGTTCCCCCGATGGCTCCGGGCTTTGCTTCGCCGGTGGCCTCGGCCAGCTGTGGCGTATCGAGGTCGCTGCCAACGGCTCCCTGAGCTTCAAGGGCTATGACGGCGCCAGCCCCAGCTCAGAGCTCGACCATCCCGAGCGCTTTCGCTTCCGCGTGCGCCAAGTCCGTTTCGTCCCCGGCTACACGGGCGATCCCAAGCGCCCGGTCCAAGCCGTCGCGATCACCGACGGCTGCTGCGCGGCCACAGTCGCCGACAACCATCCTTCACTTCTCGTTTATGACGGCGAGCGCTGGTACGTGCGCGACCTGGTCAGAAGGGGGGGCGCAAGCGACGCCCTGAGCGACTACCCGCCCGGCGCCTATGCCAGCGACTTCCAGGGCTTGGACAGCAGCAGCGATCAGGCCGCCTCCGCCCCCTACGCCGCGGACGCCTCAACCGGTCCCGACAGCTTCTACTCGCTCGGGCTCAGCGGGAGCGTGGCAACGATTCTCGCCAGCCCCGGCGGGCCGTCGACGGGCCCGGGCAGCGACCAGACAGAGCCATCCTCCGAGATGCTTTCCGGCGTCATCCCCGGTTTGTCTCAGCCGGGGCCCAGCCGCGACACCAACCAGAGCGTCGCCGATCAGACCGTAGGCAGCGACGCCGATCAGACCGTAGGCAGCGCGCGCAGCGGCGACTACACTGCCATTAAAAACCACACTGGCTTTCTCCTCAGGACGCTCTTCTTCCCTTTGAGCTGGGCCATCTCGGGCCAAAGAACCGCAAACGAGGCGGCGGCCAACGTAAGTACCTCCGCCACCGCCAGCAAGCCGCTCCGTGCTTCCACGGTTCGCCTCCTATCCGGCGACGGGGCCGGGATCTGCGCCGAGCGCGCGGCGGCCGACGATCACTGCACAGGTGCCTCCCCCTCCACCGGCATGGACTGGGCGCTCGGCGAGCTGCGCTCGAGCGGGCAGGGCCTTGCCTACACCACGACCGAGGAGACCAAGCCGGCGCCCAGCAAGTGCCAAAGCGAGCTCACGTACGACTCAACCCACGGCTATAGCGGCTTTTATCCCTACGGCTTCAACCCCGACTTCCTCCGGCTCCTCTCGCCGAACCTTCCGAACTGCCAGGCCAATGATCTGCCCGGCGGCGTCACCGGACAAAGCTCTGCCACCTCGGCCTCATACAAGCTCGTCCTTCTGCCCTCCTACGCGCTTAACTCGTTCACCACCACCGGCGAGCAGGGCGCCGGCTGGGCCGTCGGCGATCGCGGCGCGATCCTCAGCCTGGGCGAGCAGTCGGCGCTTAACGGCGTAACAAATCAGCCGCCACCGCCGAAGCTCGGCTCCCACACCCGCGGCCCACTCCCCGACCGCTCGGCCTACGGCAGCGCCGGCTCCCTCAGCAGCGCGCCGGGCAGCGTTCCCGACATCGGCTCGCGGACCCTGAGGCAAGCCACGGGGGCGCAGTTCGTATTCGGCGGCTCGGCACCGGGCTTTGACGTAAGCACACTGGTGATGAGCCGCGACGGCGCCGACGGCTGGGCGGTCGGGAATGCAGCGGCGGGTGGGCTCGCGCTCTACCACTACGACGGGCAGTCGTGGAGCTTCTGCGATCCGAGCGATCCTTCCTCCGCCTGCGCCGTTCTGGCGCCACTTGCCGCCGCCGGCGTCCGGCTCGGTGACGCGACCAGGGTGCCGCTGGAGAATGACTCGAACCCCTCAAATGACAATGAGTTCGAAGTCCTGGCGATCGGCAGCAGCTATAAGGGCTCGCAAGCGATTATCCGTTACCACGACGGGCGCTGGTCGCTTGACCGCCAGCCATGGGGGATTCCTGTGGGCAACTACCAAGGCCGCCTGACCCACGTCGCCTGCGCCGGTCCGAGCGACTGCTGGGTGACCGGTGGCACCGGCAGCAGTTCCAGGGAAAAGCCCTTCCTCGCCCACTTTGACGGCAACGTCTGGACCGACTGCCTGGCGGCCTTCGAGAGCGGCGACAAGGGCGCCTGCGATGACCTCAATGGACGCCTGCCCTTCTCGAACACCGAGGCAGCGGGCAACAACGGCCTGCGCCTGGGGCTGACCAGCGCCGGCGAGCGGGTCTACCTCTACGCGACCCGCTCCGAGGACACAGACACCTCACTTGGCAGCGTAGGCGACCAGACCGGCGCGACGCTTGAGTTCCCGATGATCATCTACCACCAAGCGGGTGAAGCTTGTAGCGACTCCGATAAGAGCGGCTGCTGGCGCGCCGATCAGGGCGGCTATGACCCCCTGGGCGATAACCCGAGCAACACCTCGACGGCCGACCAGGGCCAGATCTGGTCGCTCTCCGTGGCCCAGAATGCCGACGGCACCTACCAGGGCTGGGCTTCGGGCTACTTCGGAGCGAGCCGAAACGGCAACCTCGGAGCTGGGGCCTTTGTGGGCCCGGCGAAAAACAACGAGGCGACCCAAAAAACCACCGACAACCTGACGACCCCTGCCGCCCCGCTCCTTCACCTCGCCGGCGGGATCTGGGAAAAGTGGGCGGCAGGCGACGCGGCAAGCGACTACCTGCCCGATCTCAGCTCAAATTTCTTCGGCGACGATAACCAGGCGCTAACGCTGCCCGCGGCGAGCGGCTCAAGCGCATCTTCCTACCTGGCGCTGCCGCACGATCCGATGCTTGCCATCAGCCCCCAGCATGAGCGCTGGCAGGCGCTGGGGACGCCGTGGCTCGCCAACCACTACTACGAGTTGGAGACCCCGGGCCGGGGCTCGCCGGAGGCGATCGCTGCCGATGGCAACGGCAGATTTTGGACCGTGGTAGGTACAAGTCCAGGAGCGCGTGCCTTCTACCACTACACAACCCAGGTGCCCGATCCGGTCTTCTCCGACGCCCCCAACCCGGTCCGGGAGCAGATAACCGACGCGGCGGCGGGGGGCGATGGAAGCCTCTGGGTCTCGACCAGCAGCGGTACCCTTTATCGCTACGATCGCCTGACCGGCTGGGATCAGAGATCGATCCCTGGTTGGAACCTGGGTCGCGTCGTCACCAATCCGGTGGGGGTGAACGCGGTTGCCGTCGGGGTGGATGGCGCGGGCATCGCCGTCGGGCCCGAAGGGCGAATCGCCGACATCTCGCCGGCGGGAGCTGTGCTCGACGCCGCCGCCGGCGTCGTCTGCGGGCTGCCGGTCGTGCCACCGTGCGGGACCTCGCGCGATCTCGATGCCGCGGCTGTCGCAGCCGATGGCTCGGCGCTTGCCGGCGGCACTGCTCGCACCCTGCTGTACCGCCAGGCGGGCGGTGAATTCTCGATCATCGCCCCGCCCCAGGCTATGGCCGTCGCGGCGAAAATAACCTCGATCTCGATGCCGAGCCCGACCAAGGCTTGGCTAACCTCCGACTCCGGGGACGTTTTGGCCGGCCGGCTCGCAGGCGGCGACTGGACCTGGAAGCTCGAGGGCAGAGACGCTTCGGGCAAATCACTGGCCGCTGACCCCCAAACAGGCGCCCCGACCGCCCTCAACGGGATCGCGATCGATGGGCAAGGGCACGGATACGCGGTCGGGGATAACGGCCTGATCCTCGAGCGGACGAGCGCCGACGACTGGCAGATTGCCCAAAACAACGGCGGCGACGGGCACGCACCGAACATGACCGCTGTGGCGCTGCCGGTGGGTGGCGGGCAGGGGGCGCTGATCGGCGGCGAGGACGGATTGATCCTCACCGCAACCGCGCGAGGGCTCAAGATCGCACGCCCGGGCGACCCCTACGACCCGCTGACCGGCAACACGGCCAACGGAGGCGGCACCACCGTGGAGGGACTGGCGCTGATCCCCGGCACGAAGGCCGGCCAGGTCGAGGCCTGGGCGGCATTTCACGGTAGCTTCTGGGATCCCGCCGGCAACGACTTCCTCAGCATCCACCGCGAGGCGATCCTCCACTACTCATCGGACCCCACGGACCCGTTGCTGGATGGCGGGGCAGGGCGGGCGAAGCCGCTTGCCGACACCAACGTCCCGGCGGGCAATCTCTCCTTCGCCGCCTTCGGCAAATCAGAGTGCACGCTGCCGCTGCAAGAGCCATGCCCGGAGATGTCTGCCACGAGCATGTTCAACACGGTGATCAGCCGCCGCATCGGGGCGGCGATCACCCAGCGCTCAAAGCAGCCAGGCGGCCCTGCCTTAGCCCTGTTCACCGGCGACGTCTCAGACGCGGCGGGAAAGCCGACCGCTGATACGAGCACCGCGGGCCCGATCGACCCGGCGACGAGCGAGCACCGCTGGGAGGACCTGATCGCCGGCCCGCTGCTTGACGCCGGGGTGCCGACCTTCGGGACGATCGGCGGTCAGGATCTCTCGCAGCTTCAGCAATGCCAGCAAGTGAATGCCGGGGTTAGCTGCCAGGGCACGCGCGAGCTCGACGCCCACGCTCCAGGCCTTCCCCACGCCGCAAGCCAGGGCACCGGCGCCCCGGGCTCCAACCTCGCCTGGCGGCAGGCCGTTGCGAGCATGCCGTCGCCCTGGGGAAGTGGGCCGGTACCAAATGCCTCGGGGGCGAGCATCACGCCGGTGGCCGAATCGGGCATAAAGACCTCTGACGCCGGCCTCCCGAGCCAAGATGTCAACGGCACGACCACTCCCGGCGCGACCGCGCCCACCGGCGGCGGCAATACCCACTACGCCTTCGATGTCACGCAGGGTGGCCGGAGCGTCCGGGTAGTCGTCTTGGACACGTCGCAGCGCTCGCTCGCCGCCTCCGACCCGCTTCAGCAACCGCACGAAGCAGCCGGCCAGCTCAGCTGGCTCACCAACGTTTTGAGCTCCCGGCCCGCGGGAGAGCAGGCGGTCGTCCTGACCAACACACCGCCCTACTCCTACGGCCCAGGCAACCCGACCGATGTCAACCTGACCGAGGAATCATCGCTCGAGTCGGTGCTGATGCAAAACCACGTCTCGGCGGTGATCTCCGGAAGGCTTGGCTGGAACGGCCTGGCCTATGCCCGCGGTCAGAGCGGAGCCGCGGTCGATCACTCTCCGTCGCCAGGCGGCTCCTATCCCTCCTCTGCACCCCAGCCCCTCAGCGCTGGGGGGAACATCCTTCCAGAGCTCATCGCCGCCTCCTCCGGTGGCAAGTTCGGCCCCGCCGATAACCCCGGCGGCGAAGCCTCGGGCTCGGCCTCGAATGGCTACTGGCACGGCTACACGGTCGTCCACCTGGATCCCTCCGGCGACCCGGCAAAGACAGTGGTCGAGCAGCGGCCAATCTTCGACTGGATCGGCCTGGGCGCGAAGGCTCATGTCGTGCGACCCAATCAGCACCTGGCTCTCAAGGGAGAGGGACGCGAGGCGATGGGGATCGACTCCGCGCTGCGCTATGACGCGATCGACTCGCCTGCGATCACGCACTGCTACGACCTCGTACTCGCAGATCCCGAGAAGCCATGGCTTCCCTTGGAGGCAAGGGACGCCTCTGAGAAGCAGCTGGCTGCGTCCCAGCTTGGCGGCTGTTCACAGAGATTCCTCGGCTCCGCTCGGAATGACAGTGGGGGCGGCAGCGCCACCGCCGCGAATGACAGCGGCGATGGGGATGCTGTCGCCGACGGCAAGTCAAATCCATGCGATCCCTACGTCTGCCTCGATCGCAACGTCGCGACGATCGATGGCCAGACGGGTGAGGTCGATGCGGGCGACGGGAACCGGCCACGGGCCTTTGCGATCGCGTTGCTCTCCGTAGCGGACAAGGCAGCCGTCTACCCCCTGGTTTTCGAGCCGCGCCCGAGTTTTTCGCCCGAGCCGCCTTCGGCGATCAACTCTCCGCCTCCGCCACCTCCGCTCCCGCCGGGTGCGACGCCTCCCGGCGCAGTCCCACCGCCCAACATCCCGACCCCGCCGGTTCCCCCCGCACCGCCGCTTGGCGCCGGACTGCAGGCGACCGCTCCGCCTGCGGTTCCCCTGCCGCCCAACAACACCACGCCGACGCTCAATCTCTTCACCTCGCCGACCTCGATCTCGGTCGCTCCCTCGCTCTCGCTCTTCCCGCCGGCGCCGCCGGTGATCAATGTTGCGCCGCCCACACCGGCACGACCGCGGCAGGAGGCCAAGAAGGCTGCGGTTCAGAGTTCAGGGTCGGAGAACGACAGCCCGAGCTCGGAGACCCAGCAGCTCGGCGGCGACCTCGCCCAGGGCCCAGCCTCACCCGATCAGAGCATGACCCGGCATGACCCCAACTCGGCGACCCGGCGCGACCGGATCAAGCCAGGCGGCTCGTTCACCCCGATGCTGCACCACAGCCAGCCCTCGGCCTGGGCCCGCGACCTGCAGTGGGGCGGAGGCCTGACCCTGATGGCCCTGGTTCTCGCCTTCGGCTGGATCACCGTCCGGCCGACCCCCCGCAGGCGCCAGCCCGAGCTTCCCGCTCCCGCCTACGCGCGCAACCGTTACCGCCGCCGCTAACCGCGCTCGGGATCGCCGGCGGCGCGGGCCCAGGCGATCAGCAGCGCCTGCAGCGGCAGCCGGCCCCAGAGGGCGACGCGCCCTCCCGGCAGCCGGTAGCGGTCGGGGTGCAGCGCCATGTTGACGTTCGCCGGGAAGACTGCGACCAGCGTCGCGACGCTCAGCCAGCTCGCCGCCCGGCGCGTCTTCGGGTGCATCGTCCCGGCGCCGGCGGCGATCTCGGCGATGCCGCTGGCGTAGACCAGCTCGCGCTTGGCCGGCAGCCGCTCGGGCATGATCGCCTCGTACTGGCGTGGGATGACGAAGTGCATGATCCCGGCGAAGACGAAGAAGGGGCCGAAGGCGCGGCGCGGTCGCATCGACGAGCAGATTAGCTCCCGCAGCCTCCTCGGCACCACGGAGCCCACCGAGGTGTATCGCATTACTGCTATCGGGGTATAGCAGTACTGAGATGGCCCAACCAGCCCGCAAATCGCGCCGCCGCCGCCGGCCCCGCAGCGAAGCCGCCCCACGGCCGCTGTCCCAGGCGATCGATCGCATGCGCGCCCGGCTCAAGCTCCGCGAGCGCGAAGCACCCGAGTTCTACGCCGCCCTCGCCAAGCAGGTCACCGCCCAGCGCAGCGCCCGCGGGCTCTCCCAGCGCGAGCTCGCCGAGCTCTGCGGCACGACGCAGTCGGCGATCGCCCGGCTCGAGCGCGGCCTGCGACCGCCACGAATGGACACGCTGCTGCGCGTCGCCTGGGCGCTCGACTGCAATCTCGACATCGACCTCAATCCACGAACCAAGACCAAGGGAAGCGACGCCGTCGCCACCCAGAAGGAGACCAAGAGCCATGCCCGCACTTGAAGACCGCGTCACCTCCCTCGAGCGCAGGCTCGCGCAGCTGGAGCGCGCCGGGACACGCCCGCGCCCACGTGAGCGTCAGGAGCAGCTCCCGCACGACGTCCCCGCAGCGGCCTTCGAGGGGCGGCCCGTCCCAAGCCGGCCCAGGGATCCAGCGGCCAGCTTTGGCGATGTGCTCGGCACCCGCACCCTGGCCTGGGTCGGCGGCGCCGTCGTCCTTCTCGGCCTCGCCTTCCTCTTCGCGATGGCGATCGACCGCGGCTGGATCAGCGAGCAGATGCGGGTGATCGGCGGGGTTCTCTTCTCCGGCGGGCTTCTCGCCTTCGCCTTCGTCCTCCGCGATCGCTTCGGCAACATGGAGGCCGCGCTGGCTGCCGGTGCGACGGCGATCGCCGGATTCTTCGCCGCCGACCTCGCGGCCGGCTCGCTCTACGGGTTGATCTCCGACCCGCTGGCGATCGCATTCGCGGCCGCGGTCGCCGTGGTCGGGGTCGCCATCGGAATCAGCTGGGACCGTGAGTCGGTTGCCTGCCTGAGCCTTGGCGGCGCCGTGCTCGCCCCGCTCGTCTTCCTCGAGCAGATCACCGCCGGCAGCCTGATGGTCGTTGTGACGATCCTCGCCGCCACAGCGGCGCTCTTCCTCTGGAAGCGGTGGCGGTTCGCGATCGGCATCGTCTCGGCGGTCGCCATGTCGCTTGCCGGCTTTTGGATCGGCATGCACCTCAGCCAGCCCGCGCTGGCGCTGACGGTCGCCTTTGTCTTCTCGGCGATCGTGACGGTCACGGCGGTGGCCTTCCAGCTGATCTGGCGCAAGCAGCCGCTCGTCATCACGACCGCGACGCTGCTGCTCTCCGCGGCGTTCCTCGCCACCGGCGCCATGGCGGCCGTGGTCTCGGGTGAGCTCTTCGGGCTCTCCGCCGATGGGGTCGCCCTCGCAGCCCTCGCTGCCGCTTACCTGATCGGTGCCGTCGCGCTCCGCGCCGAGGTCGCCTCCAAGCGCGATCTGCGGACCCTGCTCTGGTCGATCGGCCTCACTCTCTTCGCCGCCGGCCTGCTGACGATCGCCGATGGCTCGCGGCTCGTCCTCGCGCTCGCTGCGCTCGGGGCGCTGCTCACCTGGGTGGCGATCGAGCTCGACGAGCCACGTCTGCAGGTCGCCGCCGTCGTCTACGCCGGCATCGCGGTCCTTTTCCTGCTCGCCGCGGTGGCGCCGCCCACCCACCTCTTCGACGAGACGATCCAGCCTTACCGCCACGTTCAGGGCATCGAGGCGCCCGCATTCGGACCGGAGCTCCTCGGCATCCTCGCCGTCGCAGGGAGCCTGACGGCGATGGCCGGGCTCGCCCGTGACCGGCTTGGCGCTTGGCCCGCCTGGATCGCCGGCGGCCTGACGGTCTACGCGGCGTCGCTGATCGTCGTCTGGCTCTTCGGCGCCACCGTCGACACGGGGGAGAGCGGGCAGTCCGTCTTCCAGGGCGCCCAGACCACGGTCAGCGTCCTCTGGGGAGCGATCGGGTTCGCGCTGCTGGTCGCCGGTCTGCGCTCGCGCTGGGCCGCCCTGCGCACAGCGGGCTTCCTCCTTCTCGGCGTCGCCCTATCGAAGCTCGTGCTCTACGACCTGACGATGCTGACGGCGATGGCGCGAGTCGTCTCCTTCCTCGCCGTCGGGCTCGTGATGCTCTTCGCCGCCGCAGTGCACCAGCGCCTGGCGGGCGAGCCGATCGAGCGCAAGCGCAAACTCTCACAGAGCTGAGAGAGCGTCCGCCTGCTGAGCCACGAGGGCTCAGCGCCCGCGCCAGTGCGGCGCGCGCTTCTCGGCGAAGGCGCGGATGCCCTCGCGGAAGTCCTCGGAGCGAAAGCACGATTCGCGCAGCTCGATCAGCTCGCGCTCCTGCTGATCGCTCAACCTCGGATTGGCGACGAGCGTCTCGATCGCGAGTTTGTTGCCCTTCGCCGAGAGTGGCGCGTTGGCGGCGATCGCCGCCGCCAGCTCGACCCCCGCGCCGGCGAGTGCGTCGTCGGTGACGACCTCGTTGACGAGGCCGAACTGCTCGGCGCGCTCGGCGCCGACGTTGCGGCCGGTTAGGAACAGCTCCTTGGTCCGCGCCAGGCCGATCGTGTCGAGGAACTTCCGCAGCCCCGTGTGGCCGTAGATCAGGCCGAGCTTGGCGGGTGGCATGCCGAGCTTGGCGCCGGCGGCGCAGAGCCGCAGGTCGCAGGTCAGCGCCAGCTCTAGGCCACCGCCGAGGCAGTGGCCGTTGATTGCCGCCACCGTCGGCCACGGATGAGCGGCGAGGACCTCGAGCGCTGCGTGGAAGGGATGGGCGACGAGCGCCTCGGCATCGCGTTCGAAGGTCTGGTCGGGGATCTCGGCAATGTCGTAGCCCGCCGAGAACGTCTTGCCATTGCCGGTCAACAGGACACAGCGGACCTCGATCTCGCGGTCGAGGGTCGGCAGCACCTCGGCGAGGGCGTCGAGGACCTCGTGGTCGAGGGCGTTGCGGCGCTCGGGGTTGTTGAGCGTCAGCCGGGCGACCGCCTCGGCGGGTTCGTCCAGCAGCAGCTTGCCTGAGGCGAGCTCCGTGGTCATCGGCTCGCCGGGATCAAGACGGGCGCCGGCGCCGCTACTCGAGGACGACGAGGACGTCGCCTTCGGAGACCGACTGGCCCTCCTCGCAGCGGATCTCGGCGACCTTGCCGGGATCCTCGGCCTCGACCGGCATCTCCATCTTCATCGACTCGAGGATGACGACCGTGTCGCCCTCGTCGACGGTGTCGCCGACCTTGACCTCGATCTTCCAGACGGTGCCGGTGATGTGGGCTTCGATGTCCGTGGCCATGGAGCGGCACAATACCCGCCGGTGTCTCCGGAACCTTCTCCTGAGCGGCCGGCCCAGCCGGGCCATCCGCGAATCGCGATCGTCGCCGCCCACAACGAGGCGGAGGCGATCGGCGCAACGCTCGACTCGCTGGCGGCGGCGATGCCGGGGATCGAGCTCGTCGTCGCCGACGACGCCTCGGCTGACGGCACCGGTGACGTCGCCCTCGCCCGCGGCGCTCGCCTCGTCCGCCGCAACCGTGCCCACGGCAAGGGCGGCAACGTCGGCGCGGCGATCGAGTCGATCCACGCGGAGGCGATCGCCGACGAGGCGACGATCCTGCTCTGCGACGGCGACCTCGGCGGCTCCGCTGGTGAGCTGCGCCGCCTCGTCGAGGCCGTCGAGGCGGGCGAGGCCGACCTGGCGATTGCTGCCTTCGCCCGCCGCGTCGGCGGCGGCTTCGGTGTCGCCCTGCGCTTCGCCCGCTGGGCGATCGAGCGGCGCAGCGGCTATCGCGCCGGTGCGCCGATCTCCGGCCAGCGCGCCCTGCGGGTGGACCTGCTGCGGAGCATCCTGCCGCTGGCCCCGGGCTTCGGCATGGAGATCGGCATCACCGTCGACGCCGTGCGCGCCGGCGCCACCGTTCGCGAGTACGAGCTGCCGCTCGAGCATCGCGCGACCTTCCGCACACTCCGCGGCTTCCTCCATCGAGCCCGCCAGTTGCGCGACTTCGCCCGCGTCTACATCGCCAGGCGCCGGCGATGATCCTCGCGATCGACCAGGGCACGACGGGGACGACGTGCATCGTCTTCGATCGCGACGGCCACATCGCCGGTCGCGCCTACAGCGAGTTCGAGCAGCACTTCCCGCGGCCGGGCTGGGTCGAGCACGACGCCGACGAGATCTGGCAGGTGACCCGAGGCGTCGCCCATCGGGCCCTCGAAGACGCCGGCGTCGACGGGGCCGCGCTCGCCGGCATCGGCATCACCAACCAGCGCGAGACGGTCGTCGCCTGGGACCCGGCCAGCGGAAAGCCGATTCACCGCGCGCTTGTCTGGCAGGACCGCCGCACCGCGGCCCGCTGCGACGAGCTGCGTGCGGCTGGCCACGAACAGCTCTTCCGCGAGCGCACCGGCCTCGTCATCGACCCCTACTTCTCGGGCACGAAGATCGAGTGGCTGCTGGCCAACGTCGAGGGCGCCGATCGCGCCGTCTTCGGCACGATCGACTCCTGGCTCGTCCACAAGCTGACCGGGCGCCACGTCACCGACTACTCGAACGCGTCGCGGACGCTGCTCTTCGACATCCGCAAGCTCGGCTGGGACGCCGAGCTCTGCGACCTGCTCGGCGTCGATCCGGCGCGGCTGCCGGAGCCGGCGCCCTCGGCGGCGATCTATGGCACGACCTCCGAGTTCGGCGGCGAGGTACCTGTGGCCGGAATCGCCGGCGATCAGCAGGCGGCGCTCTTCGGTCAGGCCTGCCTTGGGCCGGGAACGGCCAAGAACACCTACGGCACCGGCAGCTTCGTCCTGCTGAACACCGGGCAGGAGGCTCCGCAGCCGGGGGAGGGCCTGTTGACCACGGTCGCCTGGGGGATCGAGGACCGCGCCACCTACGCGCTCGAGGCGGCGGTCTTCGTCACCGGCGCCGCGATCCAGTGGCTGCGCGACGGCCTCGGCGTCATCGAGTCGGCGGCCGAGAGCGAGGGGCTCGCAGCGTCGCTCGACGGCAACGACGGCGTCTACTTCGTTCCGGCGCTGACCGGGCTCGGCTCGCCCCACTGGGACCCCTACGCACGCGGCACGATCGTCGGCCTGACCCGCGGCAGCGGCCGCGCCCAGCTCGCCCGCGCCGCGCTCGAGGCGATCGCCTACCAGACGGTCGACGCCGTCCGGGCCCAGGAAGCGGCGGCGGGGCAGCGACTGGAGTCGCTGAAGGCCGACGGCGGCGCCGTCGCCAACGGCTGGCTGATGCAGTTCCAGGCCGATGTTCTCGGAGCGCCGGTGATCGTCCCCGAGATCAGCGAGACGACGGCGCTCGGCGCCGCCTACCTCGCCGGCATCGCGACCGAGACCTGGAGCCTCGATCAGGTCGAGGCGATGTGGCGCGAGGCCGCCCGCTACGAGCCGCGGATGAGCGACGACGAGCGCGGGGGCCTGCTCGCGAATTGGGGCCGCGCCGTCGAGCGCTCGCGCCGCTGGGCATCCACCGAGCCGGATGCCACCTAACCACCGCCACGTAGCGACGTAACCCGCATCGCCGATGTGGGTAGACCCCCCTGTCGGCGCCCGCGCTGACCCTTCGTCTATGGCAGATCTCAAGCCCCAGGTCTACAAGGATCCCCGCCCCGCGGAGCACTTCACGCGCTACCACGAGCGCGCACGCAGGGGCATCGGCTGGACCTACAAGCTCGTCCGCGTCCTGCTGACGCCGCCGACGCTGCTGGTCTACCGGGCGCGGGCTATCGGGATGAAGAACGTCCCCAAGGATGGTCCGGCGATCATCACGCCGAACCACTTCAGCCAGATGGACCACTTCTTCTCGGCGGTGTTCCTGCGCCGCCGGGTCCAGTTCATGGCCAAGTCACAGCTCTTCACCAACCCGATTCTCGTCCACATCTTTAGCCACGGCGGCGTCTTTCCGGTGCGGCGTGGCTACAACGACCAGGAGGCCTTCATAACGGCCCACGCGGTTCTCGCTCGCGAGGGCCGCGACTGCATCGTCCTGATGTACGCCGAGGGCGGCCGCTCGCGCACGGGCTCGCTTGGCGAGCCGAAGCGGGGGGTGGGCAAGCTCGCGCTCGAGTCAGGGGCGCCGGTCGTCCCGGTCGCGATCCACGGCTCGGCTTCGGTCCGGCGCTGGAAGAAGCTGCGCTTTCCCAAGGTGACCGTCCAATACGGCGCGCCGGTCTCGTTCGACCGCGTCGAGAGCCCGACCCCGGAGCAGCAACAGGAGGCGGCCGAGAAGGTCTTCGAGCGCGTCAGGGCGATGTACGACGCGCTCGAGGCCAAGGGAAGGCGCGGCGTGCTGCGGGACCTGCGCCACGGTGATGAGCCGGGCCCACTGCATCTCAGTGTCGCGGCTGCGCCCGGCGCGGCCGAGCGCCAGCGCGCCGAGTCTCACTCCTCGTAGCGGGCTTCCAGCTTCGGCCAGTAGGCCGGGTCGTGGCCGGGCACGATCAGCGCGTGGGGGTAGTCGCGGTGGTAGAGCTGCAACTCCTGCAGCGAGCGATTCCAGTTGTGCTCGTCATGCAGCCGGCCCGGCATCGGCCCGCCCTCGAGCTGGCGATAGGTGTAGATCGCGTCACCGGCGATGACGAAGTCGCGGCGCTTGAGCTTGAGGATCACCGACTGGTGGCCGGCAGTGTGGCCCGGCGTGTAGGCCAGGCGGACGCTGCCGTCGCCGAAGAGGTCGAAGGTGCGGCCGAAGCTGGCGTAGGAGTCGACGTCGACCGAGCTGAAGTCCACCGTGCGGTAGTCGAAGACGAAGTCGTAGTTGGAGAGGCGGTAGCCGTGCATCGCGCCCGGCCCCGGGTCGCGCGTCGCCGCGTCCCACTCGGCAGCCGTAACGACGAAGGTTGCATTGCCGAACTCCGAGATCCCCGAAGCGTGGTCCTGGTGCAGGTGGGTCATGATCACGACGTTGACCTGGCGGGCCTCGACGCCGCGAGCGCGCAGCCGCGCCGGCAGATCCTCACCGGCCTGCTGGGCCGGCTTCGCGTACCAGGAGGCGAGACGGCCGTAGTTCTGCTTCGGGTCGGTCGCTATCGAAGGGTGGAGGCCGGTGTCGACGAGGATCAGGCCCGCCGTCGGATGGCGGACGATGAAGGCCGGGCAGGGGACCTCCCACTTCTCGCGGCCAAACAGCGTCTTCAGCTTGGTGAAGCGCCCCTCGTCGCGCTCGAAGCTCGCCTTGGGGAAGCGGACCTGGCCGGTGCTGACCGGCTCGACGACGACGGTGGCGCCCTGGGTCCCGCCGGAGAGCGGCGCCGTCAGCGGCTTCGGGTGTGCGTGCAGCTTCATGCGGGCGTGAGCCTAGATGATCGGGCAGGCAATCCCCGCACGAGGGCGCTCAGCGCCAGGCCGCCGGTAAGCTGGCGCCGCCTTGGCCGCAACCTCCGATTCGCGGATCTTCGCTGCGGGCCTGCTCGACGGCCAGGTCGCGGTCGTCTCCGGGGCGGGCACCGGCCTGGGCAGGGCGACCGCGCTCGAGCTGGCCCGGCTGGGTGCGACCGTCGTCGGCTGCGGTCGTCGCGAGGAGCCGCTGGCGGAGACCGTTGCGCTGGTCGAGGCAGCCGGTGGCGCTGCCGAGCACGTCGCGATGGACATCCGCGACGAGGAGGCCGTCGACGCGCTCTTCGATGGGGTCCTCGAGCGCCACGGCAAGCTCGATCTGCTCGTCAACAACGCCGGCGGCCAGTTCATGAGCCCGGCCGAGGCGATCTCGCCGAAGGGCTTTCGCACGGTCATCGATCTCAACGTCCAGGGCACCTGGCAGATGACCCACGCGGCGGCGACCAAGGCGTTCATCCCCCAGGGCGGCGGCAAGGTCGTCTCGGTGACGCTTTCGCCCCACAATGGCATGCCGGGCATGGTCCACTCGGGCGCTGCCAGGGCGGCGGTCGAGAACATGATGCGAACGCTCTCGGTCGAGTGGGCTCGCTTCAACATCAAGCTCTGCGCCCTCGCCGCCGGCCAGTTCGGCACCGAGGTGCTGCGAACCAAGTATCCGAAGGAGGTGGCGGAGAACGTCGAGCGGACGATTCCGCTGCAGCGGCTCGGCACGCCCGAGGAGATGGCCTGGCTCGTCGCCTATCTGGCTTCGCCGGCCGGCGACTTCTTCTCCGGCTGCGTGATCACGATCGACGGCGCCCGCGATAACTGGCTCGGCCCCTGGCCGCCTGCTGCCGTCAGCGGCGGGACGGGGGAGCCGCTCGCCGAGGAGCGACGGCCAAGGGACGATTCCCGGCGCCCCTACCCGCCCGGGGACTGACCGGGGCTTCGCTCGGCGCTGCGCTAGCTTTCACTCCATGCAGGTTGGCGACAAGGCGCCCGAGTTCACCCTCGACGACCAGGACGGGACCCCGGTCTCGCTCGGCGATTTCGAGGGCAAGTCGGTCGTCGTCTACTTCTATCCCCACGCCGACACCCCCGGCTGCACGATCCAGGCCTGCGGCGTCCGCGATCGCGGCGCTGAGTACGAGGCGGCCAATGCCGTCGTTCTCGGCGTTTCGCCCGACGAGCCAGAGGCGCTGCGCGCATTCGCCGACAAGTTCGGGCTGGCGTTCACGCTCCTGGCCGACCCCGATCACTCGGTCGCCGAGGCCTACGGCGTCTGGGTCGAGAAGAAGAACTACGGCAAGACGTACATGGGAATCGAGCGCTCGACCTTCATCGTCGGCCCCGACGGCAGGCTCGAGAAGATCTTCCGCAAGGTCAAGCCGGCCGAGCACGATGACCTCGTGCTCGGCGCGCTCGCTCCCTAATACTCGCTCCCTAATACATCATGCCGACGAACTGCCCGCCGGTGACGTTGAGCACCTGGCCGTGGACGTAGTTCGACAGCTGCGAGGAGAGGAAGAGGAGCGGTCCGGCTGCCTCCTCCGGCTGGGCCGCGCGGCCCAGCGGAATCGTCATCGCCGCCATCGCCCGCATCTGCTCGGGGATGCCGAGCTCGACCTCCTGGCCGGTGTGGCCGGCGTCGATCTTCTCGCCCTTCTCCTTGGCCTGGGTCAGGCGGGTTTCGACGAAGCCGAAGGCGACGGCGTTGACGTTGACCTTGAACTGGCCCCACTCCTTGGCGACCGTCTTGGTCAGGCCGACGACGCCTGACTTGCCGGCCGAGTAGTTCGCCTGGCCGGCGTTGCCCATCGTGCCCGAGATCGAGGTGATGTTGACGATCTTGCGAAAGACCTCGTTGCCGGCGTCGCGCTCGGCCTTGGCGGCCTCGCGCCAGCTGGGAGCGATCGCCCGGATCAAGCGGAAGGGGACGACCGTGTGGATGTCGAGCATCGCCTGGAACTGCTCGTCGGTCATCTTGTGGATGACGCCGTCCCAGGTGTAGCCGGCGTTGTTGATCAGGATGTCGACGCTGCCGAACTCGTCGAGCGCCTTCTTGACGAGCTGGTCGGGGACGTCGGTCTGGGTGAGGTCGCCGGCGAACGATGCGGTCTCGCCGTCGATCTCGTTGGAGGCCTGCTCGGCGATGTCGCCGTCGATGTCGTTGATCAGGATTCGGGCGCCCTCGCTCGCGAACAGCTCAGCCGTGGCGCGGCCGATACCTCGCGCCGACCCGGTGATGATCGCGGTCTTTCCATCCAGCAGTCCCATCCAGTTCCTCCTTCGAGATTTGGTCGCGGCACTCTAACGGTGCGGCGAGGATCGTCAGAGCCCGAGCTGGCGCCCGAGGATCTCCTTCATGACTTCGTCGGTGCCGCCGCCGATCGGGCCGAGGCGGGCGTCGCGCAGGGCGCGCTCGACGCCGTACTCGCGCATGTAGCCGTAGCCGCCGTGGATCTGGATGCACTCGTCGGCGATCTCGATGAGTGCCCGCTGGGTGAAGAGCTTGGTCATCGTCACCTCGCGGATCGCGTCGTGGCCCTCGTGGAAGAGACGCAGGGAGTTGTAAGTGAGCGCGCGGGCGGCGTCGATCTTCGTCGCCATCTCGGCGAACTTGTGGCGGATCGCCTGGAAGCTGCCGATCGGCCGGCCGAAGGCCTCGCGCTCCTTGGCGTAGGCCAGCGTCACCTCGAAGAGCTTGCGCATGCCGCCGACGGCGCCCAGCGCCATCAGCAGCCGCTCCCACTGGAAGTTGGCCATGATCAGGTAGAAGCCGCGGTCCTCCTCGCCCAGCAGGTTCTCCGCCGGCACCTCGACGTCGGTGAAGCTGAGCTCGCCGGTGTCGGAGGAGTGCCAGCCCATCTTCTCGAGCTTTCGCGTGACCTCGTAGCCGGGCATCTCGCGTTCGAGGACGAGGAAGGAGAGGCCCTGGTGGCCGCCCTCCTCGCTCGTCTTGCAGGCACAGACGAGGAAGTCGGCGCGGACGCCGTTGGTGATGAACGTCTTCGAGCCGTTGACGACGTAGCCGCCATCGACCTTGCGGGCGAAGGTGCGAATCGACGCGACGTCGGAGCCGGCGCCCGGCTCGGTGATCCCAAGCGCTCCGATCTTCTCGCCCTTGATCCCGGGAACGACCCAGCGCTGCTGCTGCTCGGGCGTTCCGAACTTGAAGATCGGGGGCATCGCGATCGAGCTGTGGGCGCCGAGCCCGGCGGCGACCCCGCCGGAGCCGCCGGCCGCCGAGAGCTCCTCGCTCCAGACGGCGTCGTGGAGGTGGTTGCCGCCCTGGCCACCCAACTCCTCGGGGAACTTCAGCCCGAGAAAGCCGAGCTCGCCGCAGCGCTCGAAGAGCTCGCGAGGGAACTCACGCGCCGCCTCCCACTCGTCGACATTGGGAGCGATCTCGTTCTCGACGAAGCGCCTGACGGTCTCGCGCAGCTCCTCGTGCTCCTCGCTGAAGGGCGGCAGGATGGCCCGCCGGCCACTGTCCTTGATTACCGTGTTCATCAGTCGGCCGGAGGCTTCCAGTCGTCGAGGGTGGTGTGGCCACGGCCGCCGTGATCGAAGCCGAGCAGGTCTCCCTGTGGGTTCTTGGCGTTGCCGTGGTGATACGCCCTGATCTCGGCGATCTTGCCGTTGCGGAAGCGAAACCACTCGGTACCGCGGTTGAGGCGCTTATCGCCCGACTTCGGGTCGCGCCAGGTCATCGTCCACTCGATCACGGCCTCGTCGCCTGACTCGATCCCGTGCTCGAACCACCACTGGCCGTCGATCGTGTCGACGGCCCAGCGCGTGTTCTCGCCGATCGCCGCGGCGCCCTCGTGGGGGCCCAGGCGCGTGTAGTAATGGACGGCATCGTCCGTGAAATGGCTCGCCACCTTCTCGGCGTCGCCCGTGTTGAGCGCCTCGTAGTAAGAGCGGATGTGGTCGAGGTTGGTCAGGGCGGGGAGAAGTCGAGGGCGTTCGAGCTAGGTGAGTCTCTTCCGGGCCGGGATGGCGGCCGTTTCGCCTGCTTCCGGCCGATGCGCCAACCTAGATCCCGTACGAGTGGCCGATCACCTCGAGCATGATCTCGTCGGTGCCGGCGCCGATGCGGTTGAGGCGAACGTCGCGGTAGGCGCGCTCGATCTCGTACTCCTTCATGTAGCCGTAGCCGCCGTGGATCTGGATGCACTCGTCGGCGACCTCGCAGGCGACGCGGGAGGTGAACAGCTTGACCTCGGAGATCTCCCGCACCGGGTACTCGCCGTTGGCGAAGCGCCAGGCGATCGCGTAGTTGAACTGCTTCGCCGCCTCGATCTTGGTCGCCATCTCGGCGAACTTGTGGCGGATCGCCTGGAAGCGGCCGATCGGCCGGCCGAAGGCCTCGCGCTCCTTGGCGTAGGCGAGCGTCTTGTCGAACATCCGCTCGCAGGAGGCGACGCAGCCGGCGGCGGCGACCATTCGCTCGCCCTGGAGCTCCCAGCTGATGTGGTAGAAGCCCTTGCCGATCTCGCCGAGGACGTTCTCCGCCGGCACGCGCACGTCCTCGAAGGTCAGCTCGCCGGTGTCGGAGGCGTGCATGCCCATCTTCTCGAGCTTGCGCGAGACGCTGAAGCCCGGCGTCGGGTTGCCCTCGTCGTCCTTGAGGTCGACGACGAACAGCGTCATCCCATCGTGGCGCTTGTCGGGGTCGGTCTTGGTGACGAGGACGATGAAGTCGGCGCGGACGCCGTTGGTGATGAACGTCTTCGAGCCGTTGATGACGTACTCGTCGCCGTCGCGGACGGCCGTCGTGCGGATGCCCGCCACGTCCGAGCCCGCTCCCGGCTCGGTGATCCCCAGGGCGCCGATCTTCTCGCCCTTGATGCCGGGGACGAGGTAGCGCTGCTTGAGCTCCTCGGTGCCGAGCAGGTGGATCGGCGGCAGCACCATGTCCGACTGGACGGCGAAGCCCATGTTGAGGCCGCCGGAGCCGGAGTAGCTCATGCACTCGGCGCGGACCAGCGAGTAGTAGTAGTCGCCGCCCTGGCCGCCGTATTCCTCGGGAAAGCAGAGGCCGATGTAGCCGAGCTCGCCGGCGCGGCGCAGGATCTCATCGGGCCAGAGCGTCTCCTCCCATTCGTTGCGGTGGGGGTAGAGCTCCTTCTGGACCCAGGCCTTCATCGACTCGCGCAGGTCGTCGTGCTCCTGGGTGAAGATCATGTGCTTGCGCTGAGCCTGGTGGTCCGGCTTGAGGACCTTCGAGGCGCCGTTCGTCGTTGCGGTGCTGGCCACTTGGCTCTCCTTGATGGGGTAATTGATGTGGGTGATCGGGGTCGGCGGTCTGCGGCCGTCGAGCGAGTGGACAGTAGCACTTCCTACTTCCAGTGATATCGTGCGCGACCGTGCCTGAGTACGACCAGCTCCTCTACGAAGTCGCCGACGGCGTCGCCACGGCGACGCTCAACCGGCCCGAGCAGCGCAACGCGCTCTCCGGGCAGCTGCTAGCCGAGCTCGTCGACGCGATCAAGCGCGCCCGCGACGACGACGAGGTGCGGGCGGTCGTCCTCACCGGTGCCGGCGACAAGGTCTTCTGCGCCGGCGCCGACCTCGGCGGATTCGCTGCCGACGTCCCGCTCGTCGCCAAGCACTTCTCCTCCGATCTCTTCCTCGAGTTCTTCCGCCTGATGCCGCGACTCGGCAAGCCCTCACTCTGCGCCGCCAACGGCCACGTCCTCGCCGGCGGCATGGGCCTGGCGCTCTCATGCGACCTCGTCATCGCCAAGGAGGGAGCGACCTTCGGCACGCCGGAGATCAACGTCGGCGCCTTCCCCTACATGATCATGTCGATCATCTACCGCAACGTCCCGCGCAAGAAGGTCAACGAGATGATGCTGCTGGGCGAGCGGCTCTCGGGTGAGCAGGCGCTCGAGTACGGCCTCGTCAACAGGGTCGTCCCGGCAGCGGAGTTCGATGCTGCCGTCGCCGACTGGGCCGGCAAGCTGGCCTCGAAGAGCCCGGTGCTGATGCGGCTCGGCCACGACGCGATGTACCGCCAGCAGGACATGGCGCTCGACGACGCGCTCGAGTTCCTGCGCTCGCAGCTCTCGCTGACGTTCTCGACCGAGGACATCCAGGAGGGCGTCAAGGCCTTCTTCGAGAAGCGCGAGCCCGAGTGGAAGGGCCGCTGATGGGCGCGCCGGAGACCGAGCAGCCCCAGAGCGGCGAGAAGCTCGCCGACGCGACGCTCGCCGAGCTCGTCGAGGACCTCCACGACCGTCGCGAGCAGGCCAAGCTCGGCGGCGGCGAGGAGAAGATTGCCGTCCAGCACGAGCGCGGCAAGCTGACCGCGCGCGAGCGCCTCGACCTGCTGGTCGACGCCGGCAGCTTCGTCGAGCTCGGCATCCATGGCCGGCCCCACTTCTCGCAGAAGGCGATGGAGGGCAAGCAGGCGCCGGCTGACGGCGTCATCACCGGCTGGGGCGACGTCGACGGCCGTCCCTGCTGCATCGCCGCCTACGACTTCACGGTGATGGCCGGCTCGATGGGGATGACCGGTGAGCTCAAGGTCAGCCGTCTGCGCGAGATGGCGCTGAGCAAGCGGATGCCGTTCATCTGGCTGCTCGATTCGGCCGGGGCGCGGATCCAGGAGGCCGCCGGCTCGCTGTTCGCCGGCTCCGGCCACCTCTTCCGCGAGGAGGTCGTGATGTCGGGCGTGATCCCGATGGTCGCGGCGATGCTGGGCCCCTGCGCCGCCGGCACCGCCTACATCCCGGCGCTGTCTGACTTCGTGCCGATGGTCTCCGGCCAGGGGGCGATGGCGCTTGCCGGCCCGCACCTGACCAAGGCCGTCACCGGCGAGGACATCTCGATGGAGGAGCTGGGCGGCGCCAAGGTCCACTGCCGCAAGTCCGGCGTCGGCGATCTCGAGGTCGCCGACGATGCCGAGTGCATCCAGGCGGTCAAGGACTACCTCTCCTACTTCCCCTCGAACTGCGAGCAGCTGCCGCCGCTGCGTGAGAGTGACGACGCCGAGGACCGTGCCTCCGAGAAGCTGCTGGAGATCGTCCCCGAGTCCTCGCGCCATCCCTATGACATGTACGAAGTCATCCGCGAGATCGTCGACGACGGCGTCTTCTTCGACATCAAGCCGAAGTTCGCCAAGACGCTGATCACCTGCTTCGCCCGCTTCGGCGGCCAGCCGGCGGGGATCGTCGCCAACCAGCCCAAGCAGCTCGGCGGCATCCTCGAGAACGACTCCGCCGACAAGGCGGCGCGCTTCATCAACCTCTGCGACGCCTTCAACATCCCGCTCGTCTTCCTCCAGGACGTCCCCGGCTTCATGGTCGGCTCCAAGGTCGAGCACGCCGGGATCATTCGCCACGGCGCCAAGATGCTCTACGCCGTCTCGCGGGCGACGGTGCCGAAGGTGACCGTCGTCATCCGCAAGGCCTACGGCGCCGGCTACTACGTGATGTGCGGCAAGGCCTACGAGCCCGATCTGATCGTCGCCTGGCCGAGCGCCGAGATCTCGGTGATGGGCGCCGAGGGCGCGGTCAACATCATCGGCCGCTCGGCGATCGAGGCATCAGACGATCCCGAGGCGACGCGCGCCGAGATGATCGCCGAGGTCAAGAAGATCATCGACCCCTACATCGCCGCCGGCAACGCGCTGATCGACGACATCATCGACCCGCGCGAGACGCGGCCGACGATCGTCCGCGCCCTGCGGATGTCGCGCGGCAAGCGGGTCGAGCGGCCCTGGAAGCGCCATGGGGTGATGCCGGTATGAGGCCGCCGGCTCCGCTTCGCGTCCGCCGGCTGGTGTGCCCGTGAGCCACTTCGAGGACCCGGTCGTCATCAGCTGCTCGATCTCGGGGGCGATCGCCAACCGCGACCAGTGCCCGGCGATCCCCTACACCCCCGAGGAGTACGCCGCCGAGGCCAAGCGCGCCGTCGACGAGGGCGCCTCGCAGATCCACATCCACGCCCGCACGCCAGACGGCACTCCCTCGTATGAGATCGAGGACTTCGCCGCGATCACCGAGGCGATCCTCGGTGCCGTCGACGACGTCATCGTCAACTACTCGACCGGCGCGATCGGCGTCTCGATGGAGAAGCGGATCGCCTACCTGCGGGCGCTCCGGCCCGACGTCGCGGCGCTCAACATGAGCTCGATGAACTACGCCAAGTACTCGAAGCGGCGCAAGGACTTCGTCTTCAAGGCGGTCTTCGAGAACAGCTTCGACACGATCATCGAGTTCCTGACGGCGATGCGCGAGATCGGCGTCAAGCCCGAACACAAGTGCTTCGACGCCGGCCACATCGCCAACCTCGACCCGCTCGTCGACATGGGCCTGCTCGAGGACCCGCTCAACGTCTCGCTGGTGGTCGGGGTCAACGGCGGCATCCGACCGAATGCCCGCAACGTCTCGTTCATGGCCGACCAGATCCCGGGCGGGGCGGAGGGGCCCAACAACTGGCAGGTGATCGGCATCTCCCGCGAGCAGTGGAAGCTGCTCGGCGCCTCGCTCGTCCTCGGCGGCAACGTCCGCGCCGGCCTCGAGGACAACCTCTACCTGCCCGACGGCGAGATGGCGCGCTCCAACGGCGACCTGATCGCCAAGGCGCGGCAGATGGCCGAGGACGTGGGTCGCCGCGTCGCGAGCGTCGCCGAGGCGCGCGAGATGCTCGGCGTGCCCAAGCGCGAGCAGCCGACTCGCCGCGAGGCGCTGGCGCACCCGATCGAGGCCGCGGAGGCATCGCCGGAGTGAGCGCCGGCGCCCTCTCCGACGTCAGGGTCCTCGACCTGACGCGGCTGCTGCCCGGAGGCTTCTGCTCGCTGCTGCTCGCCGACCTCGGCGCCGAGGTGCTGAAGGTCGAGGACACCGGCATGGGCGACTACATCCGCTGGGCGCCGCCCCACTACGAGGGGGCCGAGCGCAGCGCGGGCTCGGCGCTCTTCCTGGCGCTCAATCGCAACAAGCGCTCGATCCGCCTCGATCTCAAGCAGGAGGCGGGCCGCGAGGCGCTGCTGCGGCTGGCCCGCGACCACGATGTCCTGCTGGAGAGCTTTCGTCCCGGTGTGCTCGACCGCCTCGGCGTCGGCTACGAGCGCCTGCGCGAGCAGAACCCCGCCCTCGTCTACTGCGCGATCACCGGCTACGGCCAGACCGGCCCGAACGCCCAGCGTGCCGGCCACGACATGAACTACCTCGGGCTCAACGGGTTGCTCGGGCTGACGGGCGAGGCGGGCGGCAGGCCGATCCAGGCGGGGGGGCAGATCGCCGATCTCGGCGGCGGTGCGCTGATGGCCGCCTTCGGCGTCATGGCGGCGCTCCACGAGGCTCGTCGCTCCGGCGAGGGCCAGCTGGTTGACGTCTCGATGACCGACGGGGCGCTGTCGTGGCTGGCGATGGAGGCCGCGCGCTACCTCTGCGACGGCGAGGTGCCGCGGCGCGGCGAGGCTCCGCTGGCCGGTGGGCTCGTCTGCTACTTCCCCTACGAGGCCGCCGACGGCTGGGTCACCTGCGGCGCCCTCGAGCCGAAGTTCTGGCAGGCGTTCTGCCGCGGGATCGAGCGCGAGGATCTGGTCGAGAAGCAGTTCGAGAAGCCGGGCTCGGACGCCTGGCGGCAGATCGCCGACGTTTTCCGATCGCGCAGCCGCGACGAGTGGCGCGCCTTCAACGACGAGCACGACGCGATGGTCGAGCCGGTCCTCGACGTCGACGAGGCGCTCGAGTCCGACCTCGTCCGCGAACGCGGGATGGTCGCCGGCCTCGACCAGCCGGGCGTCGAGGGCCAGGCGAGGCTGCTCGCCCACCCGGTCAGATTCGGCCGTACTCCGGCGGACACCAACCGCCTGCCGGGACCGGCGCTCGGCGAGCACACCGAGGAGGTTCTGCGCGACGCCGGCTACTCCGAGGACGAGGTGGCGGCGATGCTCGAGTCCGGTGCCGCCGCCGGCCCAACCGCGGGCTCGGCACCCGCGTTCCTCTCGGCCTGAGCGATGGCGACGGCGGAGCGCAAGCTGCTGCGGATGGGTGAGCTGGCCGAGGCCTCTGGTGTCTCGGCGGCGACTATCAAGCACTACCTGCGCGAGGGCCTGCTGCCGGAGCCGGTGCGGACCAGCCGCAACATGGCCTACTACCCGCCGGAGTTCGCCGAGCGGATCCGCCTGATCAAGCAGCTCCAGGAGGAGCGCTTCATGCCGCTGCGGGTGATCAAGGGGATGCTCGAGGACGATCCCGAGCGGGCGCGGGCGCTGGTCGAGCTCGAGGACCGGATCCTCGAGCGGGCGCTGGCGGGGGAGAAGGAGCGAACCTCGCCGGCCGAGGTCGCCCGCCGCTACGAGGTCCCGCGCGAGGTTCTCGACCGGCTCGAGGAGCTCGAGGTGCTGAGCCCCAACTCGCGCGGCTACTCACCCTCCGACGTCAAGATCGTCGAGGCGATCAGCCGCTTCCGCGCCGGCGGCTACGCCGAGGACATCGGCTTCACCGTCTATGACACGCTGCGCTACAAGGGCGCCCTCGAGGGCCTCGTCGCCGAGGAGGTCGAGGTCCTGATGAAGCGCCTCGGGGGCGAGATGGAGCCCGAGCGCGCCGTTGAGATGATCGAGGCCGGCGCCGAGCCGCTCAAGGATCTGATCGCTGCGCTGCACACGAAACTGCTGGTCGCCGAGCTCGAGCGCCACCGCGACGCCCGCAAGTAGCGTTGGTTCACCCCGCGCTCGCCGAGCTGACGATCGCCGGAGCGCCGGGCGCTTGGAGCGCCGCCGGGTTCGCCGTCGACGGTTCCTGCTGTCGCGTCGGCGCGGTGACGCTGCGCCTCGCCGGTACGGATTCCGGCGGTGGAATCGTCTCCTGGGGATTGCGCGATGTCGCCTCGACGGAGCTCGACGGGCTGCCGACGTTTGCAGCGGCGATCGAGCACGAGGCGCACAGCGCCCCAGGCCATCCGAACGGCGCCGTCGCGATCGACCACGTCGTCGCCTTTACGCCGGAGCTCGAGCGGACGATCGCGGCGTTCGAGGCCGCCGGGATCGGCCTGCGCCGGCGGCGGCAGGGGGAGGTCATGGGCCGGCCGGTAGAGCAGGCGTTCTTCCGCGTCGGCGAGCCGCTGCTCGAGCTGGTCGTCGCGGCCGACGTGCCTGCCGGGCCGGCCCGCTTCTGGGGCCTGACCTTCACCGTCGCCGACCTCGACGCCGCGGCGGCGCTACTCGGCGAGCGGCTCGGCGAGCCCCGCGACGCTGTCCAACCAGGCCGTCGGATCGCCACCGTTCGCGGCGCGGCGCAACTCGGCCTGCCGGTGGCGCTGATCACGCCGGAGCCAGACGCTGACCATCGCTAGGTTTGAGCTGTGAACGGAGACCCGGCGCCGCAGCCGATCCGCGACGACGTGCCGATCTGGGAGCAGCCCGGCTGGGGCGACTACGGCGGCCTCGACCGCTTCGGCCTGCCGGGGCTCGAGCTGATGCGCAGCGCCGTCCAGGGCCTGGCGCCGATCCCGCCGATCCACTACCTCACTGGCATGCGGCCGACCGAGGCCGGCAAGGGAACCGCCGCGTTCTCGATGCCTTCTTCTCCATGGCTCGTCAACTCGGCGGGGCTGATCTCGGCCGGCGTGCTCTGCGCCCTGGCCGACGCGTCGCTCGGCTGCTCGGTCCAGGTCGACCTGCCGCCCGCGACGCCGTACACGACCGCCGAGCTGTCGCTGACGATGATCCGCCCGGTCCGCCCGGGCGGAACGATCGACTGCGGCGGCCAGCTGATCCACCGTGGCCGCTCGATCGGCATCTCCGAGGCCTTCGTGATCGACGAGCCGGCCGGCGGCGGTGAGGGGCGGCTCGTCGCCCACTCGACGACCCGCTGCG
This sequence comes from Solirubrobacterales bacterium, assembly GCA_033856175.1. Lineage (GTDB taxonomy): Bacteria > Actinomycetota > Thermoleophilia > Solirubrobacterales > 70-9 > JAWVFK01. The sequence goes on along the minus strand of JAWVFK010000010.1, from coordinate 35,010 downwards.
CGATCCTGCCCCAGCTCGACCCGATCCCCGAGCCTCCCGCAGAGCTGGTCGCGCCGGAGCCAAAGGAGGGGGGAGGGCCGCCACCGTATGCCCGCGAGCCGGTGGCGGGCGAGGTGCTCGACGCCGAGGTCTGGCGGCAGATGAGCGGCCGCGAGGTCCTCGACGCGCAGATCGCCGGCGAGCTGCCGATGCCGCCGCTCCACTATCTGACCGGCCTCGACCTCCGTGGGACCGGCGAGGGTGAGGCGACCTTCGCCCTGCCGGCGACGAAGTGGCACTGCCCGCCGCTGCCGCGCGTCCAGGGCGGCTTCATTGCGATGGTCGCCGACGCCGCGCTGCAGGCGGCGATCATCACGACGACGCCGGCCAACGTCGCCGTCGTCGGCCTCGACATCAAGGTCAACTTCCTGCGCCCTGTCGCCCCCGACGGCCGCGAGCTGACGGCCCGCGGCAGCGTCCTCCATCGCGGCCGCTCGATTGCGATCGCCACCGGCGAGGTTCTCAACGCCGAGGGCAAGCGCGTCGCCGTCGCCACCGGCTCGGCGATGCTGATCCCCGATCGCTCGATGAGCACGATCGGCGAGTCCGACCTCGACAGTCGGAACACCGAGGACTGACGTGGCCGCCGCGAGCCCCGCCCGCGACACGGACACAGCGATCGTCGGCGCCGGCCCCTATGGCCTGGCAACCGCCGCCTTCCTCACCGCCGCCGGAATCGACCACCGGATCTTCGGTGAGCCGATGGATCTCTGGCGTGACCACATGCCCGCCGGCATGCTGCTGCGCTCGACGAGTCGCGTCAGCAGCATCGCCCATCCCGGCGGCGGTCTGATGGTCGACGACTTCGCCAGGCAGCGCCCCGGCGGGATCTCGAAGCCGGTTCGCGTCGAGGAGTTCGTCGAGTACGGCAAGTGGTTCCAGCGCCAGGTCGCGCCGGAAGTGGATCGCCGGCGGGTGACCGAGGTCGAGATCGCGGCGAACGGCCTGCGGTTGACGCTGGACAACGGTGAGTCGCTGACGGCGCGACGGGTGGTCGTTGCAACCGGGCCCTCGCGGTTTGCCCGCCGGCCGGCCGAGCTCGCCTCGCTGCCGGACGCTCTCGTCTCGCACAGCGCCGACGCTGGCGAGCTGACGCGGTTCGCCGGCAAGCGCGTCGTCGTCGTCGGCTGCGGCCAGAGCGCCCTCGAGGGCGCGGCGCTGCTCCACGAGGCGGGGGCCGAGGTCGAGGTTGCGGCGCGTGCCGCCGACATCGTCTGGCTCGCGGGCGACCCGCCCGACGGCCACCTCGACCTCCGCCGGCGGATGCTGCCACCGACCGACGTCGGCGGCCGCGTCAGCGGCTGGCTGGCGGCCGTCCCGAATGTGTTCCGGCACCTGCCGGCCGAGCTGCGCCAGCTGCTCGTGATGCGCTGCACGGTCCCGGCAGGCTCCGACTGGCTGCGGCCGCGACTGGAGAACGTCCGTCTGCGGACCGCGGCGCCGATAGTCACGGCCGAGGAGGCCGGCGGCGGCGTCCGCCTGCAGCTGGCCGATGGCGACGAGCTGCTCGCCGACCACGTCTACCTCGGCACCGGCTACGAGGTCGACCTCGCCGGCCTCGGCTTCCTGGCGCCCTCGCTGCTGGCCGGGCTGGAGATGGAGGGGAGCTCACCGCGGCTCGGGCCGGGCCTCGAGTCCTCGGTCCCGGGGCTGCATTTCGTCGGCGCCCCCGCCGCGGTTTCCTTCGGGCCGATCATGCGCTTCGTCGGCGGCACCTGGTTCGCGGCGCCGGCGGTCCTGCGCCGCGCCCTCGGCCGGCCCCAGCCGCCGCTTGCCCTTGCCTTCCCGGTTGCGCACCAGCGGCGCTCTGCCTAGCCGCTGAGGCCCGGACCTATACTGGAATCCCCGGCGACTGACTGGTCAGTCAACCAGTCGAGAGCCAGCGAAAACCCAGCGAAAAAGGTTGCGAGAGCCATGCGTGCGGCCGCGGTACAGCTCAACTCCAACGACGACAAGGACTCCAACCTGGCGAACGCTGAGCGGCTCGTCCGCGCCGCCGCCGCCGACGGCGCCGAGCTCGTCGTCCTGCCGGAGAAGTGGAACCTGCTCGCCCCCGGCGAGGCCCTGCTCGAGGGCGCCGAGCCACTCGACGGCCCCTCGCTGGCGGCCGCCGCGAGCTGGGCGCGCGAGCTCGGCATCCACCTGCTCGCCGGCAGCGTCGCGACCCGCGAGGAGGGCGAGGAGAAGGCCTTCAACACCTCGGTGCTGATCGCGCCCGATGGCGAGCGCCTCGCCGCCTACCGCAAAATCCACATGTTCGACGTCGAGGTCGGTGGCGTCGCCTATCGCGAGTCCGAGCACGAGCAGCCCGGCGAGGAGACCGTGCTGGCGCCGGTCGGCGACATCCTCCTGGGCCTGACGGTTTGCTACGACCTTCGCTTTCCCGAGCTCTACCGCATCCTTGCCGTCGAGGGCGCCCGCGCGATCGCCGTTCCCTCGGCCTTCACCGCCGTCACCGGGCGTGACCATTGGGAGGTGCTCGTCCGCGCCCGGGCGATCGAGAACCAGGTCTTCGTCATCGCCGCCAACCAGGTCGGCAAGGCGCCGCCCCACTACGAGTCCTGGGGCCACTCGATGATCGTCGACGCCTGGGGCAAGATCCTCGCGCAGGCCCCTGACGAGGAGTGCTTCGTCGCCGCCGATCTCGACCTCGCCGAGCAGGAGCGCGTCCGCGAGTCGCTGCCGGCGCTCGCCAACCGCCGCCCCGCCGCCTACCGCTGGCCCGAGGAGGCCACGCTCTGATGGCGAAGGCCCCGCCCACCGATCGCCGCCGCCAGATCCTCGACGCCGCCGTTCGCGTCTTCGCCCGCCAGGGCTTCCATGCCTGCCGCGTCTCCGACATCGCCGACGAGGCCGGCGTCGCCTATGGCCTCGTCTACCACTACTTCAAGTCCAAGGAGCAGATCCTCGGCGAGCTCTTCAGCGAGCGCTGGTCGCTGCTGCTGGCGGCGATCGAGGAGACCGACTCCGAGGCGCTGGCGCCGCGCGAGAAGCTCGACCGCGTCGCCCGCTTCATCATCGACTCCTACCGCCACGACCCCGAGCTGATGAAGGTGATCATCGTCGAGGTCACGCGGGCGGCCAACTCCTTCGGCCGCACCCATCTGGCCGAGATCCGCCGCGCCTACGAGATGATCGCCAAGATCGTCCGCGATGGCCAGGACAGCGGCGCCTTCCGCGACGACGTCGACCCCGACATCGCCTCGATGTGGTTCTACGGCGCGATCGAGCAGCTGCTCTCGGGCTGGGTCTTCGAGCTGATCCCGGGCGGCGAGGGCGACTTCGACCGCGCCCGGGCGATGGTCGTCGAGACGCTCTGCGGCGGCCTCGATCGCCGCAACGGCAACTCCTGATGTGGGAGTCGCTGGCCACCACGCATCGCCAGGACCGCGTCCTTCACGGCGCCGCCAAGCTGGGCAGCATGCTCGTCGGCTTCGTCGCGATGCCGCTCTGGCTCTTCGTCCAGTGGGCCATGGGCCCGCTGCGCGAGCTGCTCGTCCGCCGCAGCCAGCGCCAGGTCGAGGCGCTGCCGGTGCCCGAGCCCCGCGAGCGGACGATGGCCGCGCTGTGGTCGGACCTGCAGCGGATCCCGCACCACCTCGCTCCGACGACCCGCGGCCAGGAGCTGCGCAAGGGTCTCGCCGACCTCGCCCCCTTCGTCTTCTCCCAGCACCGTGAGATCGCCAACATCGGCTACGCCTATCCGGCGCAGTTCAGCGACGTCGTCTTCGAAGGCGCCGACGGCGTCTCGATCGGCGCCTCGGTGGCGACCCACGACGTCCCCCGGCCCGGCCTCGTCGTCGTCCACGGCCTCTTCAGCTCGCGGCGCTTCGACTACGTCCGCGATGTCGCGGTCACGGCCTTCTACGACTGGGGCTTCAACGTCGCCGCGATCGACCTCCGCAGCTTCGGCCTGACCGAGCTGATCAGCCCGGCGCCCAGCACGGCCGGCTGGAAGGAGGGTCCCGACATCGTCGCCGCGGCGCGGATGCTGCAGGAGCGCGGCTCGACCAGCGTCGGCGCCTGGGGGGTCTCGCTCGGCGGCTCCTCGGTCCTCAACGCCTCCTATGCCGACGGCGCCGCCGAGGCGCTCGCCGGCGGCGTCATCGCGATCTCCGGGCCGGCCGACCCGCGCCGCGCCGCCGAGCGCCTCTCCCGCCGCGTCCACTGGCGCCACCCCGCCTACGCGCTCAACCGCAGCTTCCACGCGATGCTCATCTCGCGCGTGCGCAGCGGCCGCTGGCCGGTCGAGATCGAGCACCTGGCCGACGCCATCGGCGAGCTCTCGGCGCCCTACTACGGCGTCAGCGCCGACGAGATCTGGCAGGAGGCGGCGGCGAAGAACGGCATCGCCCGGACCGCGGTGCCGCTGCTGATCCTGCACCCGGAGGACGACCAGATCGTCAAGGTCGACCATGCCCACGAGCTGGCCGAGGCGGCGAAGGACAACGACAACGTCCGTGTCTGGATCCTGCCGGGCGGCGCCCACGGCATCCTCGACGCGATCGATCGCGACTGGACCTACGCCGTCTACCGCACCTTCTACGAGCGCTGGGCGGACTATGGCGTTGCCGCCGAGGCCGAGTTGGTTTACTCAGCGGGCTCGAACGGGCACCTGAGCCAGGATGGATAACGAGATCGTCAAGAGACTGATGTGGGCCGGCCTGCTGGCGCTGACCGGCGCGATCGCGAGCCTGCTCGCCAACCGCGCCTCGGTGGCGATCTGGGGACGCGTCTTCGACGAGGACCCGCCCGAGTGAGCGACGAGCGACCGCCGATCAGGCCAATCGACGACCGCTCGGTCGGCGAGCTCGTCGCCGAGGTGACAGAGCGCACGTCGAGCCTGGTCCGCGACGAGATCGAGCTCGCCAAGGCGGAGATCTCCGAGAAGGTCACCAAGCTGCTGCGCGGCTCGGTCGCCGGAGCAGTGGCGGGCGTATTCGCCTTCCTGGCGCTGATCCTGATCATGCACGGCGTCGCCTGGCTGCTCAACGACCTCTTCTTCGACCAGCTCTGGCTCGGCTTCTTCGTCGAGGCCGGGCTTTTCTTGCTGCTCGCGGCCGGCGGCGGGCTCTACGCCTGGCGGGCCTTTGCCAGCGGCGCGCCGCCGAAGCCCGAGATGGCGATCGAAGAGGCGCGCGGAATCCGCTCGGCCTTCGACGGTGAGGACGGCTAGCGGTGGCCGCCGAACACAGCAGGGCGATCCAGCGGCGCCAGCCCGGCGATCGCTCGGCGGCCGAGATCCGCGCCGACATGGTGCGCCAGCGCCAGGAGCTTTCCTATTCGGTCGACCTGCTGCGGGGTCGCGTCGCCGAGCTGACCGACTGGCGCGGCCAGGTCCGCCGCCATCGCAAGCAGATCCTCGTCGGCGCCGCCGTCGCCGGCTTCGTCGTCGGCGGCCTCGTCGCCCTGCGCCGCCGCTGATAAACGCCGGCGCCAGCGCCGTCCGCGACAGCCCCTAGTCTCGCCGCGTGGCCGCCTCCGCGCGCGACGTTCCGGCACGCCTGATCGCCAAGATCGTGATCGTCGCCGTCGCGACGCTCGTCGCTCTGTACCTGCTCTACCTCGTCCGCTCGGTGATCGGTCTGCTGCTGATCTCCGCCTTCTTCGCACTGGCGATCGCGCCGATCGTCAATCGCCTCCACCGCCGTGGCCTGCCGCGCTCGCTGGCCATTCTCGGCGTCTACCTCGCAATCGGCGCGAGCATCTTCGGCGTCGGCCTGCTGCTCGTTCCGCCGGTCGTCAGTGGCGTCAACAGCCTCTCCCAGGATCTGCCCGGCTATGTCGACGACCTGCGCAGCAACAAGACCTTCGCTCGCTACGACGACAAGTACCACATCACCCAGAAGCTGCGCGAGCAGTCGCAGCAGCTGCCGAGCAAGCTCGGTGACGCCGCCGGCACGCTGCGCGACGTCACCGTCAACGCCTTCGCCCAGCTCGTCGCGCTGTTCACGATCCTCGTCCTCAGCTTCTTCCTGTTGATGGAGGGGGATCGCATCCTCGGATTCCTCTACCACCAGTTATCGGAGGAGCGAGAAATCCGGGTTCGCAAGGTCGCCGACGACCTCTCCAACGCGATCTCGGGCTACGCCTTCGGCAACCTCGTCATCAGCATCGTCGCCGGCAGCGTCACCTTCGTCACGCTGACGCTGCTCAACGTCCCGTTTGCCGTGCCGCTGGCGATCATGTTCGCCTTCTTCGACCTGATCCCGCTGGTCGGCGCGACGCTCGGCGGGATCATCATCGGGATCGTCGTCGCCTTCGTCGACTTTCCCCGCGACGTGATCATCTGGGCGATCGTGCTGTTCGCCTACCAGCAGATCGAGAACTACCTGATCCAGCCGATGATCTACGGCCGCACGGTCGAGATCCATCCGCTGACGGTGTTCGTCGCGATCCTGATCGGGGCGGCGCTGCTGGGCATGCTCGGCGCGCTGATCGCGATCCCGGTCGCCGCCGGCATCCAGAGCGTCGCCCTCGACGTCTACCGCTACTCGGACTTCGGCAAGGCGCAGGCGATGGCACGGCACGAGAAGGTCAAGCGCCGAGCCCAGATCGGCCCCGACCCGCCCGAGCAGGAGCCCGCTTGAGAGCGCTGGGCGCGGTTAGTCCGGTCGCGGGATCTGCGTAGCGCCGACGCCGAGCAGCCCGTGGCCGACATGGGCGCCGATCACCGGCCCGATCTCGGAGACGTAGAGCGGCTCGCAGCCGAAGATCTCACGGCAATCCTCGGCCAGCCGGGCGACGCCCTCCTCGTTCTGGACGTGCTGGACGACCCAGTCGCGGGCGCCGCGCTCCTTGAGCTTGGCGGCCAGCTCGAGCAGCTTGGCGTAGGCCCGCGACCGCGTTCTCACCTGGTCGACCGGGGTGATCTCCTCGCCCATCGTCAGGATCGGCTTGATCTTCAGCGCCGTGCCGACCAGCGCTCGCGCGGCGCCGATCCGGCCGCCGCGGCGCAGATACTCGAGCGTGTCGACGGCGAAGTAGAGCGTGTGCTTGTCACGGACCTCTGCAGCCACCGCGGCGGCGGTGGCGCCGTCGGCCCCCGCCGCCACGGCCGGCGCCGTGCCCAGCAGGACCATGCCGAGCCCACCGGCGCCGGAGCCGCTGTCGACGATGTGGATGCGCTCGCCGCCCTTGCCCTCCTCGATCAGCCGCTCGCGCGCCTGCGTTGCCGCCATCAGCGTGCCCGAGACCTTCTCGGTGATGTGGATCGAGACGATGTCGCGTCCGGCGTCGAGCAACGGCTCGTAGACGCCGATGAAGTCGCCGACCGAGGGCTGCGAGGTGGTGACGCTCTCGGCCGAGGCGGCGAGCTTGGCGTAGAACGCGTCGTAGTCGCGAATGTCCACCTCCCGCTGCTGCTCCCCCTCGAGGCTGACATAGAGGCTGACGAGCTCGATCTCGTGCTCGCGCAGAAGGGCGTCCGGCAGGTAGGCGGTCGTATCGGAGACGACGACCGTGCTCACGACACCGAGACTACTATCCCGCACGACGTGCACCCCGCCGCTGCAGCTTCGACCTGATGCCAAAGACCCTGGTCACAGGCGCATCGGGATTCATCGGCGCCCATGTCGCCCGGGCGCTGGCCCAGCGCGGCGACGAGCTGCGGCTGATGGCGCGGCGCAGCGCCAGCCTCGAGCACCTCGCCGACATCGAGTTCGAGCTGACCACGGGCGACGTGCTCGACCGCCGCGCCGTCAAGCGGGCGATGAAGGACGTCGACCGGGTCTTCCACGTCGCCGGCGCGACCTCGATGCGCGCCGCCGACAGGGAGCGCGTCTTCGAGGTCAACGTCACCGGCACCGCGAACGTCCTCGGCGCGGCGCTCGACGCCGGCGTCGAGCGCGCCGTCTACACGTCCTCGGCCGCCGCACTGGGGCCGGCGAAGCCGCACACCACCGCCGATGAGGGCCAGATCTTCACGGCCGGCGGGCTCGGCATCGCCTACGTCAACTCCAAGCACGAGGCCGAGGTCGAGGCGCTGCGGCTGGCGCTGCACGGCCTTCCCGTCGTCTGCGTCAACCCGACCTTCGTCCTCGGGCCGGGCGGGCCGCGCGGCAGCTCGAACCTGCTCGTCCGGCGCTTCCTGCTGCGGCAGATCCCGGCCTACGTCGACGGCGGCCTCAACGTCGTCGACGTGCGCGACGTCGCCGCCGCCCACCTCGCCGCCGAGCGCAAGGGCGAGGTGGGGGAGCGCTACATCCTCGGCGGCCGCAACTTCACGCTCGACCGCCTCTTCGCCGACCTCGGCCGCATCTCCGGCGTCGCGCCGCCGCCGGTCAAGCTCCCCGGCGCGATCGCCCTCGCCGGCGTCGAGGCCGGGCTGCGCCTGCGCCTGCCGCTGCCGGCCTCCGCAGACGAGGTGCGCTCGGCGATGCAGTGGTGGACCTACCGCTCGACCAAGGCCACGCGCGAGCTCGGCTTCCGCGCCCGGCCCCACGAGGAGACGCTCGAGGAGACGGTCGCCTGGCAGAAGGAGGAGCTCGGTCGACGGCTCGACGGCAGGCCCTACTCGGAGGTCGCGCTGCGCACGATGGGACAGGCGCTGCGCTTTGGTGAGAGAGTGCTCTCGCGATGAGCGAAGCGAGCCCAGGCAAGCCGGTCGTCCTCTACCGCTGCAAGACGCCGACGAACGTCCTCTGTCCCTGCGGCGCCGTCGCCCGGCGCCTCGACAGGCTGGGCATCGAGTACGAGACCGCGCGCGTTCCCTTCCGCAAGGGCGAGCGGCCGGAGATCCGCGAGCTGACCGGCCAGCAGGCCGTGCCCGTGCTCGTCGACGGCGAGGAGGTCGTCCACGACTCGAAGCGGATCCTGCAGTACCTGGACCACCGCTCCGCCTGACTTCGCGAGCCTCCGTTTTTCGCAGCCTGGGGCGTTGCTTTACTATCTGAAGCGATGAGCGAGGCAACCGCAACAGCCACGGAGCCGATCGTCCTCACGGACAGGGCTGCCGAGAAGATCAAGGAGCTGCTCGCGTCTCAGCAGGACACGGGCCAGGCGCTCCGCGTCGCCGTCCGCGGCGGCGGCTGCTCGGGGTTCCAGTACGCGCTCGCCCTCGACAAGAGCAAGGAAGACGACCACGTCTTCGAGCACCAGGGAGTCGCGGTCGTCGTCGACCGCCCCAGCATGCAGTTCGTCTTCGGCTCCGAGGTCGACTACGTCGACGGCCTCCAGGGCGCCGGCTTCCAGGTCAACAACCCGAACGTCGTTGCCGCCTGCGGCTGCGGCTCCTCGTTCCAGGTTCGCGACGACGCCCCCGCGGCGACGCCGGCCTGACCTGATCCGCTGAGCGAGCGCTACGTACCAGCGCTGGGCCGGCAGTCGCTGACGGCTCTGTACGACCCCGTGCTCGCGCTGACGATGCGCGAGCGCGCCTTCAAGGGCGCGCTGGCCGAGCGGGCCCTCGCGGCTCCCAGGCCGCGGCGGATCCTCGACCTCGGCTGCGGCACCGGAACGCTGACCGCCGAGCTGGCCCGGCGCGGCGGCGGCGACGTCCAGGTCGTCGGCATCGACGGCGACGAGGGGGTGCTCGCCCGGGCGCGGGCGAAGGCCGAGCGCGACGGCGTCGCGATCGAGCTCGAGCGCGGGCTGGCGGACAGGCTGCCCTTTGCCGACGCCAGCTTCGATCGCGTCGTCAGCTCGCTGCTCTTCCACCATCTTCAGCCGCACACCAAGGCCGGGGCGCTGGCCGAGGCGCTGCGCGTCCTCGGCCCCGGCGGCCGCCTCCACATCGCCGACTTCGGCAAGCCATCCGATCCGGTCACCTCGCTCGGCTTCTCGCTCGTCCAGCGGCTCGACGGCCACTCGAACACCCGCGACCATCGCCAAGGCAAGCTGCCGCAGATCGTCGCCAGGGCAGGCTTCAGCGACGTCGAGATCGTCGCCCGCTACAGGACCCTCTTCGGCACGGTCGACCTGATCGACGCCAGGGCGCCGCTCCAGCGGCCGTCGCGCCGCTCCGCGCGCTAGGGCAGCGAGGCTCTAGGTCTCGATCTGCAACGGCGGTGAGCTGGCGGGCAGCTCGCCCTCGCTGGGCCCGGTCTCCGCGGCGACGGCGTCCGGCTGGGCGACGCCGAGCAGGTCGGCGAGCTCGCCCGACTCGTACATCTCCTCGACGATGTCGGCGCCGCCGAGCAGCTCGCCGTTGACGTAGAGCTGGGGGAAGGTGCGCCAGTCGGAGATCTCACCGGTCACCTGGCGCAGCGGCTCGAGCGCCGGCAGGACGTCGATCGCCCCGTATTCGGCGCCGAGCGACTCGAGCATCTGAACGACGCGCATCGAGAAGCCGCAGCGCGGCATCTCCGGCGTCCCCTTCATGAACAGGAGTGCCTGGTTGTCGGCGATCAGCCGCTCGACCTGCTGCTTGAGATCGGGCTCGGTCATCGCCACCGAGTCTAGAGCAGGGCCTCCCGTGGCCTTTGCGCTCAGCCGTCGAGCGGCGTCGTCTTCAGCGTGAGGGCGTGGATCGAGCCGTCGTCGAAGCGCTCCTGGACTGCTGCCTTGACCAGGCGGTGCTGCTCGATCCGGCTGCGGCCGGCGAACTGGGGAGCCCTGACCTCGGCGAGCAGATGATCGCCGCCGCCGGTCTGGTCGGAGACCTCGACCGCCGCCCCCGGCAGCGCCGCCTCGATCAGTCGCTTGACCTCATCCAGTTCGATCGCCACGGCTGGGATTGTGTCAGCGCGACGCTCAGGCGATCGTCGGGATTCGCAGGGCGATGACGAAGGCGCAGAGCGCGAGCGCCCAGAGGCGCTGGTCGCCGAGCCGCCAGCCGCGCTGCGGCGGCGCTGCGATCGCCGCCAGCGGCAGCGCCCAGATCAGGTACCAGGGCAGCATGTAGGTCGTCGTCGCCAGCACGGCGATCGTCGCCCAGGCGGCGGCGCCGAGCCAGGCGGTGCGATCGCGGGCGGCCTGCCAGAGCAGGGCGGCGATCGCCGCCAGCGCGATCGCGGTGCCGAGCGGTCGCAGCACGGCGATGTCGATGCCGCTGATCGAGGCGATCGACTTCGGCAGGCTGTGCAGCGAGCCGGCATGGGCCTCGTCGCCGAGAACGCGGACGACGCTGAACAGATGCGAGCCGAAGACGGCGAGGGCCAGCAGGGCGAAGGTGGCGGCCGCGGCCAGCACGGCGACAAGCGCCCGGCCGCGGTGGCGGGCGCCGAGGATCGCGAACGGCGCCAGCAGCGCCGCCGAGGTCTTGACCGCCGCCGCGGTGGTGACGGCCGCCGCGCCCACCGCCTCGCGCCGCCCGAGCAGGGCGTAGACGCCGGCCAGCGCGAGCGCCATCATCAGCAGGTCGTTGTGGGCGCCGCCGACGGCGAAGACGAGGAAGATCGGGTTGAGGCCGACGAAGAGCGCCGCCGCCAGGGGATCGCGGCCGACCCGCTTGGCGCAGCCGGCGGCGAGGGCGATGCAGGCCAGCGCCGCCGCTGCCGTCAGCGCCTTCAGCGTCCACAGCGCCCCGGTCAGGCCGAGCTTCGCCAGCGGCAGCGTCAGCAGCGTGAACAGCGGCCCGTAGGCGCTCGTCGAGTGCTGCCAGCCGACGTAGGCGAAGGCGGCATCGCTGGGAGCCGCGTCGAGCGCGTGCTGGTACGGGTTGAGCCCGTGCAGAACGTCGAGCCGGGCATAGCCGATGTAGTTGAAGACATCGCTGGAGAGCAGGGGAGGGGCGAGGGTCATCGCAAGCACCGCGGCGACGATCGCGCCGAAGACGGCCCGCCGCGGCAGCGCCGCGGCCGCCCAGAGCACGACCAGATAGGCGATCGAGGCAACGAGCAGCAGGGCGACGAACCCGCCCGGCCCCAGCGGCACGCCAATCCCCTCCAGCGGCCCGCGCAGCGCCGCCGGATAGCCGCCGTGGTTGGCGCGGACCAGGACGAAGGCGGGATGCGCCGCTGCGCCGGCGGCCATCCACCAGGACGCCGCGACGATCGCGGCGAGCGCTATCCAGCCGGCGAGCCCGCGGGCTCGGTCAGCCGGCGACGGCGTCGGCGGACGCGGCACCCGCCGCCTCGAGCATCTCGTCGATCGAGGTGAACTTGACCCGCGGCCGTCCCTGTGGCTCGCCGCGGCCGACCTCGGCCGCGTCGATCGCCTTCCAGCCGGCGAAGCTGACGTAGTCGATGCCGCGCTCTTCCAGCAGGGCGACGATCGCGCCGGGGTCGCTCGTCTGCGGCGTGTGGACGTGGCCGGCGTCGACGTCCTCGAAGATGTTGTCGACCGTCTCCTGGGCGTCCTTCTTGTTGGTGCCGATGACGCCGCTGGGCCCGCGCTTGATCCAGCCGACCGCGTACTGGCCGCGCAGGTGGTTGCCGGTGGGCCCGCTGATGCGGCCGTCGGAGTTCTGGATCACGCCGCGCTGGTCGTCGAAGGGGACCGAGCCGAGGCCGATGCCCTTGTAGCCGACCGAGCGCAGGACGAGCCCGGCCTCGATCGTCTCGCGCTCGCCGGTGTCGACCGGGGCGATGCGCCCGTGCTGACCGGCCTCGAGCCGGTTGCGGCCGACGATCACTCGCTCGACCCTGCCGTCGCCCTGGATCTCGAGCGGCGAGCGCAGGAACTGGAGGACGATCCGCTTGCTCTTGCCCTGCGGCGAGCGCGAGGCGAACTCCCTGAGGATCTCGACGTTGACGCGATGGGTCTTGTCGGCGGCGTCGGAGGCAAGCTCGGCGGCGCTCTGCGGGTCGAGCTCGACCTCCTCCGGCGTGACGATGCAGTCGGCGTCGACCATCTCGCCGAGCTCCTTGATCTCGGGGTTGGTGAAAGCCGCCTGGGCCGGGCCGCGACGGCCGAGGACGACGATCTCGCGCACCTGCGAGGCGGCGAGCGCCTCGATCGCGTGGTCGGCGGTGTCGGTCTCGCGCAGCTCGTCGGGCGTCAGCGCCAGCATCCGGGCGACGTCCATCGCGACGTTGCCGTTGCCGATGACGACGGCGCGCTCGTGCGAGAGGTCGAACTCGAGCCCGGCGTAGTCGGGGTGGGCGTTGTACCAGCCGACGAAGGCCGTGGCGGGGTGGCTGCCGGGCAGATCCTCACCGGGGATGCCGAGGTGGCGGTCGGTCTCGGCGCCGTAGGCGTAGACGACGACGTGGTAGCGGTCGGCGAGGTCGCGCTCGCTGATGTCGCGGCCGATGTCGACGTTGCCGAAGAAGCGGTAGCCGGGCTTGGCGGCGGTCTTCTCGTAGACGCGGATCACCGACTTGATCTTCGGGTGGTCGGGGGCGACGCCGCCGCGGACGAGGCCGTAGGGGGTGGGCAGGCGGTCGAACATGTCGACCTCGACGCCCTCGCGCTTCATCAGGTGGTCGGCGGCGTAGAAGCCCGCGGGGCCCGATCCGACGATCGCGACGCGGAGGGGGTTCTCGACCGTGCCAAGCTCGCTCATCTGTGGTTCTGCCCTTTCTAGCTCTGTGGTTGTCAGGCGATCGCGGTTGCCGCCGCGGCGTTGGCGCTGACCCCGTCGAGGGCGTCGATCGCCTTGCCGACCGACATCGCCACGCAGGTGAAGATCGGCGTGTCGCGAAGCGTGTACGAGCTGGACTCGGAGCCGCGCAGCTCCTGGACGAGATCGAGGAAGTCCCCCGGCTCGTCCGCTTCGAACGACACGACGAACTCCTGGTCGTCGAGGCCGAAAGAGTACGCGGTGTTGATCGTGATCTCCGGGTAGCGGCGGCCGATCTCGATGTGCTCGCGCATGATCCGGCCGCGCTCCTCGGCGTCGAGCGCGTACCACTCGCGCTTCTTCCAGAAGGGATAGACGAAGAGGTAGCGGCGCTGGGAGGTGCAGAGCTCGGGCCGCGGCTGCTCTTCGGAGTACTGCGAGGGCTTGGTCATCGCCAGGTAGGAGTAGGGCGTCGACATCCACTTGGCGAGGCCGCTCTGGCCGAGGACGACGTGGAAGGTATGGAGGTCCTCGAGGTCAGGGCTCTGGCTCAGCAGCAGCAGGTCGACGTCGCCGCGGGTGCCTACAGTTGAATATGCCCGCAGTGACCGGTCCAGCGCGAAGTCCTCGCAGGCGGCGACGAACTCGCGCTTGTCCTGCGCGCGCCGCTGCTCGTCCTGGCGGCGCCAGGCGGGATCGGTCTTGAAGAAGCTGAACTTGGCGAAGGTGCGCTCGGCCACGGGGCGGCATTTTCGCACGGCGGCCCTGCTGGGCCTCACGCTGGCGGTCCTGGCGCCCGCGAGCGCCGCGGCGAAGACCGTCGTCGGCCCGCCGCGGGTGATCGTCGCCGTCGTGCCCAACGGCACCGAGCCGGCCGAGCTGGGCGCCGTGCGGGGGATCTCCCCCGGGCTGATGAGCGCCGGGCTGGCGCGGGTCGGCGCCGAGCAGACCTACCTCGACATCAGCCAGGGCAACCGGATCTTCAATGGCTTCTACGACGAGGATCTGCCGTTCCTGCTGCCGTTCGACGGCCGCGTGCCGCACTGGGACGAGGTTCTGCGGCGGGCCGACTCGGCGCCGGCGGACATCGTTCCCGGCCTGCTCGCCTCGACGCTCGCCGGGGCGAGCCCATCGGTGGCGGCCCGCGTCCAGCGCGACCTGCTGACCCCGGCGCTGATCGCCGTCGACCGTCGCGGCCGATTCGGCCAGCGGCGAAGCTTCTGCGGTATTCGATCGGACTGCCCGCCGGGGCTGACGGTGGAGGGGGCCTACGTCGGCGAGCTGCGAGGGCTGATCGAGCGGCTGCGGGTCGGCGACATGCTGATCGCACTCGAGCGGCCGCCGCCGCGCTCGCACCATGGCCTCGCCCTCGGCATCGCCGGCTCGGGCTTCGACGGCAACCTGACCTCGGACTCGACGCGGTTGCGCGGGATGGTCCTGGCGACCGACGTCGCGCCGACGATCCTGCGGCGCTTCGGCGTCGAGGCGCCGAAGCAGATGCTCGGCCGGCCGATCCGCTCGGCGGGCGGGGTCGACCCGGGACAGCTGGCGGCGCTGGACGCTCGGCTGTCGCGGGTGGTACCGCGCCGCGGCCCGGTGATCGGCACCAACGTCTTGATCTGGCTCCTCGCGGCGGTCGCCGTCGGGCTCCTCGACAGGCGCCGTCGCCGGCAGGTGGCGGCGCTGCTGGCGGTGACGACGGTCTACATGCCGGCGCTGCTGCTGGCCGGCGCGGCGATCGAGCCGCCGCGGATGGCCGAGCGGCTGATCGTCGGCCTCGGGGCACCGCTGCTGGCGGCGCTCACCCTGCGCCTCGCGCCCGGCTACCGGGCCTACGCCGTCGCCAGCGGCGCGACGGTCGGCGCCTACGCCCTCGACCTGGTCGCCGGCCTCGGCCTGACGCCGCTTTCGCTGATGGGGCCGAACCCAGCCCTCGGCGTTCGCTTCTACGGCATCGGCAACGAGCTGGAGGCGACGCTGGCGGCGCTGGTCGTGCTCGGCACGGGAGCGGCGCTGGCGAGCCTGCCCGTGGGGCCGCCGCGGCGTCGCGCGGCGACGTTCCTGGCCGTGGCGGCGCTGGCGACGGTCGTCTTCGCGGCGGGGCGCTTCGGCGCCGATGTCGGCGCGGCGATCGTCCTGCCGGTTGGCGCCGCGGCGGCGGCCGTCTACACGCTCGGGCTGCGCGGCAGGCGGCTCGTCGCGCTGGTGATCGCCGCGCCGCTGGTTGGCCTGCTGGCGCTGATCGGCCTCGATCTCGTCGCCGGCGGCGACTCGCACCTCAGCCGATCGGTCCTCCACGCCGGCGGCTCGCATGATCTGGCCGACATCGCCAGCCGGCGGCTGCGATCGGCGGCGGGCAGCTTCGCGCGGCCGATCGACAGCCCGTTCCTCGTCCTGGCCGTCGGCGGCTTCATCGCCGCCTTCTTCCTCCGGCGCCATGTTGCCGCCTGGTTCGCCGGCCGTGAGCCGGCGCTCGCTGGGCTGCTCGGCGCGCTGGCGGCGACGCTGGTCGGCGTGCTCGCCAACGACTCCGGGGCGCTGATCCTGATCATCGGCACCGGCTGGGTCGCCAGCTACGCCTGCTTTGCCTGGTCGCAATCTCGAGGTTAGCCACGCCTGTTCGTGACGTAAGCCACCAGCCGGGCGCGATTTCGCCGGTAAGGTAGCTCCGATGCGGATCGCGCTCGTCTCGCCGTACTCCTGGACCTACCAGGGGGGCGTGAACCGGCACATCGAGGCGCTCACGGAAGAGCTCCTCGACCGTGGCCATCACGTTCGGGTCCTCGCTCCCTGGGACCCCGATGACCGCCTTGGGCGGTTGCTTCACCGTGCTCCGGCGGAGGACGATCGCCGCCCCGACTACCTCGTGCCGCTGGGCCGGACGATCGGCTTCGGCGCCAACGGCGCCGTCTCGAACCTCTGCATCTCGCCGCGAGGCGTGATCGCGATGCGAGCCGAGCTGCGCAACGGCGACTTCGACGTCGTCCACATCCACGAGCCGGTTGCCCCGGTGATCGGCTGGGACGCGGTCGGCGCCGCTCGCTCGCCCGTCGTCGGCACCTTCCACGCCTACTCGACCAAGCCGATGCCCAACCACATCGCCACGGCCCTCGGCGCCCGGCGGATCTTCAACAAGCTCCACGCTCGGATCGCCGTCTCGGAGGCCGCCGCCTGGACCGGCCGCCGCTTCTTCGGCGGCGACTACCGGATCATTCCCAACGGCGTCGACGTCGACGCGCCGCCGGATCAGCCGAAGCCGGCCAGCGAGGAGCTGCGGGTGCTGTTCGTCGGCCGCCCGGAGGAGCGCAAGGGCCTGCCGGTGCTGCTGACCGCCTTCGGCGGCCTCGTCGAGCATGTCCCCTCGCGGCTGACGATCATCGGCGCCGACGGCGACGAGATCGAGCGCTACCTGACCGACCCCGAGGTGGCGCGCCACATCGACGCCCGCGGCAGGGTCTCGCACGACGAGCTCTGGCGGGCGCTGCACGAGGCGGACGTGCTCTGCGCGCCGTCGCTGGCGGGCGAGAGCTTCGGCATGGTGTTGACGGAGGCCTTCGCGGCGGGGACGCCGGTCATCGCCTCGGCGATCGCCGGCTACTCCGACGTCGTCAGCGACGGGGTCGACGGCGTCCTGGTGCCGCCGGCCGACCCGCAGACCCTGGCCGAGGCGCTGCAGACGATGTACGTCGAGCCGGAGCGCAGGCTGGCGATGGGCAAGGCGGCCCGTCGCAGCGCCGACCGCTACGCCTGGCCGAGGGTCGCCGACCAGGTCGAGGAGGTCTACGACCTCGTCCAGCACGCGCCCCAGCCGGCGACGAGGGTCGAGCGAGTGACGCGGGCGACCGGGCTGGCGCCGGTGGACGGCCGCGGCCGCAAGCCGCCGCAGCGACTGCCGTCGCTCGACCCCGAGCCGGCCCCGGGCGCGGGCCGGCGGGGGCGGATCGCGCGCCGCCTGGCGCTCGGCTTCGCCGGGATTCTCGGCATCGGCCTGACGTTGCTGGCGCTGCGCCGGGTGGGGATCAGCACGGTCGCCGACAGCATCGTCGCCTCCGACGCCTCACTCGTGCTGGTCGCGGCGGGGCTGATGGCGGCATCGCTCTTCCTGCGCGCGGCATCGTGGTACGCGATCGCCCGGGCCGCGCTGCCCGGCCGCCGGCTGCGCCGCCGCGACGTCACCTCGGCGACGATGATCGGCGTGCTGATGTCGGCGACGCTGCCGGCGCGGCTGGGCGAGCCGGCGAGGGCGATGGTCCTGGCCCGCCGCACCGGCCGCATGCGCGAGACGTTCCCGGTCCTGCTCGGCACCCTGGTCTCGCAGACGGTCCTCAACATCGTCGCCCTGATCGGCCTCGGCGCGATCATCGTCAGCACCACCGACCTCTTCCACTCGAGCTCGACCAAGCTCTTCATCGCCTCGGCGGCGCCGCTGGCCCTGCTCGTCGCGGTCCTGCTGGCGCCGGTGGTGCTGCGCAGCGGGGGAGGGGGTCGGATCGCGAGGGCCGCGGAGTCGATCAAGGCAGCGCTGATCCAGGTTCGCCGAGGGCTGCGAGCCTTTCGCGACGTTCGCCTCGGCGCCTTCGCCGCGGCGGCGCAGCTGGCGGCATGGGGAGTCCAGCTGCTTGCCTGCTACGCGCTGGTCAATGCACTGAGCCTCGACCACGCCGGCATCGGCGCGGCGGCGGCGGTGTTGTTCGCCGTCAACGTCACGGCCGTGGTCCCGGCCACGCCCTCGAACGTCGGCATCTTCCAGCTGGCGACGATCAGCGTCCTGACAACAGGCTTTGGGGTAAGCGACGGCGATGCCCTCGCCTACGGAGTGATCTTGCAGGCGGTGGAGATAGCGACAGCGGTGGCCCTGGGCCTGCCGGCCCTAGTCCGCGAGGGCATGACCTGGTCGGACCTGCGCCTGCGTGCACTGCAGGCGGCGCCGGTGCGTCTCACCCCTCGCGATCCCGACAGCGACGGCACGCCGGCTCAGGCCTAGGCTGCCAGCGCCCCGCCGCTGAGCAGCTGACGCCATGGCTCGTATTCCCGCTTCGCGGACGCTTTGGCTGTTGCCGGTGTGTGCGGTGGCGGTGGTCGGCTGCGGCACCAGCCTGCGTCCGCAACGCCCGCCGGCACGTGTCAGTGCATCGACCCAGAGACAGCTACCGACGACCGAGGGATCCCTCGAGCACTGGTATTGCCCCCGCCCGGCCGAGTCAGGACGCCACAGCGTCGCCCGAGATCGCAAGAGAGGCGTGAGGCGCCTAACCGCGTTGAAGCGCGCCTACAGAGCGAATCCGAAGGCACTCGTCCGAACCACCTACTTCCTCACCGATACAGATAAGACAGGCCCTCAATACGAGGACCTAACAGTTCGCGAGCTCGCCAAGACCCATCTCCAGAGCATCGAATCCTCCGGCACTCGCTGCGGCCGCGTCCTCCGGCGCCAACTCACTGAATTGCTCCGGAAGTCGCCATAGATCTCGCCAGCGAGACCGCTATGAGCCGCGGGGGTCTTCCGGCAGCCTCTCCTGCGAGCGCGAAATACGCCGAGCCCTGCTGTCCGAGGCCTTCCTGATCGCAGTTCCTACCGCGATGGACAAAGCAGCGAGCGGTACCAAGAAAAACAGAGCCAACCACCATGCGGGCCCAGGGTCGCCGGAGTACCCCGAGGGTATTGAGATGATCGAAAAGAGGAGCGCGCATGCGATCGCCCGCCACGCTCCAACCATGTAGCCCAAGGCCAGACTCGCTATCACGACGAGGGGAATCAGGACGGCATCCGAAGCGTCCGAGGTTGGTCCGTAAAACCCGAACGCAATGAGTGCCGCGTAGGTCACAACGGCTGGCACAGTAGGTCTGCTCACCCAAGCTCCCTCCAGATGCAACTCGCCTCGATCACTCTCTTAGCGTAATCGGGAGGTCAGTCCTGAAGTAGCCGCTGGCGCATGGCTGATCGCGACTCTACGAGCTGCAGAGATCCCGACAGCACTGGCGTCTGGGTCGAGTCGTCGAGCGCGACGACAATCTGCCCGGCAACGCAGTGCTCGTCGCATGGCGCGAGAGCAGCCCGTCCTCGCAGGTTGAATGGGGGGCGGGAGAACACGCTGCGGTGGTCGTCTGCGAGATGTGACAGCAGTTCGGCCGGTGTGGCCGTCGGACTGCCGTTGGCATCCGTTAGCCCTAAAGGGGGTTTGTCCAGCGCAGCTCGCCAAACCGCGCGAAGTCGCCATCGGCCGAGCAGACCGTCAGGCCGTGTTCGATTGCCAGAGCGGCGAGCTGGGCGTCGGGTATGAGGTTGCCACGGATCTCGTGGCTGACTACCAGCTCGCCGAGGATTCGAGAGTAGTCGGCGCCGGGCTCGGGAATCCAAGTGGCGGGTGCCGCGAGCCAATCATCGACCCGTTGCCACGCCGCAGCTGGCTCCAGCGGTAGCTCGAACGCTCGTGGATGAGTCGAGATTCTTAGAAAGGCCGTGATGCTCTGCCAGGGAATGCCGATCCGCCTGGGGCCGTTGAGCTGCTCGGTCAGCCAGGCCACCGCTTGCTGGTGACGCGAGCTTCGCTCGTGAACGGCGTATAGGAGCAGGTTGGCGTCAAGCAGCATCAGCGGGCCTTTGGCCCATCGAGCGTTTCGATCGCCTCGCCGATGTCGGCGATGTCGATGCCGGCGCCCAGGTCATGAGTCGTCTGACGGAACGGTGGTGGGGCCGAGGTTGCCGTTAGTCCTCTGCGTACCAACTCGTTGACGGCTTCACTGAGGCCGACGGCGCGCTCCCGCCGCAGCTTTTCGACCGCAGCTGCGACATCCTCAGCCAGAGTGATCGTGGTCCGCATGGGTTGCCAGTCTAGTGCATCACGATGCGTAAGTAAGCGCATCATGATGCGCCGCCTGCTGCGAGCGCGACCTTTCGAGCCTTCGGGTCGCTAGCCAGACCGCCAACGGAGTCGAGATTCGCCATACGTCAACAAGACTGGCGAGACCAAACTTCACCCCCCCGGAGGTTTGTGGCGAGTCGCGCTAGCCGATCTCGCCGGCCCGGATGGCCGCGACGAGATCCTTCGACTCGCGCTTGACAGTGCCGTCTTCGAGCTCGATCGCGGGAAGCTGTGAGTCGCCCGTCTGGGCGATCAGGTCCTTGCGGCGACCACGGGGGAAGATCGGGTGCAGGACCCTCTCGTATTCGATCCCAGCGTCGTCGAGCGCCTTCTGGACCTTCCAGCAGGGGTGCGGACCCTTGATGATGGTCCCGGCGCAGCGGTGCAGCTTGATGGCCATGCGTCTCTCCTCTTGGGGGAAAGCCAGCCTATAGCGGGTCCCACGCCACCGCCCGCGGCGCTTCGCGCCTCAGGCCGTGACTTCGTCCGAAGCCGGTTCGCCGGCCTCGGCCTCGACCGTGCCATCGCCATCCGGATCTTCCTCCGGCGGCAGCTCGCCGCCGCGGTCCGTGCCGGCGATCAGCTCGTCGCCGATCTTGCCCTTGGGGATGAAGCCCGACTTCATGCCGAAGTAGACGGCCTGGGGGTGGTGGGCGACGATCGCCACCGTCGATTGCTCTGGCTCGACGGCGTAGCCGCCGGAGAGGGTCATGCCGATCTCCTCGAGGCGCAGCAGGCGCCAGACCTTCTCGTGCTCTGACTGGTCCGGGCAGGCCGGGTAGCCCCACGAATAGCGCCGGCCCTGATCGGGCTCGATGGCCAGCTCGCGGCGCACCTGGGAGTGCAGCCACTCAGCCAGTCCCTCGGCTGTCTGCACCCCCAGCCCGTGGACGTAGAGCTGCTCGGCGAACTCGCCATCGCGCTCCAGCCGCTCGATCAGCTGCGTCACCTCTGGCCCGACCGTCACCGCCTGCAGGGCGACGACGTCGCGCTCGCCGCTCGCCAGCGGCCGGTAGAAGTCGGTCAGGCAGATGCGATCGTGGCGCGGCTGCCGCGGGAACACCAAGCGCTCGACCTCGCGATCCGGCTGCTCGGGATCGAAGACGATCAGCTCGTTGCCCTCGGCGTTGACCGGGAAGTAGCCCAGCCGCGCCCGCGGATGGAGGTAGTCCTGCTGGCGCCACATCCGCTCCAGCCGTGGCGCGAAGCCCTCATCCTCGCCGTCGCCCTCGACGATCCGGCGCCAGTCCTCGCCCTTCCTGCCGCGGCCGCCCCAGTGGAGCTTGAACAGCACGTGGCGATCCAGATAGGGAAATACCTCGTCGAGGTCGACCGCCACGTCGCGAAAGCCCCAGAAGGGCGGCTCGGGCACGGCAACGTCGGTTCGCGCACTCGAGCGCGCGCTCGCGTCGGTCGTCGGCGGCGAGTCGTCCACCACCTCGGGCTTCTCGCGCAACGTCTGCGCCTCGCTATGGATCCGCTCGACCAGTCCCGCCCGCGCGTCCTCGTCGACCAGCGCGTCCATCGTGTCGAGGCCGGCGAAGGCATCCTTGCAGTAGAAGACCCCCGGCTCGTAGACCTCGTCGGACTCCTTGCCGCCCGGATAGAGGATCCGCCGGCCGAAGTCGCGGTTGATCGCCGCGCCGCCGATCAGCACGGGGAACTCCAGGCCCCGCTGGTGCAGCTCCTGGACGCAGGTCGGCATCTGCTTCGAGGTCGAGACGAGCAGCGCCGAGAGGCCGATCGCGTCGGCCTCGTTCTCGACCGCGGCGCTGATGATCGTGTCGATCGGGACCTGCTTGCCGAGGTCGATCACCGTGTAGCCGTTGTTGGTCAGGATCGTGTTGACGAGTGACTTGCCGATGTCGTGGACGTCGCCGAAGACCGTCGCGATCACGACCTTGCCCTTGGTGTGGCCCTCGATCCGGTCGAGGTAGTTCTCGAGCTGGGCGACGGCGCGCTTCATCACCTCGGCCGACTGCAGCACGAAGGGCAGGATCAGCTCGCCGGCGCCGAACTTGTCGCCGACCTCCTTCATCGCCGGCAGCAGCACCTGGTTCAGCGTCGGCACCGCGCCGATCTTCTCGACCGAGCGGTCGATCCACTCCTCGACGCCGTCCTTCTTGCGGCGCAGGATGTGCCAGTGCAGGGCCTCTTCGGGCTCCATGCCGGCGGTCGGGTCCTCGCCCTCGTCCTCCTCGACCTCACCCTTCTGCTCGAAGTGGGCGATGAAGCGCTCGAGCGCGTCCTCGCGCCGGTTGAAGACGAGGTCGTCGGTCAGCTCGCGCTCCTCGTCGGGAATCTCCGAGTAGGGCGTGATGTGGTTGGGGTTGACCATCGCCTGGTCGAGGCCGGCCTCGACGCAGTGATGGAGGAAGACCGAGTTGAGGACGGCGCGGGCCGGCGGCGAGACGCCGAACGACACGTTCGAGACGCCCAGCGACGTCTTCACCCCCGGCAGCTCGGCCTTGATCCGCCTGATCCCCTCGATCGTCTCGACCGCCGAGGGCCGCCACTCCTCGTCGCCTGTCGTCAGCGTGAAGGTCAGCGCGTCGAAGATCAGCGCCTCGGGGTCGAGGCCGTGCTCGTCGCAGGCCAGTTCGCGAATCCGTCGCGCGACCTCCAGCTTGCGCTCGGCCGTCTTTCCCATCCCGACCTCGTCGATCGTCAGCGCGATCAGCGCCGCCCCGTGGGCGCGGGCCAGCGGCACGACGACGTCGAGCTTGTCGCGGCCGGCCTCGTGGTTGACCGAGTTGACGACCGCGCGGCCGGGGATGTGCTCCAGCGCCGCCTTGATCACCTCGGGCTCGGTCGAGTCGACCTGGATCGGCGACGGCTGGGTCAGCGAGATCCGCTTGACGACCTCTGCCATCTGCTCGTCCTCGTCCTGGCGCTCGGTCAGCGCGACGCAGACGTCGAGGACGTGGGCGCCGCCCTCGACCTGGTCCTCGGCGACCTGGACGAGGCCGTCGTAGTCGTCGGCCAGCAGCAGCTCCTTGGCCTTGCGCGAGCCCTGCGAGTTGACGCGCTCGCCGATCAGCGTCGGCCGCGGCTCTTGGACCAGCGGCGTCGCGGTCATCATGCTCGAGAGCTGGATCGGCCCGGGGGAGGGCCGGGCGCCGGCCTCGCGGCCGCCGACGCGCTCGACGATCGCGCCGATGTGGTCGGGGGTGGTGCCGCAGCAGCCGCCGACGATGCCGACGCCGTAGCGCTCGACGAACTCCTGCAGCGTCGCCGCCAGCGGCTCGGGCTCCTCGGGAAAGATCGTCTCGCCGTCGGGGCCCTGCAGCGGCAGGCCGGCGTTGGGGATGCAGTGGACGGGCAGGGGCGATTGCTCGCCGAGGTAGCGGATCGCGTCGCGCATGTCCTCGGGGCCGGTCGAGCAGTTGAGGCCGATGACGTCGACCTCGAGCGCGGTCAGCGTCGTCAGGACCGCGGCGATGTCGGTGCCGAGCAGCATCTTTCCGCCCTGCGGCAGCAGTGAGACGCTGGTCTGGATCGGCAGCGTGCGGCCAGTCGCCTTGAACGCCTCGCGGGCGCCGAAGATCGCCGCCTTGACCTCGAGGATGTCCTGCGCCGTCTCGATGATCAGCAGGTCGGCACCGCCCTCGATCAGGCCGCGCGACTGCTCGGCGAAGACCTCGACCAGCTCGCCGAAGCCGATCGCTCCCAGCGTCGGGTCGTCGCTCGCCGGCAGGAAGCCGGTCGGGCCGATCGAGCCGGCGACGAAGCGCTCCCCGCCGGCCGCCTTGCGGGCGATCTCGGCGGCGCGGGTGTTGATCTCGAGCGTGTGCTCGGCGAGGCCCCACTCGCCCAGCTTGATGCGGCTGGCCTGGAAGGTGTCGGTCTCGAGCACCTCGGCGCCCGCTTCCAGCATCGAGGTGTGGACCCCCTCGATGACGTCGGGGCGGTTGAGCACGAGCGCCTCGTGGCACTTGCCGGCGAGGCCGCCGTAGTCCTCGCTCGTCAGCTCGAACTGCTCGAGCGTCGCGCCCATGCCGCCGTCGAAGACGACGACGCGCGAGCGCACCGCCTCGATGTAGTCCCTTGTGCTCGTCGTCACGCTCTTCACACCTCCATCGATCCCGGCCTTAGCACCGCACCTCGATCCTGAGATCTCGGCCGGTTGCTGCGGCGTCAATGGGCCGGGCCCCTCAACCGCTCTTGATGGTCTCTTCTGGCTAAGCCTAGCGCAGGCGTCAGCCACGGCAGAGCTGCGGGTCGCCCGCAGTCCCCTGACCGAGGGCGAGAAAAGTTGCCGGTTTAGCCCTCGGATCAATGGAGATACGCCAACTTCGCGGGAAGGAGGGCCGCGCGGTAACGAGGTTCTTACCGCGTCTTTACCGGCGGTTCACCGCGAGCTAAGCGGTGCGCCTTAGTTTGGCCAGGCAAGGTTGGCCAGGCAAGGCGACACAGGCAAACGAGCAAGGAGGAACGGGACATGACCCAGCACGCACTGACCGAGGACCGTCCGACGCTGTCCGAGGACTGCAGGGCGATCGGGCTCGACGGCGAGGCGCCGAAGGTTCTCGCCTTCAGCGATGGCACCGCGCTCGAGATCGACGAGGAGTCCGGGGCCTGGCACTACGGCGACGAAGAGGTGAGCGTTGCCGACGCGATATCGCTCGCCGGCGAGGACAACGCCGACTACGTCAAGACGAGGACGCGCTGTGAGGTCGCCTGGCTCTGGGTCCTGGCCGAGTGGTGCCAGGAGCGGGCCGAGCGGCTGGCCCGCGACCTCGACGGGTTGGCGGCTGCGCGCTAGAGCCGCCAGCCAGGCTCAGGACAGCGAAAAACGGGCGGCGCAGCGAGCGTCCGCCCGCCGCGGGGCTGGCTAGCGCCCCAGCCGCTTGCGCAGGCCGCGGGCGTTGACCAGCGTCGCCGCACGGCGGACGAGGTTGCGGCGCTTGGCGGTGTACGGGTACCAGATCAGCTCGCGCTTGCCGCCCATTCGGGTGATCACAAGCGACTCGCTGCGGCAGTACTTGCGGATGCCGTTGGCGCCGTGGCGGTAACCGATGCCGGAGGTCTTCCAGCCGCCCATCGGCACGTCGGTCGTCAGGTAGTTGACGAGGACGTCGTTGACGTTGCAGGAGCCGCACTCGATCCGCCGGGCGACCCGCTCGGCGCGGCGCTTGGAGCCGAAGACCGCTCCCGATAGCCCGTAGCGGCTGTCGTTGGCCAGGCGCACGGCCTCCTCCTCGTCGCCGACCTTCATCACGCCGACGACGGGTCCGAAGGTTTCGTCGCGCATCACCTTCATCGAGTGGTCGACGTCGACGAGGATCGTCGGCTCGTAGTAGTCGCCGGCGCCCTCGCGGCGCTTGCCGCCGGTCAGCGCGCGGGCGCCGCTGGCGATGGCGTCGTTGACATGGTCCTCGACGATCGCCGTCTGGTTCGGCGAGGTCATCGCGCCGACGTCCTTCGAGAACTCGGCGCCGTCGAGGCCCTGGCGCAGCTGCTTGACGCTGGCCTCGAGCTTGCCGACGAACTCGTCGTAGACCGGCTCCTCGACGTAGATGCGCTCGGTCGACATGCAGATCTGGCCGGAGTTGGCCATCGCGCCCCAGGTCGCGGCGTTGGCGGCGCGGTCGATGTCGGCATCGTCGAGGACGACCATCGGGTCCTTGCCGCCGAGCTCGAGGCTGACCGGGATCAGCCGCTCGGCCGCGCGGGCCATCACCCTGCGGCCGGTGCGGTCGGAGCCGGTGAACTGGATGAAGTCGACGTTGTCGACCAGCGCCGAGCCCGTCTCGCCGAGGCCGAGAACGACATCGAGCACGTCGGGGGCGCCGATCTCCTGCTTCCAGGCGGTGACGATCTCGCGCAGGCCGAGCGGCGTGAACTCGCTCGGCTTGATGACGACGGCGCAGCCTGCCTGCAGGGCGGGGATCGCGTCGCCGAGCGAGAGCATCAGCGGGAAGTTCCAGGGGCTGATGATGCCGACGACGGGATGCGGCCGGTAGGCGACGCGCAGCTTCTTCACCCGCAGCAGCGGGTTATGGGCGCGGATGCGGTCGTCGCCGAGGAACTTCTTCGCCTTCGTGCCGTAGAAGTTGATCGAGTCGGTCAGGTAGACGGCCTCGCCGCCGGCGTCGCCGCGGACCTTGCCCGTCTCGGCCTGCATCGTGTCGGCGATGCCCTCGTAGTTCTCGAAGATCCAGTCGCGCAGCTTGCCGAGCCAGCGGTAGCGACCGGCGTGGCCGAGCGCCTCCCACTCGACCTGGGCGGCGCGAACGCGAGCGACGGTCGCGGCGACCTCCTCGGCGCTGGCGATCGCCAGCGTCTCGACCGTCTCGCCCGTGGCGGGGTTGCGAACGTCGAAGCTGCCACTCGCCGCGGTCGCAGCCGTCGAGCTGGGCGCTCCGTTGGCCTGCTGGGCGCCGGCCTCGCCGGATTCCCCGGACTGCTGCTCGGGGCTGGCCTTCGTCGTCGCTTCCATTGCCTCTCCTCGGTTCGCTGGCGCGGTTGCGACGGAGACTACTCCGCTTGGCTGCTCAGCCAGGAAGGCGACGTCAGATGACGATGACGCGCCACGGGCGGGGCTGACGAGGGACTTCGACTATCTGGCGAAAATCGCCGCCGACATTTCCGACAGCGGGCCAATGGCAGCGGCAGCGATCGTCCCTACTTTGATCCTCGTCCCCACAAACCCGCGACCGCCCGGCGCCGAAGTGCCCGGGCGGGCAAGGAGAGAGACGCATGAAACGCAAGTACGTTCCCGCGGTCGTCGGCCTGGCGCTTCTGGCGCTGCTGGCGGCACCTGCCGCGGCGTTCGCCGATGCCAAGGACCTGGCGCTGGCGATCGACGGCAAGCTCGAAGACACGGTTGGCATCAACTCGATCTGGGTGATCGTTGCCGCGTCGCTCGTGATGTTCATGCAGGCCGGGTTCGCCTTCCTCGAGATCGGCTTCTCGCGAGGAAAGAACGCCGGCACGGTGGTGGCGAAGATCCTCACCAACTTCTCGATCGCCGCGATCGCCTGGTGGGCGGTCGGCTTCATGTTCGCGTTCAGCGGGCCGCTCGGGGGCGTGATCGGCCACCAGGGTGGGGCCTTCTTCACCGACATGGGCCCGTACGCCGTGACCTCGGACGGGATCACGATGTTCCATCCGCACTTCCCGGTGCTGGGGCTCTCCAACGCGACGATCGAGTCGAAGTGGTTCTTCCAGTTCGTCTTCTGCGCGGTGTCGCTGGCGATCGTCTGGGGCACCACGCTCGAGCGAATCAAGTTCGGCGTCTACATCATCTACTCGGCGATCTTCGCCAGCGTGATCTACCCGCTCGGCGCCCACTGGGTGTTCGGCGGCGGCTTCCTGCAAAGCGGCCATTGGCTCGGTACGTCGATCGCCGGCATGCAGGACTTCGCCGGCTCGACCGCTGTCCACCTGATCGGCGCATCCGGCGCATTCGCCGCGCTGTTGCTGCTCGGACCGCGCCGGGGCAAGTACGGGCCTGACGGCAAGCCGCGGGCGATCCCGGGCCACAACATGCCCCTGTTCGGGCTCGGCGTGCTGATCCTCTGGCTCGGTTGGTTCGGGTTCAACCCCGGCTCGACGCTGAACGCGATCGATGGCCGGTTCCCGGAGATTCTGCTGATCACCAACCTGGCCGCTGCGGCCGGCGTGATCGCCGCCGTCGCCACGGCGAAGCTGAAGACGGGCAACATCGACATCGGCATGGCGGGCAACGGCGCCATCGCGGCACTCGTCGCGATCACCGCTCCCTCCGGCTACGTCGAGATCTGGGCGGCACCGATCATCGGTGCGGTCGCGGGCGTGATCGTCGTCCTCGGCGTCTACGCCATCGACAAGCTGATCGACGACCCGGTAGGCGCACTCTCGGCGCACGGCCTGGCCGGTATCTGGGGCACCCTGTCGTGCGGGTTGTTCACCGCACCGAGGCTGGCCCAGTACAACGCCTTCGGCGACCCGAATGGCGGGCTGTTCTACTCCGGGCACTTCACGCAGCTCGCTGCGCAGGGCATCGGATTGCTGGTCGCATTCACGTTCGTCTTCTCGATGAGCTTCGTGACGTTCTACGTCATCAAGAAGACCTACGGCCTGCGCGTCTCGGCCGAGGAAGAGGACGCCGGTCTCGACATCTCCGAGCACGGCATGTACGGCTACCCGGAGCAGTTCATCCCGGGCCCGGAGTACCCGGGCGGCTCCACGGGCCTCGGCGCTCCCGCGCCGGCTGGGGTGACGGCGATGGCGGCACGAGTCACGGCCGGCCTGAAGGGGGTGACGAAATGAAGAAGATCGAGGCGTTCATCCGCCACGAGGCGTTCGAGCCGATCCGGACCGAGCTGCTCGAGCGGGGCATCCCGTCCCTCTCGATCACCGAGGTCAAGGGCTCTGGACGACAGAAGGGCATTGTCGAGCAGTACCGTGGTTCGCAGTTGACCGTCAACGTGCGGCCCAAGCTGAAGATCGAGTGTGTCGTCGACGACACCGAGAAGGGCGTCGTCGTCGAGACGATCCTCAAGCATGCGCGCACGGGTGAGGTGGGCGATGGCAAGATCTTCGTCCTGCCGGTGGAGGAGGCGATTCGCATCCGCACTGGCGAGGAGGGCGACGAGGTCCTGCAGGCCCACGACGGAGCGGAGATCACCGCCTAGACACCAAGACATATCGCCTCAGCCGGGGCCGGCCTTCGAGCCGGCCCCGGCATGTGGCGGACCACCCAAAGAAAAGCGAGGCAACAGACTCAAATGGCAACCCACGAATCGCAGACCGACCCCAAGGACATCCTCAAGCGGGTCGAGGACGAAGGCATCGAGTTCATCCGTTTCTGGTTCACGGACATCCTCGGCCAGCTGAAGAGCTTCTCCGTCGGCCGCGAGGAGCTCGAGTCCGCCTTCGAGCAGGGCATGGGCTTCGACGGCTCGTCGATCACCGGCTTCAACCAGATCGAGGAGTCGGACATGATCGCGATGCCCGACCCCGACACCTTCACCGTGCTGCCCTGGCGCGAGCACCCCGAGAAGGGCGGCGTCGCGCGGATGTTCTGCGACGTCCTCAAGCCCGGCGGCGAGGCCTACGAGGGCGATCCCCGCTACGTCATGCGGCGGGCGCTCGAGCGCGCGGCCGACATGGGCTTCGACACCTTCAACCTCGGCCCGGAGCTGGAGTTCTTCTACTTCGCCAGCGACGAGCTGGGAGAGGACGGCGTGCCGAAGATCCTCGACAAGGGCGGCTACTTCGACCTGACGACGCTCGACGCGGCGTCGGATCTGCGCCGCGACACCGTGATCGCGCTGAAGAAGGTCGGCATCCCGGTCGAGTACACCCACCACGAGGTCGGCCCCTCGCAGCACGAGATCGACATGCGCTACGCCGAGGGGCTGCGGATGTCCGACAACGCGATGACCTACAAGATCGTCGTCAAGGAGATCGCCCAGGAGCACGGCGTCTACGCGACGTTCATGCCGAAGCCGCTGTTCGGCGAGAACGGCTCCGGGATGCACACCCATCAGTCGCTGTTCAACGCCGGCTCGAACGCGTTCTTCGACGCCAGCGACCAGTACCACCTCTCGGCGACGGCGAAGTCGTACATCGCCGGGCTGCTCAAGCACGCGCGTGAGATCGCGGCCCTGTTCGCGCCGAACGTGAACAGCTACAAGCGGCTCGTGCCGGGCTACGAGGCGCCGGTCTACTGCGCCTGGTCGCAGCGCAACCGCTCGGCCCTCGTCCGGGTGCCGATGTACCACCCCGGCAAGGAGCAGGCGACCCGTTGCGAGCTCCGCTGCCCGGACCCCTCCTGCAACCCCTACCTGACGTTCGCGGCGATGCTGCACGCGGGCCTCGAGGGGATCGAGAAGGGCTACGAGATCCCCGACCCGATGGAGACCAACCTCTACGACCTCAGCCACGACGAGCGGCGCGAGCGCGGCATCGAGCAGCTGCCCGAGACGCTCGGCGAGGCGGTCGAGGAGCTGGCCGGCTCGGAGCTGGTGCGAAAGGCGCTCGGCGATCACATCTTCGATCGCTACGTCGACCTCAAGCGCGAGGAGTGGGAGGAGTACCGCGTCCAGGTCACCCGCTGGGAGCTGGAGAGGTACATGCCGATCCTCTGATCGGCGGCTACCTCCCAGGAGCCCTTGCGCGACCTCCAGGCCCAGATGCTGGCCGCCGTCCTCGGCGGCGAGGGCCTCGCCGGGGTCGCGGAGCTAACGGCGCGTGAGGCCGGTGGGCCGGTGGCGATCCTGCTGCCGGCCCGCGGCCTCGCCGCTGCCTGTCCCAACGGCAAGCCGCTCGACGACCTCAGCGACTACGTCGCGGCGACGATCGCCGGGCGCAGCGCCGAGCCGCCGGTCGCGATCGAGGCCCAGGAGATCGTCGTCGCCGGCGGTGAGGCGATGGGCGCGGTGCTGTTGCTGCGGCCCGAGCCGAGCGACGAGCCGGCGCTGGCGATCGACCAGAGCGCCGTGCTGCAGGCCGCGGCGCTGACCTGCCTCGCCGAGGTCGCCGTCACCGAGGCTCGCGACGCCGCCGCCGAGACGCTGCGCGGCGGCCTGCTCGAGGAGCTGCGCGAGGGGCGCGTCAGCCGCGAGGACATGCTGCGGCGAGCTTCGCGGCTCGGCTGTGAGCTGCGCGCGGGCGCCGTCGCCATGG
The DNA here is from genome assembly GCA_033856175.1 of Solirubrobacterales bacterium. Classification (GTDB taxonomy): domain Bacteria; phylum Actinomycetota; class Thermoleophilia; order Solirubrobacterales; family 70-9; genus JAWVFK01. Next base: position 4,107 of record JAWVFK010000010.1, on the reverse strand, counting down.
TCGCCGAGGTTCGCTCCGGCAAGCCGCGGCTGGTCGCGGCGATGATCGCCGCCGAGCACGAGGGCGCGATGGCCGAGCTCGTCGGCGAGCGCGTCTACGCGCTGCTGCCGGCGCGCCAAGGCGAGGACAGCGTCGAGGCGACGCTTGCGGCGGCGCGCGGGCTGGCACGGCGGCTGCGCCCCCACGGCCCCGCCGGCTTCTCCTCCTTCTACGCCGACTCCGGCGATCTGCATGAGGCGATCGCCGAGGCCGAGCTGGTACTCGCCGTCATCGCCCGCGACGAACGCCTCGCCGAACGCCTCGAGGATGGCGTGGAGGACGCCGTCTACCGGCTGCTGCTGCGGGCGCTCGCATCGAACCCGCGCGAGGTCTCGCGCTTCTACGAGGACACGGTCGAGCCGATCGTCAGCTACGACAGCCGCTACCGCTCCGACCTGCTGCGGACGCTCGAGGCCTACCTGGAAAACAACTGCAACATGAACGCGACGGCGCGGGCGATCCACGCCCACCGCCACACCGTCGCCTACCGGCTCGACCGCGCCCGCGAGCTCAGCGGCCTCAACCCCTCGGCCAGCGAGGACCGCGAGCGGCTGGGGCTGGGGGTCAAGGCCTATCGGATCCTCGCGCCGACGCTGCCCCGCTGAGGAACGGAGCTACTTCGCCAGGATCCGGTAGATCGGCCCGTTGAGCGACAGCGCGTAGAGATTGCCGGCACCGTCTTCGGCGAAGGAGGAGAGGGCCGGGACCTTGAGGCCGAGCGACCGGTCGTCGCGGGCGCGCGGTAGCGCCGGCACGAGGCTGCGCAGCTCGCCGGCGCAGAAGTCGCCATAGAGGTAGCGGCCATAGAGGCTCGGCAGGGCCGGGCTGCGAACGACGTAGCCGCCGGTGACCGAGCAGCCGGGGCCGTGGCGATAGGTGAGGATCGGCCGCACCGATCCGCGGGCCTTCTTGACCTGGTCGGGGTGCTCGAGGCGGTTGGCCTCATAGGCGGACCAGCCGAAGTTCGAGCCCGCGGCCTTGGCGCGCGGGCGATAGTCGATCTCCTCCCACTTGTCCTGGCCGACGTCGCCCACCAGCAGGTCGCCGTTCTTGCGGTCGAACGAGAACCGCCAGGGGTTGCGCAGCCCGAGCACGAAGACCTCGTTCCAACCGGGGTCGCCGACGAACGGGTTCGTTTGCGGGGCGCTGTAGCGCTCCTTGCCGTGGCGCCGAGGATCGATCCTCAGGATCTTGCCGAGGAAGCTCTGATGGCTCTGGGCTGTGCGATGGGGGTCGTACGATGGGCCGCCGTCGCCGGTGCCGAGGTAGAGGAGCCGGTCGGGGCCGAAGAGCAGCAGGCCGCCGTTGTGGTTCGGCGCCGGCTCCGGGATCTCGATGACGTGGCGCGCCGAGCTTCGGTCGGCGGTCAGTGGGTCGCGGGCGGAGCTCCGCATCTCGATCACCTGGACGTCGTTGGTGCTGCCGGTGTAGGCGACGTAGAAGCGATGCGAGCGGCGATAGTCGGGGGCGAAGGCGAGCGAGAGCAGGCCCTGCTCGACCTCCTTGCTGTTGACCCGCTGGCGAATGTCGAGAAATGGCTTCGGCAGCGGCTTGCCGTCGCGCAGGACGCGGATGACGCCGTCCTTCTCGACGACGAACAGCAGCCGGCGCTCGCCCGGTGGCTGGGTCAGGAAGAGCGGGCTGTCGAAGTCGCCGAGCTTGGCGAGCTCGACCTTGCCCGGGCTGCCGTCGCCGGTAGCCGGCGCCCGCGACGTGGTCGCAGCTCCTCCGGCGCCGTCGCCGCAGCCGGCGAGCAGTGCGATCGCCAGAAGAATCGAAAGGCCAGGGGAGCCGCGCCGGAGCAAAGCCGCGGCAGCCTATTGGCTCGGACGGGCCGACCGGCTGCGGCGGTTCCCCGGGCTAGGGGGTCAGGCGGAATACAGGACCGTTGAGCGAAGCGACGTAGATCTGCCCCTCCATGTCGCGGCCGAAGGAGGAGACGAAGTCGACGTGGAGCGGGATCGCGCCGTCGGTCACCGCCTGGTCGCCGCTGGACCCGCCGAGCGCGGGGACGAAGCTGCGCAGGTCGCCCTGATAGGTGTCGGCGTAGACGTAGCGGCCTGAGAGCGACGGCAGCGCCGGGTCGTGGACGACGTAGCCGCCGGCGATCGCGCAGCCGCCGCTCGGGCATATCGCTCCGCCGTGCGAGTAGGCGAAGATCGGCGGGTTGGGCTGGCTCCCGGCCAGAGCGCCACCGGGGTAGGTGAGGAAGCCCTCGAAGCTGTTCCAGCCGAAGTTGGCGCCGAGGGCGCCGGCGAGGGTCTCGTAGTCGACCTCCTCCTGGCTGCCCTGGCCGACATCGCCGATCGCCAGGAACTCGCTCGAGCCGACCTGGTCGATCGAGAAGCGCCAGGGATTGCGCAGGCCGCGCGAGTAGATCTCGTCGCGGCCCTTCCTGCCGACGTAGGGGTTGCCGCTCGGCACCGTGTAGGGATGGCCGCGGTGGGCGCGGGGGTAGATCCGCAGCAGCTTGCCGAGCAGCCGGTTGCGGCTCAGCGCGTTGCCGAACTGGTCGCCACCGCCACCGCCGTCGCCCGTGCCGGCGTAGAGCCGTCCGTGGCGATCGAACTGCATCTGGCCGCCGTTGTGGTTGCCGGCCTGACGGTGGCCGATGGTCAGTACCCGCCGCCGGCTCGATGCGTCGGCGCGGGATGAGTTCGACCGCGAGCGGTGAAACTCGTCGATCTCGATGTCGCAGTCACCGGCGGCCGAGCAGCCCCTGTTCGTGTAGTAGACGTAGAAGAGGTGGGTGTGGGCGTAGTTCGGCGGGAAGGCGACCGAGAGCAGGCCCTGCTCGCCGCCGCCCGTGACCCTGCCGCGGATGTCGAGGAAGGGGGTCGAGCGGACGCTGTTGCCCTTGATGGCGCGGATCACGCCGGGCTGCTCGACGACCAGCAGCGGGCCGCCGTTCGGCGGCTGGGTTACGTAGACGGGGCTATTGAAGTCGTGGCCGCTGACCCGGGTCAGCGTCACCGCGCCGGCGCTGGCCGGCGATGCGATTGCCGCCAGAGCGAGTGCGCCGGCGAATGCCGCGACCCTGCCGCCGCGGATGAAGTTGCTGACCCTGGCTCTCATCGCTGTCGAAGTCGTATCGACAGGATAGAAGGCGGGGTTAGCCCTTCTTCTTGCTCTTGGCCTTCTTGCTCTTGGCTGTCTTCTTGGGGGCGCTGTCGGGTGGCTGGATGATGACCTGGCCCTTGTCGCCCACGCCGGCGTTCGGCGGCGCACCCGAGATCGTCACGAGGAACTTGCCCGTCGGCGCGCTGCCATCGGCGTTGATCGCCTTGGCCTTGCCCTGGAGGCCGGCGCTCACCTGGTAGGTGAGCGTGTAGGTGCCGGGGTGGACGGGGGAGAGGCGCCAGATCGCCTCGCGGGTCTCTCCCGGGGACAGCGGGCCGAACTGGAAGGTCGAGAGGTTGGCCGTCTGGGCGCCGGCGCTGCCGGAGGCGCCGGCGAGCCTGGGGTCGCCGTGCTCGGGGATCCAGACCGGTCTGCTCGGGTTGGCGGCGCTCGGCTGGTCGGTGCGAACCTCGAACGGCCGGTCGGCGTTGGGATCGACGAAGACGGTCAGCGCGAGGTTGGGGATCGTCTGTTCGCCAGAGTTGCGAACGGCGATCTCGAGGTTGACGATCTGGGCGAGCCGCTGGCGTGTCGGGAACTTCGCCTTGGTGATCTCGACCGGGTAGTTGCCGCTCGGCTCGGCGGCGTCCTGCCGCGCGCCGCTGCTGCCGCAACCGGCAACCGCCACTGCAGCGAGTCCGACGAAGAGGCCGATGCCGCGCCGCAAGGCGCGCTGCCCAGAGTATTTGGCGCCACGACCCCCCAAGGGGCGCGCAACATACCACCTATGCCTCCCGTCTCCGGCGGGCGCGGGCACGGTTGTCGCTGGCGCTCGACCGGAGGATCACCTAATCTCCCCGGCGGAGAGATGGTTCGAACCTTCGCCGACAGGGCATTCCTGCCCGCCAAATCGCTGTTCGAGCAGGTCGGGGACATGATGATCCTGACCGCGAAGACGATCTCTTCGGCGATCCGTCCTCCATACCCCTACGGCGGCGAGTTCATCGG
>JAWVFK010000009.1:0-7929 GCA_033856175.1 Solirubrobacterales bacterium | reverse complement strand
CGCCTTCGTCGCCTCGGTGATCCCCGGCGACAGCTCGCTGATCAAGCTGACGACGGCCGGCTCGGAGTCGGCGGCAGTCGCGCCGACGACACCGCCTGACTGCAACAGCGATCCGTCGCTCTGCCCGCCGCCTGATTGCCAGAGCGATCCGTCGCTTTGCCCGACGCCATGCACCGGTGGCTCTTGCGGGCCTCCCTGCAGCTCGCTTCATCCGAAGCCGGCTCGTTGCGTCAACGACGAGACCGACAGCGGCAGCGGCAGCGCCGCCAGCCAGGCGCAGTCCGGCAACGGCACGCTGCCCTTCACCGGTACCAACGTGCTGCTCATCGCGATGATGGGCCTCGGGCTGCTCGGAGCGGGTCTCGCCGTCAAGGCGGGTCTCCAGGCTCGGCATCGCCCAAGGGCATAGCCGACCAGCCGAATCAGCCTTCGGGCAGCGGGAATCCCACTCGGGGCGATCGCGCCAGCGATCTCGCCGAGCGGTTCCTCCGTCGCCGTGCGGTCGCTCTGACCGCAATCACGGCGCTGATTGTCATACCGGCAGCCGTCCTGGTCTCGCAGCTGTTCGGCGGCGACGACAGCAACAAGAACGACCTCGTCATACCGGCGACGCCGCATGCGTTCACCGACCGCGGCGCCGGGATCACGATTCGCTGGCCCGACGGCTGGCGCCAGACCCACCGGCCGGGAGCGGTCAAGCTGGTCAGCAAGGACAACACCACGGCGATCCTCGTCGCGGCGTCCACTCCGGCGACGGCGAAGGCGGCGCGCAGCGAGTTCCGCGACGTCATCGTCGCCCTGCGGCGCAGCTACCGCCACCCGCGCGTCGACCTCGCCGGTAGCTCTCAGCCGGTCTCTGGCCTGCGGACTGCCACCGCCACCATCAGCGGCCGCAACAGCAAGGGCGTGGCGCAGCAGGTTTCGGCGATCGTCGCCCGTGGCAAGCGCCACGTCTACCTGATCGAGATCATCGCGCCCAACCGTGGCGGCCGCCTCGGCGACGTGGCGCTGATCAGCCGCCGGCTCGAGCTTCGCGGCTAGACCGCTAGACCGGTCAGACGCGTTCGATGACCGTCGCCAGGCCCTGGCCGACGCCGATGCAGAGCGCGACCAGGCCGTAGCGGGCATCTCGCCGTCTCATCTCGTGGGCCAGCGTGGCGGTCAGCCGCGCCCCCGAGCAGCCGAGCGGATGGCCGAGGGCGATCGCGCCGCCATTGACGTTGAGCCTCTCCTCGTCGATGCCCAGCTCGGCGACGCAGGCCAGCACCTGCGCCGCGAAGGCCTCGTTGAGCTCGATCAGGTCGATCTGCTCGAGCGACAGGCCGGCGGCGGCGAGGGCGCGGGGGATCGCCTCAACTGGCCCGATGCCCATGTACGCGGGATCGACCCCGGCGACGCCGAACGAGACAACTCTTGCGAGGGGCTCGGCGCCGATGCGCTCGGCGCCCGACTCGCTCGCCAGGACGAGGCAGGCGGCGCCGTCGTTGAGCGAGGACGCGTTGCCGGCGGTGACCGAGCCGCCCTCGCGGAATGCCGGCCGCAGCTTTGCCAGGCGCTCCAGGCTGGTGTCCTCGCGCGGGCCCTCGTCGACCTCGACCAAGCGAGGGCCGGCACCGTTGGCGACCTCGAGGGCGACGATCTCCTCCGCGAACCTTCGATCTCGGGTTGCGGCGATCGCCCGCTCGTGGCTGCGGACAGCGAAGGCGTCCTGGGCCTCGCGCGAGATGCCGAAGCGCTCGGCGACGTTCTCGGCGGTCTCGCCCATCGACTCGGTCGAGTGCGCCGCCGCCATCCGCGGGTTGACGAGCCGCCATCCCAGCGTCGTGTCGTACATCGTCTGCTCCCCCCGCGGCAGCGCCGCCTCGGGCTTGGGCACCACCCAGGGCGCCCGGCTCATCGACTCGACGCCGCCGGCGAGGTAGACCTCGCCCTCGTCCAGCTTGATCGCGCGAGCGGCCTGGTTGACGGCCTCGAGGCCGGAGGCGCAGAGACGGTTGACGGTCGCCCCGGGGACTGAGACGGGCAGGCCCGCCAGCAGGGCGCCCATGCGGGCGACGTTGCGGTTGTCCTCGCCAGACTGGTTCGCGGCGCCCATGTAGACGTCGGCGATCAGCTCCGGGTCGATGCCGTTGCGCTCGACTGCGGCGCCGATGACGTGAGCCGCCAGATCGTCCGGGCGGACGCTCGACAGCGCGCCGCGGTAGCGGCCAATCGGCGTCCTCAGCGCGTCGCAGATCAGAGCCTCGGCCACGCCGACAAGATATCCGGCGACCAGACCAGTCCGGGCGCCCGTCGAGGTGGCCGCGGCGGGGCGTCCGCGAGGCGGCTAACCTGGCGGCGTGGGCTTCGTCCTCCTCTCGCTGGCGGCGATCGCATTCTGTGTCGGCGTGCTGCTGCTGGTCGGCCGCGCCTATCCGGGAAGCGGCGCCGACCTCGTCGACTGGAAGCCGACGCGCTCCTACGAGGACGAGGCCCTGCTGGAGCTCGAGGACGTCCAGCAGATGATCGAGGCCCAGAACGAGTACCGGCGCAAGCGCGGCGCCGACCCGATCACCGAGCAGGATGTGCGCAGGCAGGCGGCCGAGGACGATGCCACGAGGATGCGCGGCCGCGGGCCTTTCGGCCACGACCCGGACGCGGATCTCGAGGGTTGATCGCCCTGCCCGCGGTCTGACGCGGATCGGGACCCGTGGCTCGGGCGCTGATCGTCGGCTGTGGCTGTCGCGGCCGTGAGCTGGGGCGGCATCTGCTCGCCGAGGGCTGGCAGGTGCGCGGCACGACGCGCCACAGCGATCGCATGGAGCAGATCGCCGCGTCCGGCTTGGAGGCGGCGGTCGCCGATCCCGATCGCCCGGCGACGGTCCTCGACCTCGTCGCCGACGTGACCGTCGTCGCCTGGCTTCTCGGCTCCGCCGACGGCGAGCCGGCCCTGATCGAGGCGATCCACGGGCCGCGGCTCGAGCGCCTGCTGGAGAAGCTCGTCGACACGCCGGTCCGAGGGTTCCTCTACGAGGCCGCGGGCAGCGTTCCGGGGGAGTGCCTGGAGAGCGGCGGCAGCCTCGTGCGGGCGGCGTCGGAGCGCTGGCGGATCCCCGTCGAGCTGCTCGACAGCGACCCGGCGGAGCCTGCGGCGTGGACCGCTGAGGCGGCAGCGGCTATCGGCCGGCTGCTCGGCTAGAAAGAGAGAGCCGGCGCTAGAAGGGGCGCGCCGGCGGGACCTGCGGCGCCGTCGGCTGCGACCACGGCGACTTGGCGGCGTCGCGCGCCGGGGCCTTGTCGAACTCCGAGACGAGGATCTTCGACCCCAGCCAGATCGCCAGGACGAGGACGCCGACGATGCCGAAGAAGGTGAGCTGCTGCCGGCGGCTCGGGCCGTAGCTGTGGCCGACGACCTGGCGCCGCTTGTCCTTGCCCATCGCGTCGAGGTCGGCGCCGTGGCCAGGCCCGCCAGCCGTCGCGACCTGAGGAGCCCGCGCCGTCACCGGCGCTCGGCTCGCGCTGTCCTGCGTGAGGTCCCCGTCATCCACGGCGCCAACATTAGCGGGAGAGAGGGACCTTCCGCCAGGGACAACCGTCGCGGGTTGCTATAAAGGAGTTAAATCCGATCCGAAATCCCGGATTTACTTGAACGGTATCCGGGTAACGTTGGAGGGAAATCATGACCGAATACGCGAAGGACGCGCTCGTCGAGACTGACTGGGTCGCCGAGCATCTGGACGACGACAGCATCCGGATCGTCGAGGTCGACGAGAACCCGGCGCTCTACGAGGAGGCCCACATCCCGGGAGCGATCGGCTTCGACTGGAAGACCGACCTCCAGGACCAGGTCAAGCGCGATTTCCTCAGCGCCGAGGACTTCGGTGAGCGGATGGGTCGCAGCGGCATCTCGAACGACCACACGGTCGTCCTCTACGGCGACCGCAATAACTGGTTCGCGGCCTACACCTACTGGTACTTCCGCTACTACGGCCACGACAAGGTCAAGCTGGTCAACGGCCCGCGCGAGAAGTGGATCGACGAGAACCGCGAGACCTCGACCGAACGGTCGAGCCATCCGCCGGCGAGCTTCGAGGCCAAGCCGGGCGATGCTTCGATCCGCGCCTACCGCGATGAGGTCGAGGCGGCGCTCGACTCGAGCACGAGACTGGTCGACGTTCGCAGCCCGCAGGAGTTCTCGGGCGAGCTGATCGCGATGACCGGCTACGAGCAGGAGGGCGCCCAGCGCGGCGGCCACATCCCCGGCGCCGCCTCGGTGCCGTGGGCCCAGGCGGTCAACGAGGACGGCACCTTCAAGTCCGCCGATGAGCTGCGCGAGCTCTACACCTCCAAGGGCGTGCTGACCGACGAGGACCCGGTGATCTCCTACTGCCGGATCGGTGAGCGCTCGGCCCACACCTGGTTCGTCCTCCACGAGCTGCTCGGCAAGGAGGACGTCAAGAACTACGACGGCTCCTGGACCGAGTGGGGCAACCTCGTCGGCGCGCCGATCGACAAGGACGTCTAGCCGGCCTGTCTCTCAGGGCTCGATCCGGCGCATCAGCTCGCCGAGGATGCGGGCCGTCGCCCCCCAGATCATCTGGCCGTCGAGCTCGTAGGTGTCGGTGCGGATCGGGACGCCGCGCCGGATCAAGCGCCGCTTGGCGTAGGCGGTTCGCAGCTCGTCGAGGCTAAAGCGAAGGATCCGCTCGACCTCGCCGGGCGCGGGCTCGAGCGCGGCATCCTCGGGGATCAGGCCGACGAACGGATGGACCTTGTAGCTGGTCACCATCGTCGAGACCGGCGGCAGCGCGCCAACCACCTCGACCGCCTGGGGATCGAGCCCGATCTCCTCCTTCGCCTCGCGCAGCGCGCAGACGATCAGGTCCTCAGTCGGATGGTCGCGGCGCCCGCCGGGAAAGGAGATCTCGCCGGCGTGGCGGCGCAGGTCGCCGTGGCGCTCGGTGAGGATCAGGCCGGGCCGGTCTGGCCAGCCGTAGAGCGGCAGCAGCACCGCCGCCTCGGTGGCGCCGTGGGCGTCGATGAGCGCCGCGTCCGCGGGTGAGAGCAGCAGCTGCTCGAGCGGTCGGCTCTGCGGCGCCACCGCCTCAGAGCGACTCGATCCGGTCCTCGATCGAAACGGTGGTCTCGTGCGCCAGCATTCGATGGACGGGGCACTTGCCGGCGACCGTCCTCAGCCGCTCGCGCTGCTCGTCGCTGAGCTCGCCCGGCAGCCGGAGGATGACCTCGAATGCGCTCGGGACGAAGCCGTCGTAGGACATCTCGACGGCGACCTCGACGTCGTCGAGCTGCCAGCCCTTGCGCTCGGCGTACATCTCGATCGTGATCGCGGTGCAGGCGGCCAGCGCGGCGCCGACGGTGCGAGTGGGGGAGGGCCCGGCGTCATTGCCGCCGGCGTCCCTGGGCTCGTCGACGACGAGCGTGTGGCCACCGTCGATCTCGACGTCGTGGGTGAAGCCGTCCCGGCGCCGGGCGACCAGGCTGACCATCTCAGCCGCCTCCGCGCCCCTCGAAGAGATGAGGGTCGGTCTCGTCGGTTGCTCGGGCCATTGCGTAGGCGAGATCCGAGGCACGGTTGAGGTAGCGCAGGACCGCCTCGGAGGCGAGGCCGTCGGCCTGCTTGAGCTCGGTCAGCCTGCGCTCGGCTCGGCGGATGATCGTGCGGGCGACGTCGATCTGGGCGGAGAGGTGGGTGCCGCCGGGGATGACGAACTTCGGCGGCAGATCGACCCGCTCCATGTAGCGGTCGATCAGCCCGTCGAGCTCGTCGACCATCGCGTCGGTGACGCGGCTGACGCCGTCCTCGAGCCGGTCGGCCGCCTCGGGCGCGGTCGCCAGCTCGGCGCCGGCGACGAAGAGCTCGTTCTGCAGGCGCAGGATGTCGGCGGCGAGCTCGCCGGCGGTCGAGCCGCAGAGCGCCCGTGCGACGCCGAGGGCGGCGACCGCCTCGTCGATCGTGCCGTAGGCCGCGGTTCGCAGGTCATGCTTGAGGATGCGGCCGCCGTACCAGAGCGATGTCGTGCCGTCGTCGCCCTTCTTCGTGTAGATCTTGACCACGCCGCCAACCCTAGACGCTAGGCAAGCGGGTTGAAGACCATCCCGGAGAGCAGCTTGGGAAAGAAGTAGGTCGACTTCGGTGGCATCGTCTCGCCGGCGTCGGCGACGGCACGGACCTGCTCGACCGGCGTCGGTCGCAGGATGAACGCCGCCTGGTAGCCGCCGTCGAGAGCGGCGAGGACGTCGTCGACGCTCTTGGCGTAGCCGATGCCGCGCTTGGCCTCGACGTCGGCCTCGCTCATGCCGAGGATGCCTTCGAGGACGAGCTTCTCGAGGATCGCGGCATCGAGCTGCCGGTAGGCAGGCGAACGGTCTCCCATGACCTCATCGAGAATCGCCGGATCCCTGAGCCTGAGCCGGAAGGCGCGACGAAAGTGCGAGTCGATGTAGCCAAAGGCGCCGACGCCGTCGGTCTCTGCGGGTTGCAGGCGCTCGGTTTCGACCTCCTCGATCTCGAACAGCCGCTTGAGGCCGCTGCCGAGGGCCTCCTGGCGCGCCGGCTCGTCGAGGTTGGACAGCAGGCGGTGGGTGGGGAACACGGTCAGGCCCGGATCCTCGAGCGAGGTCAGGCACATCAGCGTGTAGCGGTGACCACCCTCGCCGTCGATCTCCTCGGCATAGGTGCGGGCGGTCTCGTAGCGGTGGTGGCCGTCGGCGATCAGTAGCTCGGCCGGGGCCAGGGCGCTCTTGACAGCGTCGATCGTCTCGGGGTCGGAGACCCGCCAGAGCCGGTGGGTCGTGCCGTCGTCGTCGCTGACCTCGGCCCAGGGCGGGGTCTCGACCGCGGTGCCGAGCAGGGGCCACGCATCCGCGGCGCCGTAGAGCGAGAAGATCGGCGAGAGGTTGTGCTTGGTCGCCCGCGTCAGCCGCAGCCGGTCTTCCTTGGGGCCGGGCTGGGTGCGTTCGTGGGGCCGGATCGTGCCAGCGCCGTAGTCGGTAACACGGACCCGAGCGAAGATGCCGTGACGGGTCATGGCCCTGCCGTCAGGCCCGCTGTAGTCCTGCGAGAGCGCCCAGAACGCGGGCTCGGCCTCGTCGACGAGAGCTCCCTCCTCGCGCCAGCCGGCGAGCGTCGCGGCGGCCTGCTCGTAGGGGTCGCCCTCGTCGGCGACGGGCAGGTCGATCGCGACGACGTTGTACGGAGAGCGAGCCAGCAGCGCTCGTCGCTGGTCGGCGTCGATGACGTCGTAAGGGGGCGCCGTCACGGAGCCGAGCGGGCCGACCACGTCGGGCTCGTAGCGCAGGGCAGGAATCGGCTGAACCTCGGCCATCGGCGCGCAACCCTAGCGTCGGGCCTCCAGCTCGGTCGGGCTAGACTCGAAACCTCGGGGCGTGGCGCAGCTTGGTAGCGCGTTCGGTTTGGGGCCGAAAGGTCGCTGGTTCGAATCCAGTCGCCCCGACTCAGGTCCCGGCCACGAAAAAGCGCGGGACCGTCTCCGGTCCCGCGCTGATCCCCTGATCCTTGCTCTCCTCCGCTGCGAGAGGAGACCGAGTTGCTACGCGCCCCGCGATCCCCCTCGAAGCTGCCTGAGCTTGATCCCGCCGGCGGTGAGGCCGAGGCCGAGCATCGCCAGCATCAGCACGTTGGCGCCGGTGAAGGGCAGCGTGCCGTTGCCCGACTGCGCCTGGCTGGCAGCGGTGCTGCTGCCATTGTTGTCGTTGCGGTCGCGGCGGCCGTTGAGGCAGCGCGCCGGCTTCGGATGCAACGAGCTGCAGCGAGGCACGCAGGAACCGCTGCCGCACGGTGTCGGGCAGAGCGACGGATCGCTGTTGCAGTCAGGCGGTGTCGTCGGCGCGACTGCCGCCGACTCCGAGCCGGCCGTCGTCAGCTTGATCAGCGAGCTGTCGCCGGGGATCACCGAGGCGACGAAGGCG
>JAWVFK010000008.1:0-19117 GCA_033856175.1 Solirubrobacterales bacterium | reverse complement strand
CGCCGCCGGTGATCAACGTCGCGCCGCCTACTCCGGCGCGACCACGGCAGGAGGCCAAGAAGGCGGCGGTTCAGAGCTCGGGGTCGGAGAACGACAGCCCCTCGGATGCCGGCCTCGGCGGCGATCTGGCCAACGCTCCGCTCAGCGGCGACGGCGCCGCTTCGATGACGCGACACGAGAACCCCTACCGGCGCCGCGATCGGCAGCCGGTCGCCGAGCCGTTCACGCCGCTGGCTCATCGCCAGCAATCGGCCTGGGCCCGCGACCTCGAGTGGGGCGGAGGCCTGGCGCTCGCCGCCCTGGTCCTGGGCCTCGGTTGGATGACGGTGAGGCCCACGCCCCGCCGGCGCCAGCCCCCGGTCCCCGCACCAGCCCGCACCTGGGCCCGCCGGCGCTGACCGCCGTCCAGCCCGAGCTGTGCCCGGTCCGCCGTTCGGATGCCGATGATCGCGAACCTGGCTCCGGGCGAGCGAGCTCGCCCATCGGCAGCGGCTAGCTGGCCAGCGCGCTCGCCAGGTCGACCAGCAGCCGCACGCCGAAGCCGGTCGGGCCGCGCTTGGCGTACTCGCGGTCGATGTCCCAGGCCGTGCCGGCGATGTCGAGGTGGGCCCAGGGCTTGCCGTCGACGAACTCCTCGAGGAACGAGCCGGCGTAGATCGTCCCGGCCTTGCGCTTGTCGGAGGCGTTGGTCAGGTCCGCCACCGTTCCCGTCGTCAGCTTCTTGTACTCGGCGTGCAGCGGCAGCCGCCAGACGATCTCGCCGCTGCGCTCACCGGCCCCGGCCACCTCGCCCGCCAGCTCGTCGTCGTTGGAGATCAGCGCCGCGTAGGTCGACCCCAGCGCCACCAGGACGGCCCCGGTCAGCGTCGCCAGGTCGACGACCCGCTCGGCTCCCAGTTCGACGCAGTAGGCGAGGGCGTCGGCGAGGATCAGCCGTCCCTCGGCGTCGGTGTTGTTGACCTCGACGGTCTTGCCGTTGTACTGGGTGATGATGTCGCCGGGCTTGATCGCCGTGCCGCTCGGCATGTTCTCGGTCGAGGGGATGACGGCGATCAGGTCGAGGCCGAGACCGAGCTCGGCGATCGCCCCGACGGCCTCCAGTACCGCTGCCCCGCCCGACATGTCCATCTTCATGTCCTGCATCCCGGCGGAGGGCTTGATCGAGATGCCGCCGGTGTCGAAGGTCACCGCCTTGCCGACGAGCCCCAGCGTCGCGCCGTCGCCGCCGCCCGAGTAGCGAAGGACGATCAGCCGCGGGTCCTCGGCCGAGCCCTGCGAGACGGCGACCAGTCCGCCCATCTTCTTCGCCGCGATCTCCGACCGGCCGAGCACCTCGACGCTGACCGAGGCATGCTCCGCGGCGATCTCCTCGGCCCGCTCTGCCAGCGCCGTCGGCGTCAGCACGTTGGAGGGCAGGTTCTGCAGCTCCCGCGCCCGGTTGGCCGCCTCCGCGGCGACCTGCGCCGTGCGAATCGCGGTGCTCATCGCCTCGTCGGCCTCGTCGCCAAGCGCAACCGTCAGGACCTCGACGCCAACGGGCGCCGGATCGTCCTCGTCGCGTGAGCGGAAGCGGTCGAAGCGGTAGGAGGCGAGGATCGTCCCCTCGATGACCGCCGCCGCCGACAGCGCCTCGTCGGCGAGCGACCAGGCGACCGAGCGGGCGTCGTAGCGCCCGGCCTCACGCGTCGCGATAGCCGCGGCGCTGCGCAGCTTCTCGTCGTCGAGCTCCTCGCGCTTGCCCAGCCCCACGACCAGCAGGCGCTCGGGCCCGCCCGGCCGCAGCAGCGTCGTCTTGCCGAAGCCGTGCTTGACGTCGGCGGCGCCGGCAGCCTCGCCCAGCGCCTGCGGCAGCTCGTCGCCTTCGGCCTGGGGGAGGACGTGCAGGTCGGCCTCGACCGCAGCCAGCTCGCCGGTGGTGGTCTCGACCCTCACGAGGGCGGCAGTATAGGTAGGTCACTAGCATTCACCCTGTCCCGCTTACCCGTCCATGACTCGAGGCCCGGCATGACCGCGGCCACCCGACCCGGAGGTCTCATGCCCCAGACAGTCATCCTCGGCACCGCCCGCACCCCGTTCGGCAAGATGGGCGGAGCGCTCTCCTCGCTCGACGCGATCGAGCTCGGCGGCACCGTGATCTCCGCGGCGCTGGATCGCGCCGGTGTCGCGCCCGAACAGGTCGAGCAGGTCGTCTTCGGCCAGGTCCTGCAGGCCGGCCAGGGCCAGATCCCCTCGCGACAGGCCCAGATCAAGGGCGGCATCCCGAAGGAGGTCCCCTCGGAGACGATCAACAAGGTCTGCGCCTCGGGCATGCGCGCTGTCGGGCTGATCGACCAGGCCGTGCGTGCCGGCGATCTCGAGGTCGGCGTCGCCGGCGGCATGGAGTCGATGAGCCAGGCGCCATACCTGCTGCCGGGCGCCCGCTTCGGCTTCCGGATGGGTGACGTCAACGCGATCGACGCGATGACCCACGACGGGCTTACCAACCCCTTCACCGGCAAGCAGATGATCAACGAGGCGAGTGAGGTCTCCAACGAGCTCGAGATCACCCGCGTCGACATGGACCGCTTCGCCGAGCGCTCGCACCGGCTCGCCGCCGAAGCGACCGACGCCGGCCGGCTCGCCGACGAGATCGTCGGCGTGACCGTCAAGACGCGCAAGTCCGAGACGACGGTCGAGGCCGACGAGGCGATCCGTCCCGACACGACGCTCGAGACCCTGGCCAAGCTGCCGGGAATCGGCGGCCCCGACGCCACCCACACCGCCGGCAACGCGCCCGGCGTCAACGACGGCGCCGGCGCGATCGTCCTCGCCTCAGACGGGTGGGAGGGAGCGGCCAACGGCAACGTCCTCGGCCGCGTCGTCTCCTACGGGTCGGTCGCCGACGACTTCCCCTACCTGGCGCGGACGCCCGCCAAGGCGGCCAAGCTCGCGCTCGAGAAGATCGGCAAGAGCCCCGAGGACGTCGATCTCTGGGAGATCAACGAGGCCTTCGCCTCGGTGGCGATCAACTCGATGCGGATGCTCGGCATCGACGAGGAGAAGGTCAACGTCAACGGCGGCGCGATCGCCCTCGGCCACCCGATCGGCGCCAGCGGCGCCCGCATCATCGGCGCCCTCGTCCACGAGCTGCGCCGCCGCGGTGGCGGTCTCGGCTGCGCCGCGATCTGCTCTGGCGGCGGTCAGGGCGACGCGATCTTGGTCGAGGTCAACGGCTCCTGACGAGGACAAGGCCAGGCGCCGGTTTGCAGCGGTCTGCTGCTTTTTTCGATCTCGACAAGACCCTGATGGCGGGCAGCTCCGGGATGCAGTTCGGGCGTGTCGCCTTTCGCTCCGGCCTCGTCGGCCGGCGGCGGATGATGAGCTGGGGCGTCGACCACCTGCGCTACCGGCTGCACGGGACCAACGACGAGCAGACCGAGCGGCTTATGGCCCAGGTCGAGGAGCTTCTGGCCGGCGTGCCGGAGCAGGACATCGCCCGGATGGCGCCCGACCTGCTGAGCGGGATCCTGCCGCGGATCTACCCGCGGATGCTCGAGGAGGTTCGCTCGCACCAGGACGACGGGCGCGCGACCTTCATCGTTAGCGCCGCCGGCCACGAGATGGTCCAGCTGCTGGCCAAGGTGCTGGCGATGGACGGCGGCATCGGCACGCGCTACGAGGTTCGGCCCGACGGCACCCTCAGCGGTCGCGTCGACGGTCCGTTCATGTACGGCAAGGGCAAGGTCGAGGCGCTTTGCCGCTTCGCCGCCGAACACGACCTCGACCTGGCTGAGTCCTACGCCTACTCGGACGCGATCTCGGACCTGCCGATGCTTCGTGCCGTCGGCAACCCGGTCGCGGTCAACCCGGACGCCGAGCTGGCGGCGATCGCCCGCGAGGAGCACTGGCGGATCCTGCGCTTCGAGAAGCTCGGCCGGCGCCTGACGATGGCCGGGGCGACGCTCGCCGCCGCTGCGGCCGGCGGCGCTGGGGCGCTGGCGCGGCGCGATCTGCGGCGAAAGTCCCGCCGCCTGCCGGCGCTTCGCCGTCGCTGAGCGACCGCCCCCAGGCCGGGGCCGCTCGAGCGTTGGGCGCCCCGCCTCGCCATAGACTTCCGCCATGGCAATCGAGCCGGAGGCGCGCCGCCGCGCCCATCAGTGGCTGGACGAGGTCTATGCGCAGCAGGTTGAGCGCGATGCCCTCTTCAAGACCATTTCTGACGCCGAGGTAAAGCCGCTCTACACCGAGGAGGATCGCGAGGGCACCGATCCCGAGGAGAGCCTGGGCTATCCCGGCGAGTATCCGTTCACGCGCGGGCCCTATCCCTCGATGTACCGCGGCCGGCTCTGGACGATGCGCCAGTTCGCCGGCTTCGGCACCAGCGAGGAGACCAACGAGCGCTTCCACTACCTCCTCGACCACGGCCAGACCGGGCTCTCGACGGCATTCGACATGCCGACGCTGATGGGCCTCGACTCCGACCACGCCCGCAGCCTCGGCGAGGTCGGCCGCGAGGGCGTCGCCGTCGACACCCTCGACGACATGCTGACCCTCTTCCAGGGCATCCCACTCGGGGGCGTGACGACGTCGATGACGATCAACGCGCCGGCGGCGATCCTGCTGGCCTTCTACGTCTGCGTCGGCGAGGAGCAGGGAACGTCGCTCGAGCATCTCGGCGGCACGATCCAGACCGACATCCTCAAGGAGTACATCGCCCAGAAGGAGTGGTGCTTCCCGATCGAGCCGGCGATGCGCCTGGTCACCGACATGGTCGAGTGGTGCTCGCAGAACATGCCCCGCTGGCATCCGATCTCGATCTCCGGCTACCACATCCGCGAGGCCGGCTCGACCGCTCAGCAGGAGCTCGCCTTCACACTCAAGGACGGCTTCACCTACGTCGAGGAGGCGCTCGCCCGCGGCCTCGACATCGACGACTTCGCGCCGCGGCTCTCCTTCTTCTTCAACGCCCACATCGACTTCTTCGAGGAGATCGCCAAGTACCGCGCCGCGCGGCGGATCTGGGCGCGTGAGATGCGCGACACCTATGGCGCTCGCGACCCGCGCTCGCTGACGCTGCGCTTCCACAGCCAGACCGCCGGCGTCTCGCTGACCGCGCAGCAGCCCGAGGTCAACATCGTCCGCACCTCGCTCGAGGCGCTCGCGGCCGTGCTCGGCGGCACGCAGTCGCTGCACACCAACTCCTATGACGAGGCGCTGGCGCTGCCGACCGAGGACGCGGTGCGCATCGCCCTGCGCACGCAGCAGGTGATCGCCCACGAGTCCGGCGTCACCAACACGATCGACCCGCTCGGCGGCTCCTATTTCATCGAGTCGCTGACCGACGAGATGGAGCGCGCCGCCTACGCCTACTTTGCCCGCATCGACGAGCTCGGCGGCATGGTCCGGGCGATCGAGCAGAACTTCCCCCAGCGCGAGATCGCCGACGCCTCCTTCCGCTACCAGCGCGAGGTCGACGAGCGCCGTCGCATAGTCGTCGGCGTCAACGACTTCGTCCTCGAGGACGAGGAGCAGATCCCGACGCTGCGGATCGACCCGGCGCTCGAGCGCAAGCAGGCCGACCGGCTCGAGGCGACGCGGGGGCGTCGCGACAGCGGTGAGGTGGAGCGCGGCCTCGGCGCCCTCAAGCAGGCTGCGGCGACCGAGGAGAACCTGATGCCGCGGTTCATCGAGTGCGCCAGGGCGCGGGCATCGGAGGGCGAGATGATCGCCGCCCTGCAGGAGGTCTTCGGGACCTACACCGAGAGCCCGGTCTTCTAACGGCTGGCTGCATGACATGAGGCGGCGAAGCCTTCTAGTCCAGACGCTGGTCACAGGCGCGGCGGTCCTGCTGGTCGCGGCGACGGCAACGCTGCTGCTGATCCGCTCGATCGATCAGGAAAGGGACGGCACAGCGCTCGCGGGGCGAGCCGAGAAGATCGTCGCCAGCGGCTCGGCACTCGAGCGCTTCGTCGTCGACATGGAGACCGGGCTGCGCGGCTACCTGATCACGGGCGACGAACGATTCCTCCAGCCGACGAACGAGGCGCTGCAGCTCTACCCGGGCACGGTCGAGGGCTTGGGGCGGATGCTCGGCGCCGGTCCTGACCACCGCCGCCTCGACCGGATCAGCGCCGACATCGACGCCTATGTCTCCGACTATCTGAAGCCGCAGATAGTGCTCGGCAGGCGAGACCTGCCAGCGGCCCGCGGCATGATCAACAGCAGAGCCGGCAAGCAGCGCGTGGATGAGCTGCGCCGCCAGTTCGGTGAGCTCGTTGCCGCGCAGAGCCACCTCGCCGACGCCGCCACCGAGCGCTCCCAGCGGGCGGCGCGGCGCGCGCGGATCACGGCAATCGTCGGCCTATCGCTGGCGGCCCTGCTGGTCGTCGGCTCGATCGCGCTCGAGATCGGCACCGTGATGCTGCCCGTGCGCAGGCTGGCGGCGGCGGCGCAGCGGATCGAGGCGGGCGATCTGTCGGCCCGGGTTCCGGTCGGCGACGTCCGCCAGGCGGAGGAGCTCAAGCGGATGTCGCGCGCCTTCAACCGGATGGGGGACTCGGTCCAGGCGGCGAACGACGAGCGGGCCGAGCTGCAGCGCGCCAAGGACGACTTCTTCGCGCTGATCTCGCACGAGCTGCGGACGCCGCTGACGGCGATCGTCGGCTATGCGGAGCTCCTGCTGGAGGACCAATCGCTGCCCCCCGAGCAGCAGCACAAGTTCATCGACGTCATCAACCGCAACTCGCGCCGCCTGCTGCGCCTGGTCGGCGACATGCTGTTCATCGCGCGGATGGAGGCCGGCGGGCTCGACTTCGAGCGAATCGGGTTCGACCTCTCGCAGGTGGTGCGCGAGAGCGTCGAGACCTTCGGGCCGCGGGCCGAGCGCGGCCGGGTCGAGCTGCGCGCCGAGGTCGCCGAGCTCGGCTCGCGGACGGGCGATCCCGGGCGAATGGGCCAGGCGATCGACAACCTGATCTCCAACGCGATTAAGTTCACGCCGCGCGGCGGCAGGGTGACGGTGCGGGCGGTGCGCGGCGAGGGCGGCGAACCGATCATCGAGGTCAGCGACACCGGACGAGGGATCTCCGAGGAGGATCAGCAACGGCTCTTCGACCGCTTCTTCCGCGCCGCCTCGGCCAAGCGCGACGCGGTCGAGGGAACGGGCCTGGGCCTCTCGATCGTCAAGGCGATCGTCGACGGCCACGACGGCGAGGTCTCGGTGCGCAGCGCAATGCATGAGGGAACGACGTTTCGCATTACCCTGCCAGCATGAGCACGGACGCCGACAAGCGAACGATCCTCATCGCCGAGGATGAGCCGGACATCCGCGACCTCGTCAGCTTCAGGCTCGAGCGCGCCGGCTACGACGTCATCCTCGCCGAGGACGGCCAGGAGGCCCTCGAGCTGGCGATCGAGCACAGGCCCGACCTCGCGATCCTCGACGTGATGATGCCGCGGATGGATGGGCTCGAGCTGACCCGCCGGATTCGCGCCGAGCAGACGATCGCGGCGATGCCGATCATCCTGCTGACGGCGAGCGTCCAGGACCAGGCCGTGACCGAGGGATTCCGCGCCGGCGCCGACGACTACATGCGCAAGCCGTTCTCGCCCCAGGAGCTGCTGTCGCGCGTCGAGGCGGTCCTCGGCCGTAAGTGACCTCGACGATCGGCGTCGCCGGGGCCGTCTTCGCTGCCGCGACGGTCCTCGCGGTCGCCGTCATCGTCCTTCGCCGCGCGACCCTGGTCGTCCTCGAGCGATCGCGGCTCGAGCGCGAGACGAGGCTGAGGCCGCTGGCGCTGGCGCTCAGCGCCGGTGACGAGGACGCCGAGCGCGAGACGGCGACGCTGGCGCGGCGCGACTCCCGCTCGCTGGCGGCGACGCTGGCGCGGTTCGCCGGCAGCTTCAGCGGCGGTGAGCGCCAGCAGATAGCCGCCCTGCTCGAACGTCGCGGGGACATCGATCGCGAGATCGCCGAGCTGCGCTCCTGGCGGACCTGGCGCCGCGGTCGTGCGGCCTACCTACTGGGCGACGCCGGCTCTGCCGAGGCCGTCGTTCCGCTGCTGAGGGTGCTCGCCGACGACTCGGACCGCGACGTGCGCTCGGCCGCCGCCCGCTCGCTCGGCAGGCTCGGCGAGGAGACGGCCGCGGCGCCGCTGGCGCTCGCCCTGGTCGAGAAGCACGTGCCGCGAGCTGTCGCTAGCCAGGCGCTGCTGGCCATTGGCCCGGCGGCGCTCCCCGGCCTCGTGGATTTGAAGGACCACCCCGAACCCGACGTCAGGGAGCTCGTCGCCCGCCTGCTCGGCGTGCTCGGCGGGCCGGCCGAAGCCGAATACCTCCACGCCCTCGTCGAGGACCCGTCGGCGCCGGTGCGGGCCGCCGCGGCACGGGCGCTGGGACGGATCGGCGACGCCCGTGCCTCCGCGGCGCTGACGGCGCGGCTCGAGGACCGAATTCCGGCGGTGCGGGCCGCCGCCGCGACGGCGCTGGGCGCTCTCGGCGACCGCTCGGCCGTGCCGCCGCTGCTTCGCATCGCCCGCGAGGACGATTTCGAGCCCGCCCGCCAGGCGGCCAGGGCGGCGGCGAGCCTCGACGCCGACTCGGTCCGCGGCGCAGGGGCGGAGGATGGGCCCCATCTGGTCGAGGCGTCCGACCTGCTGGCCGCCGGGATCGAGGCCTGGGAGCGCATATGAGAGACGTCCTCGCCGCCTTCGGCCTCTTCATCCTCGGCTACTTCGCGCTGCTCAACGCGATCTACCTCGCCTTCACGCTCTACGCGTTCAAGGCGCTCACCCGGCGGCTGCGCCAGCAGGAGTACTCGCCCGAGGCGGAGACCTTTGCCTCACCGTTCTCGCCGGCCGTCTCGGTGATCCTGCCCGCCTACAACGAGGAGGCGGTGATCGTCGCCAGCGTGCGCTCGCTGCTGCGCCTTCGCTACCCCTTCCTGGAGATCGTGGTCGTCGCCGACGGCTCGACCGACGCCACCGTCGAGCGCATGCGCGAGGCATTCGACCTCGTCGAGGTCCGGCGGGCGCTGCGCGACTCGATCGCGACGCAGCCGGTCCTGGCGACCTATGTCTCCCGCCGTCACCCGGAGATCGTCGTCATCGAGAAGGAGAACGGCGGCAAGGCCGACTCGGTCAACGCCGGCATCAACGCCGCCGGCCACGAGTTCCTCTGCGTCACCGACGCCGACGCAGTGCTCGAGCCCGACGCGCTCCTCCACGTCACCCGCCCGATCATCGACGACCCCGATCTGGTCGTCGCCACCGGCGGCATCGTCCGCATCATCAACGGCTGCCGTGTCGAGGACGGCGAGGTCGTCGAGGTCGGCCTGCCACGGTCGCGGCTGGCCGTCTTCCAGGTGATCGAGTACTTCCGCGCCTTCCTCGTCGGTCGCGTCAACTGGAGCCGGAGTCGCTCGCTGCTGATCATCTCCGGCGCCTTCGGCATGTTCCGGCGTGACGTCGTCGAGGCGGTCGGCGGCTGGTGGAACGACACCGTCGGCGAGGACGCCGAGCTGGTCGTGCGGATCCACCGCTATCTGCGCGGGCGCGACGAGGACTATCTCGTCGAGTTCGTTCCCGACCCCGTCTGCTGGACCGAGGCGCCAGAGTCGTTCCGCAGCCTGGGCAGCCAGCGCCGCCGCTGGCAGCGAGGCCTGGGGGAGACGATCTGGCGCCACAAGCGGATGATCGGCCAGCCCCGCTACGGCGCGGTCGGCCTGCTGGCGCTGCCCTACTTCCTCGTCTTCGAGCTGCTGGGCCCGATCATCGAGCTGATCGGCTACCTGCTGATCCCGGTTGCCGTCCTCGCCGGTGCGCTCAACCCGACCTACCTGCTGGTCTTCTTCCTGCTCGCCCTCGTCCTCGGCGTCTTCCTCTCGGTCGCGTCGCTGGCGCTGGAGGAGTTCTCGTTCCGCCGTCACCGCCGCAGCCGCGAGATCGCCCGGATGATGCTCTACACGGTGCTCGAGAGCTTCGGCTACCGGCAGCTGACCAGCTACTGGCGGGTGCGCGAGATGATCGCGATCGCGATGGGCCGCAAGGCGACCTGGCAGGCGCTGCCCAGGCGTGGCCTCGGCGCTGACGCGGCGGCCGAGGCTTCGGAATAAGCTGGCCCTCGTGACCGCAGCCACAGAAGAGAAGACCGACCCGCCGGCATCGGGCCGCAAGATCCGCGTCGTCGTCGCTAAGCCCGGCCTCGACGGCCATGATCGCGGCGCCAAGATCATCGCCCGGGCGCTCCGCGACGCCGGCATGGAGGTCATCTACACGGGCCTCCACCAGACGCCGGAGCAGATCGCCGCAACGGTGATCCAGGAGGACGCCGACGCGGTCGGCCTCTCGATCCTCTCCGGCGCCCACATGACGCTGGTGCCGCGCGTCGTCGAGCTGCTGCACGAGCAGGGCATCGACGACGTAGTCATCACCGTCGGCGGCACGATCCCCGCCGAGGACATTCCCGAGCTGAAGAAGCTCGGAGTGGCCGAGGTCTTCACGCCGGGCGCGCCGACCGACGAGATCGTCGAGTTCATGCGCGGCGCTGCCGCTCAGCGCGGCTGAGGCCCGCGGGGCAGCGGTTGACTGGCGAGTCAACCAACGGTGATCCCTAATAACATGCCGCGGCTCGTTACCCCTCAGCCGGCCGATCGCATCCGCGCTCGCCGGTGTGTCACGTAGGAGGCAAGAACTTGAAGATCTGCGTCCTGGTCAAACAGGTTCCGGATGCCGCCGTGCAGAAGCGGATCGATTCCGGAACCAAGCGTCTCGACCGCAGCGGAGAGCAGAACCTGAACCCCTTCGACACGCACGCGATCGAAGCCGCGATGCAGATCAAGGAAGGCGGCGCGATCCCGGTCGAGGAGGTCGTCGCGGTGACGATGGGCCCGGAGGGCGCCGTTCGCGCCCTGCACAAGGCCGTCGCCCTCGGCGCCGACCGCTCGGTCCACCTGACCGACTCGATGCTCGAAGGCTCTGACGTCTGCGCGACGGGCTACGCCCTCGCCAAGGTGCTCGAGTCCGAGAGCCCCGACCTCGTCCTGCTCGGCCAGCAGTCCGACGATGGCGAGTGCTACACGATCGGTGCCGTCGTCGCCGACCATCTGAAGATGCCTTCGCTGACCCAGGTGATCAAGATCGACGTCGAGGACGGCAAGCTGCGTTGCGAGCGCCAGGCCGAGTACGGCTACGACACCGTCTCGGTCGAGTTGCCGGCCGTGATCAGCGTCGGCGACGCGATCAACGAGCCGCGCTACCCGTCGCTGAAGGCGATCATGGGCGCGAAGAAGAAGCAGCTCGACACCAAGGCCACCGGCGACGTCGGCATCGAGTCCGACCGCGTCGGCGAGCAGGGGTCGAGGACCGCTGTGCTCGAGATCAACCCGCCGCCCCCCAAGGAGGCCGGCGAGATCATCGAGGACGAAGACACCAACGAGACGGTCGAGAAGATCGTCGCCTGGCTCGATGAAAGGAAGCTGATCTAGATGGGTGGCATCCTGGTCTACGCCCTCCACGACGACGAGGGCAACTTCAACAAGAACTCGCTCGGGGCGATCTCCGAGGCGGCGAAGCTGGCCGGCGAGCTCGGCACCGACGCGGCGGCCGTGGTCGTCGGCGACATCGGTGACGACGCCTGCGCCGGCCTCGGCGCCTACGGCGCCAAGAAGGTCTACCGCGCCAAGGACGTCCCCGAAGGGCTGGCTCAGCCGATCGTCGACGTGATGGCCAAGGTCATCGCCGACGACGGCTACTCCTACGCCCTCTTCGGCGGCGGCCTGCTGGGCTTCGAGATCGGCGCCGGCCTGACGGCGCGTCTCGGCGCCGGCGTGACGATGGAGGTCACGGCGGTCAAGGTCGTCGACGGCAAGCTCGTCGCCGAGCGCCCGGTCCTCCAGGACTCGGCGATCGTCGACGTCGGCTACGTCGGCGAGCCCGGCGTGATCATCAGCCGCCTCAACGCCTTCGACATCGCCGAGGGCGGCTCGGGCCAGGCCGAGGTCTCGGACGTCGACGTCCAGCTCTCGGAGTGGTCGAGCAAGGCGACGATGGTCCAGCGCGGCGAGCAGCGTGGCGCCGACGTCAACATCGAGGACGCCGACATCCTCGTCGGCGGCGGTCGCGGTCTCGGCCAGGCCGAGAACTTCAAGCTCGCCGAGGATCTCGCCGAGAGCCTCGGCGGCGCCGTCGCGGCGACGCGAGCGGTGGTTGACGCCGGCTGGTACCCGTACGCGGCGCAGATCGGCCAGACGGGCAAGACCGTCGCGCCGAAGCTCTACCTCGCCTGCGGCATCTCCGGCGCGATCCAGCACAAGGTGGGCATGCAGTCCTCCGAGAACGTGCTGGCGATCAACAAGGACCCGAACGCGCCGATCTTCGAGTTCTCCGACCTCGGCGTGGTCGGCGACCTCCACAAGATCGTCCCCAAGCTGACCGAGGCGATCAAGGCCAAGAAGGGAAGCTAGGTGGCCGTCGCCCCCGCTCAGTACCCGCCGCCGGTCAACGCGGCGGAGGAGTTCGTCGGCCCGCCGACCGACGCGGCCGAGGACCGGCTCGAGGTCGGCGTCGCGATCGTCGGCGGCGGCCCGGCCGGCCTCGCCTGCGCGATCAAGCTGATGCAGCTGCTCGAAAAGGAGCCCGAGCTGGCCGAGAAGCTCGGCGAGGTCCCCGTCGCGGTGATCGAGAAGGGCAAGGTCGCCGGCGCCCACCTGATGTCGGGGGCCAACATGCGCCCGTCGGCGATGCGGGAGCTGTTCCCCGACCTCGACCCGGCCGACTGGCCCGTCTACCAGGAGGTCACCAAGGACGCGGTCTACCTGCTGACCAAGAAGCACGCCCTGCCGTTGAAGCCGATGCCGCCGAACTTCCGCAATCACGGCAACTACGTCACCTCGATCGCCAAGCTCGGCCGCTTCCTCTCCGAGAAGGCCGAGGAGGCCGGCGCCTACATCCTCTCCGAGACGGCCGCGACCAAGCTGCTGGTCGAGGACAGGATCGTCCGCGGCGTCCGCTCCGGCGACCGCGGCCGCGGTCGCGACGGCCAGGAGCTCTCGAACTTCGAGCCCGGGTCCGACCTGATCGCCAAGGCGACGGTCCTGGCCGAGGGCACGCTCGGCCACCTGACGCTCTCGGCGCTCGACTACTTCGACATCCACGGCCCCGACCCGCAGCGCTGGGAGCTCGGCGTCAAGGAGGTCTGGGAGGTCACCGAGCCGCTGGACCGGGTCATCCACACGATGGGCTGGCCGCTGCGCAAGGCCGCCAAATGGAACGAGTTCGGCGGCAGCTTCATCTACCCGATGGGTGAGGACAAGGTGACGATCGGCTTCGTCGTCGGCCTCGACTACACCGATGCGACCTTCTCCTGCCACGACGTCCTCCAGGAGCTCAAGACCCACCCCTTCGTCAAGAAGATCCTCGACGGCGGCAAGCGCGTCGGCTGGGGCGCCAAGACGATCCCCTCGGGCGGCTACTGGTCGATGCCCTCTCGCCTGGCGGTGCCCGGCATGGTCATCGCCGGCGACGGCGCCGGCATGGTCAACGTGCCCGAGCTGAAGGGGATCCATTACGCGATGCATGCCGGCATCTACGCCGCCGAGACGATCGTCGCGGCGCTGAAGAAGGATCCCGACTCGGTCGACTTCTCGGCCTATGACGAGAAGGTCCACTCGAGCGTGATCGAGCGCGACATCTACCGCTCGCGCAACATGCGCCAGCCGTTCGAGAAGGGGTTCTTCGCCGGCGGCGCCCTCGCCAGCCTGATGACCGTCACCCAGGGCGTCTTCCCCGGCGGCCACTGGCGCAACAAGGACGACGCCGTCCACGAGATGAAGATCGACAGCGCCTCGAAGAGCTATCCGAAGCCAGACGGCTCCTACATCTTCGACAAGCTCTCCTCGGTCTTCCTCTCGGGCAACGCGACCCGCGACGACGCCCCCAACCATGTCCGCGTCCAGACCCACGTGCCGCTCGAGCTCGCCCAGACCTGGGTCTCGATGTGCCCGGCGCAGGTCTACGAGATCCCCGAGGACCAGCTCGAGTCCGGCGCCGCAAAGGTCGACGTCCACGTCACGGCGTCGAACTGCGTCCAGTGCGGCGCGATCACCGCCAAGGGCGGCAGGCTGACGCTGCCCGAAGGCGGCGACGGCCCGCTGTACCAAGAAACCTGAGCCGCTGGCTCGCCCTGGCTAGACTTGTAAGCAGATGAAGGCCGAGATACATCCCGACTACGTCCTCGCCCACGTGCGCTGTGCCTGCGGCAACGACTTCTACACGCGCTCGACGCAGGCGGACCTGCACGTCGAGATCTGCTCCAACTGCCACCCCTTCTACACCGGCAAGCAGAAGCTCGTCGACACCGGCGGCAGGGTCGAGCGCTTCCAGCGCCGAGCAGCAAAGCGCGCTAAATCAAAGGCCTAGAGCCGCCCGTGGACCCCGCTGGGGACGGCCGGGGCGTCTCGACGACGCGGATGCCCGACGGCAAGCCCGTCGGCAAGTTCGACGCGCCGCTGGGCGGCCAGGCGGTCCTCGAGGGCGTGATGATGCGCGGCGTCTCGACCTGGGCCGTCGCGGTGCGCACGCCCGAGGGCCAGATCGACGTCACCTCGGAGCCGCTCGTCTCCTGGGCCAAGCGCCACCGGGTCCTGCGTTTGCCGGTGATCCGCGGCGTCGTCGCCCTCGCCGAGTCGATGAAGATCGGCTTTCGGGCGCTGGCGATCTCCGCCAACGCCCAGCTCGGCGAGGAGGAAGAGGAGCTCGGCGGCTTCGCCTGGGGGCTGACCATCGTCCTCTCGCTGGTTCTCGCCGTCGGCCTCTTCTTCGCCGTCCCGGTCGGCCTCACCAGCCTGATCAAGGACCAGCTCGGCTCCTCGCTGCTCTTCTGGCTCGTCGAGGGGGTGCTGCGAACGTCGATCTTCATCGGCTACATCGCCGCGATCAGCCGGATGGGGGACCTGCGGCGCGTCTTCGAGTACCACGGCGCCGAGCACAAGACGATCTCCTGCTACGAGGCCGAGGACCAGCTGACGCCCGAGCGCGCCAAGATCTACTCGCGCCTGCACCCGCGCTGCGGCACGAGCTTCCTGCTGATCGTGATGGTGCTGGCGATCTTCGTCTTCGCGCCGATCGGCCTGCCGGCCTGGTACTGGCTGCTCGCCTCGCGCATTCTCGGCATCCCGCTGATCGCCGGGCTCTCCTACGAGGTGATCAAGTGGGCCGGCAAGAACCGCCGCAAGCGCTGGGTGCGCGGGCTGATGTGGCCGGGGCTGATGCTGCAGAACCTGACGACGCGCGAGCCCGATGAGGAGCAGCTGGCGGTGGCGATCGCCGCGCTCGAAGCGGTGCTCGCCGTCGAGACCCCCGGATCGATCGAGGACAGCCCGATAGAGATCGTCGCTTGATCGAGAGATTGGTCGAGCAGATCGAGGGTCGCTTCGCCGAGCTCGAGGGGCAGATGTCGGACCCCGAGGTGATCGGCGACCGCGAGCGCTACGCCGAGGTCGGTCGCGAGTACGGCCAGCTGGCGGCGGCGCACGAGCTGGCGCTGCAGTGGCGCAAGCTTCGCGACGACCTCGAGGGCGCGCGTGAGCTGCTCGCCGACGACGGTGAGGATCCGGAGCTGCGAAAGGTGATGGCCGAGGCGCCCGGGCAGATCGAGCGGCTCGAGGAGGAGATCCGCCTGGCGATGGTCGAGCGCGACCCCAACGACGAGAAGAACGTCCTCGTTGAGATCCGCGCCGGCACCGGCGGCGACGAGGCCGCCCTGTTCGCCGGCGATCTCCACAAGATGCTCAACCGCTACAGCGAGCAGCTCGGATTCGCAACCGAGCCGATCTCGACCTCTGCCGCCGAGGTCGGCGGCTTCAAGGAGGTGACGTTCGCGATCAAGGGCGACGGCGCCTACTCGGTCTTCAAGCACGAGGGCGGCACCCACCGCGTCCAGCGCGTGCCGAAGACCGAGTCGCAGGGGCGGATCCACACCTCGACGGCCACCGTCGCCGTGCTGCCCGAGGCCGAGGACGTCGAGGTGCAGATCGACCCCAACGATCTTCAGATCGACGTCTATCGCTCATCCGGCCCCGGCGGGCAATCGGTCAACACGACCGACTCGGCGGTGCGGATCACCCACAAGCCGAGCGGCATCGTCGTCTCGATGCAGGACGAGAAGTCGCAGCTTCAGAACCGCGACAAGGCAATGCGGGTGCTGCGGGCACGGCTGTTCGAGCGGGCTATGGCCGAGCAGCAGGCCGAGATTGCCTCTGAGCGCAAGGCTCAGGTTGGCAGTGGGGAGCGGTCGGAGAAGATCCGGACCTACAACTTTCCGCAGGATCGGGTTACGGATCATCGGATCAAGTTGACGGTCAACGATCTCGATTCGGTGCTTGCGGGGGAGTTGCGGGCTTTTACCGATGCTCTTGTGGCTGAGGAGAAGCGGCGGCGGATGGAGCTTTCCGCGGGGCTGTGATCCAGTCCCTTTCTTCGGCGGACCCGCGGTCGAGCGTTCGTGATGCTTTGGCGGCGGCTGTCGATGCGCTTGGGGCTGCCGGTGTGGCTTCGCCTCGGTTTGATGCGGAGCTTTTGTTGGCTTCCGCGATGGGACGGGAACGGGCGGGGCTTTTGGCCGAGTCGGGTGCTCGGATCGATAGCTCTGCTGCTCGGGTGTTTGCGGAGATGGTTCGGCGGCGGGTTCGGCGGGAGCCGGCTGCTTACATCGTTGGGCTCAAGGGGTTTCGGCGGATTGAGCTTGGGGTCGATCGGCGGGTTTTGATTCCTCGGCCTGAGACCGAGCTGCTCGTCGAGTTGGCGCTGGAGCTTCAGCCGCGGTCGGTGCTCGATGTTGGCACCGGGTCGGGGGCGGTTGCGCTGGCGGTGGCCGATGAGCTTCCTGAGGCTGATGTGGTTGCGACGGATACCTCGGCTGGGGCGCTCGAGGTGGCCCGCTCGAATGCCGAGCGGCTTGGGCTCTCGGCGCGGGTCAGCTTCGAGAGCGGCACGATTCCGGACGGGCGATCGTTCGAGCTGACGCTTGCCAACCTGCCCTACGTTCGTGAGGACGAGTGGGAGGGCCTCGAGCCGGAGATTCGTGAGTTCGAGCCGCGCGAGGCGCTGCTGGCCGGGGCTGACGGGCTCGACGCGATCCGCCAGGTTGTCGAGGACCACCGCGGCGGCCGGTTGGCGCTGGAGGTCGGCGCTGGGCAGGCAGCTGCCGTTGGGGGGCTGATGCGGGCTGCCGGCTTTGGCGATGTCGAGGTCCGCCGCGACCTCGCCGGCATCGAACGGGTCGTGGTCGCCGACAGGCAGGCTGCCGAGGCGTGAGCGAGGTCGTCTCGATCGAGCGTGACGGGGCCGAGGCGGCGAGAGTGGCGCTGGAGAGCTGTGTCGAGGGGGGAGGGGTCGCGGTCTTTCCGGCCGATGGGCTTTACGGGCTCGCCTGCGATCCGCTCGGCGCCGCCGCGATCGAGCGGATCCACTCGATCAAGGGGCGCGATGACGGCAAGCCCTCGGCGGTCATGTACTTCGCGCCGCTGGCGATGCGGGAGATCGTCGCCTCGGTCGGCCCCCGTGCCCGCGAGGCGATGGGCGCGCTGCTGCCGGGCGCGGTGACGCTGGTCGTCGCGAACCCCGAGCGGCGTTACCCGCTTGCCTGTCGCGAGGACCCCGGGCGGCTGGGCGTTCGCCTGATCGAGGGTCCGCTGGCCGGGGCGAGGACGCCGATCTTCCAGACCTCGGCGAATCGCAGCGGCGAGCCGCCGCCGGCCTCGTTCGACGAGCTCGCCGCGCCGATCCTCGACGGGGTGGACCTCGCGATCGATGGCGGTCAGCTCACGGGAGAGCCGTCGACGGTGATCGATCTCTCGCGCCTGGACACGACGGGCGACTGGGCGATCCTGCGCGAAGGCGCCTTGCCGGCCGAAAGGGCGGCCGAGATGCTGGCGGCTGTTTAAGGAGCAAGTTCGAGGCTCTGCTGACTGTGCTAGCCAGCTAGCGCACCTATCTGGTACTGTGTCACTCAGATGGCACAGTCGGCCACAGTCCCCAGGCAGCGCAAGCCAGGTCTGAGCGCCGTCGAGCGCAACCCCTTCGCCACCGATCCGGCCGGCGAGTTGCCCGTCGGCATCCAGCTCAGCTGGCGGCTGCGGGCGTTGATCGCCAGTGGCCGGCTGGGGCCGGAGAGCCGTCTGCCGAGCGTTCGCCAGCTCGCCGACTGGTCGGGGGTCAACGTCAACACCGTTCGCTCCGTCTATGCCCAGCTCGAGGACGAGGGGCTGGCGAGCACCCGTCACGGCCTCGGCACGTTCGTCGCCGCCGACGTCAACCCGCGCCCCGAGCTCGAGGAGATCGCCGCCGAGGCGATCCTACGGGCGCTCGACGCCGGCGCCGATCCCCGCGACCTGGCGATCGTGACGATGGTCTGCGCCACGGTCCCCGCCGCGCCGCCTGCGGAGCCGGCCGCGGCTCCCGCGCGAAGCAAGGGCAAGCCTTCTCGCTCCACCCCCAAGGTCACTGGCAAGGTCGGCCAGGAGCAGCGCGCCGTCCAGCGCGAGCTGCGCCGCCAGATCGCCAGGCTCGAGGCCGAGCTGGCGAGCCACGTTCGCGAGATCGAGCAGGGCGGCAAGCCAACCTTCGTCAACGAGCCCGAAGCGCGGGTCGCCGGCGTCGAGGAGCTCGAGCGGACCCGCGATCTGCTCAGCGCCCAGCTCTCGGACGCTCGCCAAGCCGCCGAGCGCCGCTCGCAGCGCGAGCAGCGCGCCCGCGGCCGCCGCGAGCAGATGCTGCGCGACCCCGGGGCCCACAAGTGGGAGGTCGTCTCAGCCGCCGAGGTGGGGGAGCCCGGCTGCGGCGAGGTCCGCGTCGAGCCGCGCTACGGCCCGCTCGGCGTGCTGATGCGCTGGTGGCAGATCAAGGTCTCGGGAGGCTGTCCTTTAGCCGTGCCGCGTAAGGCGGTCACGACTGAGGACGAGACGAGATGAGACACCACGAGAGGGGGCCGAGCTGATGGCCGGGGGCATCGCAACGATCGCCGACAGGGCATTCCTGCCCGCCAAATCGCTGTTCGAGCAGGTCGGGGACATGATGATCCTGACCGCGAAGACGATCTCTTCGGCGATCCGTCCTCCATACCCCTACGGCGGCGAGTTCATCGG
>JAWVFK010000007.1:0-9464 GCA_033856175.1 Solirubrobacterales bacterium | reverse complement strand
AAGTACAGCTTCCTCGGCGCGATGCGCTCCGCCGCCCAGCTCATCTCCTACGAGATCTCGATGGGCCTCGCCCTCCTCGGCGTGATCATGATGTCGGGCTCGCTCTCGCTGACCTCGATCGTCTACGCGCAGGACGGCATCTGGTACGTGATCCCGCAGTTCCTCGGTTTCATCATCTTCATGGTCGCCGGCTTCGCCGAGACCAATCGCGCCCCATTCGACCTTCCGGAGGCCGACGCGGAGCTCGTCGCCGGCTACCAGACCGAGTACGGCGGCATGCGCTACGGCAACTACGCGATGACCGAGTACATCGAGATGTTCGTCATCTCCGGGATCGCCGTGACCTTCTTCCTCGGCGGCTGGCACGGTCCCGGCCCGGGATTCCTCGACCCGATCTGGATGCTGGTCAAGATCCTGGCGCTGGTCATCTTCTTCATCTGGGTCCGAGCGACGCTGCCGCGGCTGCGCTACGACCAGCTGATGAGCCTCGGCTGGAAGGTGCTGCTGCCGCTGGCGACGCTGAACGTGCTGGTCACCGCGGTGCTGGTGGTGGTGACGTGAGCGACGCCGTGAATGACGCTGGCGGCGGCGGCGGGCCGATGCCGAGCGGCGGCGAGAGCTTCCCCTACCTGAAGGAGGGCGACGCGGTGATCGAGGTCCAGCGCGGCCCCGAGCCCGGCGGCCTCGGCGGCGCCTACCGCGCCTTCGGCGAGACGCTGCGCGGCCTGCGGACGACGCTCGCCCGCGTCGTCGAGGGCCCGATCACGATCCAGTACCCGGAGGAGAAGACCCCGGTCTACCCCCGCTTCCGCGGCCGCCACAAGCTCCACCGATTTCCCCCCGCCGCCTCCTCAGCTGGGCGCGTTGCGGGGGCGGCGGGGGGAGAACCACCCACCTCCTCCGCTTCGCGTCCGGGGGCGGGTGGGGTGGCTATTGACGAGGTCGGTCTTGAAAAATGCGTTGGCTGTTCCCTCTGTGCCGCCGCCTGTCCGGCCGACTGCATTCGCGTCGTCGCCGCCGAGAACGACCCCGATGACCGCGTCTCGGCAGGTGAGCGCTATGCCGAGGTCTACGAGATCAACCTCGCCCGCTGCATCTTCTGCGGCTACTGCGAGGTGGCGTGCCCGTTCGACGCGATCACGATGGGCCACGAGTACGAGATGTCGGACTACAACCGCGGCGACCTGATCTTCACCAAGGAGATGCTGCTCGCCGAGCCGATCGACCGGGCGCCGCTGCGGCGCGAGGGCGAGTAGCGCTCGATGGAGGCGGTCGCGTTCTTCATCGGCGCCCTCGGAGCGATGGGCGGCGCGGTCGCCGTGATCGCCCTGCGCAACCCCTTCTACAGCGTGCTGGCGCTGATCGTCCACCTGTTCTCGCTGGCCGGGCTCTTCCTGCTGCTGCACGCCGAGTTCGTCGCCGCGGCGCAGATCGTCGTCTACGCCGGCGCCGTGATGGTCCTCTACGTCTTCGTCGCCGCCTACGTCGGCAACATCGAGGAGCCGATGTGGGAGCCGATCGCCGGCCAGCGCCTGCTGGCGCCGCTGATGGCGAGCGCCCTCTTCGTCGAGCTGACGATCGCGATCACCGGCTCCTCGCTGAAGGCGCTGGGCACCAACGGCCCGACGATCCCCTTCGGCTTCGGCCAGCCGGCGTCGATCGGCCGCTTCTTCCTCGAACGCTTCCTGATCGTCTTCGAGGCCGCCTCGATCCTGCTCCTCGTCGCCGCTGTCGGAGCAGTCGTCCTGGCAGGCCGTAGGCGCACGACCGCAGTGCCCTCCGGAGAGCCGACATGAACATGGACTGGTACCTCGTCCTCTCGGCGCTGCTGTTCGCCACCGGCGCAGTCGGAGTCCTGATCCGCCGCAGCCCGGTCGTGATCCTGCTCTGCCTCGAGCTGATGCTGAACGCCGGCAACCTCGCCCTGATCACTTTCAGCCGCATGCTCGGCGACCAGCAGGGCCAGATCTTCGCGATCGTCGTCATGGTCGTCGCCGCCTGCGAGGTCGTCGTCGGCCTCGGCCTGATCGTGGCGATGTACCGGCGGCGGATCCCGCTCAACGTCGATGACCTCAGGCAGCTGCGCGGATGAGCGCCACGACCTACGCCTGGCTCGTCCTGGCGCTGCCGCTCGCCGGCTCGCTGACGATCGCCTTTGGCTACAGGCTCTGGCCGGGCCGGGCCGCCGGCTGGATCGGCACGGCGGCGATCGGCCTCGCCTTCCTGGCGTCGATCGGCGCCCTGACCCAGCTGCTGGGAGAGCCCTCCGAGCACCGCCAGCTGACCTCGTCGCTGTGGGACTACGCCTCTGCGGCCGGCGTCAACGTCAAGCTCGGCATCCTCGTCGACCCGCTCTCGGTCTTCATGATCCTCGTCGTCACCGGGGTCTCGACGCTGATCCATCTCTACTCGGTCAGCTACGTCGAGTCCGACCGCGGCTACGCCCGCTTCTTCAGCTACCTCAACTTCTTCGTCTTCTCGATGCTGCTGCTGCTGCTGGCGGGCAACTTCGTCCTGCTGATCGTCGGCTGGGCCTTCGTCGGCTTCGCCTCCTACGCGCTGATCAGCTTCTGGTACCGGCGCGAGACGGCGACGAAGGCGGGGATGAAGGCCTTCGTCATCAACGTCGTCGGCGACGTCGGGCTGGTCCTCGCCGCCTTCTTCGTCTTTCGCGAATTGCACGCCTTCGACTATCTGACCGTCTTCCAGGGCGCCGCCGGCCACTTCCACACCAATCAGGGCGTCGTCGTCGCGATCTGCCTGCTGCTGCTGGTCGGCGCCTTCGCCAAGTCGGCGCAGCTGCCGCTCCACACCTGGCTGCCCGACGCGATGGAGGGCCCGACGCCGGTCTCGGCGCTGATCCACGCGGCGACGATGGTCACCGCCGGCGTCTACCTGATCGCCCGCATGCACCCGCTGTTCGAGCTGGCGCCGACGGCCGCCGACATCGCCGCCTTCATCGGCCTGGCGACGGTGATCGTCGCCGCCTCGATCGCCCTCGTCGTCACCGACCTCAAGCGGATCATCGCCTACTCGACGATGAGTCAGATCGGCTACATGGTCGTCGGCGTCTCGATCGGCGCCTACACGGCGGGGATGTTCCACCTGATGACCCACGCCTTCTTCAAGGCGCTGCTGTTCATGGCAGCGGGATCGGTGATCGCGGCGATGGCCTCGCGCCAGGACATCGACCGGATGGGCGGCTTCCGGCGCTCGCTGCCCTACACCTCGCTCTTGCTGATCGTCGGCGCGCTGGCGCTGTCGGGCTTCCCCGGCACCTCGGGCTTCTTCAGCAAGGACGAGATCCTCGTCTTCGCCGCCGAGCGCGGCGGCTTCTACTGGATCTTCGCGATCGCCGGCTACGCGGCGGCGGCGATGACCGCCTTCTACTCGTTCCGGATCGTGTTCCGCGTCTGTTACGGCGAGCCCTGCCCGGAGGCGGAGGCGCTGCGCGAGGGCCACATGGCCCATGCCGAGCCCGAGAACCCGGTCACCGGAGAGCCCGAGGACACCGACGTCGGCTTCCCTGGCCCCGAGCACCACGTCGCCGAGCAGGCGCGGTCGATGGCGATCGCGATGGGCTGCCTCGGGCTGGCGGCGCTGGTCGGCGGCTTCGTCCAGATTCCCGGAGTCAGCGACGCGATCGGCCACTTCCTCGAGGGAACCTTCGCCAACTCCAAGCTCGCCACCGGCAATCCGCCGACCGGGGACGCCTATCTCGGCCTACTCGCCGGCGCGGTCGTGAGCGTGCTCGGCATCGGCCTCGCCTACCTGCTCTACGTCGTCCGGCCGGGGCTGGCGCCGGCGCTGCGGACGCGGCTCTCCGGCGTCCATCGCTTCCTCGTCAACCGCTGGTACTTCGACGAGCTGATCGATGCGGTGGTGGTCAGGCCGACGCTGTGGCTGGGGCGGTTCTTCGACGACGTCATCGAGCGACGCGTCGTCCAGGGGCTCGTCGAGGGGACCGTCGGCGTCGTCCGCGGCACGAGCACGGCCGTCCGCTTCGCCCAGTCGGGCTTCGTCCGCGCCTACGCGCTGCTGCTGATCACCGGCTTCGCGGGCCTCGGCCTCTACTTCCTGATCGTCAGCTCATGAGGGCCGGGCTCCAGCACAGCGCGGCCGCACCAGAGGGCCCCTCGTGCTGAACCTCCTGCTCTCGCTGCCGCTGGCGGCGGGTGTCGTCGCCTGCGCGATGCCGCGCCGCGCCGCCGGCTGGGTCGCGAGCGCTGGGTCGCTCGGCGTGCTCGGGCTGGCGATCGCCCTCGTCGCCGGCTTCGACGCCAGCGCCGACGGGCTCCAGCACTCGGTCGACGTCAGCTGGATCCCCGGCCTCGGCGTCCGCTACGCCCTCGGCGTCGACGGCCTCAGCCTCTTCCTCGTCGCCCTGACGGCGCTCGTCTGGCCGGCGGCGATGATCTTCTCGGCGCTGCGCGAGATCGAGCGGCCGCGCCTGTACTTCCTGATGCTGGCGCTCGCCGAGTCGGCGACGCTCGGCGCCTTCCTCGCCCAGGACCTGCTGCTCTTCGTCCTCTTCTTCGACCTGATGCTGGTGCCGTTCTACTTCCTGATCGGCGCCTGGGGCGGCGCCAACCGGGTGCCGGCGACGACGAAGATGATCGTCTACACGCTCGTCGGTTCGCTGCTGATGCTGGTCGCGGCAATCGCCACCGCCATCCTGGCGACGCCCGCCGGCGGCCAGCTGACGTTCTCGATCGCGGCGCTGCAGTCCCACCTGCTATCGACCGGCAGCCAGTACTGGCTCTTCTGCTTCTTCGCTGCGGCCTTCCTGGTCAAGATGCCCGCCTTCCTGCTCCACGGCTGGATGGCCGACGCCTACCGCGCCGCGCCGCTGCCCGTGCTGGCGCTGCTCTCGGGCGTGCTCTCGAAGGTCGGCGCCTACGGCTTCCTGCGGGTCGCACTGCCGCTGTTCCCGCAGGCCACGACCCACTTCCAGGAGCTGATCCTGGTGGTCGCGCTGGCGAGCATCCTCTACGGCTCGGCGATGGCGTTCACGCAGACGAACGTGCGGCTGATCGCGGGGTATTCGTCGATCGCCCAGCTGGGGTTCATCACCGCGGGGATCTTCAGCCTCCGGCCCGACGGCGCGAACGGAGCCGTGCTGCAGATGGTCAACCACGGGCTGGTGGTGGTGCCGGTGTTCCTGATCATCGCCGTGCTCTACGAGCGGGCGGGGTCGGAAGATCTGGGCCGGCTTGGAGGGATGGCGATGCGGGCGCCGGTGCTGGCGGCGCTATTCCTCGTCGTCACGCTGGCGACGCTGGCGATGCCCGGCTCAGCCAACTTCGTCGGCGAGCTCTACATCCTGATCGGCCTCTTCCAGGCGAAGATCGTCTACGCCTTCGTCGCCTCGATCGGCGTGGCGCTGGCCGCCTTCTACGCCCTGCGGCTGTACCAGCGGACGATGCACAACCGCGCGCCTGAGGGGGTCGAGTCGCGGGAGATCGGCTGGCGCGACGGGCTGGTGCTGGCGCCGCTGGTGGCCTGCATCGTCGCGCTGGCTCTGTACCCGCAGTTCATCCTCCATCGGATCGACCCGTCGACGAGCGCCAAGGTGGCGCTGCGGCGATGAACTTCCACGCCCCCCACATCGACTACGCCGCACTCTCACCGGTGCTGGCGCTGACCGTCGGCATCTGCATCGTCCTGCTCGGCGGCCTCGTCCGCCGCGACCGCGTCGTCGTGCCGCTGTTGACCTTGCTGACGCTCGGCATCACCGCCGGCCTCTGCATCTGGCAGTTCGGCGAGCGCAAGGATCTCGTCACCGGCGCCCTTCGCCTCGACGAGCTGGCGATCGCGATCGCCCTGATCGCCCTGACCGCGGCCGCCTTCACCGTCGTCCTCTCGCTCGGCGAGCCGGCAGCCGAACAGTCGGGCCGCGGCGAGTACCACGCCCTGCTGCTGGGCTCGGTCCTCGGCATGGTCCTGCTGGCCCAGGCCCAGAACCTCGTCAGCTTCTTCGTCGCCCTCGAGCTGCTGTCGATCCCGCTGTACGTGTTGTGCGGCTCGAACCTGCGCCGCGCCCCCTCGCTCGAGTCCGGCCTCAAGTACCTGATCGTCGGCTCGCTCGGCTCGGCGACGCTGCTCTACGGGCTGGCGCTGATCTACGGCGGCTCGGGCTCGACCGACTTCAACGCGATCGCCGCCGGCATCGGCAAGGCGGGGGTGCTCGGCGACCCGCTGATCCTGATCGGCATCGCCCTGGCGGCGACGGGGCTCGCCTTCAAGATCTCGATCGCGCCCTTCCACCAGTGGACGCCCGACGTCTATGAGGGAGCGCCGACGCCGATCACGGCCTTCATGGCAGTCGCGACCAAGGCCGCCGCATTCGCCGTCTTCATTCGCTTCTTCGAGGTGGCGCTGGGCCCCGAGAGCGGCGATTGGGACGTCGCCCTGGCCGTGCTTGCGGCGATCTCGATCGTCGTCGGCAACGTCGGCGCCCTTGGCCAGAGCTCGCTCAAGCGCCTGCTCGGGTATTCGGGCGTCGCCCAGGCCGGCTACATGCTGGTCGGCCTGCTGGTGGCGACGAAGCTCGGCATCGACGCCCTCGTCTTCTACCTGCTCGGCTACACGGTGATGAACCTCGCCGCCTTCGCGGTGATCGTCATCCGCGAGCGCGAAACGCCATTCGGCGACGACATCCACGCGATCGAGGGCCTCGGCCGCGAGCGCCCGCTGCTCGCCTGGCCGCTGACGATCTCGATGCTCGGCCTGGCCGGCTTGCCGGGGACGGTCGGCTTCATCGGCAAGCTCTACCTGATCGAGGCGGCGGTGAAGGACAGCTTCACCTGGCTCGGCGTCGCGATCGTGATCGGCACGATGGTCTCGCTGGCCTACTACCTGCGCGTCATCGCCGCGGTCTGGATGACGCCCGGCCGCGAGAGCGCCCGCGACCCGGCCACCGGCGCCGAGCTGCCGGCGATGGCGGGCGGCGAGACGATCGAGGCCGGCGGCGTCCACGCCGTGCCGATCGGGCTTCTGGCCGGGCTCGCGGCTGCCGCAACGATCACCTTCGGGGTGATCCCCCAGCCGCTGATCGACTTCGCGTCGAACGCCGGCCAGGCGCTGGCAGCATTTCTGTAACCAGTCTGGCTACATAAGCATCGACCGGGGCCAGGTCGACAGGTCTCGGTTGACCCGCAGCCGCTCGGCAGCGTACGATCGGCGGCGGGTATGCGGGTTGGGCACGAAACAAGCGGCGAAACGCGGCGGCAGGCGCAGGTCGTCTTCGTCGAGCGGATCGAGCCGGCGCGTGAGGCCGCCGAGGACATCGACACAGCGCGGCTCGTCACCCGCGTCCAGGCTGGCGATGCCGACGCCTTCGCCCCCATCTACAGCCGCTACTTCGACCGCGTCTACGGCTACCTGCGCGTCGTCATCAAGGACCGCCACGAGGCCGAGGACACCGCCCAGCAGGTCTTCCTCGAGGCGCTGGCGGCGCTGCCGCGCTACGAGCTGCGCGGCAAGCCCTTTCGCGCCTGGCTGTTCACGATCGTTCGCAACCAGGGTGTCCGCTACCTGCGAACCCAGAATCGCGTCGAGCCCTGGGACGAGGAGAGCATCAACAACCGGCGCGAGCGATCCGGCGGCAACGGCGACTCCTCACTCGACGCGCTGAGCTGGATCGGCGACAGCGACCTGCTGCTGTTCATCGAGCGCCTGCCGCTGGCCCAGCGCCAGGTGCTGCTGCTCCGATTCATGGGCGGGTTGAGCGCCGGTGAGATAGCCGAGGTGCTCCAGTGCAGCGCCGAGGCGGTGCGGATGCAGCAGTCACGGGCGCTGAGCTTCCTGCGGCGGCGGCTGACGGCGGTCGGTCGGACGCCCCGGCACAGCGGCCGCGAGTCCTCGCGGGTGATCTTCCGCCAGGCGCGGGTGGTGCGGCTGCGGCGTTTCAGCCTGATGGCGCCGGGACCCACTGGCTGATTCAGCGCCGCTGAGAATCCCCCGTTACGAAATCGGGCGCTCGTGGCCTCTCCCTGTTGGACGGGATGAGAGGAACGACCACATCCATGCGACGCCGGCTGGCGGTGTTGCTTCTCGCGGCTACGACGATCGGCGGCGCCGTCACGGTCGCGCACGCCGACCCGGCGCCGACCCTCCCAGTCGAGGACCCCACCGCCGGCTCGGTCATCGACCCCAACCCCTGCTCGACCGCCAACCAGGCGAGCTCGGGCGCCACGGCCGACAGCTGCGACACGCAATTCACGCCGATCGCCAAGGACGGCGGCACCCTCTTCCAGCAGGTCGGCGGCGCCCACTTCAACGAGACCCACGCGATGGCCGGCTCCTACACGCCGATCACGGTCGACTTCTACGCCGTCCGCTTCTTCGACCAAAACAACGGCTTCGCCGGCGGCGCCGCCTGTAAGGACCCCGACACCCCCTTCGAGGGCCTCGAGGACTGCGAGCGCGTGCCGGTCATCTGGCAGTACACGAACAAGCTCGGCGAGGGGTCGTTATGGCGCGAGGTCTACCGCGCCGAGGATCAGGGCTTCGTCGCGGCGATCGCCTTCTACGCTCGCGGCAAGGCGATAGCCGTTGGTGGCAGCGGCAAGTACCCCTACCGTGAGTTCTCCAACGACTCGACCTCAGACCCCGATCACGACCCCTCCGGCAAGGGCCGAATCTGGGAGACGAGCGTCTCGCGCTTCGGCGACTCGGACTGGCACGAGTACGGAGCTGACCAGAAGCCGACGGCGCCAAACCTGCCGGCCGATCCATCCCCTGTCGATGTTGGGCAGACGCTAAAGGCTGCCGGGGCCAATCCTCCAGACGCCGTCTCGCAGCAACTCTCGAAGCCGGTGCAGACGCCAATGCGGGCACTCACCGCACTTGATTGCTCCTTGCTCGAGGAATTCTGCGTCGCCGGCGGGATCCAGCAGTTGTTCATGTGGCACAAGGGCGCGTTCGACAAGTCGTTTGGCAACGGGAGCCCGGACTCGACCTCCGACAGCGCGATCGCAGATAAGGACCTTGGTGCGAGCGGCGGGAAGGCCGATGATGTCAAGGCCGCGATCAATTTCCGCTTCCGCGTCCGCCAGTTACGCTTCGCTCCCGGCGAGACCAGAGGCAGCAATGTGATCTCGGTGGTCGGCGTGACCAGCGGCTGCTGCGACGCTAATGCCGCCAATAACCTGCCCCGGGTTCTTTACTGGAACAACGTGCGCTGGCAGGTGATTGGCCCGATGCAGCGCAGCATCATCGCGAGATTGCCCCAAAGCGTTCCCGACAGCTTTTATGCTCTGTCGGTTAGGCAGGGTGGGACCCCATCGATTGTCGTAACCCCAGGCGGACC
Source organism: Solirubrobacterales bacterium (assembly GCA_033856175.1). Classification (GTDB taxonomy): domain Bacteria; phylum Actinomycetota; class Thermoleophilia; order Solirubrobacterales; family 70-9; genus JAWVFK01. The sequence continues at coordinate 151 of JAWVFK010000007.1, read as the reverse complement.
CGAGAAGCCTCTGGAGCCCACATCGGAAGTGCTTGGCAACTTGTCGCCCTCCTCCGGCCCTGTCTCGTACGATTGTGTGGGACTAATCACGCTGGTGGCGGCCAGCGGTTTCGGTAACAGCTGCAATGACGCACCGCGTGCCGCGGCTATC
>JAWVFK010000006.1:0-138425 GCA_033856175.1 Solirubrobacterales bacterium | reverse complement strand
CGCCGCCTGAGCGCTGGAGGATCAGGCCATTGTCGCCCACAGCGAAGCCAGAGCCGTCGCGATCTACGGCAATGGCGTTGAAGGGTGCCTCTTCCCCTGCCTCGCCGCTTCGAGCGTCGAGGCTCGTGTTGAGCAGTCCCCCTTCGGTGGTGTCATTCTCGACTCGCCATTGCCAGCGATCGCCGGACCGGTCCCCCACGAACACCTCGCCGTGATCCGTTGCCAGCCAGGCGCGGTCGGGCGTGGGCATCGAGATCGAGGTGATCGTCGCCGAAAGCGCCGCCGGCGGCTTGTCAATCGAGCGAAAAGCGCCGGCGGCGGGGCGCCAGAGAATCGTTCTCGCGTTGCCGCCGACAAGCGCCGAGCCGTCCGGTGCGATGGCGGCGGAGGTCAGGTCACGTCCCGTGCCGCAAGGCGGTGGGTCGCCGCGCCCGCAGGAACGCCCGGTGGCCCGATTGAGCACCGCCACCTCGGGGGTGAGATCGGCGATCCTGCCGCCCTCGCCGACCAGAAGGCCCTGGCGGCCCGGCCCGAAGGCGATTGCGTTGGCGGATGAGGCCCTCGTGATCACTCGGCCGGCGTCCCAGCCGGGCACCGTCAGCCGGTCCCAGCCGGTCACCCGGTCATAGCGATAGAGGACCGACGATCTGGTCGCGAGCCAGAAGCCGCCCCCGCCGTCGCCCGCAGCACCCACGATCTCCGCGTTCTCGACCGGGGTCGGTGCGTCGGTGAACAGCGGCTTCGGCACCTGAGTTGTGTAGCGGTAGAAGAACGTGGAGCTCGAGTTCGCTCTGGGATGAGCAGCTCCGCCATCTCCCCCGAAGCGTCGGACCACCATCCAGGCGCCACCCTGCCCATCGGGGGCAAGTATTCGGCCTCGAGCGCCGGCTCCTTCGTCACTGAATCCGGCCGAGAGCGAGAGGCGAAACGGTGTCGGGAACACCTCCCACCGGCTGTGTCTCGGATTGAACCAGAGCATCGGCCCGTAGGATTTATCGTCGTGAGCCGAAGGGAGCAGGAACGCCGCGCCCTCGCCATCGACCCCCGGCATTGCCATCAGCTGCGGGTCCACGTTGGTGCTGCTGGACAGGCGCTCTGGGTAGGAGGCGCTGGCGTCATCGACGTTCCAGGGTCTCCAGGCATCGCCCTGGCCGTCGGAACCGCGGCCGAGATGGAGTAGGAGCGCCTGCTGAGTGCCGAGAAGACCGTCGCTCGCCACAGCCCCCCCCGCGCCGGGGACGGTGGGGGTGTGCGCGACCTCGCTGAAAACCACTCCACTCGCCCAGCCCGTGTGGCTGCCATCGCCATTCTGCGTGACGGTCAGGGCATCGACAGCGCCTCGCTTAGCCCCTGCCGCGACCACGCAGGCCCCTGCGGCGTCGTGGCTCGCACAGCCCGGGTCGTAACCAGATCCATTGCCGTCCCCTGAACCGGCGGTCCAGGGCTGGCCGGGGTCCTTGTAGAGGATGATGGGGTAGTAGATATCCGAGCCCCGGCGCCCATTGCCGTAGAGATAGGTCCGAGTTCCTACCGTCAGCAGGCGGGTCTTCGACGGTGGGGCTTGGCTGCCCGTCGGAGTGCCGTCGGGCAATACGGACGCGTTCGGATCGTCTCCGCAAGCAACCTTTTGTGCATTCGAGAGATTGCAAACACGCCAATTGGAACCATCGAAGTGATAGAGCCGCCCGTAGTCATCGGTCAGCCAACCGTCTTCGGGTGAGCTGAAGCTGAGGCTGATCAGGTCGGTCTGGCTGTTCTCCTTCGGCCAGATCTCCCGCATCGCCTTTACGTCGGTGCTCCAACGCCCGTTTCGGTAGACGATCACGGCTGGGCGGGGGATCTGGTCTTGTGCATTCGGCGGGACGTAGTAGGTGCCGACTGCGACGACTTCGAATTCGTCGTCATTTGAGGGGTCGGAATCGCTCTCCAGCGGGACGCGCGCCGCGCTGATAAGCCGAACGGGAGCGGCGTTCCCGCGGTCCATGTAATGAAGAAGCGGGGCCAGCCCCCCACAGGCCGGGTCCGGGGACAGCTCCTCTGGGATGCCCAGCGGGTCGCAGACCGTCCATTTCGAGGCGGTGTAGTGGTAAAGGGTCGTCCGACCGTCCTTCTGAGTGATGCCCGCCGGATCCAGGCCGGACCCGAGCGCCCACGCCTCAGCGCCGTCGCGGCTGGCGACGACCGTGGCGACGTCGTCGCGAAGCAGCTCGACGTGACGAAACGTTTGGGGAGACCCCCACGGCACGATCTCGGGTTGGCCTTTCGGCTCGATCGAGGCATCAAGTGACGGCGTGTGACCCGGCGAATCAGTCGGTGCGCGGCGGGAATCCTCATAGGCGCCGGATGCCGGCGCAGGACCAGGCTTGGCGGGACCGGTCCGTGGCGGTGATGGCTCCCCCAGGACCGCGCTGTCGTCACCCGAGCCCCCCATCCGGATGAGAGCGCCCTTGTCTCCGACCGCCCAACCGATTCCGGTCGCACCTATGGTCGAAAGGCCGTTGAGCCCGTAGGAAGGCAGGGTGAAGAGGCCTTCCGATTTGAGACGCCGCTGAATCTCCTCGGGACCGGCCGCTTGACAGCTCTGGTCGGGGATGGGCGTCGGGCAATCGAGCGGAGAGGGAGCATGAGCAACCGTCGGGCTGATCGTGGTCGTGAATGCCAGCCCCTGTCCGGTGGAGCGCCGCTCGCCCACGGCCCAATCCATAAACCCGTCTGGACCGCTGGGGATTCCTGGTGTGGAGCCCGAATTGGCCTTCCACCCGATCGCGGTGCCGTTGAACGACGTCGACGACAGAGGGGGACGGGTCACATCTCCGTCACCGGCGACAAGTCGCGTGTCGCTCAGCTCGAGGCCGACTATGGCGCTCGGCACGTCGCTGCAATGCATACCCGGATCGATGGCAAAGCCGATTGCTGCTATGGCGCAGTTGAGGCCGCCGGTGGCATTTGTTGTGTCGAGACGAAAGCGGCCGGCCACGCGGGAACTCGGCTCCGCGGGCTTCGAGAGACCGCCGTCGCTGACCAGAATCGACGCCAGCTTGCTCGGATTCACCGTCAGCGAGTAGAAGCTGTCGGCGCTGCTCTGTGGCAATAGATCGCCTGTGGGATCGGTGCTATCGAGGCCCGTTACGTACCAGCGAGAGTTGTCCCAGATCAGCAATCGGGGACGGTTGTTGGCTGGATTGAGATCGCAGCAGCCGCTCGTCACTCCCGCCACTGAGACCTTTCCGGCACCCCTGGTATCTCCGGGCAGGAAGCGAAGCTGGCGCACACGGAAGCGGAAGCTGGTCGCAAATGCGGGCTCGGGGCTGCCGTTGCCATAGGATTTGTCCAGCACGCCCTTGTGCCACATGAAGAGCTGCTGGATGCCGCCGGTGACGCAGAACTCCTCGAGCTGAGAGCAATCGAGGGCGGTCAATGCGCGCATTGGCGTGGCGACCGCGTTGGCGAGGCCGGCCGGACCCTTGACGTCGACGGGAGCAGGATCGGCGGGCAGGTTCGGCGTCGTCGGCTTCTGGTCGGCGCCGTACTCGTGCCAATCGGAGTCTTGGAAGCGTGCCGGGCTCGTCTCCCAGACGCGGCCCTTGCCCGACGGATCCGAGTCAGGATCGCTGGTGGTGTCCCTGGAGAACTCGCGGTATGGATACTTGCCCGTGCCGCCGACCGCCAAGGCCTGGCCGCGAGCGTAGTAGGCAATGGCGCCGACAAAGCCCTTGCTCTCGCCGCGGTAGACCTCCCGCCACAAGGGACCCTCGCCCGCCCTGTCGGTGTACTGCCAGATGACCGGCACGCGCTCGCAGGCGTCCAGCCCGGCGAATGCTGTCTCTGGGTCCCTGCAGGCGGCGCCGCCGGCGAAGCCGTTGTTCTGGTCGAAGAAGCGAACGGCGTAGAAGTCGACTGTGATCGGCGTGAATGAGCCGCTGATCGCGCGGGTCTCGTTGAACTTCGCGCCGCCGACTTGGGTGAAAAGGCCGCCGCCGTCCTTGGCGATCGGCGTGACCTGGGTGTCGCAGCTGGTCGTCCCGGCCGTCTGGTTGACGGTCGGGCAGGGGTTCGGATCGACAGCCGCCGGCGCGGCGCCCCCGGTCGGGTCGGGGGGAACCGGCACCGGGTCGTCGGCGCGGGCGATCCCCGCCAGCGCGCCGATCAGCAGCATCGTCGCCAGCAGGATCAGCAGTCGTCGTGCTCCAGGGTTCGGTCGCGCGGCCATCTACCGGAAGAACGCCGGTCGGCGCCGGGATTTTCCGCCTACCTCGTGCGCGGGTGCACACCCGCACCGACCGGCGGCGCTCAGGTCCGCCAGGTCAGCGCGAACCGGCGCGAGCGCAGGACCTGGACACGCGTCGTCCGCCGGCGCCACTGCGCTGGATGATGACGCTGCTCCGGCGCCCGCCCCACGGCCTGCAGGCGGTCGCGCAGGAACGTGAAGGCGCGGTGGTGGAGCTTGCCGACGTCCATCGGGGTTCGATCAAGGATCTCGGCGATCTGGCTGTTGCTGAGGTCGAGCATGTAGCGGAGCAGCAGGACCTGGCGCTGGGGCAGTGGCAGGCGCTCGACGAAGATCATCAGGTCGCGGTCGGTGATCCAGTCGAGGACCGGCAGGGTGTCCTCGCCGCCGTTGAGCCCGGCGCCCTCGCGGCGGCGATCGAGCTGGGCGGGGTCCTCGACGTCGATGTTGTTGTGCTTGCGCAGCGAGCTGATCGCCTGATTTCTCACGAGAACGAACAGCCAGGCGCGGAAGGGCTGCTTGCGGCGCTCGTAGCGCGGCAGCGCCTCGAACAGGTTCATGAAGACCTGCTGGGCGAGGTCCTCGGCCTCGTGCGAGCTCTTGACCGCCACCTTCAGGTAGCCGTAGACGCGATCGAAGTGGCGGCTGTAGATCGTCGCGAAGGCGTCGCGGTCACCGGCCTGGAAGCGAGTGACGAGCCGCGCCGTGTCGAGGTCCTCGAGCTGTTGGGCGGTCGCATCGAGGCGCTCGACGAAGCTGATCTTGGGCGCGCGCTGGCCCGCTGCCGCCGCCGCCCGGCTCTCGATCGATTGCTCGCCCATTCGTGCCACCCCGCGGCCATTCTTGCGCGCTGGGCGGCGCCGCGTCAACAGGGACCCGTTCCGGCCGGAGCGCTGGGCCGGCTGGCCGATCCGGCCCAACCCTCGTGCCAGCTGCTTTGGACGGCCCGCGACCCCGCCTACAATCGAAGCGATGCGCAGGGGCTTCTCGATCATTGCCGTGCTGGCGATCGCTGCCGCGGTCGCGCTGCCGACGCTCGCCGGCGGCGCGAGCACCGGCGCCCCCCGGCCGGCGATCCACGACTGGAAGATCCCCTTCCCGACCAAGCGCAAGTCGGAGATGCGCGCCTACTCCAAGCGCCATTACGGCATCAACAGCTTCAAGCTCAAGAACGCCCACGTCATCGTCGAGCACGTCTCGCAGACCTCGACGGCGAAGGCCGTCCGCAACACCTTCGCCCCCGACAACCCCGACCCCGAGCTGCACGAGCTGCCCAACGTCTGCTCGCACTTCGTCGTCAGCCCCCACGGCCGCATCTACAAGCTCGTCGAGACGAGCATCATGTGCCGGCACACGGTCGGCCTCAACTACACGGCAATCGGCATCGAGCACGTCGGCTTCGCCGACTCCGATGTGCTCGGCAACAAGGCCCAGATGCGGGCCTCGCTGGCGCTGACCAACTACCTGCGCTGCCGGCTCGGGATCAAGCGCAGGGACGTGATCGGTCACAACGAGAGCCTTTCCTCGCCCTACCACCACGAGAACGTCGCCAGCCTCCGCAACCAGACCCACGGCGACATGAAGCACGCCTCGATGAAGCGCTACCGCAAGCGGCTGGCGCAGCTGTCCTGCTGAGCCCGGCGCCGCGCTCAAAAACCCGGGTCACAGAGATCAGAAGAGCCCCGAAGGCGGCTGGGCTCTCGGCCGCGCGCGGAATGTATACGATGCTGCGAAAGTACCTATTTCAGCGAATTGGGACCCATTTGGATGCAGACCTTTCGTGAACTCGAGAAGCACCTCGGCATGGTGCCGGCGTCGACCGTTACCTCGCTCAGCGAAGTGACCGCGGGGCGGGGGCGGGAAGACGCGTTTCGCCACCAGAACCCCCAGCTGCTGGAAACCCTGACCGAAGTCGCTCGGATCCAAAGCACCGCAGCCTCGAACGCCATCGAGAGCATCACGGCGCCGGCGAAGCGGATCGCCGACCTCGTTCAGGAAAAGACAACTCCGCAGAATCGCTCGGAGGAGGAGATCGCGGGCTACCGGAAGGTGCTGGACACGATTCATTCCAGCGCCGCGCAGATCCCGTTCACACCCTCGGTCGTCGAGCAGTTTCATCGTGACCTCTACTCGTTCACCCGATCTCGGGCCGGCCGCTTCAAGAGCGCACCGAACGAGGTGGCGCGATACGACAGCGCCGGCAATAAGCTCGGCGTGATCTTCGAGGGTGTCAGCCCGCTCGAGACTCCGCGGGCGATGGACGAGCTGCATGAGCGCTTCGACGTTGCGACGAGGGCGGCCCAGCACCCGCCCCTGCTCCTGGCCGGCGCCTACGTATTCGACTTCCTGATGATCCATCCGTTTCAGGACGGGAACGGACGGCTGTCGCGCCTGCTGACGCTGCTACTGCTCTACCAATGCGGTCATGAGGTCGGCCGCTTCGTCAGCCTCGAAAAGCTGGTCGCTGACAGCAAGGAGACCTACTACGAGAGCCTGCAGCGCTCGACCGAGGGCTGGGCAAGCAGCGAACATGACATCTGGCCCTGGCTGAATTACTTCCTCGGGATCCTGAACGCCGCCTACAAGGAGTTCGAGTCCCGCACCAGCGCGTTTCCCGCCGGTCGAGGGTCGAAGGCAAAGCGCGTCCAGGAATTCGTTCGCTCGATGGTGGCTGATGAGTTCGCCCTGGAGGACATCGAAAGGGCACTTCCCGACGTCAGCGCCGTGCACATCCGCAAGCAGCTTCGGAAGCTGCGAGATGCCGGCGCCGTCGAATCGCCAGGACCGGGTCGCAAGCAGTGGCGGCGGCTGCGCTCAGACTTCTGAGAGCCAGAGCTATCGAACCGCGATGAGAAGCCCGCGTTAGCGGACGATCAGCTTGCCGACCATGCCGAGGCGGCGATGGTTCGACAGCGGGCAGTACCAGGTGTAGGTGCCCGGCTTGAGCTGGATGTTGAGCGTCTCGGTGTTGCCCGGATCGATCTCGCCGATCTCCGACTGGGCGGTCTGCTGCTCGGGAGAGGCCGCCGCCGACACCTTGCCGGGGACGATCACGTGGAGGGCGTGGTACTCCTGGCCGGCGTTGGTCGCCTGGATGCTGATCCGGCCGCTGCGCGGAACCTTGACCTTGGCCGGCGAGATCTTGTACTCGCTCTCGCTGATTTGGACCGTCGCGACCGGCTCGGCGATCTGGGCGTTGGTGCCGGTGACGCTGGTCGACGAACCACAGCCGGCGATAGCGCCAACCCCACCCAGGGCGGCGACACAGCCAAGCGCGAGCAGGGCAAAACGGGCTCCGTTGCTCGCCTCCGGCCCCTTCCGTCTCATCGCCCGCACCCTATCGCTCAGGCCAGCGCCAGCGGCGGGCGGCGATCGGCCCAGCCGACCTCGGCCTCGAGCTGAGCGCCCAGCGAGAGCAGCGTCGCCTCGTCGTTGGGGCGGCCGATGATCATCGTCCCGACCGGGCCGCTCTCGGTCAGCGTCGAGGGCACGACCAGCGCCGGGTTGCCGAGCACGTTCCAGGCGACGCCGAACGGATAGGTCCGGCTCATCCCGATCACGGTGCGGGCGCCGCTGCGGCCGGCCCAGCGGCCGATCTCGACCGGCGGCTCGCCGGCGACCGGCGTCACCAGCACGTCGAAGTCGTCGAAGATCGCGTTGATCCGGGCGGCGTGGGCGGCGCGCCCGTCCTTGGCGCGCTCGATCATCCGATCCGAGATCAGACCACCGAGGCGTGAGATCCCGCGCGTCCGCCGCTCGAGGCGCTCGTAGTGCGGCGAGCCGACGGCGTCGTCGCGGATGCCGCGCAGGTAGTGGGCCGTGATCGCGTTGCCGAGCGAGCCCCAGGCCGGGTCGCGCTTCTCGACCTGGTGGCCGAGTCCCCGAGCGACCTCGAGCGTGGCGTGCATCGCCGCCTGGACCTCGTCGCCGACGATCGGCGGCGCCACCGCTCGCGGCGGCTTGGTCGACCAGGCGATCCGCAGCTTGCCGGGGCTGGTCTTGGCGGACTCGGCAAAGGGGCGCTCCGGCGCCGGCGCCGCATCGGCGTCGATCGGCGTCGAGCCGGCGACCGTGTCCATATAGAGCGCGACGTCGGCGACGGTGCGGGCAAGCCCGCCGTAGACCGAGAGCCCGTGCCAGTGCTCGGCCAGCGGCGCCAGCGAGACCCGCCCCCGCGACGGCTTCAGCCCGACGAGGCCGCAGTTGCTCGCCGGGAAGCGGATCGAGCCGGCGCCGTCGGACGCCGTCGCCGCGGAGCACAGGCCGGCGGCCACCGCGGCGCCGCTGCCGCCGCTGGAGCCCGCCGGGGTGCGCTCGGTGTTCCAGGGGTTGCGGGTGATGCCGAGGGCCTCGCTCTCGGTGAAGCCGTAGATCGCCAGCTCGGGCAGCGTCGTCTTGCCGAGGATGATCGCGCCGGCCTCGCGCAGGCGGCGGACCAGCTCGCAGTCCTCGGCCGCCGGCTGGTCGAAGGCGTTCGACCCGTGGCTGGTCAGATCGCCGGCGACGTCGTGGCAGTCCTTGACGGCGATCGCGACGCCGTTGAGCGGGCGCTCGGCGTCACCGCGGCGCTCGTCGGCGAGCCTGGCCTCGGCCAGCGCCTGCTCGGCGTAGACGGTGCGGAAGCAGTTGAGCTGGGGGTCGATCCGCTCGATCCGCTCCAGATAGAGGCTGACCAGCTCGGTCGCCGAGACCTCGCCGTCGCGCACCATCTGTGCCTGGCGGGAGATCCCGGCCAGCGCGAGCTCGGTTGGGTCCATCGCCGCGGACTCTAGTGACTCTAGTATTTGGCCCGCATGGATCGAGAGCAGGGACGAGACCCAGCGCAGGAGGAGTCGATCGACGCCCGTGGCGGCGGCGATGAGCCGCGCACCGACGAGTGGCTGATCGTCGGCCTGCCCACCCCCGAGATCCATCCCCAGCTGCCATCCGAGCACGCCGGCCCGGGCGGCGGCGGCACCTCCCTCTTCGACCAGGCCGCCTTCGAGCAGCCGACCCACTTCGAGGTTCACGACCCGCCGCTGGCGAAGCCGCAGCCGCCCCAGGCCCAGCAGCCCGCGCAACCCGTGCAGCCGGGGACGACCCTGGCGAGCCAGATGGCCGTCGCGCGAGCCAGCGCCGACCGCGTCCGCGAGACCTCCGAGCGCCTCGCCAGCCTGCGCCTCCAGCACGCCGCCGTCCGCGAGGCGGTGGCGCTCGTCGCCGCCGAGGGTGAGCTCGACGAGGACGCGATCAGGGCCGCCGCCGAGCGCATCCACCGCCAGGCCGACGAACAGATCAGGGCCGAGGTCGAGCGCCTCGCCCGCGACGCCGAATGGCGGCTCTACGGCAAGCTCAAGGCCCAGATGCAGGCGAAGCTCCACCGCGTCGCGACCAAGCTTCGAGCCCGCGAGCGGCGCGCCCGCGACGCCGTCCGCGCCGCCCGCGAGGCCGAGCGCCAGGCCGCCGAGCGAGTCGAGAAGGCGCTCGAGCTGGCCCGTGAGGCCCAGCAGCGGGCGCGGCTCGCCGAGGAGCGGGCGACCGAGCGCACCGCGCAGGCCGAGTGGGCCCGCCGCGAGGCCGAGAACCTCGCCGCCGCCCGCGAGGCTCGTGCCCGCGAGCAGGCCGAGGCGGAGACGGCGGAAGCCCGCGCCAACGTCGAGAAGATGCGTCGTGACGTCGAGCAGCGGCTGAAGGTCGTCGCCGAGCGCGTCGCCCGCGAGGCCGAGCAGACGGCGCGGGCCAAGGCCGAGGAGCGGCTGCGCGTCCAGCAGATCGAGATCCAAAAGCGGATCGACGAGCGCGCCGAGCAGGCCCGGCATCAGGCCGAGGAGCAGGCCCGAGCCGAGATCGAGCGCCGCCTGGAGGAGGAGGCCGAGGAGTCCCGCCGCAGCGCCAGCAAGCGCGCCCGTGAGGAGGCCGACCGCGCCCGCCGCGAGGCCGAGCAGCGCGTCCAGGCCGAGACCGAGCAGCGGCTGAAGGCGATCCAGGAGTCCCTCCAGCACGAGGTCGCCTCGAAGGCCCAGGCCGCCGGCGAGCAGGCCCGCCGCGAGGCGGAGATGCGCAGCCTCGAGCACTCCGAGCGCGCCCGCCAGGATGCCGAGAAGGAGATCAAGGCCGCCGGCGACCAGGCCCGGCGCGAGGCGCTCGCCGTCGCCGCCGAGATGGACGACTCCACGCCCGCGAGCGACGACCCGCTCGAGCGCCTCGAAGAGCAGCAGGCCGAAGCCGCCAACGGCTGATCGCCGGCCGCCAGCGGCCAGCCTCCGGCAGGAGCGGCCCCGCCGCCGCCGAAGCGGGCTTCGATGGACTCGCACTCGGCGCTGACCGCGTCGCTCGCCCACAGCCTCTTCTCGATCCAGATCCCGCTCGGCGAGAAGATCCTGCGCTCGTTCGGCGTCTTCGTCTTCCTCGTCGTCGCCCTGCGGCTCGGCGGCAAGCGCGAGCTCGGCCAGCTCAACATGCTCGACATGGCCGTCCTGCTGCTCGTCTCCAACGCGCTCCAGAACGCGCTGATCGGTCCCGACAACTCGCTCGTCGGCGGCTTCGTCGGCGCCACCGTGCTCTTCGGCTCCAACTACCTCTTCGTCCGCCTCACCTATCGCAGTCGCAGGGCGTCGCGGATCCTCGAGGGCAAGCCGCGCGTGCTGGTCGAGGACGGCCGCCTCCAGCGCCGCTCGATGGAGCGTGAGGCGATCAGCGAGGCCGAGCTGCGCTCAGTCGTCCAGGAGCGGGGCCTGAGCGGGCTCGAGGCCGTCGAGCGGGTCGTGCTCGAGCCCAACGGCCACCTGGTCATCCTCCAGAAGGGCTGAGCCCCGAGCTAGATCCGGCAGGTGGCGAGGCCGCGCTTCTCGAGGTAGCGCTGGTGGTAGTCCTCGGCGCGCCAGAAGGGCTTGGCCGGCGAGATCTCGGTGGCGATCGGCTGGCGGTGCTTGGGCTGCTCGGCGTCGCGGGCGGCGATCGCCTCGCGCTCCTGCTCGGGGCTGTGGAAGAAGATCGCCGAGCGGTACTGGCGGCCGACGTCGGGCCCCTGGCGGTCCCGCTGGGTCGGGTCGTGGAGGGAGAAGAACTTCTCCAGCAGCTCGGAGTAGGAGACCTCGCCAGGGTCAAAGCTGACCTCGACGACCTCGGCGTGGCCGGTGTCGGCGCGGCAGACCTGCTCGTAGGTCGGGTGCTCGACCTCGCCGCCCGAGTAGCCGACGGCGACGTCGGTCACGCCCGGCGTGTTGCGGAACTCGACCTCGACCTGCCAGAAGCAGCCGGCGCCAAAGGTTGCCTTCTCGATCGCTTTCTCGATTGCCATCCAGATGAGCTTAGCCCGCGCCCGGCAGCGGCCGGTAGGCTGCCCGGCGATGGGGGAGCTGGATCACGAGATCATCGCCGCGATGTCGGAGCTGGCCGGCGGCGAGCACGCGGGCTTCCGCGCTGCCCACGCCAAAGGCAGCTTCTGCCGCGGCAGCTTCACCCCCGCCCCCGGCGCCAGGGAGTTGAGCCGCGCCGGCCATCTGCAGGACGAGCCCGTCGCGGTTACGGCGCGGTTCTCCAACGGCGGCGGCAGGCCCGAGGCCTCTGACGCCGAGCGGCTCGAGGGACGCGGGCTCGCCGTCAAGTTCCATCTCGCCGACGGCTCGGCGACCGACATCGTCGCGCTGAGCCTGCCCGTCTTCTTCGTCCGCAACGCCGAGGACTTCCTCGCGTTCCTCCGTGCCCGCAGGCCCGACCCAGGGACGGAGGGCCCGAACATGGAGAAGGTCGGTGCCTTTCTCGGCGAGCACCCAGAGACCGCGGCGGCGCTGCAGCTGATCATTCCGAGCCTGGTGCCGCCGGTCAGCTACGCGACCTGCGAATACAACAGCCTCCACGCCTTCGGCCTGGTGAATGCCGAGGGGGACCGGCGCTACATCCGCTACCGCTTCATCCCCGAGGCCGGCGCCCACAGCGCCGCCGAGGAGGACATCGACGGCCTCGACGGCGACTACCTCCAGACCGAGCTGGGCGAGCGGCTGGCCGGCGGCCCGATCGCCTTCACCCTGCTGGCACGGCTCGGTGAGGAGAGCGACTCGATCGACGATCCGACGGTGCCCTGGCCCGAGGAGCGCGAAACCGTCGAGCTCGGCCACCTCGAGCTGACCGAGCTGGCACCCGAGCTCGAGGCCGACGGCCAGATCATGGTCTTCGACCCGACCAACGCCGTCGACGGCATCGAGCTGCCCGACGACAAGATCCTCCACGCCCGCTCGCGCGCCTACTCGATCTCCGCCGAGCGCCGCGCCGCCGCCCTCGCCGGCGCCTGAGTCAGCTCTCAGGACTCGAGAAGCCGCTTCTTCTCGGCGTCGAACTCGGCGTCGTCGAGGACGCCGCGGTCGTGCAGCGCCGCCAGCCGCTCGAGCCGCTCAAGCCGGGCGTCGGCGGGGTCGCGATCGTCGGTCAGCTCGGTGATCGCGGCCTCGATCCGCCGCGCCGCCTCCCGCCTGGCCTCCCGCGCCCGCTGGCGCATTCGCACGCGCCACTCGCCGCGCAGCGCGTCGGGGAACTCCCGCGCTGTCTTGCGGCGCAGCGCCTCCAGCCCTGCCGCGGCCAGGGCGACCAGCGCTGTCGTCGCCACCAGCTCGCGCAGCGACCGCGGTGGCGAGAGGATCAGCGCCAGGAAGACCGCCGCCGCAAAGGCTGACCAAACCGCGGCCGGGCGGTCGCGCAGGCTCGGCGCCAGTGCCTGGCGAACGGTCAGGGCTCGCTCCGCCGGCGAAGCGAGGAACGAGGCGAGCACGAAGAGCGCCCCGTAGGCGAGCGCCGTCGTCGCGATGCTGACGAGCAGCGAGGTGCCGATCGCCCAGGTCGCCTCGGCCGCCGGCCGCGCGCTCTCGTTGCGAAGGAGGTCGTCGACGACGAGGCCGCCGGCGACCTTGCGGAGGGCAAGCGCCGCGACCGCGGCGGCGATCAGTCCGAGTCCGTAACCGAGGGCGACCATCCAGCGCCAGCCGCGGGCCAGGTACGCGGCGAGCGCGAACAGCGCCAGCGTGCCGAGCGAGAACAGCAGCGCCAGTCCCTTGACAGCGCGGGCGATCGTCTGCGCCAGGCTGAGCTCGTCCGAGCGCAGGATCTCGAGCCGGGCGGCATCTGCCGGAATCGCCTCGGCGACCCTCGGATCGACGCCGACGCGCGTCGCGACCTGCTCGACCAGCGGCCGCAGGTCGAGGACGACGCGGCCGCCCTCGGTGCTGACGGCGGCGTTGCCACCTTCGAGGATCCTCAACAGCGTCTGGTGGGCGAGCCGATTGGCCGTCTTCCACTCCACCTGGATGCGACCGGTCCGCAGTGCCTTCTCGGCCGCCCTGGTCGCCACCTCGCGCAACCCACCGGCGACGGGACCTGAGATCTGCTTGAAGTCGCGCGGCAGCTGCCGCTGAAGCAGCCCGGCGATGTCGACGTTGGCGTAGAGCTGGTCGACGGCGTAGGTCGCAACGGCGTCGGAGACCTGCTCGTTCTCCAGCAGCCTGCCGCTGGTATCTACCCAGGCGCCGGTATCGAGCGCTTGGCGATCGATCCAGGTCGTGAAGATCGAGAGGAACGCGAGCAGCGAGGCGAGGACGACGAGCAGCCGCACCGAGGTGCGGTGGGGCTGCTCCCCCGCGCTCGCGCTGGCCGGCATCGGCGGACCCTATCCGCCGCCTCTCCTCCCAGATGAAAAAAGGAGGGCGCTAAGCGCCCGTCACAACAAGAAAGGAGGGCGCTTAAGCGCCCTCCTCCCCGCCCTCGTCGCCGCCGGCTTCCTCGCCGGCCTCTTCCTGCGTGCCGGTGTCGGCACCCTGCTCGCCGGTCTCCGGCTCGTCGTTGCCGCTTTCGAACGGCGTAGCGCCTTCTTCGGACTCCATGGATTCCTCCTCTGTCGGGGGGATGTTGGCGCCATCTACCCGGCGATCCGCGGACAAAACCGCGAACGCCCCGCACTGACGATGGGCTTTGACGATGGTTTGCGGGTATAGACCTTGCGTGAGCGAGCGCGAGGTTGACGTCGTAGTCCTCGGATCCGGTCCGGCCGGGCAGGCCTGCGCCGGCCGCCTGGCCGACGGCGGGCTCGACGTGGCGATCGCCGAGCCGGAGCTGGTGGGCGGCGACTGCGCCTTCTATGCCTGCATGCCGTCGAAGGCACTGCTGCGCCCGGCCGAGCTGCTGGAGGAGGTCGAGCGGGTGCCCGGCGCCCGTGAGGCGGTCAAGGGCGATGTAGACGTCCCGGCGGCGCTCGCCCGCCGCGACGAGGTGATCCACCACCTCGACGACTCCGGGCAGCTCCCCTGGCTCGAGCACAAGGGCATCGCCCTCGTCCGCGGCGCAGCCGCCCTCGACGGTGAGCGCCGAGTCACCGTCGGCGACGAGGTCCTCACGGCCCGCCGCGCCGTCGTCATCGCCACCGGCTCGGCGGCGGCGATCCCGCCGATCGACGGCCTGCGCGAGGTCGAGCCCTGGACCAACCGCAAGGCGACGACCGCCGACCGCGCGCCGCAGAGCCTGGTAGTCCTCGGCGGCGGGCCGGTCGGGGCTGAGCTGGCACAGGCGTGGTCGAGCCTCGGATCCAAGGTGGCCTTGGTCGAGGCCGCCGAGCGGCTGCTGCCGAGCGAGGAGCCGTTCGCCGGCGAGCAGGTCGCCGACGGACTGCGCGAGCGGGGGGTCGACGTCCGCGCCGGCACCAAGGCCAGCGCCGTCCGCCGTGAGAACGGCGAGATCGTCGTCGAGCTCGAGCAGGGCGAGCCCGTTCGCGGCAAGGAGATCCTCGTCGCGATCGGCCGCCGGGCGCGAAGCGAGGGGATCGGCCTCGAAACGGTCGGCGTGGAGGTGGATGGCTATCTCGAGGTCGACGATCAGCTGCGGGTCGGCGGCCGCGACTGGCTTTACGCGATCGGCGACGTCAATGGCCGCGCCCTGCTGACCCACATGGGCAAGTACCAGGCGCGCGCCGCCGCCGACACCATCCTGGGCAAGGACGCCGCCGCGACCGCCGAGCAGCGCGGCTCGCCGCGGGTGACGTTCACCGACCCGCAGGTGGCGGCCGTCGGCAAGACGCTCGAGCAGGCCCGCGAGGCGGGCATCGAGGCGAAGGCGGTCGACGTCGAGACCGCCGGCAGCGCCGGCGCCAGCTTCGTCGGCAAGGACACCGCGGGCACGAGCCGGCTGGTGGTGGACGAGGATCGGCGGGTCCTGGTTGGCGCAACCTTCGTCGGCGCCGAGACCGCCGAGTTCCTCCACGCCGCGACGATCGCGATCGTCGCCGAGGTCCCTCTCGATCGCCTCTGGCAGGCGATCCCCGCCTTCCCCACCCGCAGCGAGGTCTGGCTGAAGCTGATGGAGGAGTACGGGCTCTAGCCCGAGGTGAGGTTTTCTGCTCGGCGAGCCGGGTAGGCTCGTCTTGCATGCGTAAGTTGCTCGCCTTCGGAGCATTGGCAGGCTTCGCCGCCGCGATCTGGCGCTACCTGTCGCAGCCGCTCGTCGAGCCGGCAGGTCCAGCGACGGCCCCGACGGCGGCCACGCCTTCGGCACCGGCCAGCACGGCGTCGGCCAGCACGGCGTCCAAGGCCGCGTCGACCGGGGGCAGCCGGCGCAACGGCGGCTCGCCGACGAGCTCGCCAACAAAGGAGGAGCTCTACAAGCGCGCCACCGCGCTTGGCATCGAGGGCCGGTCGAAGATGACCAAGGCCGAGCTCGAAGCCGCTATCTCCCGAGCCTCCTGAAGCGCTAGCGCGAAAGCTGCAGGCGGGCGAGTCGCGGCCACCACGCCGGCCGCGTCATGGTCCCGACCAGCAGGGTCAGCGAGTCCATGTAGCTGACCCGCTCGCGGATCAGGCCATCTTCGAGCTTGATCCGATCGACGACCGTCCAGGCCAGCGGCCGGCGGCCGGTCGTGCTTAGCGCCAGCTCGATGAAGACCGTGTCGCCCTCGCCGCGCCAACTCAGGACCTCACCATGCAGGCCGCGGAAGCCGTGGAGCAGGCGGCGAAAACCTTCGAGCGCCGCCGGCCTCCCACTCATCGTTGGCACCAGCGGCTGGATCAACACGACGTCGGCGTGGAATAGCGCCTCGAAATGCTCGAGCTGCGGATCCGCCCAAGCCGAGCGGAAGCGCTCGACGAACTCCGCCACCTCGGCGCTCGCCGGCGGGGCAGCCGCCTCTGCTCGCGCTGCCGTGGTCACGCTCGGCCGGCTCGAGATATCGCAGCACGCCGGCTCAGCGCCGCCGCGAGGAGGAAGGCGAGGATCGCCACCAGCGAGACGAACTTGATCGAGGCGAAGACGGTCGCCAGCAGCGGCGCATCGCTGCCGCCGTGGCCGCCGAGGACGAGAAGGAGGAAGACGTTCTCGATCGCGTCGCAGCCGCCGTTGATGAACGGCAGCACCGCGGCGACGCCGCCGATCGCCGCCAGCCGCGCCCGGCCATTGCCATTGCCACTGCCACTGCCACGCTCGACGCGGTCGCGGGCGCTGCGGACGGCAAGGGTCAAAAGGGTCATGTAGGCGGCGATGAAGCCGAAGTCGAGCCAGAGCGAGAGCCTGGCGGCGTCGCGGCCGCTCTTGCCCCAATCGGCGAGGATCTCAGCGGCCCGGTGGGCGCTGCCGGCGATCTCGAAGCCGACGATGCCGGGGCCGCCGGCGTCGGTCATCCGCCGGTCGAGAACCGCCAGGACGATGAACAGCGCCAGCGTCGCCAAGCCGGACAGTCGCAGCGCTTTGCGGCGACTCCTGCCGTCGGCCGCAGTCATGCCTTCGGCCAGAGTCATGCCTTCGGCAACAGGCGCTCGAAGGCGACGCGGGCGCGGCGAAATGCCTTGCGCTCGCCGAAGAGCTGAAAGTTGAGGTTCGCCCCCTGGGCGATCGCGTGAAGCTCGAAGGCGAGCTGGCCCGGGTCCTCGACGCCGGCGGCACGGCCCTCGCGCTCGAGCGCACCGCGCCAGGCGGCGACGAGGTCGCGGATCGCATCGCGTACCGGGCCCGGGCGAGCGTCGAACTCGGTCGCCGCGGCGGCGAGGAAGCAGCCGCCGGGAAAGACCTCGCGCTCGAGGTAGCCGATGTAGGCGTCGCAGAGAGCGTGCAGCCGTGCAACGCCGGGGTCGCGATCGGCGAGCGGCGCGATCACCTCGGCGATGAAGCGCTCGGCGGCGACGGCGACGGTCGCGAGCTGCAGCTCCTCCTTCGAGCCGAAGTGGCCGAAGAGGCCGCTCTTGCTCATGCCGAGGTCGGACGCCAGCCGGCCGATCGTCAGGCCTTCGAGGCCGTCGGTCGAGGCGAGATCGACGGCGCGGGCGAGGATCGCTTCCCGGGTGCTGGGCCCGGCCGGCGGCTTGGGACGGTCCTTCAAGGCGGTCGCCATGGCGGCCATCCTAGCATCCGCACGAACGTTCGTACGGATGCTATATTCGCCGCCGCGTCACCCCCGACAACCCAATATCCCCCCAGCCATTCCCAGGAGGCAACATGAGCAACTTCACGGTCAAGAAGATCGAGGACATGGAGGCCGTCTTCTACGGCGCCTTCAAGCGCGCCCGGGCCGAGCTCGGCATCGAGTCCTTCGGCATGCAGGTCATCGACATGCCGGCGAACGCCGAGCAGTACCCCGAGCACGATCACGCCAAGGACGGCCAGGAGGAGGCCTACGTCGTCCTCAGCGGCGGCGGCGAGATCGAGATCGAGGGCGAGCGGCACGCGGTCGACCCCGAGACGATGGTCCGGGTCGGCAGCGGCGTCAGCCGCAAGGTCTGGCCCGGCGATGAGGGCATGCGAGTGCTGATCATCGGCGGCGTTCCCGGCAAGGTCTATGAGGCGCCCGACGTCACGCAGCTGGGCGCCCCGGACCCCGCGGCCGCGCAGCCAGCCTAGGACCGCTCATCCCGAGCGCGGCTTAGCATTGGGCCGATGTCGGCCCGGGTAGCACGCCTGTTCAACCTCTGGACGAGGATGCCTCGCTTCCAGCAGGTCGCGGCGGACCTCCATGGACGGCTGTTCCGAATCAGCGGCGGGCGCTTGATCCGCCGCTGGTTCGGGGCGCCGGTGATGGTCATCGAGACCGTCGGGCGCCGCAGTGGCAAGACCCGCCGGACGCCGGTCATCTACATGCCCGACGGCGATCGCTTCATCGTCATCGCCGCCAACGCCGGCTCGAACCGAACGCCGGCGTGGTGGCTGAACCTCCGCGACGCCGGCTGGGGCGTCGCCGTGTTCGGCAGCCGTCGCGAGCGCGTCGTCCCCCGGCAGACGGAGGGCGTCGAGCAGGCGGAGCTCTGGCGCCGCTTCGCCGCCGGCTTCCCCGCTCTCGACCGCTACCGGACCTTCACCGAGCGCCAGATCCCGCTCGTCGTGCTCGAGCCCGCCGCCGAGCGCGGCTACCCGCCCGGCGACTGAGCCAAGCGTCTGCGGCTGTTTCCGCGACCGCCGCCGGGGTAATCGGTCAACCGTCACCAACCGAAGGAGGCAGAGATGGCGGATCTGACCGTGCTCGAAGAGAAGCTTGGAGAGGTAACCGGCCTGGCGATGGCGGCCCAGGGCGCGACCGAGAAGGTCGCCGGCCTGACCGAGGACTCGCAACTCGCGCAGACGCTCGAGCGCATGCGCGAGGAGGCACGCCAGACCGAGGAGCGCTGCACCGAGCTCGCCGACTCCCGCGACGGCAAGAAGACCGCGATCCTCGAGAAGG
Organism: Solirubrobacterales bacterium; assembly: GCA_033856175.1. Taxonomy (GTDB): domain Bacteria; phylum Actinomycetota; class Thermoleophilia; order Solirubrobacterales; family 70-9; genus JAWVFK01. The sequence goes on along the minus strand of JAWVFK010000006.1, from coordinate 119,544 downwards.
CCCAGGAGACCAAGAACGAGGCGACCGAGATGATGCGGACCTATCTCGGCGAGGACGCAGACGCCCTCGACGGCTTCGAGTTCCTGACGATGGCCGAGGCAGCCGAGGTCGGTCACTGGGCGGTGCTGGGCAAGCTCAACGAGCAGGCCGGCGAGCAGCCGGTGCAGGAGCTCGTCGAATGGGCTCTGCCGATCCAGCGCCAGCACTTCGACAACGCGATGGATGGCTCGCTGCAGCTCGCGGCCGAAGAGGACCCGAACAGCACGTCATAGAGCCGCGCCGGTCCGGCGCGCCTAGAGGTCGGCCGGCAGGCCCTTGAGCAGGCGGGCGGCGACGCCCCGCAGCGTGCGCTTGCCGTAGTCGTGGCTGGGGTCGAACTCGGTGAAGATCGCCAGCGCGATCCTGTGCTCACCGCGCTCGAGGAAGGCGACCTGGTGGTCGACGCGGCCGCTGCCGCTGCCCCAGCCGCCCTTGAAGTAGAGCTTCCAGCCGTCGTGGGGGACCTTGCCGACGCCCCAGCTCTGCGAGTCGACGATCGAAGAGAGCAGCTTGCGGGCGTAGGCGCGGTGGCGAGCGGGGACGAAGTCGTCGAGCCGATCCATGAACGAGGCCTGGTCGCTGGCGTTCGTTCGCGACAGCCCCCAGACCTGGTTGTAGCTGAAGCTCTTCATCTCGGCGTCACGGGCCAAGCGCTCGATCGCCTTGCGGCCGACGATGTCGCGGACCTTCGTCGCCGCGTTGTTGTCGGAGCGCCGGATCATCGGGTCGAGCAGGTCGCGGTCCTTGCTGGTCAGCTCGCGGTGGCGAACCGATGGCTGGCGCAGGTAGGTGGCCAGCAGCATCACTTTGAAGACGCTCGCCAGGGGCGCCGTCTGACCGGCGTGGAAGCCGCGCAGGTGGCCGCTGAGACCGATGAAGGCGAAGCGGACGCTGCCCGAGCGGCTCTCCGCGTAGCGCTTCGCGGCGGCGACGTCGGGATGCCAGCTGCCGGTGCTGGTCGCCGCCGATGCGGCGCTCGCCGCACCGGCGAGCGCCAGCAGGGCTGCCAGCACGACGAGGAGGCGACGAGTAAACGGCATCGCGAGGATTCTAGAAAGGCGACCGGCGCGGCCCGACCCAGCCCGAGCGCTCTTTAGTCGCTGCTTAGAGCGCCGACGGACGCTTTCCCCCCGTGAAGGTTCCGGCGCTCATCCCGCGCGACGGCTGGCGCCTGTCGCCGCATCTCTGGCTGCTGCTCGCGATCGTCGCCGCCGGCGGCCTGATCCGCTTTCTCACCCTCGGCATCCAGAGCCTCGACCACGACGAGGCGGTTACGGCCGCCAATGTCCTTCAGCCGCACCTCGGCGCGACGCTGCAGATCGTGCCGGAGTCCGAGCGGACCCCCCACCTCTATTACATCCTCGCCTGGGGCTGGTCCCAGCTCTTCGGCACCGGTGCGATCGGGCTGCGCTCGCTGTCGGCGCTTCTCGGCACGCTGACGATTCCTGTCGCCTACCTCGCCGCCCGCGAGCTCGCCTCGCCTCGCGCCGGGCTCCTCGCAGCCGCCCTCGTCGCCTTCAACCCGTTCCTGATCTGGTTCTCACAGGAGGCGCGGGCCTACGCGCTGTTCATCCTGCTGGCGAGCGCCGGCCTGCTGCTGTTCGCTCGCGCCCTGCGGCGGCAAAGCGCCCGCTCGTATCTGTGGTGGGCGACGGTCTCGGCGCTGGCGCTCGCCAGCCACTACTTCGCCGCCTTCCTCGTCGCACCGGAGGCGCTCTGGCTGCTCATCGCCGCCCGTCGCCGCCTGGCGCCGGCGCTCGCCACGGCGGGCATCGGGCTGACGACACTGGCGCTGCTGCCGGTCGCCCTCGACCAGCAGAGCGACCACACCGAGGTGATCAAGGCGCTGCGGCTGCCGGTCGCGACGCGCGTCGTCAACGTCGGCGTCAGCTTCGCGAGCGGGCAGCGCCTCGGCCCGCGTGGGGTTGCCGCCACGAGCAGCGCCGGCGCCGGCGTCGGCAAGGCCGCCGCGGTCGTGCTCGCCCTCGCGCTGCTCGCCGCCGCTGCGATCCTCGCCAAGCGGGGGCTGGCGCGGGAGCGCCGCGGCGCCCTGATCGCTGTTGCGATAGCCGCCTGCGGGCTGCTGGCCCCGTTGGCCCTCGCCCTCGCCGGCGCGAACTACTTCGACGTCCGCAACGAGAGCGGGCTGCTCGTGCCGCTGCTGGTCGCCCTGGCGATCGGCCTCGGCAGCCGCAGGGCTCGTCGGCTTGGTCCGGCGATCGCCGCGACGGCCTGCGCCGCCTTCGCCGTCGCGACCGCGGCGATCATCCTCAGCCCCAGCCTCCAGCGCCCGGACTGGCGCAGCGTCGCCTCCATCGTCGGCGACCACGAGACGCCACGCCTGGTCATCGCGCCGATCAGCGCCGCGGCGCCGCTGGTCGCCTACCTCAGGGACGACCTCCACCCGCTGCTGCGGCCGATCGACTGGTCGGACGAGTACGGGCACCTGCTCGCCGGCCGGGTGCTCGATCCTGCTCCGACCGTGCGCGAGATCGACCTCGTCGGCGTCGCCGTCCCGGCAGCGCCGAGGTCACCGTTTCCCGGCTTCGCCTTCGCCGGCTCGCGCCGCGTCGGCAGCCGCCAGGTCAGCCGTTTCGATGCGCCGTCGCTTCGCCGCGTCGATCTGGTCGCGCTCGAGCGCCGCGGGGTGATCGGCAGGCTCGATCGCCTGCTCTTCGACCCCGGCAACGAGAGGCCCAGCTAAGCGGCCTCGGCCCTGAGGCGAAGGCCACCGGCCGGTCGCAGGGTGGGCCCGGCGACCGGCGCGGCGTCCCTCGTCGGCTGGCTAGCCGATGCACTCCTTGGTGCCCATCTTTGAGGCGGCCTCGTTGTTCTGGACGTTGACCGCGTCGAACGTCTTCTGGTCGTTCTTCTTCAGCGCCTCGACCTCCTGCTCGGTCGTCGAGATGAACGTGTTGAGGTAGGGCTGGAGGACATCCGGCGGCTTCAGCGCCTTCAGCTGCGGCACGTACTTGCTGAGGATCGTGCCTGCGGCGTCGCTGCTCTTGGCGCCCTTGACCTCAGCCGAGCCGGTCCGGCAGATCGTGTTCGCCTTGTCGATGAAGGCGCTGTAGCTGAGCTTCTTGCTGGAGCTGCCACAGCCGGCGGCGACCACGATGGTCACGCCGAGGACGGCAATCAAACGGATGGTTCGCAAAGTTCTCTCCTGGTCTTGGTGGGTAGGTCTGAGCTTCGCGGCGACACTACCCGCTCGCCGGGCCGGTTGCTCGGCTGCAGCCGAGCAGGCCGCCGAGCGCGATCGCCCAGACGGCGCCGGAGCCCGCCAGGTGCCAGGGCCAGTCGACGAGATTCGCCGCCAGGAAGCCGACGACCGCCGGGCCCAGCAGCCAGGCGGCTGGCGTGCCACGGGCACGCCAGAGCAGGCGGGCAGCACCGGCGTAGAGCGCCAGCGCCAGCGCGGCGCCGGCGAGGCCGAGCTCCGCCGCCAGCTCGAACGGCAGGTTATGAGCGAAGCGGACGGGGCCGTGGTCCTGATGGCGGGCGCTCGCGGCGAGGAACGAGTCGGCCCCGGCGCCGTACAGAGGACGGTCGGCAAAGGTCTCGAGCGCCGCGCCCCAGGTCGCGGGCCGGCCGTGGAGAAGGCCTGCGCTGGCCTCGATGCCGTGGCGGCGCTGGGCGTCGGTCTGGCCGGCGCCTTCGGCCGGCGGGCCGAAGGCGAGCGGCAGCGCGGCGACGAGACTGACGACGGCGAGCAGGCCAAGCGCGATCGGCAGCCGCCGTCCCGCGCCCGCCACCGCGCGCAGTCCGAGCCAGACCGCCGGTGCGGCCGCGAGGACGAGCGCCAGGCCAAGCAGCCGGCCGGCGCCGGAGCCGTGATGGCGCGGCGCGACGTAGCCGCCGGCGACGAGCTGCGCAGCGGCGCCCGCGGCGACGAGCAGCAGCAGCGCTGCGAGCACCGAGCGACGGTCGGCACGGGCGCAGGCCCGCGGCAGCGCCAGGGCAAGCGCGCCGAGCAGAGCCGCGAAGGCGATCTCCTCGCGGCTCGCGGCCAGCGCCAGCACGGCGGCGGCGACCGCCGCGGCGAGGGCCCCGAGCGAGGCGATCGAGCGTCGCGGCGTGCACATCGCCCGCAACAGCACTGGCAGCGCCGATACCTCGAGCAGCGCCAGCGCCGAGGAGTACTCGAGCGGCCCGCCGGGGCGCCAGGAGCCACCGATCCGGTCGGCAAGCGGCTCGGCGAAGAGCGCCGCGGCGGCGAGGCCGATGAGGCCGGCGACCGCTGCCAGGGCGGCGATGCCGACGGCGATTTCCTGCGCTCCCCGCGGTCGGCGGCCGAGCGTCGCTGCGACGATGACGAGGGCGCCGTAGCCCGCGCAGACGAGGCCCCAGCGCAGGGAGTCGGCGGCGAAGCCGACCGCCCAGGCCGCTGAGAGGGCGCCGAGCAGCCCCAGCCCCCAGAGCACGAGCACGACGGGCTCGCGGGCGAAGGCTCGAACGTCCGCCGGCATGGCGACCGCCGTCGAGGCGAGCGCCGCCAGCGCCAGGCAGCCGAAGACCGTGCGCGAAGCCGGCGAGAAGCCGCCGTCGTAGAAGACGCCGGCGGCGACGGCCGCCGCCAGCGCCAGCGCCAACCTAGCGGGCGTCGAACTCCCGTACGAGGCCCAGGTCCTGGGCCATCCTGCGCATCTCCCGCTTCTGGTCGGCGAGGACGAAGCTGACCCCGGCGCCGGCGCGGCCGGCGCGGCCGGTTCGCCCGATCCTGTGGACATAAGCGTCGCGGTCCTCCGGCATGTCGAAGTTGATGACGTGGGTGATGTCCTCGACGTCGATGCCGCGCGAGGCTACATCGGTGGCGACGAGGGTGTCGACGTCACCGCGCTCGAAGCTCGCCAGGGCTCGCTGGCGCTGGCTCTGCGACTTGTTGCCGTGCATCGCCACCGCCGGCAGGCGGCTCGCGTTGAGCTTCTTGACGAGGCGATCGGCGCCGCGCTTGGTCCGTACGAAGACGAGCGTGCGGCCGCGATTGGCGTCGCGCAGCTCGTCAACCAGGGCCGGCAGCTTGCCGTCGTGGCTGACGTGGACGAAGCGGTGCTCGACCTCGGCATGCTTCTCGACCTTCGGCTCCTGCACGTGCCGCCGTGCGTTGTGGGTGTAGGCCTTGGCGATCTTGCCGACAGCGCCGGCAAGCGTCGCCGAGAAGAGCATCGTCTGGCGATCGCGGGGCGTTTGCTTGACGATCCGGTCGACGACGGGCTTGAAGCCCATGTCGAGCATGCGGTCGGCCTCGTCGAGGACGAGGATGCGAACCGCGTCGAGCGAGACCGCCCGGCGGGCGATCAGGTCCTCGAGACGACCCGGCGTGGCGACCAGGATCTGCGCCTTGGCGGCGCGCTTGATCTGCGGCTGGATGCCCACGCCGCCGTAGGCGGCGACGGCGGTGAGGCCACGGGCGCGGCCGATGCCCTCGAGCTCGTCGACGATCTGGCTGGCGAGCTCGCGCGTCGGCGCCAGGATCAGCGCCGCCGGGCAGCGCTCGGCCGACTCGATCGAGTCGACCAGCGGCACGCCGAAGGCGAGCGTCTTGCCCGACCCGGTCGGCGACTGGACGAGAACGTCGTGGCCGGCCAGGACGTCCTCGATGACGAGGCGCTGGACGGCGAAGGGGTTGTTGATGCCGCGTGAGGCGAGTGCGCTCACGACCGGCTTTGAGACGCCGAGATCGGCGAATGACTGCGACATATAGATACGTCTCCTTATGGTGATTCGGGGAGATCCAGCGACCCCGAAGACCTGAGAAGGCGTAGGGAGAAACGGAACCTCTCGGGCGACCCGGATGGCCACCCGACGCGACCACCGTAGCATTCCCGGTCCTCATGACCCCTCTCCCCGAGACCGCCGGAACCTCGACGCCCACCCTGCGGGAGAACCTCCGCAACGTCGCCATCGTCGCCCATGTCGACCACGGCAAGACGACGCTGGTCGACGCGATGCTCTGGCAGACGGGCGCCTTTCGCAAGGGCCAGGACGTCAACGAGCGCGTCATGGACTCGATGGACCTGGAGCGCGAGAAGGGCATCACGATCCTCGCCAAGAACACCGCCGTCGAGCGCGACGGCGTCAAGCTCAACATCGTCGACACCCCGGGCCACGCCGACTTCGGCGGCGAGGTCGAGCGCGGCCTGACGATGGTCGACGGCGTCCTCCTGCTGGTCGACGCGTCCGAGGGGCCGCTACCGCAGACGCGCTTCGTCCTGCGCAAGGCGCTCGAGGCCGAGCTGCCGGTGATCCTCGTCGTCAACAAGGTCGACCGGCCCGACGCGCGGATCGAGGCCGTCGTCGAGGAGGTCTACGAGCTCTTCCTCGACCTCGACGCCAACGAGGCCCAGATCGAGTTCCCGATCGTCTACACCAACGCCCGCGCCGGCTGGGCGTCGCTCGAGCAGGGGGTCGAGGGCAGCGACCTCTCCCCCCTCCTCGACCTGATGATCGAGCGCATCCCGGCGCCGGCCTATGACCCGGCGATGCCGCTGCAGGCGCACGTCACCAACCTCGACGCCTCCCCCTACGTCGGCCGCCTGGCGCTCTGCCGCGTCCGCAACGGCACGATCCGCGCCGGCCAGCAGATCGCCTGGTGCCGCGCCGACGGCTCGATCGAGCAGGCGAAGGTCGGCGAGCTGTACATCACCGAGGCGCTCGACCGCGTGCCGGCCGAAGAGGCCGGGCCGGGCGAGATCATCGCCGTCGCCGGCATCGAGGAGGTGACGATCGGCGAGACGCTCGCCGATCCCGAGGACCCGCGACCACTGCCGGTCATCACCGTCGACGAGCCCTCGCTGTCGATCGTCATCGGCATCAACACCTCGCCGCTGGCCGGCCGCGAGGGCAGCCAGCTGACCGCGCGCCAGGTCCGCGCCCGCCTCGACCAGGAGCTGATCGGCAACGTCTCGATCCGCGTCCTCGACACCGAGCGCCCCGACGCCTGGGAGGTCCAGGGCCGCGGCGAGCTGCAACTGGTCGTCCTGCTGGAGATCATGCGCCGCGAGGGCTTCGAGCTGACCGCCGGCCAGCCCCAGGTGCTGACGCGCGAGATCGACGGCAAGCTCTGCGAGCCGGTCGAGCGCCTCTCGATCGACGTTCCCGACGACTACGTCGGCGTCGTCACGCAGCTGCTGGCGCTGCGCAAGGGCCGCCTCGAGCAGATGGTCAACCACGACTCGGGGCGCGTGCGAATGGACTACCTGGTGCCCGCCCGCGGCCTCGTCGGCTTCCGAACCGAGTTCCTGACCGAGACGCGCGGAACGGGCCTGATGCACCACGTCTTCGAGACCTGGGAGCCGTGGGCGGGCGACCTGCGAACGCGTCCCACCGGGGCCCTGGTCGCCGACCGCAGCGGCAAGACCGCGAGCTTCGCGCTCTTCGGCCTGCAGGAGCGCGGCACGCTCTTCATCGGCCCCGGCGAGGAGGTCTACGAGGGCATGATCGTCGGCGAGAACGCCCGTGCCGACGACCTCGACGTCAACGCGACCAAGGAAAAGCACCTGACGAACATCCGCTCGGCGACGTCGGACGTCCTGATCCGGCTGGTGCCGCCGCGGCAGCTCTCGCTCGACCAGGCGCTGGAGTTCCTGCGCGAGGACGAGTGCGTAGAGGTCACGCCCGAGTCGGTCCGCCTGCGCAAGGTCGCGCTCGACAAGACGGCGCGGCTGAAGGCAGCGAGGGCCGGCAGGGCAGCCTCCGCCGCGCCCCCGGCCTGAGGGAACGCTCGGGTCGCTCGAGCGCCGGGCTCAGCGGGCCTGCAGGGCGTCCATGCCTACGGTGATCGCCAGCACCAGGCGGCGGTCGAGCGCTCGCTCGGCGTCGGCGCTCATGTCGATGTCGTAGATGTCGCGGAGCTTCCAGCGGCGGCGGCGGTTTATGCCGATGCGCTGCTCGCCGCGCAGGAACTCGAAGTCGTAGGGGAATGGCAGGAAGTCGGCGAAGTCGCCCACATAGGGGACGAAGCCGGCGATGCGGCGGAGGACGGCGGTCAGCATGTTGGCCTCGCGGGCGCGGGCCACCTCCTCGCCGTTGGCGTCGAAGATCGCGTAGGTCGAGCGCAGCAGCGACTGGCCGAATACCTTCTGGATCTCGCCGATCTTCTGGTCGGATTGATCGGTGACGTCGTAGCGGGCCCGCGGGTCGAAGCGCTGGCGCGCTTTGATCCGCATCAGCTCCTGCTCCTTGGTGTCGTCGGCGTAGAAGCGGATGTCCTCCTTGAACTTGAACCGCTTCTGCTGGACGAAGCAGAACCGCTGCTCCTCGCCGCCGGCCGGGCCCGCGGGCAGGCTGAACTCGTACTGGTTGACCATCGGCCGGATCCGCTGGCGGAGGATGAAGTGATCGTGCTCGGTGGGGTCGACGGGCATCGCCGGCTCAGCCCCTCGGCTCGAGGACCGCGTCGGCCGGGCTCAGATAGTCGAACTTCATCGCCCGGCGAACCCTCGCAGATATCACTCGGGTGCACTGGGTGCAGAGGTGTCACTGGCGACCAGGACGAGCACCGCCTCCGCGTGGCGGTCGAGGAACGTCGGGCCGATGCCGCGGATCTCGGCGAGCCGGTCGCGGTCGGCCGGCCGAACGGCTGCGATCGTGCTGAGCGTCGCGTCATGGGCGACGGTGTAGGCCGGCTTGTCGCCGGCCGCGTCGCGGCGCCAGGCCCGCAGCGCCTCGAACAGAGCCGTGTCGGCCTCGGAGAGCTCGGGCGGGGCGGCCACCTGCTTGCCCGCGCCTCGCTTGGCCTTGCGGATGACGATCTCGCTCGGATCGGGCAGCCAGCCATCGGGGTCGCAGACGTCGCAGCAACGGCCGCTCGGGGCTCCGGGCGTCGAGTCGCCGAAGTGATCGAGCAGCGCCCGCCGCCTGCAGCGCCCAGAGAAGCTGAACTCCTCGACGGCGCGGTAGGCACGCCAGCCGCGGTCCTGGGCGACGCGACAGGCGGCCGTCGCCCGCGCCCGGTTGAGCGAGCCGCTCAGGGTCACCGTCAGCCGGCCCCCCGGCGCCGGCTCGATCGAGCAGGCGCCGGCGCGCTCGGCGATCGCCAGGCGGATGCGATCGCGGTCGTCGCGCGGGTTGTCGATCGTCAGCGAGTCGCCGCCATCGCCGGCCTCGACCGCGCGCCGCAGCCGGCCCAGGTACTCGACGACCTGCGCCGGCTCGACGGCGCGCTGCTCGTTGAAACGGATCAGCCGGCCGAGGTCCGAGCGCATCGCCAGCAAAACGGCACGGGCCGGGGCGCCGTCACGGCCGCCGCGGCCGGCCTCCTGGTAGTAGGCCTCGACGCTCGTCGGTATCGCCCAGTGCCAGACCGAGCGCACGTCGGCCTTGTCGATGCCCATGCCGAAGGCGTTGGTGGCGACGATCACCTCGGCGTCGCCGGCCATGAAGCGGTGCTGGGTCGAGGCGCGCTCGTCGGCGGCCATGCCGGCGTGGTAGGCGGCGGCGAGCAGGCCCGTCGCCCGCAGCGCCTCGGCGACCTCCTCGGTGTCTCGCCGTGTGCCGCAGTAGACGATCGCCGGCCGGTTGGCCGGGTCGGCCAGGCCACGCTCGAGCAGCCCCAGCTTGCGCGCCTTCGAGCCCGCACCCTCGAGGGCGACGATGTCGAACGACAGGTTGGGCCGGTCGAAGCCGGAGCGGACGAGCAGCGGCTCGCGCAGGCCGAGGCGGCCGACGATCTCGGCCGAGACTTCCTCGGTCGCAGTCGCTGTGCAAGCGATGACCGTCGGCCGACCGAGCCGCTCGATCGCCCGCGGCAGGCGCAGGTAATCGGGCCGGAAGTCGTGCCCCCACTCCGAGACGCAGTGGGCCTCGTCGACGGCGAGCAGGTCGACGCGGCGCCGGCCGACCGCGTCGAGGAAGGCGGTCGAGCCGAAGCGCTCGGGCGAGCAGTAGGCGATCCGGGCGCGGCCGTCGCGGATCCGGTCGAGTGCGTCGCGCATCGCCTCGTCGGCGAGGCCGGAGGCGAGCATGACGGCGGGATGGCCGCCGTCGATGAGCCGCCGCCACTGATCGGCCATCAGGGCGATCAGTGGGCTGACGACGATCGCCAGATCGGCCGAGGCGAGTCCCGGCAGCTGGTAGCAGAGGCTCTTGCCGCCGCCGGTCGGCATCACGACGAGGGCGTCGCGGCCGGCGAGGGCCGCGTCGACCGCCTCACGCTGGCCGGGCCGGAAGGACGAGTAGCCCAGGTGCGCCAGCAGGGCGTCGGCGTCGCGCGGGCCCTCGTAGAGCCGGCTGGGCGCGGCGGTGGAGATCGCCTCCACCTCGTCGAAGTCCTCGAGCCCCTCCAGTCCCTGCAGCGCGAGCCGCGCCTGAGCTTCGTCAGTCTTCACCGCTCGAGAGTATTGGCCCTGCCGGGCGACAAGGGGTGGGCGAATGTGACCTGTTTGCGACCGATTCCCGGCAGAGCGCCGCAGACTCAGCCGGTCTTCATCGCCAGCATCGCCACGTCGTCCGGCGGCGCCTCGTCGACGCCGAACTCCATTCGCAGCCAGTCCAGGCACTCCTCTGGCTCGCCGGGCGCGCGGGCGAAGAGGTCCTTCAACCGGTCCAGGGCGGCGGTCAGGCTCTCGTTGCGGCGCTCGACGAGGCCATCGGTGTAGAGCAGAATCAGGCTTCCCGGCTCCAGCTTGGCCGAGTGGGCGTGGTACTCGATCGGGTCGAGGACGCCGAGCGGCGGCGTGCCGCCGCCGTCGAGCTCGCTCACCTCGCCGCCGGGGGCACGGACCAGCGCCGGCAGGTGACCGGCGCGGACGTACTCGGCGATGCCGGTCGCCGGGTCGACGTGGAGCTGCAGCAGCGTGACCATCTCCGGCGGGTCGGAATCCTTGATCAGCCGGTCGAGGCGCTGCACGGCGTCGGCGGGGCCGTAGCCGTCGAGGACGTAGGCACGCAGGGCCGTCCGCACCCGGCCCATCACCGAAGCGCCGTGGATGCCGCGGCCGGCGACGTCGCCGATCGTCAGGCCGGCGCCGCCGCCCTCGAGCGCGACGACCTCGTACCAGTCGCCGCCGACCTCGAGGCCGGGGCCGGCCGGGTCGTAGCGCGCGGCGAACGTTGCTCCCTCGATCTCGGGCAGCGACTGCGGCAGCAGCGCTCGCTGCAGCGCCATCGCCGCGTCGTGCTCGCGCTGAAACAGCAACGCGTTGTCGATCGCCAGCGCCGCCCGGCGGGCGAGCTCCTCGGCGAGCTGGAGATCGGCGCCATCGAAGTGGCGGTCGGGGCGCGAGGAGACGAAGGTGACCGCTCCAAGCGTCCGACCGCGCGCGGTCAGCGGCACGATCATCACCGACTCGAGCCCCAGCTCCCGCATCATTCGCAGGTGCTCGTCGTCGATCGCGGCCGCCGCCAGCATCTCAACGGTGACCTCGGGGTAGAGCTCGGAGACCCCCGTGCGGATCACGTTGGGAACGCCGGTCTCGGCGTCTGGATCGGTCGGGTAGCGGGCCCGGAACTCGTCGGCGAGCTTGATCTTGGCGGGATCGATGTGGGCGACGGCGACGTTTCTCAGCCCCCCGCCATCCTCGTCGACCAGCTCGATGCCACACCAATCGGCGAGGCGGCGGACGGCCAGGTCGGCGAGCTCGCGCAGGGCGTCGCCTGGATCGAGCGACCGCGCCAGCAGCTCGCTCGCATCGGCGAGGAACGAGAGCCGCTCGCTGGCGATGCGCTGGGCGTCGTAGAGACGCGCCCGCTCCATCGCCTGCGCCGCCTGCTGGGCGACGGCGACGAGAAAGGCCCGTTCCTCGGGGTCGAAGCCGCGCGGCGTGGCGAAGCTCAGCGAGATTGCGCCGAAGGGGGTGCCGCCGGCTGCGAAGGGAACGACGGCGAGCGAGGGGAACCTCGCGGATCCTTCGGCGATGCCGGGGAATCGGATGTGCAGGTCGCCTGAATGCGCCGACCAGATCGGCTCCCCCTGGCGGATCGCCGCCGACATCGGAACCTGGCTGTCGAGCGCGAAGCGCTGCCAATCGGCCATCCGTTCGGGCGAGTAGCCGACGTGGCCCACCAGCTCGATCTGCGATCCGGAGCGATCGACGACGCCGACAGCGCCGGCCGCGGCTCCGAGCGCTTCGACGGCATGCTCGAGCAGGACCTTGACCGTGCGCTCGGGGGTGATCTCCTTCGAGAGCGCCGAGGTGACCTCCTGGAGGTTGGCGGCAAGCTGGCGTGAGCGATGGAAGGCCGTGATGTCGCGAGCGATCACCGCCGCCCTGACGATCTCGCCGCTCTCATCGCGCACCCCCGAGACCGTGAGTGAAACGATGATCAGGCGGCCGTCCTTGCGGACGCGCTCCGTCTCGTAATGATCCAGCCGCTCACCGGCGAGGACGCGGTCGAGGATCCGCCGCTCTTCTCCGGCCCGGTGCTCGGGGATCAGGATCGAGATCGGCAGGCCGACTGCCTCCTCGCTCGAGTAGCCGTACATCCGCTCGGCGGCTGGATTCCAGCTGGTGATGATGCCGTCGCGGTCCTTGCTGATGATCGCGTCGTCCGTGGACTCGACGAGCTGGGAGTAGTGCTCTTCCCGGAGGGTCGCCGAGACGCCGTACGCTCGTTGCGGCGCCCCCTCCACGCTCAACCGTCCGCGTCGGGGCTATTTGCGCCCAGCGCCGCCAGAGCCTCTTCCTGGCTGGGATAGTCGGCCAGCCGGCCCGATACCTGGGTCAGCTCGAAGAGCCTGCCAACCGCGGAGCCCGGCGTCACGACCAGCGCCAGCTTTGAGCCAAGCTCGCCGATCGCCACCAGCAGTGCCTGTAGCCCGCTCGAATCCATGAACGGAACCTCGGCCAGGTCGAGAACCACCGATTGACACTCGCCGCAGACCGGCGAGCGCAGGACGCCGCTCAGCTGAGCCGAGTTCGAGAGATCGACCTCGCCCGTCACCCGGACCAGCGCCGCCTCGCCACCGCCGGCAGGGCGACGGTCGATCGAGATCTCGAGCAGGTCAGATGTCATGCCGAGCCCGCCACAGCCGAAGCCGGCTTTCTAGGGTTCGAGCTCGCCGGCGTAGAGCGCGAACATCGCGCCTTGGGGGTCCTGGGCGACACCGATGCTGCCCATGCCGATCGAGATCGGGCCGGCGACCTTCGTACCGCCGAGCTCCTCGACCTTGGCCAGCGAGGCCTCGACGTCGTCGGCGCCGAAGTAGACGAGCCAGTGAGGCGGCGTTCCGGGCGGCGTCGCCTCGCGGATGCCGCCGTTGTTGGCGTCGCCGTTCTTGATCGCCAGGTAGGGCTCGGGGCTGCCCTCGAATGGGGAGATCTCCCAGCCGAAGAGCTCGCTGTAGAAGGCCTTCGAGCCCTCGAGGTCGGAGGAGGTGAGCTCGTTCCAGGCAAGCGCGCCGGGAACGTTGACGAGGCCTGCACCGATGTGCTGATTCGCCTGCCAGACCATGAAGAAGGCGCCCTGGGGATCCTGGATAACCGCCATGCGGCCGGCCTCCAAGATGTCGAACGGGGGAACGTGCACATTGGCGCCGAGCTCCTTGGCGCGCTCGGCGCTGGCGTCGGCATTCTCGACCGAGACGTATGAGTTCCAGAGCGGCGGCACCCCTGCCTCGCGCTGGGCCTCGGGCTGCGGAGCGATTGCCGCGACATCGCGGCCGTCGAGCCGCATCACCGAGTAGTTGACACCGTCGCCGACCGGCATGTCCTCGGCCTGCCAACCGAAGAGCTGCGAGTAGAAGGCCTTGGCGCCATCCTGATCGGTCGTCGCCAGGTCGGTCCAGCTGAACGTCCCCGCCACGTACTCACTGCGTTCGCCCATTGCGCAACCCTACCGCAGCAAATCCCATGCGGATTCGGGGTGACTCCCGTTACGCTGAGCCTCAGCGCCCTAGTGCGAGTCTGCTAGCTCGGGCCCTCCGCACCGATGACAGCGACGCCGTATGCGGCGATTCGCGGATCAACGGTTGCCACGATCAGGCCCTCGACCTGAGCTTGGGCGACGAGCATCCGGTCAAAGGGATCGCTGTGGTGAGCCGGCAGGCGTGCTGCGGCGATGGCGTGCTGCGGCGTGATCGGAACGTTGTTGAACCCGGTTGCCGCGAGCGCATCGGCAATGTCATCGGGCGCGTCGAGCCGGCCGCTGACTCGCTTGATCTCGATCTCCCAAATACTGGCGGCGCTGACCAGCTTCTCGTTCTCCGGGTCGCGGATCGCATTGAGGAGGGCGCCGAGCTGACGGGATCGCCTTGCGAGCCACCACAGCAGCACATGGCTGTCCAGAAGCAGCCTCAAGCGTTCTTGCGTGACCCCGGGCGGTCGGCATCCGCCGCCAGCGGATCGTCCGGGTCTCCCTCATAGAAGCTGCGGGAAATCTGGTCGCCGGCGTGATCGAAGTCGTCGTGGATCGTGACCCTGCCCTCCCAGAGGCCGCACCCGCCGGCGGGGAAGCGCCGCTCCACCGGCACGAGGCGGGCGACCGGTTCGCCGTTGCGCGCTATGAGGATCTCCTCTCCGGCCTCGACTCGGTCGACCAGCCTCGAGAGGCTCGACTTGGCCTCGTGCATGTTCACCTTGTCGTTAAGTCTCTCGCTCGCCACGTTCGCCCCCTTTGCTGCGAAAGCGCCTCACTAGGTTAGCTAACTTAGCTAAGTGATCGCCACGATCCGCTGCGATTGCGACGTTAGTGGCCTGCAGCGACGACTTCGCGACGTCGCATGGGAGGCGACGCGACGGCAGGCTTGATCGGCAGGCGGGCGCGGAAGGTCGAGCCGTGGCCGGGCTCGCTCTCGACCTCGACGGTGCCGCCGTGAGACTCGACGATCGCCTTGGCGATCGCCAGGCCGAGGCCGACGCCGCGGACCTGGTTCTCGCCGGCCGAGCGCGAGCGATAGAAGCGATCGAACAGCCGGTCGACCTCGTCCTTCTCGATGCCGACGCCGGTGTCGGCAACCTCGATCACGCAGCTGCCTTCCTCGTCGCGGATCGCCACCTCCACCTGACCGCCTTCCGGGGTGAACTTGATCGCGTTGGAGATGAAGTTGTCGAGCACCTGTGTGAGCCGCGTGGGGTCGCCCTGGAAGGGCGGCATCGGATCGACGCTGAAGGACAGCGAGACCCCCGCCGACAGCGCCGTCGGGCCGATCTCGGCCTCGAGGTTCGACGCCAGCTCGGCGACGTCGACCTCGGAGACGTCGATCGCGAAGGACCCTGCCTCGACCTGGGTGACCATCAGCAGGTCCTGGACCAGCCGGTCGAGGCGCAGCGAGTTTCGCTTGATGACGCAGAGGAAGTCCTGCCCTGCCTCGCTGAGATGGTCTCGATCCTGCTCGGAGAGCACGTCGACGTAGCCGAGGATCGACGTCAGCGGAGTCCGCAGCTCATGCGAGACGAGGGCGAAGAACTCCGACTTGAGGCCCTCGGCCTCGGCCTCGGCCCGCTTGCGCTGGGTGACGTCCCTGATCGCGGCGACGTCGATGACCCCGTCATCGGTCTGAATCGAGGAGAGCGAGATCTCGCAGGGGAACTCGCTGCCGTCCTTGCGGCGGGCGTGGAGCTCGATCCCGGCGCCCATCGGCGCGGCCTTGGGATCCGTCAGGTAGCCGAAGCGCGTACCGCTGGGGACGTCGCGATAGCGCTCGGGGATGAGCACCTCCATCCTCTCGCCCACCAGCTCCTCGCGCGAGTAGCCGAAGAGCTTTTGCGCCTGGGAGTTGGTCAGCTCGATCCGGCCGTCGGCGCCGATGCCGATGATCGCGTCGGGCGCCAGCTCCAGCAGCTGACGGAACTTCGACTCTGCCCGCTGATGGATGCTGGCGAGCTCGGAGGCGTTGCGAAGAACCCGGCCGAGCAGCAGCAGCGCCCCGCTGACGGCAAGGCCGAGGGCGATGAAGATCAGCCAGGGAATCAGCTGGTTGGCGCCGTTCACGGACGCGAACAGGCGATCCTCCGGTGCGGTCAGGACCACGCGCCAGGTAGTCCTCGGCACCGGGCTCGAGGCAAAGTAGCGCCCGCCTTCGAACGAGCCCTGACGCGTCCGCTCGAGCGCCTTCAACAGCGTCGCCTCATTGGCGGGCTGGCCCGGTATCAGGTTGGGATTGGGGCTGGCGATGACGGCGCCGCGCGAATCGAGGACATAGGCGTCGCCGCCCTTGACGTTCGGCACCTGCTTGAGCGTGCCGCCGAGGAACGCGTAGAGGAGGTCCGGCGCGAGGCCGCTGACCAGCACGCGCTGGCCGTGCTTGGTGGGAAATGTCTGTGCGAACCACAGCGTCGCCGGCCCGCCCCTGGGGGACCGGAGCACGTCGGAGATCGCATAGGGCTGGCCGGCGAGCACACCGCGGACGAGGGCGGGCCCCTGCCGCAACTCGGCCAGAGCCGCGGCGGGGGTGCCGGGAGTTGACGAGAGGACCGTGCCCTTCGCGTCCATCAGCACCAGGTACTGGAGCTTGCCCTGCTTGGCGACCCGCTCCAGCATTGCCAGGGGAACGTGGGCCGAGCCGAATCGCCTTGCCGTCTGCGCCTGGCTGCTGGAGATCGAAGCCTCGAAGACCGAGTTGGTCAGCGCGGCGCTGATCCTCGTCCGCTCCGAGAAGCTCGTCGCAACGTCATGGCGCGACTTGCTCTGCTGGTGCTCGAGCACGACGGCGAGCAGGGCCAGCAGGCCGACGGCTGCGGCCGCTCCCAAGCTGAGCACCAGCTTGGACTGGCGCCCTCCCACCCTGCGGTCGATTTTCAAACTGCGCTCCTCGTACCTCAGCATTTGCGGCCTCACGTCGCGGTCAGAGAGGCGGTCGAGAATCCCATCGGCTGTTTTGGCGATCCCTTTAGCCGATGGTCGGTCGTTAAGCGAGCGGCAGCCCTCCATGCGGCCAACGGAGCCGAGGCGCGGCGGAGCTTGGATCGGTGCCTAGGCCGCTTCGGAGCGCGCCGGCGGCCGCTCGACCGGATCGCCCTCCGCCGCCGGCGCCGCGGCCACGGGCTCCGGCTGGAGGACGGTCAGCGCGACGACGATCGCGGCGATGACGAGCGCGGCGCCGACGAGGAAGGCGAGGTGGTAGCCACCGGTCAGAGCCGACGCGCTATCCGCGCCGCCGGCGCTGAGGTGGGCGCTGCGGGTGGTCGAGAGCGTCGCCAGAACAGCCAGGCCCAGCGCCCCGCCGACCTGGACCGCCGTGTTGACGAGCCCGGAGGCGAGGCCGGCGTCCTCCGGCGTCGCCCCCGACATCGCCAGCGTCATCAGCGCCGGGAAGGAGACGCCGATGCCGAAGCCAAGGATCAGCATCACCGGCAGGACGTCGCGGATGTAGCTGCCGTCGACCGGCGCCCGGGCGAACAGCGCCAGGCCCGCGGCGATCAGCGCCAGGCCGGGCAGCAGCGTCCGCAGGGCGTGAAAGCGGACGATCAGCCGCTCGGCATAGCGCAGCGAGAGCACCCCCATGACGATCGTCGCCGGCAGGAAGGCGAGGCCGATCTGGAGAGGGTCGTAGCCCAGCACCCGCTGCAGGTAGAGGGCTCCCATGAAGAACATGCCGAACATCCCCGCCACCGTCAGGGCCTGGATCAGGTTGGCGCCGCTGACGTTGCGCGAGCGGAAGATCCGCAGCGGTACCAGCGGCTTGCCGGCGGTGGCCTCGCGGGCGAGGAAGGCCGCCAGCAGCGCCAGCGAGACGGCGGCGAGAGCCAGCGTCCGCCCGGCGCCCCAGCCGTACTCGGCCGCCGGCTTGACGATCGTGTAGACGCCCAGCATCAGCGAGCTGGTGATCAGGACGGCGCCGGGGACGTCGGCCCCCTCGCCCAGGCCGATGCCCTTGTCGCGGTCGAGCAGGCGGACGGCCAGCACAGCGGTGACGATGCCGATCGGGATGTTGATGAAGAAGATCCAGTGCCAGTTGATCGACTGGGTGATCACGCCGCCGGCCAGCAGCCCGATCGAGCCGCCGGACGAGGCGACGAAGCCGTAGACGCCGATCGCCTTCGCCTGCGCCCCCCGCTCGGGGAACATCGTCACGATCATCCCGAGCACCACCGCCGAGGTCATCGCGCCGCCGACCCCCTGGATGAAGCGCGCCGCCACGAGCATCTCCTGGGTCTGGGCCAGGCCGCAGAGCACCGAGGCGACGATGAAGATCCCGAGGCCGACCATGAAGATGGTCTTGCGGCCGACGAGGTCGCCGAGCCGCCCTGAGAGCAGCAGCAGGCCGCCGAAGGCGATCAGATAGGCGTTGACGACCCAGGCGAGGCTCGACTGTTGGAAGCCGAGGTCGTCCTGGATCGACGGCAGCGCGACGTTGACGACGGTCGCGTCGAGGACGATCATCAGCACCCCCGCGCAGAGCACGTAGAGGGCGACCCAGCGGCTGCGCTCGGTGGCGGGCATCGAAGCCGGGCATCTTCCCAGGCCGCGAGGCCGGCACGAGCCTCGTCGCCGCTAGGGTGAGCCCGTGGCGGGCCCCCTTCTCGTCGTCGACGCGCCCTCGGTCCTCTTTCGCGCCTTCTACGCGCTGCCCAGCTCGATCACCGACCAGGACGGGCGGCCGGTCAACGCGCTGCTCGGCGCGACCAATCTGATCCTGCGCGAAGTCGAGCTGCACGAGCCGCGGGCGGTCGTGCTCTGCTTCGGGCCCGACGCCGCCGAGTACCGGCTCGAGCTCTACCCCGCCTACCACGCCGACCGGCCGCCGGTGCCCGACGACCTGGCGCCGCAGTTCGCCGCCGCGGCGGACTTCTTCGGCGCCTTCGGCTGGACGATCGCCGGCCACGAGCGGCTCGAGGCCGACGACGTCATCGGCTCCTTCGCCGAGCGCGAGGCGGCGGCTGGCGGCACCGCGCTGCTGCTGACCGGCGACCGCGACATGTTCCAGTGCGCCTCCGAGCGGGTCCGGGTGCTCTACCTGCGCACCGGCGTCAAGGGCGCCGAGCAGATCGGCCCGGCCGAGGTCGGCAAGCGCTACGGCATCGGCCCGGAGCTGGTCCCCGACTTCATCGCCCTGCGCGGCGACCCGTCCGACGGGATCCCCGGAGCGAAGGGCGTCGGCGAGAAGACCGCCGCCGAGCTGCTGCGCGCCCACGGCTCGCTGGAGGGAGTGCTCGAGGCGGCGATCCGCGAGCGCCGCATCGGCCTGCGGACGGCGCTGCTGGGCTCACGCGAGGAGCTGCTGCGGTTCAAGGAGATCGCCACGCTGCGGGTGGAGAAGGTCGGCCGGCCGCGCAGCAAGCGGACCGACTACCGCTCGGCGGCGAAGGCCGCCCGCGAGCGCGGGATGAAGCGCCTGGCCGAACGGCTCGAAGAAGCCGCGGCCCGCCGCCGAGCCTCCTAGTCCGTCCTAGTCGATCAGCCGCGAAGTCATCCGCCGCACCGCGATCCGCCAGAGGACGATGGCGAAGGCCAGCAGGCCGGCGAAGCGAATCAGGTCGGTGGCCTCGAAGCCGAAGGCGGCGGCGCGGACGAGCTCGACCAGCTGGTAGAGGGGGTTGAAGTTGGCGGCGACTCGCAGTCCCTGGGGCAGGCGGTCGATCGGGAAGAAGGTTCCGGCGACGAGGAACAGCGGTGTCACGAACAGCGTCGTCACGTAGTTGAACTGGTCGATCTTCTGGACGCTCGCCGCGACGGCGATGCCGAAGGCGGCGAAGGCCAGCGCGGTGACGAAGGCGAATATCGGCACCAGCAGCATCCCGAACGACGGGTCAAGGCCAAAGCCCATCGCGACGAGCAGCGGGAAGCAGCCGTAGAAGCCGGCGCGGATGCCGATCCAGAGCATCTCGGCCGTGACGAGCTCCTCGACGTCGACCGGCGCGGCGAGGATCGCGTCGTAGGTGTTCTGAAAGCGCTCCTTGACGAAGGTGCCGAACATCGCCGGCAGGGCGCTGGAGAAGATCACCGCGGTCGCCACCATGCCGGTGCCGACGAACTGGACGTAGCTGAGGCTGCCGACCCCCTTGACCAGGGTCGAGCCGACGCCGACCCCGAACGCCAGCAGGTAGACGATCGGCTCGAGCACGCTCGAGAACGTCGTCCCCTTCCAGTAGGTGCGGAAGTTGGCGGCCTCGCGGCTCATCACGCCGGCGATCACCGCGGGCTCGAGCCGCCTGGCGCTCACTCGGCCTCCTCCCCGGTCAGGCGGACGAAGACGTCCTCCAGGGTCGCCGCACGCCTGATCGCGTCATCCGGGATGACGCCGTTGGCCGAGGCCTCGCAACCGACGATCGCGATGGCCGGTCCGGCGGGCCTGACCACGAGCCCTTCGCTCTCGGCGAGCGCCCGCACCTCGGCCAGCCGGTCGGGTGGGCCGTAGACCTCGGCCGTTTCACGCCCGGCGTGCTCGGCGATCAGCTCACTGGGGCGCCCGCGGGCGATCACCTTGCCGCGGGCCATCACCGCGACCTCGTCGGCGAGGCGCTCGGCCTCCTCTATGTAATGGGTCGACATCAGGATCGTCGTCCCCTCGGTACGGAGGCCGTCGATCAGCGTCCAGAGCTCGGTGCGGATCTGCGGGTCGAGGCCGACGGTCGGCTCGTCGAGCAGCAGCAGCCGCGGCTTGTTGATCAGGCCGCGGGCCAGCAGCAGCCGCCGGCGCATGCCGCCGGAGAGCTCGTTGACGGCGTCGCGGCGGCGGTCGGTCAGGCGCGCCAGCGCCAGCCCCCGCTCGACGGCGTCGCGGACGCTCGGCACCCGGTAGAGGCGGGCGAAGATCGCCAGGTTGTCCTCCACGGTGACGTCGACGTCGAGGTTGTCGAGCTGCGGAACGACGCCCATCTGGGCGCGGGCGGCCTTCGAGTCGCCGGGCAGCACGTGCTCGAAGACGTGGATCTCGCCGGCGTCGGCTATCGCCTGCCCGGTCAGCAGCCGCATCGTCGTCGACTTGCCGGCGCCGTTGGGCCCCAGCAGCCCGAGGCAGATGCCCTCGGGGACCTCGAGGTCGAGGCCGTCGACGGCCGTGATCGGGCCGAAGCGCTTGATCGCTCCACGCACGGAGATAGCGGCGAGAGGCGGGGCTGGCTCGGGCAAGATCGTCATGGTCGCTGCCGGCAGAGCCTAGAGCCACGGCCGAGCGGCGTCGGGTCAGCCGAGCCCGATTGGCGTGGCCCCCTGGATTTGGGGGTCAGAGGAGTAGCTTCTAGGGAGAGATGGATGAGTTCGGCGGAAACCCTCCTCGCGCTGAGGGCTTTGGAGACAGCAGATTTGGTGCCGAGGCGGTAGCGCGCCTGCGAGAGGCATTCGACCGATCACGGCATCCGATGCTGATCGCCGACGATCAACGGCGCTGGGTTACGGGCAACGCCGGGGCAAGCGCGCTATTGGGGATCCCCCCGGACGAGATTCCCTGGCACACGATGGACGAGTTCACGCCTCAGAGCGAGCTCCAGCGCCTGGAGGAGCAATGGCAGGCGTTCCTGGCCACCGGGACGGCGGAGGGCTGGTACCAGCTCTACGTTCCCGGCCGAGGCTCGATGCCGGTCGAGTTCAGCGCCACCGCCAACATTCTGCCTGCACGTCACCTATCGGTCTTCATCCCGCCCGATGAGGTCTCGCTCGAGCATGCCGAGCTCGCATCGGCTCGAGAGGCGGCGTGGAGGGCGATCGAGGCGCAGGGCATCGGCCAGGGACATCTCACCGACCGCGAGCGCGAGGTGATCACGCTGGTTGCCTCGGGGCTGCAGAGCGGCTCCGTGGCCGAGCGCCTGTTCCTGTCTCCGGAGACGGTCAAGTCGCACGTCCAGAACGCGATGGCCAAGCTGGGCGCGCATACACGTGCACACGCTGTGGCGATCGCGATGGTGACGGGGCAGATCAGCTGGGACGCGAGCGATCCCGCCTCGCCCTCGGGCGACCAGCTCCTCTGAGCTAGTACGTCGGGGGGATATCCGCGGTTTTCGTACGTTCGGGGGATTGTGCGCCTCGGCGCCGGCACCCATAGTGGGTGGACAAGCGGGTCTCAGCGCCGATTGGTCCATTCCCTTTCCGCTTGGCGCTCCATGACCTGCTCACAGCAAGCCCCCTAGACCCCCCGAAGGTCTAGGGGGCTCTTCAAGGAGGCAGCGATGAAGCGCCCACTAGAAGCTCAGACTCAACCAGCGATCAGGCATGCAGGTTCGACATGGCGAGTGATGCTGATCGCACTCGTGCTTGGGATGGGCGTGATCGCCTCGCAGTCCGTCGCCCGTGCACAGGACTCCCCCGGCACCCCCGCGGCCGCCGACGGCGACGCGACGCCAAGCGGCGACTCGTCCTCCAGCGCCACCGGTCCGGCGCCGAGCGCCGAGCCTGCACCCGCCGCTGTCTCGGCAGCTGACACCAGCAGCCCCCCGCCGAGCCCGAGCGAGCCCGCAGCCGCCACCGACTCCGGATCAGCCGACGGCGGCTCCACGTCTCCAACCCCCAGCTCGTCCAGCTCGCCGGCTGCGCCAGACGCCAGCTCCAGCTCCTCTCCCTCTCCCGCGCCTGACCCCGCCTCGAGCCAGCCGTCTGGCGCGAGCTCGGCCGTCGAAGCGGCCCCAACCCCCGCCCCCGTTACCACCAGGTCGCTGAAGGCGGCAGTGGTCGCCGCCGCTGCGCCGGTCGGCGCCACCGTCTCTCAGTGCAACAACATCGGCACCGTCGGCGGCGCGACGATCACCTGCACCGTCACGGTCACCAACAACTTCGCCTACAACGGCGGCAACCCGACCGGACTCGCCACGATCGTCACGACGCTCTCGTGCACCGGAGTCGTCTGCCCGGCCGGCAACACCACGACCTCGACGACCCCGATCACGGTGATCACCCAGTGCAACACCGCAGGCATCGGCGGCGGCAGCACGGTGACCTGCACGATCACGGTCACCAACAACCTCGACGGCTACCCGCTCGGCTCGGCGATCAGCTCCACGGTCAGGCAATGCCAGAGCCCCCGCGCGGTGACCACGCTGACCTGCACGGCCACTCCCGCCGGCAACAACCGCACCGGCACCGCCGGCCCCGGAGGTCAGAGCATCATGCAGTGCAACGGCTCCGGCGGCATCGGCGGCACGATGACCTGCACCGCCACGGCGCCTCCCTCGCAGAGCACCGGGCTGCCGACTGCGCTCACTCAATGCAACGGCTCAGGCCCCTCGGGACCGGGTGGCGCCGGCACCGTGGAATGCACGGCGACGATCACCAATAACTTCACCAACAGCATCCCGGCCCTTCCCGGCCCGGGTGGTGGCGGCCCCGGTGGTGGCGGCACAGGGGGCACAGGCGGCGGCTCCGGCGGCACAGGCGGCGGCAGCAGTGGCTCGGGCGGTGGCACCAACGGCGGCGGCTCAGGCGGCGACAGCGGCATCAACGTCGCCGGCGCTTCCAGTCAGTCCACCCAGGATCTCGCCGGCCGCCAGGACCTCCCCTTCACCGGTATGGACATCCGCGTCCCGGCCCTGGCGGGCCTGCTCATGCTGGTGCTCGGGTTCGCCCTCAGCACTCCAGGGCGCCGCCTGATCAGGCTCTCCGCCCGCTCGTAATCGGAGCGCCCTCCGGCGCCTCCCCTCGAGCATCCCGTTGAAGCCGTCGCCGGAGTAAGGTCGCAGCGTCTTCCGACGAATAGGAGCCGCATGACCAAGGGCACGCGATCAGCTTCCTAGCGCCCGCTCCGCCTCCCTTCGAGGTCGAGGAGTGGAAGCGGCTGCCACACCTGTCGCGGATCCGGCCGCTCGCTCAGGACTGGGCGATCAACGGCCTCGGCTCGCCGACCGCCGTCTATCTCGCCTACATCCTCAAGCTCGTCGTCTTCGTCCTCGGCGCGGCGCTGACGATCGCGGCGACGACACCGGGGATCGGCGGCCTCGGCGACATCGGCGATTGGTGGTTTTGGCCGATCGTCTTCCAGAAGCTCGTCGTCTGGACGCTCCTCTGGGAGATCCTCGGCCTCGGCTGCGGCTCGATGCCGCTGACGCTGCGCTTCGTGCCGCCGATCGGCGGCGTCCTCTACTGGCTGCGGCCGGGGACGGTGCGGCTGCCCCCCTGGCCCGGCCGGGTGCCGCTGACCAGGGGCTCGCGCCGAACGCTCATCGATGTCGCCCTCTATGCCGGGGTGCTTGCCACCGGCGTCTTCCTGCTGGTCTCACATGGAGAGGCGGTGCCGGGCACCCCCGGCGGCCGACTCCAGCCGGCGGCGATCGCGGTGCTGCTCGGCTGCCTCGCCCTGCTCGGCCTCCGCGACAAGGTCGCCTACCTCGGGGCTCGGCCCGAGGTCTACGGCTTCCTGCTGATCGTCTTCCTCTTCCCCCTCCACAACATGATCGTCGCCTCGCAGATCGTCCTCGTCTGCATCTGGCTCGGCGCGGCGAGCTCGAAGTTCAACCGCCACTTCCCCTTCGTCGTCTCGGTGATGATCAGCAACACGCCCTGGAACCGCTCGCGCCGGGCCAAGGCAAAGCTCTACCGCCACCACCCCGACGACCTGATCCCCTCGCGCTACGCCGCGCTCTCGGCCCACATGGGGACGGCGATCGAGCTCAGCCTGCCGGTCGTCCTGCTGCTCAGCAACGGCGGCACGATCGGCACGCTCGCCGTCGCCGGGATGGTGATCTTCCACATCCACATCACCTCGACGTTCCCGCTGGCCGTGCCGCTGGAGTGGAACCTGTTCATGATCTTCGGCCTGCTCTTCCTCTTCGGCCACTACGGCGACGTGCCGCTGTCGACGCTCGATGACCCGCTGCTGATCGCGATCCTGCTGGTCGTCGGCGTGCTGACCCCGATCGTCGGCAACCTCTGGCCGGACAAGGTCTCCTTCCTGCACTCGATGCGCTACTACGCCGGCAACTGGGCCTCCAGCCAGTGGCTGTTCGAGAAGGCCAGCGGCGCCGAGGAGAAGCTCGACCGCGACGTCTACAAGCCGGCGTCGATCGTCGTCGAGCAGCTCTCGCGCTTCTACGACCGCGACACCGCCGAGGTCCTGCTCGCCAAGGGCCTCGCCTTTCGCTCGATGCACGCCCACGGCCGGGCGCTCAACGGGCTGCTGCCGCGAGCGGTCGACGACGTCGAGAACTATCACGTGCGTGAGGGCGAGCTGATCTCCGGCGTCGTCAACGGCTGGAACTTCGGCGACGGCCATTTCCACGACGACCAGCTGCTCGCCGCGATCCAGGAGCAGTGCGGCTTCGCCGAGGGCCAGCTGCGGATCGTCACGCTGGAGTCGCAGCCGGCACACATTCAGCGCCAGCGCTACCGCATCTTCGACGCCGCCAGCGGCCTGATCGAGGAGGGCTGGGTCGAGGTCGCCGACATGGTCGAGCGCGAGCCCTGGCTCGACGAGTCCGGGGAGTTCCCGGTCCATGTGACGAAGGCACGGGCGAGCGCCGGCGCCGCCCCGGCTGCGACGTGAGCGAAGCAGTCGTCGTCGGCTCCGGCCCCAACGGGCTGGCCTGCGCGGTCGCGCTGGCCCGCGAGGGGGTGCGGGTCACCGTGCTCGAGGCCGAGGAGACGATCGGCGGCGGTACGCGGACCAGCGAGCTGACCCTCCCCGGTCTTCTCCACGACCACTGCTCCGCCGTTCATCCAATGGGGGCCGGGTCGCCCTTCCTGCGTGCGCTCGAGCTCGAGAAGCACGGCCTCGAGTGGCGCTATCCCGAGGTCGACCTCGCCCACCCGCTCGACGACGGCAGCGCCGGCGTGCTGGTGCGCTCGATCGAGGAGACCGCCGCCGGCCTCGGCGGCGACGGCCGCGCCTGGCGCCGCACCTTCGGCGCCGCCTCCGCCTCGTTCGAAGCCCTCAACGAGGATCTGCTGCGCCCGGTCCTCCACCTGCCCCGCCATCCGATCCGCCTCGGCCGCTTCGGCTTGGCGGCGGCGCTGCCGGCGACGATGCTGACCAGGCGCTGGAAGGGCCCGCAGGCGAGGGCGCTGTTCGGCGGCGTCGCCGCCCACGCGATGGCGCCGCTGACCGGGCCGATGAGCTCGGCCGTCGGCATGGCGCTGATCTCGGCCTGTCACCGCTTCGGCTGGCCCGTAGCCCGCGGCGGCTCGCGCGCGATCAGCGACGCGCTGGCCTCGGTCCTGGCAGAGCACGGCGGCACGATCGAGACCGGGGTCCGGGTGACCTCGATGACCGACCTTCCGAAGGCGGAGATCGTCGTCTTCGACCTCGCCCCCGGCGCGATCGCCGAGATCGCCGGAGAGAGATTGCCGGCGCCGGTCCGCCGCGCCTACCGGCGCTATCGCCACGGCCCCGCGGCCTTCAAGGTCGACCTCGCGGTCGAGGGCGGCATCCCCTGGGCGAACGAGGCCTGCCGCAGGGCCGGCACGGTCCACGTGATCGGCGACTTCGAGGAGACGGTCGCCGCTGAGAGGGCGATCACCCGGGGCCAGATGCCCGAGCGGCCCTTCGTCCTCGTCGGCCAGCAGTACCTGGCCGACCCCGGACGCTCGGCGGGCGATCTCCATCCGATCTGGGCCTACGCCCACGTCCCCAACGGCTACGAAGGAGACGCCGAGGGCGCCCTGATCGACCAGATCGAGCGCTTCGCCCCCGGCCTGCGCGAGCGGCTCGCCGCGACCGCCGTTCGCTCACCGGCCGACCTCGCCACCGGCAACGCCAACTACGTCGGCGGCGACATCGCCACCGGCGCCAACACCCCGGTTCAGATGCTGATCCGCCCGCGCCTGGCCCGCGATCCCTACGCCACCGGCATCCCCGGCGTCTTCATCTGCTCCGCCGCGACCCCGCCCGGCCCCGGCGTCCACGGCATGGGCGGCTACAACGCGGCGCGCTCGGCGCTCGAGTGGCTCGCGGGCTCCCAGGACCGATGATTCAAAGATATTTTCTAAATATCACTGCAAGAGTCTGAGAAGGTCAAACCACCAGGCGCCGCCCGCTGCGGTGCAGAAGGAGGAAGCATGGGTCAGCCGGTAATGCACTTCGAGGTCATCGGCAAGGACGGGGGAAAGCTCCGCAGCTACTACTCGGAGCTGTTCGATTGGAATTTCAACGCCGACAACCCGATGGACTACGGGATCGTCTCGCGTGAGGAGAACCTCGGTCCCGAGGGCGCCGGCATCGGCGGCGGCGTCGGCACCGGTCCCGAGGGCTACGACGGCCACGTCACCTTCTACGTCGGCGTCCCCGACGTCGAAGCGGCGCTCGCCAAGGCCGAGGAGCTCGGCGGCACCCGCGTGATGGGACCGGAGACGATCATGGAGCGGATCGTGATCGGCCAGTTCACCGACCCCGAGGGACACCTCGTCGGCGTCGTCAACGCGGTCTAGACGGAGAACCGCCGCGGCGCCGGGCGGCGCCCCCAGACCACCGTTCCCTAGGCCGCGACGGGCTCGCGGTCGGGCTCCGGCGTGACCGTCGTCACCGGGTAGCCGAGGTCGGCGATGCGATCCGGCAGGTCGACGTGGAGCCAGTGCGAGACGTGGCTCGGCAGCGTCGAAAGGATGACCTCCTCGTAGCTGCCGCTCTCGAGCTCGGCGACGATGTCGTCGTAGGCGTTGGGGCTGGCGGCGACGCGGCCCTCGACCTCGCCGCCGGCCGCCCGCTGCAGCAGCGGCAGCGCGAGCGCCAGCACCTGTTCGCCGATGTGGACGTCCCTGCTGTTGCGGTCGAAGACGAGGTGGTCGTCAGGGTTCGGGACCAGCAGGAAGAACTTTGCCGGCCCGGCCGCAGCGCGCCTGCGCACCGCTTCGATCAGTGCCGCCGTCGCCGCCGTCTTATTGGCGACGACGAGGACGTGCGCCTGCTGGTCGGCGCCCGGGGTCAGGGTCTCGGTGTCGACCGGGATCACGTCGCGCCTCGTGACCGCCAGGTAGACGACGAGGCCGAGGATCGCCGAGAGGAAGATCGCGCTGGTCACGGTCGTCCCGAGGCCGAGGCCGCCGTCGGCCTTCGGCTGGGAGAGGTAGTCGCCGATCGAGGCGCCGAGCGGGCGGGTGAGGATGTAGGCGAGCCAGAAAGCGAGGATCGCGTTCATCCGAAAGCGTAGGTGGGCGACGGTGATGATCGCGATCAGCCCGCCGAAGATGAAGACCGAATTGAGGAAGCCGAGGCTCAGCCGCTCGGCGGCGAGGTCGCCGGCCGCGGTGCCGAGGCAAAAGGTGAAGAGCACCGTCAGCCAGTACCAGGCCTCGCGCCGAGTGGTGAAGATCGTGTGGATCGACAGCGTCCGCTCACTCGCGAACCAGGCCCCGAACGTCGCCGCCAGGACGATGCTGAAGACGATCGTCGTCGTCTCGAGAGCGACGCCGAGGTTGTCGGTCAGGTTGTCGGTGATCAGGGTGCCGACGACGCTGATCAGGACGACCGCGAGCCAGTAGATGCCCGGCTTGTAGCGCCGCGAGCCGAACTGGGCCACCAGCGTCGCGATCAGCAGCGCGCCCATCACGTAGGTCGTGTTGGTCAGGCCGAAGCCGAGCGTGTCGTTGAGGTAGTCGGCGGCGGTCTCGCCGACGGTCGTGCAGAGGACCTTGATGACCCAGAAGTAGAGCGTGACCTCCGGAACCTTGTTGAGCATCTGACGGCCGAGGGAGCGGGCCGAGCCATTGTCTCGCGGGGTGGTCGGGGCCTTGTCGCGCTGCAGGGTCGTCGTCATGGCGCCACACGCTGGCGTCCGTATGTATGCGTTTCCTAAACAGGGCCCGGCCTGTTCAGGTTGCGATCAGGTCGCTGGACGATCGGGCAGCTAGATCGTGAACTTCTTGACGATCGTGTTGCCGAGGTTGCCGGCGGCGTCGCGCGCCCTGACCTTGAACTTGTGCTTGCCGAGCGCGAGGTGGCGGTACTTCTTCGGCGAGGAGCAACGGGAGAACGGCCTGCTGTCGAGCTTGCAGAGGAAGGTCGAGCCGAGCTCGTTCGAGGAGAAGTGGAAGATGGCCTTGCGGGCGGAGCGTTTGATCGTCTTCGAGCCGAAGATGGTGAGTGGGGCGGTGGTGTCGGGGAGGACGGTGGTGATGGAAGAGGAACGCGCAAAAGCATTGAAGGCTCCGTCGATTTGCGTGTGCTCAGTCGATTGACCGGTCTGGATGCCAGGTGTTCCAGGATCCTCATCAACCGTTGGCTGCTTGAGCACGTCGACGGTGAAGTCGATCTCACAGGAGGAGGAGGCTCCCGGCAGCAATACGTGCGCACCCGGTTGCGGCGTGAACCGCACCGTTCCAAACGTTGCGTCGATTAGTGCGGTGCTGAAGCTGACGCCGGCGCATGCAGTCCCCGCCTTGCCGATTCCCGACGTGGAGATCTGGAACACACCCGGCTCGGCGCCGGCCGCTGTACAGGCACCAGCGGCGAGCTGCTTGCACGCCGGGGTGAGGACTATTCCCCGTTCGGGAGAAGAACACGGTGGCGCCGTGTCACCCGCATTGCAAACCGTGTTCGTATCCGCCTGATTAGGCGCGGTGTCCTGGTTCGACATCGTGATCGAGGCAGCGACCCCCGTATCGCCGACGCTGACCGTCGTCGGAAAGCTCACGCCCGCACCAGCAGCGACCCCGGCCTGAGCAAGCGCCGGCGCCAGCGCCGACAACCCGAGCGCAGCCGCGGTGACGGCCAGGCTCATCCGAGCTCGTACGAACAGCGTGCGATCCATGCAGTTCTCCCTTCCGACGACGAGGCGTCCAGCCTAACCGACCTGACGGGGCCTGACCATCCCTTGGCCTCGGCGGCACACTGTGCAGCCATGGATCCCAACAGCTCCGCGCAGCCCCAGCCCCTCACCCCGCTCCAAAGCGAGCGCCTGCTCCTGCGGCCGGCAACCGCCGAAGACGCTCCCGCGCTCGCCGTGATCCTCGCCGAGCCCGAGGTCGCGCGCTGGTGGGGCGACACCAGCATCGACAGCGTCCGCGAAGAGCTGGCAACCCAGCCCGCCTTCGTCATCGTCATCGACGACGAGACCGCCGGCTGGCTGCAGATCAACGAGGAACCGGACCCGGAGTACCCGAGCGTCGCCTTTGACATCGCCCTGACGACGAAGCGCCAGGGCAGCGGCTACGGCCCCGAGGCGCTCCGCACCGCCATCGCCCACTTCATCGACCGCGGCCACCATCGCTTCACGATCGACCCGGCGACCGGCAACGAGCGCGCGATCCGCTCCTACGAGGGCGTCGGCTTCAAGCCGGTCGGCGTCATGCGCGACTACCAGCGCCTGGCCGACGGCAGCTATCGCGACGGCCTGCTGATGGATTTGCTCGCCGGCGAGTTCAGCTAGGCCCGCAAGCGATAGCCGCGGGCAAAGAGGCGGTAGTTGACCGCGAACAGCGCCAGCGTCGCCAGGCTGAGCAACCCAAGCGACAGCGCGATGTTGGCCTCCGAGTAGCCGAGGAACCCGTAGCGGACGAGGTTGATCATGTAGTAGACGGGGTTGAAGTGGGTCATCGTCTGGAACGGCTCGGGCAGCAGCGACGCCGAGTAGAAGACGCCGCCGAGGAAGATCAGCGGCTGCAGGACGAAGGTCTGCGCCGTCGAGACGTCGTCGAACTGCTCGGCGCGGACGCCGACCAGCACCCCCACCAGCGCGAAGAAGAAGCCGACGAGGAAGATCGACGGCAAGAGGATGAGGACGTGGTCGATCGGCAGGTGGACGAGCACCGAGGCGACCGAGACCGTCAGCGTCGCCACGACCATCCCGCGCAGGAAGCCGCCGAGCGAGAAGGCCAGCAGCAGCTGCAGCGGCGACGCCGGCGAGGAGAGCTGGTCGTCGATCGAGCGCTGGAACTTCTGCTGCAGGATCGACGACGAGTTGTTGGAGAACGCGTTGATCGCCCAGGCCATCATCGTCAGCCCGGGGACGACGAAGACGACGTAGTCGAACCCGTGCAGCGTCTTGATCCGCGATCCCAGCGCGGCGCCGAAGACCGAGATGTAGAGAAAGGTCTCCAGCAGCGGCGCCGCCAGCGTCTGGCGCTTGATCTTGAAGAAGCGATTGCACTCGCGCCGCACGAGGGCGAGGAAGCGAATCTGAGCTGCGCTCATCCCGTCGCCTCAGCGAGCTTGGCGCGCGAGAGCTCGTTGCGCCCGACCAGCTCCAGGTAGGCGTCCTCAAGGCCGGCGGCGTTGTAGCGGCTGGCGAGCTCGGCGCTGGTCCCCTGGGCGACGATCTCACCGTCGTTGATAAAGGCGATCCTGTCGCAGAGCTGGTCGGCCTCCTCGAGGTAGTGCGTCGTCAGCAGGATCGTCGTCCCCTCGGAGTTGATCAGCTGGACGTAGTGCCAGAGCTCGAGCCGCAGCTCGACGTCGACGCCGGCGGTCGGCTCGTCGAGGATCAGCAACTTCGGCCGGTGCATCAGAGCCCGCGCCAGCACCAGCCGCCGCTTCATCCCGCCGGACAGCGTCCGTGTCGAGTCGTCCTTCTTGGCGACGAGCGAGAAGATCTCAAGCAGCTCAGCCGTCCGCTCGCGCCGCTCGCGCTTGGGCATGCCGAAGTAGCCGCCGTGGTAGTCGAGCGTTTCCTCGACGGTCAGGAACCAGTCGAGGTTCAGCTCCTGCGGCGCGAGACCGACCGCGGCCCGTGCCTGCTCGTAGTCATGGACGGCGTCGGCGCCGAAGATCCGGATCTCGCCCGCGCTCGGCATCGCCAGCCCGGTTGCGCAGTGAATCAGCGTCGACTTGCCGGCCCCATTGGGCCCCAGCAGCCCGAAGAACTCCCCCTCGGCGATCTCCAGCGAGACCCCCCGCAGGGCCTCGACCCCGGTCGGATAGCGCTTGACCAGCCGCTCGATCTCCAACGCACTCATTCAGGCAACGTACTAGGCGATTACCCCGGGCTCGCGGCCGGCAGTAGCCTCAGCGCGGTGTCAACGTCGACCGAGGCCACGACGCGTCCCCGCCTCAGCGCGGTGATGCGCGAGCGCGAGCAGGTGACGTCGCTCGAGCTGTTCTTCGACCTCGTCTTCGTCCTGGCGATCACCCAGTGCACGCAGCTGATGTCGGCCGACCCGAGTTGGGCGGGGCTGGGCCAGGGGCTGCTGGTGCTCGGCGTGCTCTGGTGGGCGTGGGTCGGCTATGCCTGGCTGACGAGCGTCGTCGATCCCGAGGAGGGCGCCGTCCGCGGCGTGATCTTCGCCGCGATGGCGGCGTTCCTGCTCGTCGCGCTCTGCGTCCCGGGGGCGTTCGATCACCTCGCGCTGGCGTTCGCGCTCGCCTACGGCGTCGTCCGGATCGCCCACATCGGCCTCTTCGTCCTGGCGAGCCGCGGTGAGCCGGACCTACGCAAATCCGTCATCGGCCTCGCCTGGAGCACGACGATGGGTGTCGGCCTGCTCGCCGGCGCCTCGCTGCTCGACGGCCTCGCCCAGGGGGCACTCTGGGCGCTGGCGCTGGCCGTCGACATGGGCGGGCCCTACTTCTTCGGCGCCGAGGGCTGGAAGCTCGCCCCCGCCCACTTCGCCGAGCGCCACGGGCTGATCGTGATCATCGCCCTCGGCGAGTCGATCGTCGCGATCGGCATCGGTGTCGGCAGCCACCTCAGCATCAGCCAGGGGATCGCGGCCGTCGTCGGCGTCGCGCTCGCCGCGGCGATGTGGTGGCTCTACTTCGACATCGTCTCGCTGGTTGCCTCGCGCCGACTGGAGGCCGCCGAGCCCGGACGGGTGCAGAACGAGATGGCGCGCGACTCCTACTCCTACCTCCACTTCCCGATGGTCGCCGGAATCGTCCTGCTGGCGCTGGGGATGAAGAAGACGATCGCCCACGTCGGCGATCCGCTCGACATCGTGCCGGCGTTCGCGCTGCTCGGCGGGCTGGCGATGTACCTGCTGGGGCACGTCGCCTTCCGCTACCGCCACATCCAGACGATCAACAGGCGCCGGCTGCTGCTCGCCG
The DNA here is from genome assembly GCA_033856175.1 of Solirubrobacterales bacterium. Lineage (GTDB taxonomy): Bacteria > Actinomycetota > Thermoleophilia > Solirubrobacterales > 70-9 > JAWVFK01. The sequence goes on along the minus strand of JAWVFK010000006.1, from coordinate 86,792 downwards.
CAGTCCTGCTCGCGTTGGTGCCAGCCGCCGTCGAGGTCGCGGCCCTGGTGCCGGTGATCGTCGCGACGGTGCTGGTCTGGATCCTGATCGCCTACGAAACGCGCTCGTACGGCGAGCACCGGGACCGTGTCCGCCACTACGAACCGGCCTGAACCCTTCGCCCGCAGTGGTCAAGCGACCTCCCGAGCTCGAGTGCGATCAACCAATCCAGCTCGGCGACGTGGTTGAGGTAGAGGCGGGGATGCGGCGACATGGTCTTTGGGTCCTCGCGAGCGGGGCGGCTCTGACGCGCGCCCCAGGCGTCAGGCTCAGCCCGAAGGTCCTGACTCCGCGCAGCCGGCCTCCGGTATCGGAAACGCTGCGACGTGGATCCGTGCGGATCTGGTGGGCCGCACATCGACGGTTGAGTACTGCGTTCCGCCGGGGGCGCAGCCGATGATGCCATCAGCCGTGAGGCGAACCGGGACCAACACATGGCCCGGCTTGCCGCAGGCCGGTCGACATGTGTGGACGACGAGGGTCCCTCTACCTGCGACAGGATCTCGTCCCCAGTGAGACCACTTGACGTGGGTGATCACAGGCATGTCCCTGCCATTGCCATCGATCTCGGTCGGCTTGACCTCCAGGTGGCCGTGAGCCCCGAGCAAGCGCACCTGGCCGCTGTCAGCCTGGCCGAGGCAGCCGCTGAGCATCATCGTCCCGGCGAGCAGGCAAATCACAGGGAATATGGCGTGCCGAGTCAGTGCGATTGTCTGGGGCATACCGAGCAGTCATCCATTATCGAGCTGGTCGTGTCGACTCGGTCGAGAGGATGCACCCGGCCGGCTGCCGGTCAACCAACGCCAAGGTGCATATGCCAATGAGAGATGACATTAGCCACCCGACGGCGTCGTAATGCAGTCGTACGTCGCCCCCTTGCTGATCCTGGCCTGCCTCTACATCGGCGTTGGCGCTGCGCTCGTCTTGTTGGGGCGCCGGACCGACGCGCGCGCTTTGGCCGGATTCATCCCCGACTGCATCGTCTTCTTCTCCCGGCTCGCGGCCGACGGCGCCACGCCCCGCAGAAAGAGGTGGACCATGGTTGGGCTTCTCGCCTATCTGAGCTCCCCGATCGATTTGATCCCCGACTTCATTCCCGTTCTCGGCCAGCTGGACGACGCGATCGTCGCTAGGTTGGTCCTCCGTTGGGTCGCGCGGGATCGCAGCCCGGCGGAGCTGCGACGGTTCTGGCCGGGGCCGTCGCAGTCCTTTGCCCTGGTGCTCAAGTTCGCCGGCGTCGCGGCCGGTCAGGACTTCGGGCCGCGGCGCGACTTAGCCCCGCATGAGCCCGCTGGCGCATCCACCGATTCGCCAGATGGCGATCGATGAGACGAAGAAGCGCGGCGACCCGGTCCGCGCGATCGCCCTGGCGCTGGTTTATCTCGCCGATGTGATCGCGATCTGAAGTGAGGGGCCGGCCGCCGACGAATAGCGCCGAAAGGCTGGCGCCCTGCAACGAGATCGAGACCAGGTCGTGAAATCTCACGCCACGTCCGCTCGGATCCGGTGGGGCGGCAGTAGCTTCGCTCCGTGGACGAGTTTCCGACGATGGCGACAACCCGTAACCCTGACGGCCGCGCGGTAAGAATGGGTGTCGCGACTTGGCATCATGTCCTCGAGGAGCACCCCGAGATGACCGAGTGCCTGCCGACCGTAATGCACGCCATCGAGTTTCCAGACCATCGTGAAGCTGATCCCCGGCCGGGTCGTGAACGCTATTTCGCCCGGGGTGGGCCACAAGGGTGGATCCGCGTCGTCACGGCGTTCGATCGTGACGCCGACCGTGTGATCACGGCTTTCCCGCAAGCCAACGACCCGCGCCGGGGGCGGATCCGTTGACGATCCGGATCGGTCAATACACGTTTGACCACGTCACCTACGACGCGGAGGCCGACGTCCTGTATCTGCGGAATGGCGCATCACGGGAGGCAGAACAGACCATCGGCACACCGGAGGGTCACGCCATCCGCTTCGATGAGTCGGGCCAGGTCATCGGAATGACGATCGTCAACGCCAAGTGGCTCAGCGAGCGCGACGGCAAGGTCACGATCACGGCGCCCAGCACCATCGAGACAAGCGCCGACGAACTGGCTGCAGCGCTGGCGTAACGCAGACCCCGCGCATTCAAGCCGACCATGGCCGAGACGAGGACTCAACGCGGCGGGTCTTCCGACGCCAGCTTTGGATCCCCTACTCCGCGATGTGGCATTGCAAGACCTGGCCCCCATCGGCCTGACCCCAATCGGCCACGCTCATTTCAGCAGCTGGATAACGATCGAGGCGACGGCGGGCTGCGTTCCTCCGGCAGCCGGTGTGATCGTCAGGGCGGTCGTGTTTCCGGTCGGGTTGCGGACCGAGATCACGGCATCTGGCCCGGGCGTCGTGACCAACGTGTCGCCGCTGATCAGGCTGGTTCCGGTTGCTCGGCCGTAGACCGTGTAGGGAAGCTCGTTCCCGTTGAGCGTGAGATCCAGCTGGCCGGCTTCGGTCACGGAGGCCGAGAAACTCACTCGATAGGTGCCAGTGGTCGGGAGCTTGAAGGTGTCGACCCCGGTCCTGACAATGTTGCCGCTCGCCGGGCCGTCTCTCGGGAAGTCGACGTCAGACCCCACCACAACCGGCAGCGCATTGTCGCTTGGCATCAGGGCGTAGAACTCGGCGAAGTTCAGCGCGGCCGGCGGGCCGGCGGGGCCAACCGATCCAGGGGCGCCGTCTGCACCAGGCGGACCGGGATCACCGGGCAATCCAGGTGCGCCGTCCGCTCCGGGCAATCCAGGTGCGCCGTCCGCGCCAGGCGGACCGGTGGCCCCGTCCGCGCCAGGCGGACCGGTGGCACCGTCTGCTCCGGGCGATCCCGGCAAGCCTGATCCGGGTGGGCCCGGCGGGCCGAGCAGGCCGACTGGGCCGGGGGGTCCGGGGGGTCCGGGCGGACCGGCGGGACCGGGCGGACCGGGCGTGCCGGCACCCGTCGAGCGGTTCCAGCGAGCGACGACGCGGTAGCCCGAATAGCAATGCATCTTGCCTACCCGAAGCTTCAGGAACCCCTCGTCCGGATCGTCCTTCTTCGCGCAGGCGGTGATCACGCGAGGAGACGCTTGGCTCGCCAGCGTGACAACCAAACCAACGGTGACGACGAGCGCGAGCGTGGCAATAAGAAGCCGTATACGCCTACTCGCAATCATCAAAGCCATAGAAACACCGTACTCCGATCAGCGCGCAAAAACGAAACCTGTCGGAAGAAATAAAAATCGTCACTCAGTGACCTTCCGGGTGCACGCCGGCGCGAGGCGGCGGCGAGTCAGCCCCCGTACTACGGTCTACAGGCAGACCGGCCCCGGAGAGCCTCTTCGCGCCGTACGAGAGGAGCAGTGTCATGCAGCAGAAGATCACCCCGAACCTGTGGTTCGACACCGAGGCCGAGGAGGCGGCGAACTTCTACGTCTCCGTCTTCAAGAGCGGCCGCATCGTCAATGTCGCCCACTACACCGACGCCGGGCCGCGGCCGGCCGGGACGGTGATGACGGTCGAGTTCGAGCTCGACGGGCAGCGCTTTGTCGGCATCAACGGCGGCCCCCAGTTCAAGTTCGACGAGGCCGTCTCCTTCCAGATCACCTGCGAGACGCAGGACGAGGTCGACTACTTCTGGGACAAGCTCACCGAGGGCGGCGAGGAGAGCCAGTGCGGCTGGCTCAAGGACCGCTTCGGCCTCTCCTGGCAGGTCGTGCCGACGGGAATGGCCGAGGTCTTCGCCAACCCGGACCCGAAGGCAGCCGAGCGAGCGATGAAGGCGATGCTCGGCATGCGAAAGATCGACATCGCCGAGCTGCGCCGTGCCGCCGAGGGCGAGGACTCGGCGTCCTGAGGGACGCGAGCACCAAATGGCTGCCTGCACGCACGTCGACCAGATCCGTGTCGAGCGCCCCGACACCGTCGAGGGTTGCGAGGAGTGCCTGAAGATCGGCGGCCAGTGGCTGCACCTGCGCGTCTGTCGCAGCTGTGGGCAGATCGGCTGCTGCGACTCATCGCCGAACCAGCACGCCAGCAAGCATGCGGCGACCAGCGGCCACCCGATCGCCAGCTCGGTCGAGCCCGGCGAAGACTGGTCCTGGTGCTACGTCGACCAGGTGGCGGTCTGAATGGCCAGCTGGATCTTCGAGCCGGGTCATACCGAGGCCGAGTTCAAGGCCCGCCACATGATGGTCACCTGGGTCCGCGGCATGTTCAAGGACATCCACGGGCGCCTGGAGCTCGACTGGGAACGCTGCCTCGACGCCACCTTCGAGGGCGAGATCGACGCGACGGCGCTCTGGACCGGCGAGCCCGACCGCGACGCCCATCTGCGCAGCGCCGACTTCTTTGACGTCGAGAACCACCCGCGAATCACCTTCAGCGGCCGCTTCACCGAGCGGACGGGCGACACAGCCTTCAAGGCCGAGGCCGACCTGACGATCCGCGGCACCACGCGGCCGGTCCCGCTCGACATCGCCTATCTGGGTGAATGGAAGACCCCCTTCTGGGAGGGCGAGGAGAACAAGGGTGAGATGCGCCGCATCGGCTTCGAGGCGACGACCAGGATCAACCGCCACGACTTCGGCGTCTCCTGGCAGGACGAGCTCCCCGGTGGCGGCTTCGTCGTCAGCAACGAGATCGACCTCGTCCTCGATGTCGAGGCGATCAACCTCGACGATCTCGAGCGAACCGGGGCGATCGAGTACTACCGGCCCCAGGCCTGACTCCCGGGAGAGACGCGGGGATCAGCCCTCGGTCGTTCGCGGGGCGTAGCGGTGATGCAGCATCAGGGCGTTGCCGTCAGGGTCGGTGAAGAACGCCATCTGGCAGACGCCGGTGTCGAAGGTGTCGCCGTTGAAGCTGACGCCCCTATCTTCGAGCAGCTTGCGAGCGGCCTCGACGTCGTCGACGTGCAGGGCGATCGCGTTGGGGTTGACGTGGTGCTCGAGGCCCATCTTCTCGGCGTCATAGACGCTGAGCGTCACGTTCCCGGTCTCGAACTCGGAGTAGTTGCGATCCTCCATGTAGACCGAGCGCGGCAGCCCCAGCGTCTCGCCGTAGAAGGCCGAGGCGGCCAGCAGATCGCGCGTCGGCATTCCGATGAAGTCGACATCGCCGATGAATTCGGACTGATTGCCCATCGTGCTCCTTTCTCGCTTCTCGGCGCAGCATTTCATCTCCGCCGCGGCCTGAGTATCTCGATGCCCCGACCGCATCCTGGCTGCGAGACTGAGGACATCGTTCGCTAGAAGGAGGACAGATGGAAACGGAGGAGCTGCGCCGGCTGCAGGGCCCGCTGAAGGAGCGCTACCGCGAGGAGCCCGAGAGCGCGGTCATCACGCTGGAGGCTGCGGGAAACCTGGACTCCACGGACGTCGCCTGCTCGGTCGCAACGGGCCGGGCGCTGGTCGAGGCGGGCCTCCACCCCGCCAGCGGCGGCGACGGCTCGATGGCCTGCTCGGGCGACATGCTGCTGCAGGCCCTGGTCGCCTGCGCGGGGGTGACGCTGCGCTCGGTCGCGGTCAACCGCGGCCTCGAGGTCAGCGGCCGCGTCCGCGCCGAGGGCGACCTCGACTTCAAGGGAACGATGGGCGTCGACCGGGAGGCGCCGGTCGGCTTCAGCGCAATCCGCCTGCACTTCGAGCTCGAGACGGAGCTGCCCGAGGACGAGGTCGCCAAGCTACTGGCTGCGACCGAGCGCTACTGCGTCGTCTACCAGACGCTGGCCGGGGGCGTGCCGGTCAGCGTCAGCCACCGGGCCTCCTGAACTAGGCGTCGCCTTCGATCTTGACCTCGCAGAGGTCCACGGAGGCCCGGGTTCCCGGCGTCTCCGAGGAATCCATCTGCTCGAAGACCTCGTTCGCCGCCCGCATCTTCTCCTCGCTCTCGAAGAAGCCGATGAAGGTCGCCGTGCCCTGGCTCTCGTCGAACAAAAGCTTGAACCCGGTCGAGTCGACCCCCGGCGGCGGCCCGCCCGACTCCTCGACCCGCGCCGCAAGCTGATTGATCCGCTCCGGCGACACGTCGGTGAACCTGACGACGCGTGCATGCATGCGATCTCCTCCTCGTTGGGTGCCCGCGAGCCTACATCGCGGGATGCGGTCGGGCCAGCGGCTCAGATCTCCAGCCGTGACTCCTCGAGGTCGAGGTCGCGCTCGACCCGGCGCATCACCTCGGCCGAGATGACGCCGCCGTTTCGCATCGCCACGATGGCCTCGTGCTGCGCCTGGATCACCGCGCGGGTCAGGCGCTGATAGGCGAGCGAGCGGTCGAGGATTCCGTCCTCGTCTTCGAGGTCGCCTCGCATGGCGGCGAAGCGCTGGCGGCGGAAGTCATGGAGCCGGCGCAGGCGCTCGACGCTGTCGTCGCGCGCCCACTCCTCCTTCGCGAGAGCATCGAGCGCCTCCAGCGCCGCCTCGGCGGCGCCGATCCGCGCCGCGTGCTCCTCGGCCTCCTCCTCGGTGCCGTCGTCGATCACGCCGAGCCGGCGGATCAGGGCCGGCAGGGTCAGCCCCTGTACGACGACCGTGAACAGGACGACGCAGTAGGCGAGGAAGATCACCAGGTCGCGATCGGGGAGGGGCGCCCCCGCGCTGGTCTCGAGCGGCAGGGCGAGCGCTGCGGCGAGCGAGACCGCTCCGCGCATTCCCGCCCAGCCGATGACGATCCGGGGGCCGGCGCCGATCCTTCGTGAGACCTGGCTCGGGCGACGGTCCAGCGCCCGCAACAGGTAGGGCGTCGTGAACAGCCAGAGGAAGCGCACACCGATGACGGCCGCGATCGTCGCCAGCGCGTAGGCGGCCAGGGTGAGCCCGTTGATGCCCGCAACGGCGTCGAGAATCCTCGGCAGCTGGAGGCCGATCAGCACGAACAGGACCGCGTTGAGGAGGAAGGTGACTATCTCCCAGACGGCCCTGCCCTGCATCCGCATCTCCGCCGTCGAGATCCTCGGCGCCAGCCAGCCCAGATAGATCCCCGCGGTGACCGCCGCGAGCACGCCCGAGACGCCGAGCCCCTCGGCCGGCAGAAAGGCGGCGAACCCCGTGAACAGCGAGATCGTGATCTCCACCTGCACGTCGTCGAGGCGCCGCCGCACCTCGGCGATCGCGGCGCCCACCGCCAACCCCACCGCGATCCCGCCGAGGACCGCAACGACGAAGTCGAGGCTCGCGTCGAAGAGCGAGAAGCTGCCGCCGATCGCCGCGGCCAGCGCGACCCGATAGGCAATCAGCGCCGACGAGTCGTTGACCAGACTCTCCCCCTCGATCACGGTGACCAGCCGCCGCGGAACGCCAAGCTCGCGTGAGATCGCCGTCGCTGCGACCGGATCGGTCGGCGAGACGATCGCCCCCAGCGCAAACGAGATCGCCCAGGGCAGGCCGACGAGCTCGTGACCGACAACCGCGACCGCGCACGCCGTCATCAGGACCAGGCCGATCGAGGTCAGGGAGAGCGACCTTGCGTCGGCGCGCAGCGCCCGCAGGTCGGCCATGAACGCCGACACGTAGAGCAGCGGCGGCAGGAAGATGACCAGGACGAGGTCGGGGTCGAGCTCGACCTCGGGAACGCCGGGCAGCAGTCCGAGCGCGAGCGCTCCCAGCACGAGGACGATCGGATACGGGATATCGAACAGCCGCGCGACCACGCTCAGCGCGGGGATCCCAACGCAAAGCGCGAGGATCAGCAGCCCGGTCTCGTGCACCTCGCGCTCGCCCTGCTCAGGTCAGATCGATTGCCGACATCTACCGATGTGTCGGATTGCCAGACCTGACCCGGGTATCTAAGCGGCCCGCTCGTAGACCAGCACGACGACGCCTTCGCCGACGACCTTCGACTCGGTGAGGCGCAGCAGCCGCCGCTCGGGCTGTTCCTCGAATGCCTTCTTGCCGGTCCCGAGGATCACCGGGAAGACCATCAGGTTGACCTGGTCGACAAGGTCGCTGGCGATCAGCTCCTGAACGAGGCGCTGGCTCCCCGGTACCTGCAGCTCTCCGTCGAACTCCTGCTTGAGCTTGGCGACCTCGGCCGTGGCGTCGCCGCTGCCCAGGACCGTCGTGTTGTTCCAGTCCGGATCCCCGAGCGTCGTCGAGACGACGAACTTCGGCATCGAGTTGAACTTGTCGGCGAACTCGCCCTCACGCTGGGGCCAGGCGCCGGCGAAGCTCTCGTAGGTGCGCCGGCCGAGCAGCAGCCCATCCGCACCCATCGCCTCGTCGACCTTGAACTGGGTCCCGTCCTCGCCCCGCTCGAACTCGAACGTCCACCCCGGGTACTTGAAGTCGGGCTCGCCCCCGGGCGCCTCCATGACGCCGTCGAGCGATACGAACTCCGTCACGACCAGCCGCGCTGCCATCTTCAGGCCTAGGCCGTTCCCACCGCGACGAGCACCTGGTTCTCCAGCGTCACCCTGCCGTCCCCGTCGGCGTACTCGCCGGCAGCCTTGGCGATGCCGTCCCAGACGGCGTCGGCCTTGTCCGGATACTGCGCGACGAGCGCGGTCAGCGGCGCGATGATTTCCCGGCAATAGACCATGAAGTCCTCGGGGGAGTCCCAGCTGAAGCTGGTCGTCAGATCCTCGGCCTTGACATCCGAGAGTCCGCCGCCCTCGAGCAGAGCCGAGATCGCCTCCGGGGTGGGGCGGGCCAGAGGGCCGGGACTTCCGGGCGGCGGAGGCGGCAGCTCGAGGATCCCGAGCGCGGTCTGCATCGGCACGGCGATCATCGGAGCGGTGTCCGGAGCGCCCCATGAGGAGATCGCGAACTTTGCGCCGGGCTTGAGGAAGCCCCGGATTTGCCCCGCAATCTGCTCGGGCTCCGGCTCGAAGATGATTCCCCAGCGCGAGACGGCGGCGTCAAAGGTTCCCTCGCCGTAGTCGAGGGCGGCAGCGCCGGCCTCGACGAACTCCACGTTGTCGAGCCCGCGCGCGGCTGCGCGCTCGCGCCCGTAGGCCAGCATCTCCCCCGCCTGGTCGGTCGCGACGACCTTGCCATCCGGGCCGGCGACCTGGGCCGCCGTGAGCGACGGCTCACCGTAGCCGCAGGCGACATCGAGGACGGTGTTGCCGGGTTTTACCTCGGCGAGCTCGACGAGGCGTTCGCTCACCACATGAGCGCCGGCGTCGATGGTGTCCGACCACTTCCGCCATCCCTTTGCCGCGATGTTCCAGTCGGCCTTCTGCTTCTCTCGGAACTCGGCGGGATCCATCTGGGCTGCGTTCATCTTCGTCCTTCCTTCGGTGGTCGGAACCTTGGGCCGGGAGTAGACGCTCCGCGCCCCTCAGGTGCTTCGCAGTCGGAAGTCTATGGCGGCGACGCTATTGGCTGCGCGATGCTGCGAGGCGATCCACCGAGTCTGCCGGCGTGACCAATAGCTGGCGCCCGTTGAGGGACTGCACAGGGCGGTTGGTCCCCTCGTACAACGACGTGAATGCGCCTATCTGGTCGACCGAGAGGGCGACCGGGTCCTTGACGACCTGCCAGCTCACCCCTTCGGTGCAGGGCGGGGTCGTCAGCGAACCGCGATAGGACCAGCGAGCGTCCAGCGCGGCAACAGGCATGAGATCGGCCGGGTCGAGTCCTTCCGCCACGGTCGCCACCTCGCCGGGCTTCAGCCCGCGGATAGCGTCGAGCAGCCGATCGAATCTGGGGTTCGCCTCGCCTTCCTCGACGAGCACGGCCACGACGGTGAGACCGCCCTGCTCGTCTTCGTAGACGAAGTGAAGCTCGACGGGAAAGCTGCGGGCCTCGACGGTGTGCTCGCTCGGAGCGTGGAAGTGGAGCTGGCGCAGTTCCGAACGGCGCTCCGCCAACCGCATCGTGGCTGACCCGGCGCGATAGCTTGCCTGGACCGTGTGGCCGTTGTTCTCGAGGGAGACCGGCGCCGGCGAGTAGGAGAGCTCGAGGCTGGGCAGCTCAGCGGCAATGCCTCCCGAAAGATCGATTGGCGACTGCTGGCGCCCCTCCCCGCACTCGCGGTATGCCTCGTCGAGCGAGGCCCACCTCGCCGGCCCGTCGTCAGGCCCGTAGCCGTATGGGGTTGAGCGGGCGGCCGCGGTCATCGGGGCGCGAGGCTACAGGCAGTTGGACGCGATCTCTGTCCTCCCGCTGGTCACCGTAGGATTGCGGCCGTGCCGTTCACGCTCAGGAACCTCAAGGAGGATCTGGAGGATCTCGGGTCCAAATTCGACGGCGCGCCGGACCTGGAGTTCCGCTTGGCGACCGAGGCGCTCGAGCTCGAGCAATCCGGTCTGGGCTACCAGCACGTCCCGCCCGGCTATCGCTTTCCCTACGGCCACACGCACAGGAAGCAAGAGGAGGTGTACGTGGTCGTGCGCGGGAGCGGGCGAATGAAGCTCGACGACGAGATCGTCGAGCTCAAGCAGTGGGATGTGGTGCGCGTCCCCCCCGGTACCTGGCGAGGCTACGAGGCCGGGCCGGAGGGCCTCGAGATCCTCGTCATCGGCGCGCCCAATCTCGGCGAGGCTCCGCGCGAAGACGTCGAGGGCGAGCGCGACTGGTGGGCTGACTAGCGCCGGGTCGGGCTCTTTCGACTCAGCCGTCCCGAGTAGCGTGCCGGCTGACCGGCCTGTATGTACAAGCTCTACGTGATCCCCGGCTCGCACGCCTGCCGCTCGGCGATGCTGATGCTCGAGCACAAGCAGGTGCCGTACACGCGCGTCGACATCGTCACCCTGCTGCACCCGTTCGTCGCACGGCTGCACGGGTTCGACGCCGGCGGCCAGACCCGCAGCGCCGGTGGCCGGCGGACATTTGGCCTGCGCCTGGGCGATCGCCTCGGCACCGTGCCGGGCCTCGCCGCCAATGGCGATCGGGTCTCCACCAACCACACGATCGCGCGCTTCCTCGACGAGCACCACCCCCAGCCAGCGCTGTTTCCGGCCGATCCCGAGCGGCGGGCGGCGGTCGAGGAGGTCGAGCGCTGGGCAAACGAGACCCTTCAGATGGCCGCCCGGCGAATCGCGGGCGCCGCCTTCGTGCGCGACCCGGCGACGCTCAGCCGGATAACGGCCAACGGCCGCCTCGGCTACGTCCTCTACCGCAGCGAGCTGGCCCGGCGCCTGATCGTCCCGAGGATCCTCCGCGGAGTCTTCGCCACAGATCCAAGATCCGACGAGAAGCGCCTGACCGAACTGGTCGCGATGCTCGACCAGATCGACAGCTGGATCGGCGCCGGTGTCATCGGCGGCGAGCAGCCCAACGCCGCGGACTTCATGGTCGCGCCGAGCCTCGCGCTGATCCTCTACCGGCCCGATGTGATGCCGCTGTTCGAGGGGCGCCCGGCGCTCGAGCTCGTCGATCGGTTGCTGCCCGAGCCAGCGTAGGTAGGCGCTACGGCGGGGTGGCCAGCGGGCGGCGGCACTGCCGAATCGGTCCGTCCGAGAACTATTCTCGGCGTGAATAGTTCTCGGCGAAACGGGGAACCAGGGAACACCGGCTAGCGGCCAGTGGCGAGGGCAGCGCCGCGATCTGGAACCCAGGCCCAAGTCTCGCGACACCATAAGAAAGCGGCCCGAGTTGCATCGCAAGCCCGCCTGGCTTCACACCGATCAGGCGACCCAACCGCGGGGCACGCAACTGCGGGACTCCACGGACTCAGCGTTGTGCGCCAACTGTTGCACCGGACGATTCAGCGCGACTGCGCGCCAGAAACGTCGCGAGGCCACACCCGGCGGCGGCCGCCGACGCCATGAATGCGTCCCGCTCGGGGGACGACAGGTGCCGCTTTCTCGGAGGGTGCATAGTTGGAGTCGACGTCCGTTCCACTCCCAGTACGCGATCCCTCCGAAGTAATGTGCGAGCTTCCAGCCCTCAGCCGTCGGCAGAGCCGTCTCAGGCTTCCGAATCCCCGCGCAGGTGGCCAGTCCTGGACCAGGTTGCGAACTGATCGAGCAAGGTCCGATGGCGAAACTCAATCGCCGGCCGCTCGACCGCGGCCTGCGTCAAGTTACGCTGAAACTCGACCAGGTAATCGTAGCGCCGGTCGATGTCGAACTCCTTCATACGGGCGACCTGCTCAGCCAAGCGCTCAAGGAAGTCTCCGACGAATCTAGAGTATTTCTCCGCCACAGCCGGGTCCGCACGAATCTCCAGGTCCCAAGCGGCCAAGGCCACACTTACGCAGATTGCGCGGTTGCCGAGGCGATCGGCGATTTCAGGCCCGCTTCCTTCCAACGCATCAAGCGTTTCGACCACTTCGTCGACATGCGGATCTTTGTGATCCGCGTACAGCTTCAGGTACCGCTGTAGGTCGAAGTGCCTCGCACGAGCGAACTCGTCGCGTTCAGCCTTCGACGAGACCTGTAGCATCAACTGAGCGGCGATCAGTTCATGTGCGTACCTCCGAGTCGGTATGCGAACCCGTGCAAGAAACGGATGGCGGCCCAGGCGTTCTGACTCGAACAGGAGGTCGCGCATGACGCCGACCATGGCATGCAGCTTTTCTCCGGCGTTGATCAGTGTTCCGAGATTCAATCGTAAAAACTGAAGATTGAACTCCTCCGGGGCCCGCGATCCGGAAAGAACCACGGTGATCACCTGATAGTCCAGGATCGCATCTCGGTCTACATCCTCCAGCTCCGCGAAGGTCCTCCCGTCGAGGCGACCCAGGTCCGACCCATCGTCCTCGGTGACTTCGTTGTGAATGCGCACACTGAAGCCGTCGTCGTCGTCGGCCTCATTAACGCCTAGGAACGACATGATCGCATTAAGCCGCTGACGTCCGTCAATACACTCCCAACCGCCATCGTTTCGCGCATAAAGATATATCGCTGCGATGTCGAAGTGGCGCAAGATCGAGTCTATGAGGCGCTGCTTCTGATCTCGACTCCACACTGTCGGCTCTCGCTGGTACTCCGGAAACTCAATGCGCGCGAATTCCGATTTCAACTCCCTGATCGCGAATGACTTAGCTTCTCGCTCCATATGTGCGCCTAGCCGGACGCCTCAACAAACCTCGCGAACAGCCCCCCGGGCGTCACGATATCGGTCAGGTCACGCAGCATGAGTTCACCCTTGAGTCTGAGCCAGTGCTCAAACGGATTCGCAATTTTTGAGTCCGCATTCTCGACCGCTGCAATACTATCTTGTTCGCTCAATTCTGAGAATGCCGTGGGTGGTGAGCCCAGAATCTCACCTATGGACTGTGCGCCAATTTCGTCGATTTCGAGCAGCGAGCGGACGTTGAGATAAGGAAACGCGTCAGCGATGCGCGACGCCGTGTCCGGCCACCCGATCACCTCCACCTCGTACGGCGCGGCCGACTCACGACCATGCAATGTTGAGAATAGGAGGGACACCAGGTCCCAGTCATTTGGCCCTAGGTTACACCCGATGAGGCGAAGAACATCACAGTCGAGCAACTCCCGTGCAGCACCCCAGATGGCGTTGAATGGGTAGTCGCCCTTCGCCTTTCGAATGCCTGGTGGGATCCATAGCCCGGATTCCATCATGTCGGTGACCGCAAGAGGCCAAGTGTGTCTCCAGCTGAACGACCCGTGCAGCTTGAGAACCGGGATCACGTCACCGTCGCAAATATTATTTTGAACCTGAACCCCATAGTCGACGTCGGAGCCGAGAATATCCTCGATAGCATGTTCGAGAAAAGAGTCGTAGTTGAGCGTGAGAAAGCCCGCGAGCGATTCACCGGAATTCGCCACCTGATGCATATCAACCAATGCGGCATAGAGTTCGGAGTGGCGATCACCAAGCTCTTGGCGGACCTTGTCCAGCGCAGCCCGAAGCACCGTTGAAAACACGGTCCTTAGTTGGTCTGCAAACGCCTGATAAGAACGTGACGGTGTGTCCGCGAGGAACGTCAGAAGGTGCTCAAAGTCTGTCTTGTCGTTAACCACGTCATTTACTAGATGTTTGATGCCCTCGTGGTCACCGAAGTCCTGAATGTATGTCTCACGCATCTGCTCCAGAAGGCGGTCAATCAAGCCTCTCATAACGAGATCCTCTGAACTACCAGCAAACTGAGCTGCTCCTTGAGTAGCGCCGGCGCCAAGGAGATAGACCACCCGGCGGGGGACCGGTTCATTACTTCGGGGGACGATTGGCGCGGGGTCAGCTAAGTGCATTAGTTCATCTCGAGAACGCGAGGACAGCCTCAGTCGCTAGTGCCGTTTGCCGGTACCTGCGCGTCGCCGGATTGATGTTGGCTCTGGTTTTCACTTGGTAGTCGCAGCGTGCCAAAGACTGCCAGCCCAGGTTATCCGCCATCTCACACACCACGCCTGGAATGTCGGCATGAATCTCCTTATAGTGCGAGTCCTGAACCACTAGGACAATTGGGCAATCCGGCCGGACGACCCGCCCAATCTCCGATAGGGAGCGCCACATCCCCGCGAAGTACTGGCTAAAGAACGATAGGTAGTAGCCCGCAGATGCGTGCGAGTCATGGTCAGCTACCTGGCGCAAGAAACCGGTAGCGGCCATGCCCCAGCCCAGACCGCTGCTGGCAAAACTGCCGTCGCGCGTAGGTGTGCCGATAAGCTGGTCACGAAGCGCCCCGAAGTCCTTACCGCCCAGACCGAGCACGGCCAACTCGGGCGCCATAGCCACTCCATAGTCGATGCGGGTGCAATACGGCGGGCTCGTGATTACTGCCTGTACGCTTCGATCCGGTATCGGTAGCGCCCCCGAGTCCGCGACGGTGATATCGATTCGCCCATGACCATGCTCGGGCAACCCTCGATCTTTGACGATCTCCGCTAGTTCGGCCATCGCTCGAAGGAGTGCCGGTCGCAGGGTCCGCAGGTCGAGATCAACTTTGTCGCTCTCTACCACTCGCTGTCGCAACCAAGTTGGATTCGTCCCAGCGAATTGACCCAACGCGCGTCGCACCACGCGAAATAAGGCTAAGTAGAACAGCGCGGCGAGCGACGACATCTCGCTTGCGAGCCGTGCGACATCATGTGTGCCGTCGCTCTTCACTAAAGCTCGGTCGATCGTAGCGACCAATCTTCGCACCGCAACAGCACCGCGTCTAGTCAACCAGCGCAGCAGCAGATCATCGTCAGCTAGTTGCGCGTCTGACTCGATCGCAGTTAACAGTTCCCGCGTAAGTGGAAAGAGGCTGGGTGCCACGGCCGACTGCAACAGTCGTGCCTTGGAGATAACTACTGCCGCCGGATTGAGGTCGAACCCTTGCGCGTTGATGCAGCGGTGGGCGGCGACAGAAGTCGTCGTGCCGGCGCCATTCCAAGGATCGAGCAACATGCCAGTGGACTCTGGAAGTCGGTCCACCACGTCACCCACGAACGCGTCAGCGTAGCCCGCGTAGTAGCGGTACAAACGGGCGGTCTCCCCGGCGCTCGGAGGCAGCTTCGGGCTTGAGAGGCCGCCGTCGCGGGACCAAGCGTGCCTCAGCCGAGCGGATAGCTTGTGTGCATCGTGGCCCATTGCTCGATTATGACCAAGCTGCAGGACAGGTCGTTCTGACGGGTGCCCGCTGGGGCCCGACCAGGATGACCGGCTGTCCCTAGGAGTCGCGGCAGAGAACGTTGCAGAACTCGGCCGAAATCTGTATCAGGCGGCCATGGTTTCATGTAGGCGAGTGAAGGTGAGACGGCTCCGTCCCCTGCCACCGCTCACTGCGCGACCCGCGACATTGCCCAAAATGGGGTGACCTAGGCGCAACACGGTCGCTGCCCGCTCGTCTCGTAAAACCGAAACCCGGCCTGAGCAGACTTTGCGAATAGCGGGGGCGGGATTCGAACCCGCGACCTTCGGGTTATGAGCCCGACGAGCTACCTGACTGCTCCACCCCGCGGTGTGCCGTCGATTCTAGCGCCGGTTGCTCGATTCGCAATTCGCGGCGGGCGGGCCTGAAACGACGAGGCCGAGGGCGACCTTCCCTGGTCGCCCTCGGCTCGTCGGTCTCTGCCCTTGCTTCCTGCTTCCCTGCCCCTGCTTCCTGCCTTGCTGGCAGCTCTCCCGGGGGCGCCTCCTTGCCGGCGCCTCGCCCCGAGCGGCCCTACGAAACGGGGTCGCTCGAGTGCTGCCGCACGCAGCGTCTGAAGGCGTGCTTGCCCTTCTTGTCGGCGTACGTCGTCTTAAACGCGGCCATGTCGGCGTCGCGCTCACCGTTGCAGGTCGCGCGAGCACCATCCAGGTGCTGGCGGACGCAGCGGTCGAAGGCATGCTTGCCCTTGTCGTTGGCGTACTTCGCCTTGAAGGCGTCGCGGCCGATGTCCTTGCGCTCGGCCTTGCAGGCACGCGCGGCGGCGCCTCGGGCCTTGCTGTCGCCGTCCTGCTGATGCTTGGCCGGTGCGAGCGCCGGCAGGGCCAGCAGCGGCACGGCGATCGCCAGCAGTCCTGCCCACAGTCCTAGCTTTCGCATCTCTCAAACCTCCGCGGTCGGGTGCGTCTCGGCTTTTGAAACACGACCCAGCGGCGAAGTTGCGGTCGACGGACAGGCATCATCGACCCCCGCAAAGCAACTAGCATCCGCGCATGGGGGCCCCACGCGGCATAGGCGTCAGCACGGCCGTGGACCGGCACCGATGAGGGTCGCCGTCGTCGACATGGGCACGAACTCGACGCGGCTGCTGGTCGCCGACGTCGTTGACGGCGCCGTCGACGAGGTCGACCGCCAGAGCACCGTCACCCGGCTCGGTCGTGGCGTCGACACCTCGGGCACCCTCGCCGCGGAGGCGATCGAGGATGTCTGCCGGACCGTCGGCGAGTACGTCGCCCGCTATCAGGAGCTCGGCGCCGAGCGGGTCACGGCGATCGCCACGAGCGCCGTTCGCGACGCCGCCAATGGCGACGCCTTCATCGCCGAGCTGCGCGAGCGCTTCTCCCTCGAGGCGCGCACGCTCTCCGGCGACGTGGAGGCCCTGCTGACCTTTCTGGGCGCCTGCTGCGGCCGCAGCTGCAACGACACCCTCGTCGTCGACATCGGTGGTGGCTCGACCGAGCTGGTCGTCGGCACAGGCTCCGACGTCAGCTTCCATGCCTCGCTGCAGGCCGGCGTCGTCCGCCACAGCGAGCGCCATCTGCGCACCGACCCGCCCCGCGCTGCCGACCTCGAGGAGCTCGCCACCGACGTCCGCCGGCTGATCGCCGCCGCGACCCGCGATGAGGCCGGCGAGCCCGTCGCCAGGCCCCGCGACGCGATCGCCGTCGCCGGCACGCCAACCTCCCTCGCCGCGATCGATCTCGGCCTCGACCCCTACGACCCCGAGCGCGTCCACGGCCACCGGCTCGAGCTGCCGGCAATCCAGCGGATGCTCTCCCAGCTCGCCTCGCTGCCGCTTGCCGAGCGCCTCGAGGTGCCCGGCCTACAGGCAGGGCGGGCGCCGACGATCGTCGCCGGCGTCGTCATCCTCGCCGAGGTGATGCGGGCCTTCGAGCTCACCGAGATCGAGGTCTCCGAGCACGACATCCTCTACGGCTGCGCCCTCAGCACCGCCCTCGCGCCGGCCTGAATCCGGCCCTTTAGCGGCTGGAGGGTTTGGACGAAACCACGAAGTCCCATTAGTGCGGACCCTGCGCTCCGCACTAGTGGGTAAAAACGCCGCCCGATCGCTGGACAGGCCTAGACGCGGCCGCGAACGGGGTGTACGTTCGGTGTCCGGGAAACGAGCAATGGGCATGAGGCCCTTGTTCGCGCCCCGGATATATAGGACATATAGGTTCGGGTGTTGCCGCAGTATTGGCGCCTCCCCGCCCGGACCAGTGGATACCCCAGTAGTACGGTTCCCCACGGCGTACCCCTGCCCGTCCAACAGGGAACCTTTAGACCGGCCGCCCAGTGCGGCCGGTCTGCTTTTTGGGCTCGGCTGGTCGACTCGCCCAGGGCTCGGTTACCCGGCTCGCAGGCTCGGCGAGTTAGGCCAGACGGCTCAGTAGGGCTCGACGCGGTCCTCGCGGCCGCGCGAGGTCCCGGCCTTGGAGATGCCGCGGCTGACGATGTAGGCGGCCGACAGCACGGTCACCAGAGTCCACGCCCGGCCGGCGCCGAAGTGCGCCGTCAGCGCCGCGGCGACGAGGATGCCGATCGCGACGACCATCCAGACCGCGAACTCGCTGGTGCGGAAGAACTCCTTCGTCTCCGGCGTGCGCGAGAGCGCGGCGGCCTTGTGGGCTATCTCGGCGGCCCTGTCGGCGGCGGTTGCGCCGGGATAGCTCTGGTGGATCTCGTAGCCGCGCGGCACGGCCTGGGTCGGCGCGGTGCCGTCGAGGTCCTCGGCGGCGACGGTCCCTGGGGCAACGCCGTTCTCGGGCGCCATCGGCGGCTCGTCGGTCCTGTCAAATCGGTCCATTCTCGGCAGCTCCTTCGGTCGACTGCCTAGTCGTTTACCCCGCCTCTCCTGCGGCTAACGGGCCCGGTCCACCGCCGGCCAGGTCGGCCGGGCGAAGCTCCCGGACGGGCGCTCAGGCGAGGTTGGCCCGGCGCGGGTAGACGACCTCGGGATCGGTGAGGACGTTGACCAGCGCCGGCTTGCCGGACTCGAAGGCGCGCTCCAGCGCCGGCCGCAGCTCGGCGGGCTCGCGGACCAGCTCGGCGTGGCAGCCCAGCGCCTCGACGACCTCGTCGTAGCGGGTCTCGGGCCGCAGCTCGGCGGCGAGCGAGTAGCCGTAGAGGAACTTCATCGGGTGGTGCTCGAGCGCCCAGATGCCGTTGTTGCCGATCACGCCGACGACCGGCAGGCCGTGGCGGGCCATCGTGTCGAACTCGAGGCCGGAGAAGCCAAAGGCGCCGTCGCCGAGCAGGACGCAGACCTGGCGATCCGGGAACGCCGTCTTGGCGCCGATCGCCTGGCCGGGGCCGGCGCCGAGGCAGCCGTAGGGGCCCGGGTCCATCCAGCAGCCGGGCTCGTAGGTGTCTATTACCCGCCCGGCGTAGGAGACGAAGTCGCCGCCGTCGCCGATGACGATCGCATCGCGGTCGAGCACGCCGGCCAGCTCCCTGTAGACGCGCATTGGGTGAAGCGGCGCTCGCTCGTCGTCGAGCTCCGCCGCCTCGCCCTGGCGCTTCTCGGCCTCGATCGCCTGCAGCTTCTCGACCCACGGCCGCGTCCGTGCTGGATCTCCGCCTTCCGCGGCCAGCGCCGTCAGCGTCGCCGCGATGTCGCCGACCAGCTCGAGGCCGGGCTTGCGCGCCGCCGTCAGCCGGCTCGGCGCGACGTCGAGCGAGACGATCTCGGTCTCCTCGCCGAACGAGCCGCCGAAGCCGAGGCGGAAATCGAGCGGCACGCCGACGACCAGCGCAACATCGGCCTCCTTCAGCGCCGCACCCCGCGCCCGGCTGAGGCAGAGCTCGTGGTCAGCGGGCAGGCAGCCGCGGCCCATGCCGTTGAGGAACACCGGAACCCCGAAGGCCTCGGCCATCGCCCGCAGGCCCTCCTCGCCGTGAGCCCAGTAGAGGCCGGTGCCGGCCATGATCACCGGGCGCTCGGCGCCGGCCAGCAGCTCGGCGGCCCTGTCGGCGCCGGGGGCGGGCTCGGCAGCGGGCCGCTCGGGCAGCGCGGGCACCGCAGCCTCGGCCTCCATGAAGACGACGTCGAGCGGATAGTCGACGAAGGTCGGCCCGCTCGGCAGCGCCAGCGCGTCGTCGATCGCCTGCGCCGTCGCCGCCGGGATCCGTGCCGTGTCCTTGACGGTGTCGGCCCACTTGACGATCGGCGAGACGAAGGGGATGTGGTCGATCTCCTGGAGCGAGCTCGAGCCCCAGCGCATCTCCGGCGCTCGCCCGCCCAGTA
The DNA here is from genome assembly GCA_033856175.1 of Solirubrobacterales bacterium. GTDB lineage: Bacteria > Actinomycetota > Thermoleophilia > Solirubrobacterales > 70-9 > JAWVFK01. Next base: position 67,015 of record JAWVFK010000006.1, on the reverse strand, counting down.
CCACCAGCGGCGAGCCGTTCATCTGGGCGCCGGCGATCGCGCTCATGCCGTTGGTGACGCCCGGGCCGGCGGTCAGCGCGGCGACGCCGGGCGTCCGCGTCGCCTTTGCCCAGCCCTCGGCGGCCCAGGTCGCCGCCTGCTCGTGGCGCGTGTCGACGATGTCGATCCCCTCGGTCTTGCAGCCGTCGTAGATCGAGAAGAGATGCCCGCCCGAGAGCGTGAAGAGCTTGGAGACTCCGCGCGAGCGCAGCGTCCTCGCTACGAGCAGACCGCCGTGGACGGCGCCGCCCGTCTCGGCCGCGGTGTCCGCGGTGGCCTCCTCGGTCGCCATGAGCGAAAGCTATCGCCCCAGCGGCAACCGGCCGGCGCCGCCTCTGGCGACGCCGGCCGGTGCCGACTGTGGGCGTGTGCTCAGTGCGTCCTCAGTGCAAAACGGGCTCGGCCAGACCCAGCGCTTCGTCCGAGGTATCGAAGAGCGCCCGCACGACGCGGGGGTCGAAATGAGTCCCCCGCTCCATCCGGATCGCCTCGAGCACCTCCTCGGCGGGCATCGCCTCGCGATAGGGGCGGGTGCTCAGCAGCGCGTCGAACACGTCGGCCACGGCGACGATGCGGCCCTCCATCGGAATGTCGTCGCCGACGAGCCCGTTGGGATAGCCGCTGCCGTCGTACCACTCGTGATGGGTGAGGGCGATCGTCGCCGCCGTCTTCAGCAGATCGCTGTCCGAGCTCTCCAGCAACTCGTAGCCGATCTCGGTGTGGCGCTGCATCTCGACGCGCTCGTCGACGTTCAGCGGTCCCGGCTTCTGCAGGATGCTGTCGGCGATGCCGATCTTGCCGACGTCGTGCATCGGGCTGGCGGTCTGCAGCAGATCGACCTCCTGCTGAGACATGCCGAGCTGGGCGGCGAGCAGCGCCGTGATCCGGCCGATGCGGCCGATGTGCTCACCGGTGCCGGCGTCGCGCAGCGCCACGGCCAGCGAGAGCCTGTCGACGACCTCCTGCCGGGAGCGGCGCAGCTCCTCGGTCATGCCGCTGAGCTCGCCGGTGCGGCGGTGGACGAGGCGCTCGAGGTGGCTGCGGTACTCGGCGTTCTCGTGCTCGAGCCGGTGGCGGTGGAAGGCGTTGGCGATCGCGATCAGCAGCTGGCCTCGCGCGACCGGCTTGACCAGATAGCCGAAGGCGCCGCGCTCGATCGCGAGGCTCGCGATCTCGGGGTCGTCCTCACCGCTGACCATCACGAAGGGCACCTCGGGCTCCATTTCGGCGAGGTAGACCACCAGGTCCATCCCTGACTCGCCCGCGAGGTGGAGGTCGCAGAGCAGGAGGTCGATGCGCGTTTCCTCGGCCAGGTGGCGGGCTCCCGCTACCGCGCCGGCCTCATAGCAGTGATAGCCCGCTCCCTCGAGGGTCGCACGCATCAGCTTGCGCACCCAGGGGTCGTCGTCGACAATCAGGATGGTCTTGTCCACAGTCATGTCCAGCTCCTTTTGGGTAACTGCACGAAGAACTTGGCCAAGGCTGAACCGGGCCTCGGAGATCGGGGGCTGGCCCTATCGCTGCGAGGCCACTCGATTCTCTGAGACTCCTTCCCACCGGCTCCTCCTTGAGCGTCGTCCCTATCGGCCGGCTAGGGGCCCGAAACCCGCTCGTCGACCGTATGGAGGCCAGTCTCCCCCTCTTTTTGCGGCTTTTCAATACCCCGAAAGGGTGATATTCGCTCGTGGAGGTAGTACCACGAGACCGCTTCGGTCCTGTTCCTGGCGTCGATCTTGTGCAAAACGTGCTTAACGTGGGTCTTGACGGTGTTCTCGGAGATGAAGGCTCGCCTGGCGATCTCGGCGTTGGTGGTCCCGAGCGCGAGCATCCGCAGGATCTCGAGCTCGCGCGGCGTCAGGATCTGCTCCGGCGTCGGCCCCGTTGCCGCCGCCACCGCGGTCTCGAAGGTCGGGTTCTGTCTGTGCCCGCTGAGCGCACCGGCGAGCACGGCGACGGTGAGGTAGATGGCGATCCTGATCGCGTAGCCGAGCGGGGAGAGCTCGGCGCCGGCGGCGACGTGAACCAAGACCAGGGCAGCGGCCGCGGCGGCCGCGGTGAGCAGCGCCGCGCGCCGGCCCCAGCGCACGCCGACGAAGGCGATCGGCGCGACCAGCAGCATCATCGTGCCGGTCTCGTCGTCGACCAGGGCGGAGGATGTCGCGCTAGCCGAGCGCATCGCCCCCCGATCGGCCGCTGGTTGCCGCGCGACCCGATCCGGTGCGGCCAAGCGCAGGGCGCTGGAGCGTGCCTGGGCCGCCCGGGGCTCCCACCTCGGCTGAGCCCAGCGGCATCGCCTCGGCGAGCTCGAGGCCCTCGCCGTCGAGCGTTCCCTCGCGGCGGACGAGCAGCGGCGCGAAGAGCTCGACCGGCTCGTCCTTGCCCTTCAGCCGCTGCGGACCGCGAGGGAGGACCTCCAATGTCTGGCTGAGGCGCGACTGCGTCGCCGCGGTGATCAGGACGTCGTCGCCGAGCCGGCGGGTCGCCTCCTCGACGCGGGCGGCGATGTTGACGGCGTCGCCGATGACGCTGAAGTTGAAGCGCCCGGCACCTCCGATCGACCCCGCGACGACGACGCCGCTGTTGACGCCGATGCCGATCGGCAGCAGGCCGCTGTCGGGCTGATTGACGACCTCGGCCATCTCGACCGCCGCCGTCACGGCGCGGTCGGCGTGGTCCTCGAAGGGCTCGGGCGCGCCGAAGACGGCCAGCAGGCCGTCGCCGATGAACTTGTCGACGTGGCCGCCGTGGCGGGCGACGATCGGCACGATCCGCTCGAAGAGCTCGTTGAGCCGCGCGACGACCTCGGCTGCGTCAGCCCGTGAGGCGAAGGCGGTGAAGTCGAGGGCGTCGCAGATCAGGATCGAGACCTCGACCTCACGGCCCTCGGGGGTCAGCCCCTGGTCGAGGATGTACTCGGCGACGTCCTTGTCGAGATAGGCGCCGAAGGCCTCGCGCAGGCGCTCGCGCTCGGCCAGCCCGGTGACCATCTGGTTGAAGGCGAGGCCGAGGCGGCCGACCTCGTCGGCGGTCGTGATCGGGACGAGGACGTCGTAGTTGCCGCGGCGAACCTCGTCGGTGACCTTCTCGATGTCGCGGATCGGCCGCAGGATCGAGCGCGACAGCAGCACGGTCAGCTCGAAGCTGACAGTAAAGGCGACGGCGGTGGCGATCAGGACGTCGAAGCCGAGGCTCGATGCGCCGCCGCCGTTGGAGCTCAGCGCGGCGACGACGAGGCCGGTGATGATGTTGATCAGCGGCAGCGCGCCGAGCAGCTTCAGCCGCAGCGACATCGTCTTGGCGCCGGCCATCAGCGGCGGCCCGCCCTGCTCGGCGATGTCGATCAGCACCGGCCGCAGGCCGCTCTCGATCGCGAAGTAGTGAAGGACGCCGGAGTAGGCGATCGCCACCATCGCGCCGGCGTAGATCGGGAAGAAGGCGGCCCAGCTGAGGCCGAGCAACGCCACGGCGAGGATCGACCCCGGCAGGGCGACGCCGAAGATCGGCAGGAACATGTCGCGGCGGATGACCTCGAGCGGCAGGCCGACGGCGCGGCTCCAGGCCAGCGCCGTCTGCTCGGGGTCGCGCTTGCCGGCGATCCAGGCCTCGATCGGTTCGAGGCGGCGGTAGACGCGGATCAGGGCGAGGGAGATCGAGGCGCCGGTCAGCGCCAGTGCCGCCAGCAGCACCGGCAGGAACTGGTGGCCGGAGGTGTCGTAATAGAACGTATAGAGGCCAAGGGTGCCGAGGGTGACGCCCCAGGCGCTCTGCAGCTCGAGCGTGATGAAGGCCTTGGGGTAGCGGCGGCCGAGCTTGCGATAGGCCCAGCGCAGCGTTCGAGCCCCTACGGTCGTGAGCCTGTCAGCCTTCGTTTCAAGTGCCTGTCGACTCATCTAGCTGACAGTCTTCCAGGCTTGGGCACTACGATCTGTGATCGATGGCCCAGACCGCCCAAGCCGACGCCCTCTCGGCTCCCGCCCGCTCCTTCCTCGAGCGCGCCGGCAAGCTGCTGATCGGCGGCGACTGGGTCGAGGCCGCCGACGGGCGCAGCTTCGAGACCCTCGACCCGGCGACCGGCGATGCGATCTGCACCGTCGCCCAGGCCGGCGCCGCGGACGTCGAGCGCGCAACCCAGGCCGCGCGCGCGGCGCTGACGGGCAAGTGGGGCACCGCGCCGCCGTCCCAGCGCACCGCCTTGATGAACCGGCTCGCCGACCTGATCGAGGCCAACGGCGACGAGCTCGCCGAGCTCGAGGCGCTCGACAACGGCAAGCCGCTGGCCTATGCCAAGAACATCGATGTCCGCGCCGCCGTCGCCCACCTGCGCTACTACGCCGGCTGGCCGACGAAGATCGAGGGCGAGACGATTCCCGTCGCCGGCCGCGACATGCTCGTCTACACGCGCAAGGAGCCGGTCGGCGTCTGCGGCCAGATCATCCCCTGGAACTTCCCCCTGCTGATGGCGAGCTGGAAGATCTCCCCCGCCCTCGCCGCCGGCTGCACGATCGTCCTCAAGCCGGCCGAACAGACGCCGCTGACGGCGCTGCGCCTCGGCGAGCTGGCGCTGGAGGCCGGCTTCCCCGAGGGCGTCCTCAACGTCCTCAGCGGCGATGGCGAGACCGGCGCGGCGCTGGTCGATAGCCCCGGCGTCGACAAGATCGCCTTCACCGGCTCGACCGCCGTCGGCCGCGAGATCGGCGCCAAGGCCGGCCGGGCGCTGAAGCGGGTGACGCTCGAGCTGGGCGGCAAGAGCCCCAACATCATCCTGCCCGACGCCGACCTAGAGGCGGCGATCGCGGGCTCCTTCCAGGGGATCTACTTCAACACCGGCCAGGCCTGCAACGCCGGCTCGCGGCTCTTCGTCCACTCCGACCAGTTCGACGACGTCGTCGCTGGGCTGGCGGCGGCGGCCGGCGAGGCCAAGGTCGGCGCGTCGCTGGACCCCGAGGCCCAGCTCGGCCCGCTCGTCTCGGCCGAGCAGCACGAGCGCGTCCTCGACTACATCGAGCAGGGCAAGGCCGCCGGAGCCGAGGTCGTCGCCGGCGGCAACGGCGCCGCAGGCAATGGCGGCTCAGCCGGCAGCGGCGGCTACTTCGTCGAGCCGACGCTGTTCACCGGCGTCTCCGACGAGATGTCGATCGCCCGCGAGGAGATCTTCGGACCCGTCCTGGTCGCGATGCCCTACGACGACATCGAGGAGGTCGCTCGCCGCGCCAACGACAGCGACTACGGCCTCGCCGCCGGCGTCTGGACGCGCGACATCTCCAAGGCCCACAAGCTGGCGGCGCTGCTCGAGGCCGGCAACGTCTACATCAACTGCTGGGGCGCGAGCGATCCGGCGGCGCCGTTCGGCGGCTTCAAGGCATCGGGCATCGGCCGCGAGAAGGGCCGCGCGAATCTCGATGCCTACCTCGAGATCAAGACGGTCTTCGCCCAGCTCTGAGAGCGGGGCGCGGGGCGCGACCGGCTCAGCGCCAGGTCGCGCCGATCTTGAGCGGTCCTCCGCCAGGCCCGCTGGCCGAGCGGACGCCGGCGTACCACTTGCCGGCGCCTGGGCGCGGGATCCGGCAGACCTTCTTGCGCGTCGTGCCGCCGCGCCTGCAGCTGAAGGCATGCGCCGTCGGCCGGCCGCCGCGGCGCAGGTAGAGGTCGAGGCTGTACTTGCAGCTCGGCTGACAGCTGGGCCGGCTCATCGTCACCTTGAGGTCGCGGGCGCCGCGCGGCACGCGGATGCCGTAGTTGCGGAAGTTGCCCGGCGCGGCCGACGTCTGCGGGTTCAGGGTCTTGCCGTGACGTAGGGCGGCGCTCGTGTAGGTCTCGGGCTGGTAGCGGCCGAGGACGATCGACTGGTTCATCGACGAGCCGAGGTTCCAGTGCGTCGCCAGCCACTCGCCGGCCTCGGGCGCGGAGTCGAAGTAGTCGTCGTAGTGGCAATCGAAGTGCTCGTAGTCGCGGCAGCTGCCGACGGTGCCCCACTGGTGGATGCTGCCGCCATCGGGGGCGTAGCAGAGGACGTCGGTCTCGTCCCAGCAGTGGTCGCCCTTGCCGGTCGAGTGAGGCGCGTTGGGCTGGACGGCGCCCTCGTTGTGCGCGGTCTCGTGCATCGGCGCCATCGTCCCCCAGCAGGCCTTGTAGATCGCCGCGAAGCCGGTGAGGGCGAGGTTGCGGTTCTCGCTGCTGAGCGAGTCGTCGGGATAGAAGGTGCCGATGCCGCAGTGGTTGCGGTCGGGGTTGTCGACGAAGATCGTGTAGTCGACCGAGGGGGCGCTGACCTGATCCTTGACGGCGGTGATGATCGTCGCGAAGTCGAGCGAGGGGACGACGACGGAGTCGACCCGCGGCTGGCCGGCGCCGTCGCAGAGGACCTTGAAGTCGGCGTTGGGGCCACCGCTGGCAATCGACTCGCGATTGAGGACGGCGTCGGTGCGGCGCATGATCGCCTGGATGTTCGAGCGATAGCTGCCGACGCGGTCGGCGGTACCCGGCAGATGGGCGTAGAGGACGTGCTGGTAGTGGTCGGTGGCGCAGACCGGTCGCCGCTGCGGCGACGAGGACGAGAACCCCGACTCGCTGGTCGCGGCGAGGATCTCCTGCCTGGTGTCGGGGCCGTGGGTCAGCGTGTAGGCGTTGGTGTCCGCCATCTCGACCTTGTAGAGCCCGTCGGAGCGGCGCTTGGCCTCGCTGCCGATCTGCCGGTCGACCTGGGCCGGCGTCAGGGGCTGCGTCGGCCTGAGGCCGTCGATCCCGGTGGCGTGCTCAGCGGCGAGCTCGTGGGCGGCGGCCGGGGAGGCGGCCAGCAGCAGTGCCAGGGAGAGGGCGAGGAGGGCGGTGGCCAGCTTGCTCACCCGGCATACAACGACCGTCCCACCGGTGGCCCGTAATCGGGGTTCTCAGCGCGGGTTCGGCGAAACGTGCCTATTTACAGGCATTTTGCTGCGTAGCCGAGCCTAAGCACCGGAAGTTACCGACTCGTACAAACGTCCAGTGGGACTGCCAAGGAGTTTGAAAGCCGGGTATGGCAGGCGGGGCCGCGGGCGGCCCTAGGGAACGTTCGCGAGCCGCTTCCAGTCAGCGGAATCGCTGGTTCTGAAGTCGTAGAGGCTGCCGCCGGCGACGTTCTTGTTGATCAGGGCGCGGACGAAGCCACGCGTCTCGGAGCCGCTCATCTTGTCGGCGATGCCGCCGACGACGTGGATCGGCTGGCCCGACGAGGTCTTCTGGCGCAGGATCTTGACGGCCTTCTCGGTGTACTTGCGGACGCTCGACTCGCTGTTGTAGTGGTAGCTCGAGTAGGCCATCGGCAGGAAGACGTCGTAGATCTTCGCCACGCGGGCCCAGGGGAAGTTGGGCCAAGGGCCGTTGATGAACACCGGCGAGTAGGTGATCGCGCCCAGCGGCAGCGCCGTCGCCTGGTTGATCTTCTTCGACAGCGCCAGCAGACGGCTGTTGCGGGTCTTGATGTTCGAGACCTGGGTCGACTCGATGTCGAGGGCGAAGCCGTCGAAGCGGTCGCCACGCGAGCTCTTGAACCTGATCGCCGCCTTGGCCTTGGCCCAGTCGTCGGCCTCGTTGCTGTGGCCGGGCAGCGTCCAGGCGACGACCTTGATCCCCTTGTTGTGGGCGAACTGGACGAGCTGGCCGACGGCGGAGCGATTGACGAAGGTCGCGCTGGCGGCGTTGGCGGTCTCGATGTAGATCGTGTCGACGCCCTTGTTCTTCATCTGCGCGACCGACGAGCTGGGAGAGCTGAGGACCGGGCCGTCGAAGATGTCGACCCAGGTGCCGAGGTGGCGGTAGGCGGCGGGCCCGCCGGCGCCGGCCGCGGCTCCCGGCAGGCCGAGGACGGCCACGCAGGCGGCGGCGGCAAGGGCGCAGTGGAGCGCGCGGCGCTTGGAGAAGAGCGTCACGAAGATTTGAACACGCTAACGAGGCGCTAGTTGCTGCCGCCGCGGAAGCCGCGGCGCTGCAAGGAACCGTGCCCGCCGGCGATACGGCCAAGATGCCGGGGGTGGGATTCGAACCCACACGCCCCATTCGGGACAATCGGGTTTAAGCCGATCGCGTATCACCAGTTCCGCCACCCCGGCGCAGAGGGCATTCTAGGCCTGGTTGGAACGCACCTTCCTCGCTGCTACGGTGTTTCGAGCGGCAGGGGACTGGGTTTCTGTCTCCTGAGCATCCCCAATGGAAGCTTCCGCACTCGTACACGCACACCGACGCGGGCGCCTTCACGTGCGTTCGCCACTGCTGCGCCTTCAGGGCGACGAGCGCCTGATCGCGCTGATGCGGCGCGGCAACGAGGCCGCCTTCGAGGTTCTCTTCGACCGCTACCGGCCGCGGCTGCTCGCCTTCTGCCGCCAGATGCTGCACTCGACCGAGGACGCCGAGGACGTGCTGCAGGAGGTCTTCGTCGCCGCCTACCGGGCGATCCTCTCCGACGAGCGGGAGATCGCCGCCCGCCCCTGGCTCTACCGGATCGCCCGCAACCGCTGCCTCAACCACCTGCGCCGTCCGGTCGCCGACGCCGACGAGGCGATGGACGAGCGGCCCTTCGAGCACGGCGCGACGACGCTCGAGAAGGTTCAGAAGCGCGAGGACTTCCGCAACCTGATCGAGGACGTCGGCGAGCTGCCCGAGACCCAGCGCACCGCCCTGCTGCTGCGCGAGCTCGACGCCCTCAGCTACGAGGAGATCGGCGCGGCGATGGACACCACCGTGCCGAGCGTCAAGTCGCTGCTCGTCCGCGCCAGGATGTCGCTGGCCGAGGCCTCCGAGGCACGCCTGCTGAGCTGCAACGAGGTCCGCGTGGCGCTCGCCGAGTCGACCGAGGGCATCGGCCGCGTCTCGGGGCCGGCGCGGCGCCACGTCCGCGGCTGTGAGGAGTGCAAGCGTTTCCGGATGCAGCTGCGCTCCGACACCAAGGCGCTCGCCGCTCTCTTTCCCGGACCACTCATCGTTCTCAAGGGCATCCTGCTCGGCAAGCTCGGCGCTGCCAGCGGATCGGCCGGCGCGGCCGGAGGCTCGGCCGGCGGCATCGGTGGTGGCTTCGGCGGCGGAATCAGCGGCGCGCTGGGCGGCGCGCTGGCGACGAAGGCAACGGCCGGCGTGGTCACGGCAGCCCTGCTGACGGCGGGCGCCGTCGAGATCAAGCGCGAGAGCCACCACAGCGCATCGTCTCCGAGCACCCATGCGGCCGTCGCTCCGGCCCCCACCCCGCCTCCGCATCACTTCGCCGTCTCCGCCCATCCCAAGACCGCCGCCGTAGAGCCGGCCGTGCCGAAGCGCCCGGCCAAGCCGCAGCAGACTGCCAGTGCCGATGCCGCTGCCCCGGCGACTCACGAGACTGCGCCCACCCAACCCGCTTCGACGCAACCGACCAGTGGCAATGGCAACGGCGGCTGGAGCACCAGCCCCGATGGCAGCGGCGCGGCCGGCCCCCCCTCCGGCGGCGGCACCGCCAGCGGCTCGAGCGACCCCGGCACGACCGGCACGACCAGCAGCGTGGATCCGACGGCCGGCACGGGCGAGGAGACAGACCCAGCCGCCGGCACCGGCACCGGCTCTTCGGCCACAGATGCAACGGTGGTCGCTCCCGTGGCTTCGGCCTCGGCCGCCTCGCGCTAGCTCGGCCCAGGCCAGCCCTAACCGATCGCGAAGCTCTTCAGCGGCAGCTCGAGCTCGTCGGGCACGTCGACCGAGGTCCGCTGCTGGACCCAGAAGCGGATCGGCCAGTTGAGCATGAAGCCGGCGGGAAAGCGGCGCAGCGCCTCGGCGACCCTGGTACTTCGAACCCGCTCGGTCAGCTCGATCGCCAGCGCCCGCCGCGGCGCCTCGCCGTGCTCGGGCACCAGCAGCAGCTTGCCGATCCAGGCGTGGCCGTCCGGCGCGGCGCCGGCGCCGCGAGCCGTGTAGGCAACCATGTAGGCCTCCCTGCCCTCGACGACGGCGAGCCGCGTGCGGCCCTCGGCGATCTGGCTGAAGCCCGCATGCGCCGAGCCACCCGATCGGACGACGCGCGCGGCGGCAAAGGGCAGCGTCGTCGAGATCGGCTCGCGCCGGGCCTCGATCTCGATCGGCCGCACGGTCAACCGCCGCAGAAGGCCGCTGCCGTCGCTCTGCTCCAGCCGCGCGAGCTCCGCCGCCGCCGGCGGCGCCCGGTGCAGGCCCTTGTAGCGAAAGCTGAAGGCGGGGCCTTCGGCGCCGCCGTAGCTGAAGCTCGTGCCGCGGCCATGGCGCAGTGCCAGCCCCAGGCCGATCAGGACGACGGCCGCCGCCGCGATCAGCAGCAGGCGGAGCGCTGGATGGGACCGCCGCCAGGCCGGCCGCAGGAGCTGCGGCAGCGTCGGGCCGAAGCCGTCCTCGGTCAGGGCGTCGCTCGAGGCGCTCATCGGCGCCCAATCTAGCCCTCGATAGACCCGGACAGGCCCTCCGGCCTCAGCCGAGCGAGATGCCGATGACCTTGAGCCGCCGGCTCAGCGCGGTGACGGCGAACTCGCGCGTCTGCTGGGCGGTGACGCCGAAGAGCTCCCACTCGCTGGGGTCGTCGACCCAGGGCGGGCTGAGGACGGCGTCGGCGACCGGCAGCGCCTCCTGGAGCATCGAGGTGATCGCCGCCTCGTAGCGAGGGTCCTCCTGGGCCTTCTCGCGCAGGAAGCGGGCGCCGAAGGCGACGTGGCGATGCTCGTCGCGGGCGACGTTGTTGAAGCCCTCGACGAAGCCCGGCAGCGTCCCCTCCTTGGTGTTGTAATCGATGATGAAGTGCTGGCCCGTCAGCGCCAGCATCCCCTCGATGACCATGTGGTAGAGCGTGATGCACTGGACGAGGCACTCGGTGTCGTCGGGGTTGGCGGCGAGGCGGTCGACGCGGCCCTTGAGCATCTCGACGAAGAGGACGCCGAACTTGTCGTTGAGGTGCTGCTGGCTCTCCTCGATGCGGCCGCGGAGATCGGCGGACTCGAGCACGCCGACCTGCTCGTAGAAGGCGTCGAAGAAGCGGACGTGGCGGGCCTCGTCGGCGATCTGGGTCGAGAGGAAGATCCGCTGCGACTCGGTCGGGCAGGCACGCATGATCGGCCCGAGCTCGTCGGTGACGCGCTGCTCGCCGACGAAGAAGGAGGCGAGGCCATACATCCGCTGGAAGCGCTCGTCGTCGTCGAAGCGCTCGTGCCAGTCGATCCGGTCCTGGCTGAAGTCGAGGTCCTGGGTCGCCCAGTGCTGGCGCTCCCAGAGGGCGTAGAGCTCCTCGTAGCTGAGCAGCTTGATCTCGCCGCGCTCGGCGCCCTCGCTCAGCGCCGGGTCCGAGGACTCCTTGAGCTCTTCGCGCTCAGCGCTCGGCGAAACGGTCTGATCTGCTTGCTTGGCTTCCATCTCCACCCTCTCCTCGTCGACGTTGGCCGGCCGCTGGGCAGCCGGCGGGCGCAACCCTACCGCCGATTGGCCAATCAGCCAGGAATTTCTCGTTGAGGCCGCCTGGCGCGGGAACGGTCCCGGCTAAGGAATCCGCTTTTTGCGACCGAATAAGTAATCAGAATCACAATCGTTCGAGGAACAGACAAATGGAAGCCAGAACCGCCACAGCCCACGAGATCTCAGCCGCAGCCCGGCGCGAGGCACTCCTTCGCTACGACCGTGAGCGGCGGCGCCTCTGGGTCAATGGCCAGCGCCTCCATCACGGCCTCACAGGTGTCCTTCTCGCCGCCGTCGGCGGCGCCCTGATGGTGCACGACTGGAAGGACCGCCGCGCCTGGTTCCAGCGCGGCCCGCAGTTCTAGCGCCGCCGGTCCTGCCGCCTCTCAGAAGCTCGCGCTCTCGCCCGGCGCCAGCACCAGCACCTTCGATGAGGTCTTCGACTCGACGTCGGACTTGAACGCCTGGGCGTCGGTCACGATCGCCGGCAGCGTGTCGTAGTGCATCGGGATCACGGTGGCCGCGCCGACGAACTCGGCCGCAACCACGGCGTCGTGGCGATCCATCGTGTAGTGACCGCCGATCGGCAGCAGGGCGACGTCGATCGGGTTGCGCTCGGCGATCAGCTTCATGTCGCTGAACAGGCAGGTATCGCCGGCGTGGTAGACGGTCTTGCCTCCCACTTCGATGACCATCCCAGCGCCGGTTCCGACGGGGGTGCCCTTCTCGGCGCTGAAGGGGTCGTCGGCCGCTCCCGGCAGGGTGCTGGTGTGCCAGGCGGGGACGAACTTGACCCAGCCGCCGTCGAAGGCGACGGTGCCGCCGAGGTTGGGGTCGGCGACCTCGCAGCCGCGCGCCTCGAACCACTTCGCGATCTCGACCAGCGAGGCGATCGGCGCCCCTGTGCGCTTGGCGACGGCGACGGCATCGGCCATATGGTCGGCGTGGCCGTGGCTGACGACGATCTGGGTCGCGCTGACCTCGTCGGCGGTCGCGACGGCGATCGGGTTGTTGGGCTTCAGGAAGGGGTCGGCGAGAACGGTCGTCGAGCCCTCGCTGATCTCGAAGCAGGACTGGCCGTGAAAGCGGATCTCCATCTCTAGGTCTCTCCTTTGGGGTCGTGTTCTGCGGGTTCTGCGGAGTCTTCAGGGTCGGCAAGCTCGTCGCGCAGCGTCCAGCCGACGGCGACGCCGACCATCATTCCCATTCGCGCCTCCTCGGCGAGCAGCGTCCGCACGCTCGTCAGGCGCTGGTCCTCGTCGGGCGTGGTCGCCGCCTTCAAGACGGCGGCGTCGTGGGACTCACCGAACCAGCCGCCGGTCTCCAGCGCCTGCGCCAGCAGCCGCTGGAGCTGCGGCGCCGCACGGCCGACCAGCGCCTCGGCCTCGCTGAAGCGTCCCGGCTCGGAGAGCCGCTCGATCGCGGCGTCGAGCTGCTCCTCGGTAAACCGCTCGCTCACTCGGCCGCGGCTCCGCGCGAAGCAAGCGTGGCGGTGAACCCGGCGAGGCCGCCGACGACGGCGCCGGCGAGGCCGGCCCAGACGTTGGCCCAGTCGGCGAACACCGGCAGGGCGAGGAGGACCACGGCGCAGACGCCGACGCCGATGACGTCGATCTCGTCGGCCGGGTAGTCGCGGACCTCGGCGCGGCGGATCGCCAGCCAGGCGGCGAGGATGCCGAGGGCGATGCCGTTGCCGCCGGCGGCGACGGTGATGTCGGTCGAGCCGCCGATCGAGCGCTCGATCGCGTCGGCGGCGAGCATGCCGAGGCCACCGCAGCCGATGATCAGAAGCAGGGTCGGAATCGTGCCGAGGCGGTGCTCGAGCGGAGCGGCGAAGAGAGCCAGCGCGGCGGCGACCGCGAACAGGTAGCCGAGGTGGGAGTAGACGAACGGCGCCGCCAGGTAGCGCCACCACTCGCCGCCAACGGGACCGTCGATCGCCCCCAGCTGGGAGACCGAGAGCAGGCCGGACGCCTGGACGAGCAGGACGATCGCCGGGGCGGCGATCGCCGCGATCGTCGCGTGAGGGCGGCCGCCGCCGAAGCTCAGCTGGCGATGGGGTCGCGAAGCACGCGGGGAGCGGCGGCGGCGCGACTGCCGGCGCGACTCCTTTTGCTTGAGCTCACCGCCGTCGCGCTCGAGCTTCGGGGCCCGCTTGCGCACGCGCGTGCCGCAATAAGGGCACTCGGTCACATAGGGGCTCACCTCGGAGCCGCAGCTCTTGCAGACGACGCTCAGCTCAGGACCCGTCACTCGGGCGAGCATAGCTGCGCTCCGCCCAGCGGTTCAGCTCATAAAGGAGCTGAGCGAGCTCACGGCCGGCGCCGCTGAGACGGTAGCGCCGCTCGCCGTCGCGCTCGATCACGGCCGCCGCCTCGAGGTCGCTGAGCCGGGTGGAGAGGACCGAGGGGCTGACGCCGAGACGGTCGCGAAGCTGCGAGAAGCCGAGCGCGTTGCGCCGCAGCTCCCAGACGATCCGCATCGCCCAGCGGCGGCCGAGCAGGTCGAGGACGTCGAAGACCGGGCGGCTGGGGCCGGCCGAATCCGCGGGTCGGGATCGCGGCGGTGGGATTTTGCGACTCGCGGCCATCGTTGAAGTTCGATTTTCGTACTTCGGAGCGTAAAAAGCAAGGTCTTTGGTATTGAATTCGAACTAGGCACCCCCACGAAATTGGGTAGTCGCGCCTGGAGCGGTCATTCGCAGTCGTCGCTATAGACTCGGCTTCCACGAACCAACGACGCGACGACGGGGAGAAACATGGAAGTCAAGACCACTGAAACCGGCGCCGGCTCGGCCGACCAGATGAGCGAGTCGCTGCTCGCCCGGCTCGCGCCCGGCAAGCGCGCACGGCTGCGCCGGCTGCTGTTCGAGTTCGGCCCCGGCAACGGCACGCTGCTGCTGCTGCCGATCGACCAGGGCATCGAGCACGGCCCCCGCGACTTCTTCCCCAATCCAGCCTCGAAGGACCCCGAGTACCAGTTCCGGCTCGCCGCCGAGGCCGGCTACTCGGCGATCGCCTGCCAGATCGGCATGGCGTCCAAGTACTACCCGGACTACGCCGGCCAGGTGCCGCTGCTGCTGAAGGTCAACGGCAAGACCGACCTGCCGCCCTCGGGCGATGCCTTCTCCTCGACCAACGCCAGCGTCGAGGACGCCGTGCGGCTCGGCGCCGACGCCGTCGGCTACACGCTCTACGTCGGCTCGCCGCGCCAGGACGAGGACCTGCGCCAGCTGCAGACGGTGCGCGAGGACTGCGAGCGCTTCGGCATGCCGCTCGTCGTCTGGTCCTATCCGCGCGGCTCGGCGGTCGAGAAGAAGGGCGGTCAGAACTCCTTCTACGCGATCGACTATGCGGCGCGGATGGCGATGGAGATGGGCGCCGACGTCGTCAAGCTCAACATGCCGAAGCTCGACCCCGAGAAGGACAGGGACGCGCCGGCGCCCTACAACGAGCTCGAGGTCAGCCAGGACGAAGCGATCCGCCAGTGCGTGCAGTCGGCCGGCCGCGCGCTCGTCGTGCTCTCCGGCGGCTCCAAGGTCGACGACGACCAGTTGCTCGAGCAGACGCGGTCGATCATGGAGGCCGGTGGCTCCGGTGTCATCTACGGCCGCAACGTCTGGCAGCGCGAGTGGAGCGCGGCGCTCGAGGTGATCGAGCAGATCAAGGAGATCATGCTCGCCATCGTTCGCCGCATTCCTTAGCCCCCGGGGCGAAATTCGGTCCGCGGGGACTTGGGAAGGCATGACCTCCCATCCTCAGCGCTGCCTCGCCCTCGCCGCCGGCCTGTCTGCCGCCGTCGCCCTCGGCGCCTGCGGCGGCGCCGGGCCCGGCCGGGCGCAGGAGCCGCCGCCTGTGGCGAGCGTACGGGTCGTGCGGGCGGTCGACGGCGACACGATCGTCGTCGACCTCGGCGGCCGCCACGAGTACGTCCGCTACATCGGCGTCGATACGCCGGAGACGGTCAAGCCGGGAACGCCGGTCCAGTGCTTCGGCCCCCAGGCTCACGACTTCAACGAGCGGCTGGTGCAGGGACGGCGGGTGCGGCTGCGTCTCGGCGTCGAGCGGCGCGACCGCTACGGGCGGCTGCTGGCCTACGTCTACAGCGGCCGGCGCTTCGTCAACGCCGAGCTGGTCCGGCGGGGCTTCGCGCGAACGCTGGCGATCGCGCCGAACGACCGGTTCGCCGAGCGCTTCGACCGTCTTCAGGCAGCCGCCGGTCGTGACGGGCGCGGGCTCTGGCGTGCCTGTTGAGGCGCGAAAGTGGCGGTTGGAACTATCCCGCCCCGTGCCGCCGGTAGCTGCAGATTGCAGTGTGAGCGTCTGCTAGTTTGCTTCCTCGGTCGGGCGGCGCCAGCTTGCTCGTCCGTGCCTGGAGCCATGGACACCATGCGGATGCGACAGAGCATTTCCCAGTTCGAGCTCGCCTTCGAGCAGGAGGCGGCACTCGAACGCAGGCGCCGCGAGCAATTGCGGCGGCGCGCCGCCAACCGCTCACGCGCCCGCCGCATCGCCCGCGTCGAGCAGCGCGGCAAGGCCCGGTTCAGCGTTCTCGTCGTCGCTCTGACCCTCACCGTCGTAACGGTGGTCATTGCGATGTTCCAGACGCTCGCCTGGCTGATGTCCTGAGCTGAGCGCCCGAGCGCCTCTAGGAAACGTCGTCGATCAGCGAGGCTCGGCGAGCCGACCAAGTGCAGCGTCGACGTCCTTCGTGACCTCTGCGGCGGCGGCCGCATCCGCCTCGGCGGCGGCACCGTTGCGCGCCGTCTGCTTCTCGTGGATCGTGAGGTAGACCTCCTTGCGGAAGATCGGCACCTCCCTCGGAGCGTCGATCCCCAGCCGCACCTTGTCGCCGGTCACCGAGAGGACCGTTATCTCAACGTTGTCCGCGATCATGATGCTCTGGTTCGGCTTCCGTGTCAGGACCAGCATGCGGCCACCCCTCCGTACTAAAAATCGATTAGGCGAGCTACCTTCCCAGATGGCGAGCGGAAAAGCAACAGGGAGCGGCGCGGCTGACCGGCTCGGTGCGAGTTGAAATAACATCGCCGGCCGATGGCCCGACGCTCACTGCGCCCACAGCTGAATCAGATCCGCGCCTGGGTCCGCCAGGGCCGTACCGACGCCTGGATCGCGCACCAGCTCGAGATCACCGCCACCGAGCTGCAGGACTTCCGCCGCCAGAACGACCTCACGGGCGACGATGCAGGCGCCAGCGGAGACGATCTCCGCGACGAGATCGAGGCCGAGATCGAGGCCGCCCAGGAGATCGTCGACGAGGATGACGACGAGGGCGAGGAAGAGGACGAAGACGGCGAGGGCAACGACGGCAACCTCGACGAGGATGACGATCGCGAAGCCGAAGCCAGCGACGGCGACGGCGAGAGCGGCGACGGCGAGGAGCCGCGCCGCGGCCGCAGGCGCCGTCGCGGCGGGCGTCGCGGACGTCGCGGTGGGCGCGGCCGCAAGGACGGTCCGCTCGAGGCGACCTTCGATCACGGCGAGAAGGACGGCTTCGGCCTCTGGCTCGACCCGGCCGTCCAGGACAACTCGGCCTACAGCGAGCACTGGGCCGGCCAGCGCGCCGTCACGGTGACGATCGAGGCCGAGCGCATCGTCATCACCCGCCCCGGCGACGGCGAAGCCGACGCCGGCCAAGACTGATCAGTCGCTGACGATCCGGCGACCGCCGGCAAAGTCCGTGGCGCCGCGCAGGTAGTGGTAGAACGCGGCGTCGGCGACGGTCTGGGAGTCCCAGGCCTCGGGATCCCCGGGCGCCGTCTCGATCGCTATCCGCGTGCACCAGTCGGTGCCCTCGCCATACAGCTGGGCCAACTCGGCGGCGCTGAACGTCGGCCCGATCCGGCGGCGGATCTCATCCTCGATCGCGGCGACCGTCCGCAGCAGCCTGCGGTAGCCGCGACCGCTGTCGCGGCGCTCCTCGAGCCGGCGGTGGCCCTCCTCCCACTGGAAGAGGGCGTTCTCGAGCGGATAGGCCATCGCCGCACATGTTGCCTGCTCGGCGCCGCGGCATGCCTCGCCGTGGCGCCGGGTCCTCAGCCCGGTGACGGAGGCGGCGCCGGCGGGTTGAGCGAATCGAGGGCGATGCGGCTGCGCGACCCGAGACCGGCGCAGCCGGCCGGGTCGAGCCGGCCGGCGATCCTGAAGACCGCGGTCGAGGCGTCGCGGAGCACCAGCTGGGCGGCGGGGTCGCCGCGCAGCCAGTCGCGCTCCGGCGACGGGATCGGCCGCGTTCCGTCGTTCTGGTTGAGGAACGGCGACGTGACGACGTACTCGTAGCCGCCGTCGTTGACGGCGCCGCGCCAGGCGGCGCAGTCGGTGTAGGGCGCCATGCCGCCGTGCGGCGTTCTCAAGCCGACGTAGGAAACGCGGTTGGAGAGGTCGGCGCCATAGAGCCCGTACTGGAAGAAGGCGATCGTCGTGCCGGCGAGGCCGATCCGCCGCTGGTGCTGGTCGCGGGCCCACTGATAGGCGCGGTCGAGATGAAAGCTCGAGTACGGCGTCAGCGTGTAACGGTGGCGCAGGTAGTTGCGCGACTCGGGCCAGCCGACGGCCGCGATCGCGAGGGCGGCCACGGCGGCGGCGAATAGCGGCAGCGCCCGGGCGGAGCCGCCACGGCGGCCGAGTAGGTAGAGGCCGAAGGGGAAAACGACGAGGACAAAGGCCAGGACCAGGGCGCCGCTGGTGTAGAGCGAGTTGGGTATCGCCCGCGGCTTGTCGTCGAGGAAGATCAGCAGTGCGAAGACCGCGATCAGGCCAACGACCGGGAGATCGCGGCGCAGGTCGAAGCGGGCCGTGCTGGCGCCGGCACGGCGGCCCGCGAGCGCGATCGGCAACAGCGCCAGGCCTACGGCCAGCGCCGGCGCCAGGTAACGGAGGTTGAGGGCGAAGCCGACGGGAGAGCCCTCGGGGCCCGAGGCGCTCAGCGGCGTGAACAGATAGGCGACCGAGGCCAGCAGCGCGAAGAGGCCGACCATCCGCAGCGTGCGCGTGCCGCGGATGGCGGCGAGCGCCATGCCGGCGAGCGCCAGCGCCAGCAGAACCGGCCAGCCCCTGCCGAAGCCCTTGTGCAGGCCGGGGAAGAAGTAGTCGTTGTAGATCCTCGAGTCGAAGAGGTAGTGGGCGACGGTGAAGGGGGCACGGCCTTCGATCGGGCGGGCCGGGTGCGGCAGGCCGATCGGGCCCAGGTGCTTGATCCAGGGCAGGGGGTTGCCGGCGCTGAGCAGGTTTCTCAGGTACCAGTAGGCGCCTGTGGCCAGCAGGGGGAGGGCGAACCAGGCTGTCGTGGTGAGGCGGGCGGTTGCTGGGGCGAGGGTTATGACGGCGATGGTCAGGAGGGCCACTGCTGCTAGGAGGTCCAGCTTTGTGCCTATTGCTAGGCCGGCGGCTAGGCCGGCTACTGCCAGGGGGGCTGGTTGCGGGATGGGGGGCGGCCCACCGCCAGACAACCGGCGCCGTTCAGCCCGGGTGGTCTCCGTTTTGCGTTTATCGGCGCCGCTTTGAGCGTCTGACGGCGGTCCACCGCCCGTCCCTTCCCCTGATGGTGATGTTCTACGGCTTGCCTGCAGCAGTAGGGCTACTGACGCCAGCAATAGGGCTATGCCGACTATGTCGTTCTTGGCGTCGCCCGGTTGGCCCACTTCCAGGCTGTGGGCTCCCATCAGGGCTGCCACCGCGAGGAGGGAAAGCGGGGCTACTCCGTAGGGGCGGCCCATGCACCAGGCGGCCAGGAGGGCTAGGGCCAGCCAGGCCATGTTGATCAGCGGCGAGAGGATGTCGCGGTCGTAGAAGAGGATTCCGGTGGCGTGGACGAGCTCCGAGTTCGCCGGGTAGAACCAGTTGAGGTAGAGGGGGTCGGTGAAGTGCAGGCCTGTCGTCGACGCCGACTGGACGAACGAGGCTGCCAGGGGCATGTGGTACCAGAGGGTGTCGAAGCCGTACATGCCTCGGTCGTAGTTCTTTTGGATGTCTAGGGACCAGAGGGCCACCACGAAGGCGGTTGCGGCTAGGGCCGCTGCGATGGCCAGCCACCCTGTGGTTCGGGTCAGTGGTTGCGGGACGGGCGGTGGACCACCGCCAGACAACCGGCGCCGTCCGGCCCGTGTGGTCTCCGCTTTGCGTTTATCGGCGCCGCTTTGAGCGTCTGACGGCGGTCCACCGCCCGTCCCTTCCACTGCGGCTGGGGTAATTCGCCAGCGCCTTGCCGCCAGCGCTAGGGTGAGGCTTATTAGGAGTAGGGCGGGGATTACTGCCGGCGCTTTGAATAGGCCGACGGTGCCGCAGAGTTGGGCGGTGATGGTGAGGATCGATAGGGCTAGGACCGCCTCGGCTAGGCGGGCTGGGGCTCCTTGCCAGTTTGGGAGGAAGCGGGTGCGGAGGGTGTGGGCGGCGAAGGCTAGGGCCGCTATTACCGCTGCCAGCTCGGCGGTGCCTGCGAGGTAGCGGGTGAAGGAGATCACCGCGGCTGCGGGCGGGAAGCCCGGAGGGTTAGCGGGGCAGGCCGTGGATTACGTAGGACTGCTCGCCCGGGCGGACCATGCCCTGGTCGCGGGCGACCCGGACCAGGACGGCGGGGTTCGAGAGAGCGCGCGCCTGGGAGCGCAGCGAGGTGTTCTCGGCCCGCAGCTTGACCAGCGCCGTCTTGCCGCTGCGGGCGTCCTGCCAGGTGTGGAAGAAGTTGACGAGCGGGTTGAGGTAGCTCGCCAGCACGGCGAAGAGGACGAAGACGAGGACGACGCGTCCGAGGCGGTCCCAGTGGATGCGGCTGCCGTGGCGGCGGGGCGCCAGGCGGACGCCTCTGGCTGCGTAGGCACGGGATGTCACGCCTGAACCTTCGCGCCCGGAGGGCAAATCCCTCGCTGAAATCAGTCGTGGGCGTCATTGCAAGACCTGACCCCGGTGGCGGGTTAGCGGCTAGGCGCCGCGGCGGAACGCATCGAGGCCGGGGTAGGCGGCGCGGTCGCCCAGCGCCTCCTCGATGCGGAGCAGCTGGTTGTACTTCGCCACCCGGTCGGTGCGCGACGGGGCGCCGGTCTTGATCTGGCCGGCGCCGGTGGCGACGGCGAGATCGGCGATCGTCGTGTCCTCGGTCTCGCCGGAGCGATGCGAGATCACGGCGCTGTAGCCGGCCTCGCGGGCGATCCGGATCGCCTCCAGCGTCTCGCTCAACGTGCCGATCTGGTTGACCTTGACGAGGATCGAGTTGGCGACGCCGGCGTCGATGCCGCGGCGCAAGCGCTCGGGATTGGTGACGAAGAGGTCGTCGCCGACCAGCTGGATGCGGGCGCCGAGGCGGTCGGTCAGCGCCTTCCAGCCGCCCCAGTCCTCCTCGTCCATGCCGTCCTCGATCGAGACGACCGGGTAGCGGTCGCAGATGTCGGCCCAGTAGGACGTCATCTCGTCGGGGCTGAGGGTCCGGCCCTCGTGCTCGAGGCGGTAGGCGCCGTCGCTGAATATCTCGCTGGTCGCCGGGTCGAGGGCGATGTGGACATCTCCCCCGGGCTCGTAGCCGGCGGCCTCGATCCCCTCGATCACGACCTCGAGCGCCGCCTCGTTGGATTCGAGGTCGGGAGCGAAGCCACCCTCATCGCCGACGTTGGTCGCCAGGCCGCGGCCGGAGAGCGTCTTCTTCAGCGCGTGGAAGATCTCGGCGCCCGTGCGCAGCGCCTCGTGAAAGCTCGGCGCGCCGGTCGGCACGACCATGAACTCCTGGAAGTCGACGGCGTTGTCGGCGTGGGCGCCGCCGTTGAGGACATTCATCATCGGCACGGGCAGGAGATGGGCCTCGGCGCCGCCCAGGTGGCGCCACAGCGGCTCACCGGCCTCGCCGGCGAGCGCCTTGGCCAGCGCCAGTGAGACGCCGAGGATCGCGTTGGCGCCGAGGCGCGACTTGTTCGGCGTGCCGTCGAGCTCGCAGAGCCGCTGGTCGATCGCCTGCTGCTCGGCCGGGGCGGCCATCAGCGCGCCGGCGATCTCGCCGTTGACGTTGGCGACAGCCCGGGTCACGCCCTTGCCGCCCCAGGCCTCGCCGCCGTCGCGCAGCTCGGTCGCCTCGAACTCGCCGGTCGAGGCGCCCGAGGGCACGGCGGCGATCCCGGTGGCGCCGGAGTCGAGGCCGAGCTCGACCTCGACCGTCGGGTTGCCGCGCGAGTCGAGGATCTGGCGGCCGTGGATGGATTCGATCTGGGACATGAGAGCGCCGGAGTCTGCCACTCGGGTCAGCTTCGCTCCTGCTCCTTCATCCGCCGCCAGATCGCCTTCGCCTCCTCGACCGTCGCCGCCTTCTCCTCGCCGAAGACGTGGGGATGGCGGCGGATCAGCTTCGTCGTCAGCTGGTCGGCGACGGCGCCGAGGTCGGCGACACCTCGCTCTTCGAGCAGCAGGCAGAGGAAGACGACCTGGAAAAGCAGGTCGCCGAGCTCCTCGACGAGGGCGGCGTCATCGCCGGCGCGGGCCGCCTCGGCAACCTCCTCGGCCTCCTCGACCGTGTGGGGCACGATCGAGCGCTCGTCCTGTTCACGATCCCAGGGGCATTCGCGGCGCAGCAGCCGCGTGATCTCGTCGAGGCGCTCGAGGGCGGCGAGGCTCTCGGCGCCGATCGCCTCCCTGGCCGGCGACATGGGCCGCGGTTACTGGCCGGTGGGCGGCGGCGGCGGTGCGCTCTGCTGCGGGGGCGCGGAGCTCTGCGGCGGTGCGCTCTGCGGCGGGGCAGCACCCTGCGGCGGCGCTGCGCCTTGCGGCGGCGCCGAGACTCCCGGCGGCGGCGCCACGCCGGGCGGCAGGCCGGGGATGCCGGCGCCCGGGAGCTGCGGCGCCTGGTCCGGGCCGGCCGGGTGCGGGCCCTGCGGCTGCCCGGCGGCGGCGGGCTGGCCGAAGGGAGCGAGATGCCCCGGAGCGGCGGGCCGCGTGCCGATGACGGGCGGCGCTCCAGCCTGCTTCTGGACCGTCGGCCCGGCGTTGTCGCAGCGGTTGAAGATGTAGCCCTTGGCGCAGACCGTCCGCGAGGTCCACTTGGCGCGGTAGTCCTCGATGAAGGCGGAGAAGGTCTCCTGCTGGCGCTGGCTCGTCAGCTGCTGCTTGAGCTGCGCCGAGACCTTGCTCAGCGGCTGGGTCTGCTTCGGCGTCGCCTTGACGACGAAGACGAGCTCGTAGCCGGTCGGCGTCCTGATCGGCCCGACGAGCTGGTTCGGGGGTGAGCCGAAGACCGCCTTGTCGAGCGCCGGGTCACCGCTGGTCCCCTCGGTGATGCCCTGGCGCAGGCCGCCGTTGGCGTTGGTCACCGGGTCCGTCGAGTAGCGCTTGGCGACCTTCTTGAACGCGGCCTCCGAGTGGTCCTTCTCGAGTGCCGCCTTCGCCGCGTTGATCTTCGGCAGCGAGCTGTTGAGGATCAGCCGCGCGTCGCGCGAAGCCGGCTGCTCGAACTGGGCCTTGTTCGCCGCGTAGTACTTGCCGATGTCGCGGTTGCTCACCGGGGCGACGCCCTTGAGGATCTGCTCCTGGATCTTCTGGCTCAGCAGCTGCAGCCGGACCCGCTGCTGAACGTCGAAGGGGGTGAAGCCCGAGCGCTTGAGGAAGCGGTCGAACGAAGCCTTGGTGGGGAAGTTCTGCTTCTTGATCTGGTCGAGCTGGGTCTGGATCTCGCGAGCGGAGATCGTGACCTTGCGCTCCTTTGCCTCGCCGTCGATCCAGACGGCGTCGAGGAGATCGCCCATCGCCTGGTCGCGCAGCGCCGCGTACTGCTTGGTGCCGGGACGGGGCACGGTCTTGAGGCTGCCGCGGATCGCCGCCTGGGCGAGGGCGTGGTTGAAGTCGCCGACACCGGGCGTTCCGGTGCTGCTCTCGGTCGCCGGCTCCTTGGGCCCGGTGCCGCCGCCCTTGGTGCCGAAGGGCTTGCCGAGGTCGATGCCCGGGCCGGTCTCGGAGCCAAGCGGAATCAGGACGTCGCCGACGCGGGCGACATTGCCCTTGGGGACGCTGGGCTCACCGAGGCCGCGGTCGGCCCAGTACAGGGCGACGGTGCCGATCAGGGCGACGGCGAGCAGGCCGATCGAGCGGCGCTGGACTATCCGCCGCCGCCGCGCCGAACGCTGCCCCGTCGTTCGTCGCCCGGTTGCCGCCTGCTGACCTTTCGATGCCTGCGCCACGGGGCGGCAGGATATAGGTCGCGGCTAAGCCGAGCTTTAAGCGCTCGCCGGCTGCGCCGCAGCGGCCCCTGACTGGGCGGCGAGCGCCTCGGCCGCAGCGAGGACGGCGGCGAGCCGCGCCGGCGGCTCCTCGGGAACCGGCACGGCGAGCACCTTCTCGCGCCATTCGTAGATCGCACCCTCGAGCCGCTCGCGCAGCGCCTCGGCCTGCTCGGACTCGAGCTCGACCGGCTCCAGCCGCATCCGGCCGCCGCGGAAGGAGACGCTGGCGACGCCGGCGTTGCCGAGCTCGACGCGGGCGCGCTGCAGCGAGAGCAGGTTCTCGACCGTCTCCGGCAGCGGGCCGAAGCGGTCCTCGAGCTCCTCGCGGACCGCCAGCAGCTCACCGCGCCCCCGCGCCGCGGCGAGGCGGCGGTGGATGTCGATCTTCGCCGCCTCGAGCGGAACGTAGTCGGCCGGCAGGTAGGCGTCGACGTCGACCTCGACCCGAACCGGCGCCCGCGGCTCCTCGCGCTCGCCGCCGGCGCTGGCCGCCTCGGCTTCGAGCTCGGCGACGGCCTCGTCGAGCAGCGAGCAGTAGAGCTCGAAGCCGATCGCCGCGACATGGCCGGACTGCTCGTCGCCGAGCAGGCTGCCGGCGCCGCGGATGTCGAGGTCTCGCATCGCGATCTTGAAGCCCGAGCCGAGCTCGGTGTAGTCCGACAGCGTCGCCAGCCGGGCGCCGGCGTCGGCGCTGAGCGCCTGGTCGGAGGGATAGAGCAGGTAGGCGTGGGCGCGCTCGCGAGAGCGGCCGACGCGGCCGCGGATCTGGTAGGCCTGAGCGAGGCCGAGCTGGTCGGCGCGCTCGACGATCAGCGTGTTGGCGGCGGGGATGTCGAGGCCGGACTCGATGATCGTCGTCGTCACCAGGCAGTCGGCCTCGCCGCGCAGGAAGGCGAGCATCGTCGCCTCGATCTCATCCTCGGGCAGCTGGCCGTGGATCTCGGTGAAGCGGATCCCCGGGCAGAGGGCGCGCAGCCCCTCGGCGGTCTCGTGCAGGGTGTCGATCCGGTTGTGGAGGAAGAACGCCTGGCCCTTGCGCGCGGCCTCGCGCTCGATCGCCCGCCGGACCAGCTCCTCGTCGTAGGGGCCGACGTAGGTCTGGATCGGCCGGCGGCCCTCCGGGGGCGTCTCGATCACCGAGATGTCGCGGAGGCCGGCGAGGCTCATCTGCAGGGTCCGGGGGATCGGCGTCGCCGAGAGCGAGAGGACGTCGACCTTGAGCTTGAGCTGGCGCAGCAGCTCCTTCTGGCGAACGCCGAAGCGCTGCTCCTCGTCGACGACCAGCAGGCCGAGATCCTTGGCGCGAACGTCGCGGGACAGCAGTCGGTGGGTGCCGATGAGGATGTCGACGCGGCCCGCGGCGTAGCCCTTGAGGACCTCCTTGGTCTCGGCCGGGCGGCGCAGCCGCGAGACCATCTCGACGTTGTAGGGATACTCGGCGAGGCGCTCGCGAAAGGTGCCGAAGTGCTGCTGGGCGAGGATCGTCGTCGGCACCAGGATCATTACCTGCTTGCCGTCGGCGGCGGCCTTGTGGGCGGCGCGCAGTGCGACCTCTGTCTTGCCGTAGCCGACGTCGCCGCAGATCAGGCGGTCCATCGGCCGCGGCGCCTCCATGTCGGCCTTGACCGCCTCGATCGCGTCGAGCTGGTCGGGCGTCTCGCGATAGGGGAAGGCGCGCTCGAAGTTGAGCTGCCACTCGCCGTCGGGCGGGAACGCATGGCCGCTGCGGGTGCGGCGCTCGGCGTAGAGGTTGATCAGCTCCCCGGCGAGCTCGCGGGCCGCGTGGCGCGCCCGTGCCTTCATGTTCTCCCAGCGCTTGCCGCCGAGGGCCGAGAGCGTCGGCTCGCCGCCGTCGGCGCCGACGTAGCGGCTTAGCTTGGCCAGCTGCTCGGTGGGGACGTAGACGCGGTCCTCGCCGCGGTACTCGAGGTAGAGGTAGTCGCGGGTGACGCCGCCGACCTCGCGGGTCTCGAAGCCGGCGAAGCGGGCGATGCCGTGGTCCTCGTGGACGACGTGGTCGCCGACGCGCAGGTCGCTGAACGCCAGGCGGCTGCGGCGCGCGGCCGCCGCCGGGGTGGCCGCGGGGCGACGCCGGTGGACCAGCCGCCGCCAGGGGATGACGGCGAGCCTGAGGCCGGGGGCGATGAAGCCGTCGCGCAGCGGCGCCTCGGCGAAGGCGAGCTTGCCCTCGTCGGGCGGGCGCGGGTCCGGTCCGGCGACGAGGCCGGCGTCGAGCCGCTCCAGGTTGTAGCGGGCCCGCTCGGCCTCTCCCTGGCGCTCGAAGGCGACGACGGTGCGGTAGCCGGAGCGCATCAGCTTCTCCAGCTCACCCTCGGCCTCGCCGACCGTTCGCGCCGGCGACTCGGCGCGCTGGGCGCGGAAGGAGTGCTCCTGGCCGGACTCGACCGCCGAGACGGCGAGTGAGGTCCGTGCCCTCAGCGGCTCGGCGACGTCGACATAGAGACGGCGAGCGTCGTCGTCGTGGATCGCGGCGGTGACGTCCTGCCAGTGCTCGGTCAGGGCGGCGCCGATCTCCTCCTCGCCGATCACGGCGACGCGGGCGCCGGCCGGCAGCAGATCGAGGGCGGCGCCGAAGCGGTCGATCGGCAGCAGCTCGGCGACGTCGATCCGCTCCTCGCCCTCGGCGGCGATCTCGGCCAGCTCACGATGCTCGGCGGCGAGCTCGGCGGCGGCGGCGAGCTCGACCCGTGCCGCGTCGCCGAGCGAGCGCTGGGTGAAGGTCGAGAACCAGCGCAGCGACTCGATCTCGTCGCCGAACAGCTCGACGCGGACGGCCCGCTCCTCGGTCGCCGGGAAGATGTCGAGGATGCCGCCGCGGACGGCGAACTGGGCCCGCTCGACGACCTGGTCGGCGCGCTCGTAGCCGGCCTCGACCAGCCGCAGCGCGAGCTCCTCGAGGTCGATCTCCTCGCCCAGCGAGAGCGAGAGGCCCTGGGGCCGCAGGGCGGCGTCGGGCACCGCCTCGGCGAGGGCGATCGCGCTGGCGACGACGATCGGCGCCTCCTCCCCGGCGAGTGCGTCGAGAGCACCGATCCGCAGGCCGACGAGGTGCGCCGGCGGCGCCAGGTGCGACTGGTAGCTGGTGCCGCGCGACGGGTAGTAGTGGACGCGGCGCGGGGCGAGGTAGGCGCGAAGCTCGGTGGTCAGGTCGCGGGCCGAGAGATCGTCCGCGGTGACCAGCAGGACCGGCACGCCAGCGAACCCCTCGCCGGCTTCGGCCAGCGCCGCGAGCAGGTAGGGCTGCAGCGTCGCCGAGGCGTGCAGGCGAACGACCTCGCCCGGCGTGGCGCCTGCCGCCGCCGTCGCGAGCCGCTCGAAGGCGGCGTCGGTCGTGGCGATCTCGATCAGCGGGCGAAGGCTCATGTGGACGCCGGCCTCAGGCGCGGTAGGGCAGGCCGGGGCCCGTGCGCTGCCACTCGACCTGGCCCTCGCCCTCAGCCCGCGAGCGGCCCTCGACGTCGTCCCATTCGTGCAGCATCCGCTTCAGCCGCGCCACCGCCTCGGGCGGGTTGTCGGCGATCGTCGCCGCCAGCTTGAGCGCGTGCTCCTGGGTCGCCGCGGCGGGCGCCAGCCGGTTGACGAGGCCGATTCGCAGCGCCTCGTCGGCGCCGACCTCCTTGCCGGTCAGCAGCATGAACTTGGCCGCCGCCAGGCCGCAGAGGCTGACCAGGCGGGCCGGGCCGACCGGGACGCCGAGGACGGCGCCGGGGAAGCGCAGGCGCAGGTTGGAGCCGCCGACGCGGATGTCGCAGGCGACGGCGATCTCGGCGCCGCCGCCGACGCAGGCGCCGTGACAGGCGGCGATCGTCGGCTTCGGAAAGCTGGTCAGCTCGTCGTAGAGCTGGGCGAACAGCTCCATGCGGCGAACCTTGCCGGCGTCGTCGAGCTCCTCGCGGACGTCGGCCCCGGCCGACAGCGCCAGATGATCGTCCGAGCTGATGACGACGACACGAACAGCCTCGTCGTCGCGGGCGCCGGCGAGGTGGGCGAGCAGCTCCTCGAGCATCGGCGTGTTGATCGCGTTGCGCGCCTCGGCACGGGTCAGCTGGATCAGCGCGACGCCGGCCTCGTCGACGTCGTAGGAGGTGAGGCTCATCGGTCGGCCTCGGCATCGGGCTCGGCGCCGGTGTCGCCGCCATCCAGCGAGCGGACGAGGCGCTCGGCCTCGTCGGCGGCGCGCTCGATCAGCGCGACCACCTCGTCGCGGGGCTCGCTGAAGCGGCTGAGGACGTGGGCGGAGACGATCTCGGGGTCGGTTGCCTCGGGCCTGCCGACGCCGACCCGCAGCCGCCAGAAGCCAGGGTCGCCAAAGCCGCGACCGAGGCTCTTGAGGCCGTTGTGGCCGGCGTGGCCGCCGCCGCGCTTGGCCTGGACCTCACCGAAGGGCAGGTCGATCTCGTCGTGGACGACGACGACGCGCTCGAGCGGGACTTTGAGCGACCCTCGCGCCGGCCCGGCCGAGTTGCCGGAGTCGTTCATGAAGGTCTGCGGCAGCAGCACGGTCACCCGCGGGCCGCCCGGCCCGGCCCGGCCTTCGCTGACGAGCCCGGCCCACTTCTTGCGCGCCCGCGGCAGCTGCCAGCGCCGGGCGAGCGCATTGGCGACCTCGAAGCCGACGTTATGGCGCGTCGCGGCGTAGCGGGAGCCGGGATTGCCAAGGCCAACGAGCAGGATCCGGTCGCCGCTTTGGCCGTCGCCGCCACCGTCCTCGTCGTGGCGCCTGCGGCGAAACAGCGACAGGGGATTACTCCCCCTCGCCGCCAGACTCGGTCTCGCCCTCGGCGGCGCCTTCGCCGCCGTCCTCGGCACCGGCCTCGGGCGCCTCGCCCTCCTCGCCGACGAGCTCGGCCTCCTCCTCCAGCTCCGGCGCGGCCTCTTCGACGCGCGGCGGGCTGAGGGTCGCGACCGTGACCTCGTCGAGGTCCTCGGCGACGAAGCTGACGCCCTCCGGCGGCGATACCGAGGAGAGCTGAAGGGTGTCGTTGATCTCCATGCCGGAGACGTCGGCGTAAATCGCGTCGGGAATCTCGGTCGGCAGGGCCATGATCGTCACCTCGCGGGTGACGTGCTCGAGGACGCCGCCGCCGGTCTTGACGCCGGGGGCGTCCTCGGCGCCGAGCAGCTCAAGGGCCACATCCGCCTCGATCGCCTCGTCGAGCTTGACCTCGAGGCAGTCGATGTGCTTGAGCGTGCCGCGAACGGCGTCGAGCTGCTGCTCCTTGACGACGACGGGAACCGAGCCGGCGCCCTCGATCTCGAGATCGAAGAGGGCGTGGCCCTCGGCGAGGACGTGGGCGACGTCGCGCTCGGGCACCTGAAAGGGACGGGCTTCGGAGCCGGCGGCGTAGACGATGCCCGGAACGAGCCCCTGACGGCGCAGGCGACGGCTCTCGCGGGAGCCGAAATCGGTCCGCGGAGCGACCTTCAGTGTTGCGCGCTCGGAAGCCACGGCGGCGAAGGATACCTGCGACCCTTCAGCCATGGCCGATGAACGGATTCCAAAGGGCCGGGTGCGGCGATCGGCACGGCTCGGCTCGGTCATGGGAGTCCAGGGGGCGCGCTACGCGGGGACCAGGACGGCCAACGTCGTTCGCTCCGAGGAAGCGGCCGCCGAGAAGCTCGAGAACCGCCATCTCGAGACCGCGATGAAGATGGTCGGCGCGCTCGGCGAGATGAAGGGCGCGGCGATGAAGCTGGGCCAGCTCGCCTCCTTCGTCGACACCGAGTTCCTGCCGCCGGAGTACCGAGAGCTCTACCAAGAGCAGCTCGCCAAGCTGCGAAGCGCCGCGCCGGCGATGCCCTGGGAGCAGATCTCGGTGGTGCTGGAGGAGGAGTACGGCGAGCCCGCCGAGGCGGTCTTCGCCGAGATCGAGAAGGAGGCGTTCGCCGCCGCGTCGATCGGCCAGGTTCACCGCGCGAAGCTGCCCGACGGCCGCACCGTCGCCGTCAAGATCCAGTACCCCGGCATCGCCGAGGCCCTCGAGTCGGACCTCGCCAACGCCGGCACGCTGATGCGGCTGAGCAAGGCGCTGGCCCCCGGGCTCGACGCCAGGGCGATCGCCGACGAGCTGCGCGAGCGCGTGCTCGAGGAACTCGACTACGAGTTCGAGGCCCAGAACCAGCGCGCCTTCTCACGCGCCTATCGCGACCACCCCTTCATCTATGTCCCCGAGGTCCTCACCGGGCTCTCGCGGCGGCGGGTGCTGGTCAGCGAGTACGTCGACGGCATCGGCTTCGACCGGGTGCGCGAGCTGGCCAAGGAGGAGCGCGACCGCTTCGGCGAGATCGTCTACCGCTTCTTCTTCGGCTCGATCTACCACCTCCAGCACTTCAACGCCGACTCTCATCCGGGCAACTTCCTGCTGATGCCCGACGGCCGCGTCGCCTTCCTCGACTTCGGCATGACCAAGAAGCTCGACGCCGAGCAGATCGAGCTCGAGCAGAAGGCGATCGACGCCGCCTCTCGCAACGACCCCGAGGCGCTGCGCCAGGCCCTGCACGAGCTGGGCTTTATCAAGAACCCCTCGAAGCTCGACGCCGAGCGGCTGATGGAGCACGTGATGGTCGTCGGCGGCTGGTACATGGAAGACCGCGAGTACGAGGTCTCGCCGCAGCGGGTGATGAAGGTGATCGAGTCGACCTCCG
Source organism: Solirubrobacterales bacterium (assembly GCA_033856175.1). Classification (GTDB taxonomy): domain Bacteria; phylum Actinomycetota; class Thermoleophilia; order Solirubrobacterales; family 70-9; genus JAWVFK01. The sequence goes on along the minus strand of JAWVFK010000006.1, from coordinate 36,702 downwards.
ACCCGCGCTCCGAGTTCTACGGGCTGATGCGCCGCGAGAGCCTGCCGGCCGAGGAGCTGATGGGCCGGCGGATGGAAACCGGCGTCCTCGCCGTCCTCGCCCAGCTGCGGGCGAAGCGCAACTGGCACCGGATCATGCGCGAGTGGGTCTACGCCGATCCACCGTCGACCGAGCTCGGCGAGCGGGAATGGGCCTTCTTCGAGCAGCGCGGCGATCGCCGCACGCCCGGCTTCGCCCAGCCCTCGCCGAGCGGCGCCTAGCCGGCCAGCGCCTCGAGCTCGGCGACGGCGCTCGCGGCGCCGTCTGCCGTGGCCAGCGAGCGCGACATCTGCGCCGCAGCCTCGGCGAGCTGAGGATCGGCGAGCGCGGCGGCGATCGTCTTGGCGAGCCGGGCGGCGCTCGCCCGCTTGGGCAGCCGCAGGCCGGCTCCCGCGGCGACGACGCGGGCGGCGTTGTCGTTCTGGTCGCGGCCGTCGGGGAGGCAGACGAGCGGCACGCCGGCGGCGAGGGCGGCGTGGACGGTGCCGAGGCCGGCGTGGGTGACGACGAGGCTCGCCTGACCGAGAACGGCGGCGTGAGGGACGAAGTCACGGGCCTCGACGTTGGCGGGCAGCGGTATGCCCTCGATGTCGAGTGAGGGCCCAACCGTGAGCAGCGCTCGAACCGGCAGCGTGCCGAGCGCGGCGATGACCCGCTCGGCGAGGGCGCGCTGGTCCTGGAAGGTGGTGCTGAAGCTGACGAGCACGAGCGGGCGCGGATCGTCGGCGTCCCAGGGCGATTCCCAGCCGCCGGCCGGCGCCGAGCCGAGCACCGGGCCCGTGTAGCGGACATGGGCCGGCAGCTGTCCCGGATCGGGGAAGTCGAAGCGCTCGCTCGTCAGCACGAGGGCGACGTCGACGCGATCGAGGTGCTCGAAGGGGCCGGCGGCGGGCTCGAGGCCGAGCTCGCGCCGGGTCGCGTTGAGCGCCTTCAGACCGGGCTTGAAAGCGCGCACGAAGGCTCGGGCCAGGACTGCGTCCCGCGCCCGCCCGAGCGGGCCCTGCGCCGGCATCAGCCCCTGGCCGAACGGCGGCACGCCCTCCAGCGGCAGCGGATAGACGGTGTGGACCAGCATCGCCGACGGCACCCCCGCCCGCTCGGCGGCGACGCCGGCGCCGAGCAGCATGAAGTCCCAGGCGACGACGTCGGCCGGCTCGCGCTCGATCTCGGCGAGGACGTCGCGGGCGAAGCGCAGCGAGGGGCCGAACATCACCCTGTCGCGCATGCGGGCGAAGGCGCCGATCGGCGTCCGCGCCTCCCAGTCGCGGATCAGGTCGGTCTCGGGGCTGCTGGCGTCGCCGTCGGGGGCGTGGCGGTAGGGGACGAACCGCGCGCCGATCGCCTCGACTCGAGGCCGCTGGCAGGCGTGGCCGAGGATGCGGACATCGTGGCCGCGCTCGACCAGCCGGCGGCCGATCGCCAGCTGCGGCCCGACGTTGCCGCCGCCGTCCCAGAGCGCCTGCAGCACCCGCATCAGCCGGCCTCGAGCGACGCGAACAATCGAGGGTTCCCGGCGATCAGGCGACCTCAGCCTGTTCGAGCGACGCGAACAATTGAGGGTTGTTACTGCAGATGCCATCGACGCCGAGCGCCGCCAGCGCCTGCATCCGCGGCAGATCGTCGACGGTCCAGGCGATCAGCTCGACGCCGGCCTCGCCTGTGGCGCGCAGCAATGGCGCGCTGATCAGCGGGTGGTAGACCCAGAGCGCTTCGACGGCGAGGCGCGGCAGCTCGCGCCGGGCGAGCGCCGGCAGCCGCCCCCGCATCGCCACCAGCGCCGCCCGCATCGCCGGCCGCGCCCAGGCCCAGCGCGGGCCGAGCCAGTCGCGGCTGACGCGCGGATAGGTCCAGCCGCGCCGCAGCCGCGGCTCGAGCTCGCGAATGGCGTCGAGGCTCGAGCGCTCCATCGTCGAGACCATTGCGCGGTCGATCAGGTCTCGCTCGGCGAGCGCCGCGACCAGCTCGTCCTCGCGGCCGGGCAGCTTGAGGTCGAGGTCGATCTCGACCCGGTCCAGCGGAGCCCGGGTGAAGGCGTCGAGCGCCTCGGCCAGGGTGAGGCGGGGGCCGAGGTCGGCCGTGTGCCAGTCGTGGGCGACGACGAGCGGGGAGCGCTGGGCCGCGGGCAGCCCCGGCGCGCCGTCGGCGAGCCGCAGGACGTCCAGCTCGATCATCTCGACGCCGAGCTCGACGGCGGCCTCGAAGCTGGCGATCGTGTTGCCGGGGACGACCGCGTCGGCCCCCTTGTGGCCGATCTTCCTCATTCGGGGCTAGAAGAGCTGGTTCTCGCCGGAGAAGATCTCCGAGACCGAGTCGTCGGTGAAGATCCTGCGGATCGAGTCGGCGAGCGTCTGCGCCGTCGAGAGCACGGTGATGTTGTCGGGGGCGCCGGGGCGCAGCGGAATCGTGTCGGTGACGACGATCTTCTCGATGCCCGAGCTCTCCGGGGCGAGGCGCTCGTAGGCGGGGCCGGAGAAGACGCCGTGCGTGGCACAGGCGATCACCCGCGCCGCGCCCTCGTCGAGCACGGTCTGCGCCGCCGCCGTCAGGGTTCCCGCGGTGTCGATCATGTCGTCGACGAGCACCGCCGTCTTGCCCTTGACCTCCCCGACGACGTAGCCGATCTCGGCAACTTGCTGCGCCGGGCGCTCCTTCTCCATCACGGCCCAGTGGGTGCCGACCTTGCGGGCGAAGTTGCGCGCCGTCTTGACCCGGCCGGCGTCGGGCGAGACGATCACGAGGTCCTCGTCGAAGTGCTGGTCGAGGAACCACTGCGTCAGCATCGGCGTCGCCGTCATGTGGTCGACCGGCACCTGGAAGAAGCCCTGGACCTGGCCGGCGTGGAGATCCATCGTCAGGACGCGGTCGACCCCCACCGCCTGCAGGCACTGGGCGACGAGCCGCGCGGTGATCGGCTCGCGCGGCGAGGACTTCTTGTCCTGGCGGGCGTAGCCGTACCAGGGCATCACGGCGATGATCCTGTGGGCCGAGGCGCCCTTGGCGGCGTCGATCATCACCAGCAGCTCCATCAGCGCGTCGTTCGGGGTCATGCCGCTGGCCTCGTTGGCGGCGGTCGACTGGACGAGGAAGACGTCGGCGCCGCGGATCGACTCGCCGAAGCGGCAGTAGACCTCGCCGTTGGCGAAGGTCCGCAGGTCGGCGGCGCCGAGGTCGACGTCGAGCTTGCCGGCGATCCGCGCGGCGAGCTCCATCGAGGCGCGGCCGCCGAAGACCATCAGCCGCTTCGAGTAGTCCTGCGTTATGTGGGTGACGGTTGGGAGCGGCTCTTCGATCGTGCTCACGCGCCCTTCCCCCCTTCCTCTTCGTCCGCGGCTTCCTTGGCCTTCTTCTCGGCGTAGCCCTCGATGTTCTGCTGGTCGGATCTGGTGATCGCGAGCGCCCCGGGGGGAACGTCCTCGCTGACCACCGAGCCGGCCCCAGTGTATGCGCCGTTGCCGACGCTCACCGGCGCGACCAGGGCCGTGTCGACGCCGATCCGGACGTGATCGCCGATCGTCGTGCGGTGCTTGGCGAAGCCGTCGTAGTTGGCGGTGATCGTGCCGGCGCCGAGGTTGGCGTCCTCGCCGATATCGGCGTCGCCGATGTAGGAGAGGTGGGGAACCTTGCTGCCCGGCCCGACGACCGAGTTCTTGATCTCGACGAAGGCGCCGGCCTTGGCGCCCTGCTCGAGCCGGGCCCTGGGGCGCAGGTAGGCGAAGGGGCCGATCTGGCAGTCGTCGAGGACGTCGCAGTCGACGAGATAGGAGTGCGGGGCGTTGACGCGCTCGCCGAGGCTGGCGTCGATCAGCGTCGTCATCGGCCCGACGACGGAGCCTGCGCCGACGCTGGTGCGGCCGCGCAGCGAGCAGCCGGGCTCGATTCTGACGTCGGCCGCCAGCTCGACGTCGGCGTCGATCCAGGTCGAGGACGGGTCGACGATCGTCGCGCCGGCGAGCATCTGTCGCTCGAGGATCCGCTGGCCCATGATCGTGCCGAGCCGCGCCAGCTCGACGCGGCTGTTGACGCCGAGGTTGACCTCCGGCGCCGGCGAGGGATAGGCGGCGACGCGGCCGCCGCCGGCGCGGATCGCCGGCAGGACGTCGCCGAGGTAGTACTCGCCCTGGGAGTTGTCGTTGGTGATGATCTCGAGGGCCTGGGCGAGCGGCGCCGCGGCGAAGGCGTAGGTGCCGGCGTTGACCTCCTTGATCTCGAGCTCCTCCGGCGTGGCGTCGCTGGGCTCCTTCGTCTCGACGACGCGCTTGACGTCGCCGTCGGCGTCGCGGACGATGCGGCCGTAGCTGCCGGGGTCCTCGAGAACCGCGGTCATCAGCGTCGCCGCGGCGCCGGCCTCGACGTGGGTCGCGATCAGCTCGCCGAGCAGCTCGGCGGTGATCAGCGGGTGATCGCCGGAGAGGACGACGACGGTCTCGCTCTCGCGGATCAGCGGCAGCGCCGCGCGCAGCGCCCCGCCGGTGCCGTCGGCGACCTCCTGGACGACGGTCTCGACGCCCTCGGGCAGCGCCGAGCTGAGATCTCGATCGGGTGAGGCGATGACGGCGACACGGCCGGCGCCAGCCTCACGCGCGGCGGCGATCGGCCAGGCCACTAGAGGACGCCCGCAGAGCGGGTGCAGGACCTTGGGCAGTGCCGAGCGCATGCGCGTGCCTGCGCCCGCCGCCATCACGAGCACGGTCGGTGCCTGGGGACTCACCCGCGCATCGTAGAGCGGCGCCCGCGCTCGGGTGCATCAACTCTTCCCGTGGCTGACGGGACCTGCTCGATCGGCGCCGCCAACCGGCTACCCTCTCTGCGATGGGCCGAGTACGGGGAATCAGGGCAGGGGTCACGGCTGCGGTGGTAGTTGGCGCGCTCGCCTGGGCGCCGGCGGCCGACGCCGCGATCACCAATGCCTTCGGCAGCCTCAGCTGCAGCTCGGCGCTGCTGAGCGGAACGCCTGCCGGCACGGCACGCGTCTGCAGCGGCATAACCCACACGTTCGACAACACCGACATCGACGTCAACGTGATCCTGCCGGCGGCACCGCTGGCGGGGGCTGACGGGCCCTATCCGACGATCGGCCGCTTCCACGGCTGGGGCGGCTCCAAGGTCGGCCTCAGCGGGTCGAACGTCGACGATCGAACCAGCAGCTTCATCCGCCGCGGCTACGCCGTCTTCAGCATGAGCGATCGCGGCTGGGGCAACTCCTGTGGCGCCCAGGACCAGAAGCGCATCAACGACCAGCCTGGCTGCGCCAAGGGCTACAACCACCTGCTCGACACGCGCTACGAGGTCCGCGACGCCCAGTACCTGCTCGGCATCCTCGCCGACGAGGGCATCGTCGACCCGCAGCGGATCGGCGCCACCGGGCCCTCCTACGGCGGCGGCCTCTCGATGGCGCTGGCGGCGCTCAAGGACCGGGTCATGACCGAGAACGGGACGCTGGTGCCGTGGAAGAGCACCGGCGGCAAGGACATGCGAATCGCCGGCGCGGCGCCCGAGATCCCCTGGACCGACCTCGCCTATTCGCTGCAGCCGAACGGAGCGACGCTCGACTACGTCAAGGACGCGCCCTACTTCGGGCCGAACGGCGGCAAGCGAATCGGGGTGCTCAAGCGCTCCTTCGTCAGCGGGCTCTTCGGCACCGGCCTCAGCACGAGCAACTACGCGCCGCCGGGTCAGGACAGCGGCGCCGACCTCATCACCTGGTACGGGTTGATCAACGCCGGCGATCCCTACGACTCGAACCCCGCCGCCGCCGATCTGGTCAGCGAGCTGACCAACCACCACTCGAGCTATTACATCGACCACTCCGAGGCGCCGGCGCCGATGCTGATCGCCAACGGCTGGACCGACGACCTCTTCCCTCCGGATGAGGCGATCCGCTTCTACAACCGCACGCGTACGCAGTACCCGAGCACGCCAATCGCGCTGATGTTTGCCGACTTCGGCCACCAGCGAGGCCAGAAGAAGGCCGCCGACGTCGCCAAGATCGCGGCCGAGCAGGATGCCTGGCTCGATTACTACGTCAAGGGCGACGGCCCGGCGCCCTTCGAAGGCGTGACGGCCCTGACGACGACCTGCCCGAAGGAATCGGCGTCGGCGGGCCCGCTCCAGGCGACCAGCTGGGCCAGCATCGCGCCGGGTGAGATTCGCCTCGACGGCGACGCGCAGCAGCTGATCGCTCCCGCTGCCGGCAACCCCGCCCTCGGCGCCGCCTTCGACCCGATTGCCAGCACCACCGCCCCCGGCGGCCTCGGCGCCTGCAACACCGGATCGGCCACGGATCAGCCCGGCGTCGCGACCTACCGTCTCGAGGCGGCCCCCACGAATGGCTACACGCTGATCGGCTCGGCGACGATCGTCGCCGACATCCTCTCCCCCGGGCCGACCTCGCAGATCGCCGCCCGGCTGCTCGACGTCGGCCCCGACGGCAACGAGACGCTCGTCTCGCGCGGGCTCTGGCGACCGGAGGTGACGCCCAGCTCGACGCCCAGCCGTCAGGTCTTCCAGCTCCATCCCAACGCCTGGAAGTTCGCCGAGGGCCACATCGCCAAGCTCGAGCTGCTGCCTCAGGACGAGCCCTACGGCCGCTTCTCCAACGGCCAGGCGCCGATCGCCGTCTCGAAGCTCCAGCTGCGGCTGCCGGTGCTCGAGCAGCCGACCGGCGGCCTCGTCAAGGCGCCGGCCGACAAGGTTCTGCCGCCGGGCTACGAGCTGGCGCGCGACTACCTGCCGATCACCGACGGCGATGGCGACGGCTGGCCCGACTCGATCGACAACTGCCCCTCGACGGCGAATGCCGACCAGATCGACAGCGACGGCGACGGCGTCGGCAATGCCTGCGACAGCCAGGATGACGACTCCGACAACGACTCCGTTCCCGACAGCGCCGACAACTGCCCCACCGTCGCCAACGCCTTCCAGACCGACGGCGACGGCGACGGAGTCGGCGACGCCTGCGACCCGGACGCGCATCCGAGCGACCCGCGGATCGGCGGCTCGAAGACGCTGCGCGAGGACGGCGGCCAGGTGATGCTGAAGCTCGTCTGCGATGGCGACGGCTCGTCGTACGCCCAGGGGTGCGACGGCGCGGTCAAGCTGCGGACGAAGAGCCCGATGGCGACTTCGCGTAATGGCACCCGGCGGATCGTCACTCTCGGTGTCAGCCGCTTCTCGGTCGATCCCGACGGCGTCCGCATCGTGCGGATGAAGCTGACCTCGGCCGCCCGCAAGCTGCTCGCCCGCCATCGCCAGATCAAGGCAAAGGCGACCCTCGCCAGGCGCGGGCCGGATCGCATCGAGAGCCTGACGCTTCGCGGCTGAGCGCCCGGCCGGCGCAGCGGGCGAGCGCCGCTAGAACTTGCGTAGCTGCAGGCTGAGGCGCTTGCCGGTCTCGCCGCCGACGACGGGCGTGTGGTCGAGCCGAATGCCGACGCGCGCGTGGCCGAGACGGCGCAGCCGCTGTCGCGCTGCCCCGATGGCGCTGACGGCGAGCGCGAAGGGCCGGTTGAAGCCGCTGACCGTCCTGTCGCGCTGGCGCACCGACCGGCCGGACATCGTCAGCGACCCCGGGCATGGCGTACGAACCGTGAGGGTTGCGCCGCCGTTGGCCCGGTAGCGAACGCGGTCCACGGCCAGGCCCGCCGTCGTGCAGTAGAGGCTCTCGACGGCGGAGCCGAAATAGGCGCCGTAGATGTGCGTCGTATCGCCGACGTAGGTGTAGCCGGCGACCGAGAGCACCACCCGCGAGGGGTTGATGAAGGGGCCGCCGCTGGCGCCGGCGCCGAAGTCGCTGGTGAAGCGGAGCGTCGGCGGGTTGAAGAGCAGGTCGTCGCCGGCGTACGGCGTCGATTCGGAGTAGAGCTTCGAGCCGTCGTAGGGAGACGGCTCGACCGGGTAGCCGTACTCGGTGTAGGTCTGGCTGCGGGCCTGATCGAAGCCGATGCCGAAGGAGCCGACAACCTCCTCGACGTGGCGGCGGCTGGCATCGCGATCGAGCCGGATCGCGCCGACGTCGACCGCGCTGTCCGGTGAGCCCGCGTTGACCGAGTCGATCCAGCCGGGTGCGGCGGCCAGCGAATGCGCCTTCCAGACCCCGAACGGAGCACGGCCGTTGCGGTAGCCGGGGACGAAGCGGACATCGGTCACGAAGGCCTTGGCGTTGGCGTCATAGACACAATGCCCGGCCGTCAGCACCCAGCTCGCGCTCGGCGTCGCGACGACGCTTCCGGAGCAGGCGCCGACAGCGTTGCCGATCGTCACGAAGACGCGACCGTTGACCCGATTCGGCCGGACCGTCGGATCGCCGGTGTCGACACCGTTGGTGGCGGCCGTCGCTACGGGCTCGGCCGTTGCGCCCGATGGCGGCACAACCCCGGGCTCGCCCTCGGCGGTCCATTGCCGTGCGGGATAAAGCGGCCGTGTCGGCGCGGGAAGGACGGAGTCGATCGGCTCTGCCAGCCGAAACTGTTGTCTTGTCCAAAAACCCGGAGAGTGGGTGCTGCGGCTCAAATGCTCGATAACCCTTGACTGCGCCAGAGCTTTGGACGGAACGAAAGCCCAGCTGGAACCCAATGCCACCAGCAAGAAAATTGCCAGGCAAGACAGGCCAGCGATGTTTCGTCCCGTGCGCAGAGTTGCTCCCTCCCGTACAACAGGCTACGCGGTCCAACCCCGCGAGGGGTCAGCTGGAGGCGCTCCTCTCGCCTGTGTTCTCGCGCTCGTAGAACGCGACCCATTTACGAATCGCAGAGCCCGACACGCCATAGCGACGACCAACGCCCTCGTAACCGAGCCTCTCGATCTCGAGGATCAGCTCGGAATGCGGCGGCCGCTCGACTCGCCTCGCACCAAGGACTGCCTTGCCCCGACGATCCCAGCGAATTCCGCAAGCTCGTGAGCAATAGCGCTGGCCTCCGTATTTTGGGAAGAATCGGCTGCTGCACCGCGCACAGTTCCTCGGCATCGGCGCTCGGCGGTTCTTGCGACCACAGTGGGTATGGAGAGTCGCCGCGCAGTTCGGACACACCACTCGCAAATTCGATAGTCGATGATCGTTTGGAACGCCATTGATGTGATCCAAGATCAACGCCATGCGCAAACCACGCCAAATCTCGTCCTGACCGCATATCTCGCAGCGGCGGTCCTTGAGACCCTCCGCGAAGAGACGCTCCTTCAGGTGGCTGCGCGAATACGTCGAGCCCTCCACCAGAACTGACTCGAGCGGCCGAGGCGGTCGCCGCAGAGCGTCGTTGGCTGCAGCGGCTGAGTCGAAATGGTCCGTCGCAATGTTCCATCGGACGGCGTACTTCTGGAGCGTCCGCCAGTTGCCGCCGGCGCTGCGGTAGCGAAGACGGCGCAAAGTCTCGGCCCAAGATCTACTCTCCTGAATCGCTTCCTCGAGCTGCTCTTGAGTAAAACGCGGAGATGGCATGCGAACACATGTTCGCAAAGAAACCGGACGCAAGCGCGTGTAGCGCTCGGCGGCCGTGGCGCGGTGGCGGCGCCTAGACTTGCCTGCGCCCTTCCGGGGTGGTGTACCTGGTCAGCACGCGTCGCTTTGGACGACGAGGAGGGGGTTCAAATCCTCCCCCCGGAGCCTTCTGGTTGCAGTTTCGGTGGCCCTCTAGGGCGCCGAGACGGGCGCGCGGCGCGCGGCCAGCGCTACCGACGCCTTGACGAGGGCGGGCTGCTGGCGAAGCTGGGTCAGGACGTCGACGAACGAGCGGCGCAGCCAGGCGCGCCCTCCGAGTGCCAGCATCAACCTGTCGAAGATGCCGGCCTGCTCGACGGTCGCCGAAAGCGCGACCTCCGTGCCATCGCCGACGGGACGCAGCTCCCAGCGGACCGACGCCACCGTGCTCCGCCCCAGCTCGGCCCTTCCGTGCATCAACCGGGGTCGCTCGGCGGCGAGCACACGTGTGCGCGCCCGCCGGCTGATGCCTAGGGGACCTCGCATCACCACCTCGGCGCGATCGAACGACGCGCCGTCGGGGGCGCCGGGCGGGCCCTTCAGGCTGACGACCTCGATCCAGCGACCGGCGATTTGCCAGTGATTCTCGAGCGACGAGAGGAAGTCGAAGACGACCTCCGGCTGAGCGTCGAGACGCTCGACTGCCGATATCACCACCCCCGGCACCACCGCCGGCTCGCTCAATCCTCGCCCGAGCGCGGAACCTTGCCGGCGCCGGCGCCGGGCTCGAGCGCCGGGCCGCGGGGCGAGGGGATGCCGAGCACCCTCATCGCCTTGAGCCCGAGGCCGAGCTTCTCGCGGCCGGCGGTCGAGGCGACGTCGTGGCCGCAGAGCTCCTTGGCGCGCTCGAGGCGGTAGCGAATCGTGTGGCGGTGGGTGAAGAGCTGCTGCGCCGTCGCGGCGACGTTGCCGTCGTTCTCGAGGTAGGCCTCGACCGTCGTCGTCAGCTCGGTCTCGTACTGCTCGTCGTAGGCGATCAGCGGCTCGATCGTCTCGGAGTAGAAGCGCTCCAGCTCGCCGGGGTCCTCGCTCATCGCCGGCAGCAGCAGGCGATAGGCGCCGGTGTCCTCGAATGCGAGCACGCCCAGGCCCTCGGCCTCGGCGACGTTGGCGGCGAGGCGCGCCTCCTTGCCGGCGCGGTAGAGGTCGACCGGATCGGCCGCGTGGCGGCTGTGGGCGACGGTGACGACGAAGCCGGCGAGCCCCTCGGCGAGCTCGCGCGAAAGGCCCTCGGCGGCGCGGCGCAGCCGCTCGTCGTCACCCACCGGCGCGATCACCACGACCTCGCCCGACTCGCCCTCGGCCAGGCCAGGCAGCGCGCCCGGGCTGACCGCTCGAGCCGCCCGCGTCACCAGCGTCAGCACCCGGGCGCGCCAGTCGCCGTCCTGGGGAGCGCGCGGCGCGGCGCGGACGATCGCGACGCCGCCGCCCTGCCCGAGGTCGGCGCCCAGCTCGGAGGCGCGAGCGAGGATGTCGCCGCGGTCGGTCACCTCGCGAGCGAGCAGCGCGGCGACGAAGCCGCCGGACGCCTCCTCGCTCGCCCATTCGGGCGCCCGCGAGCGCTCGAGCTCGAGCGCGAGCAGCGTCGAGACCATCCGGCTGAGGCCGCTGTCGGCGCCGCTGCGGGGCCGGTAGCGCAGCGTGCCGACGACCGCGTCGGCCACCCGCAGCTCGAGCGACTCGACCCCGTCAGCCGCCGAGAGCAGCTTGCGCTCCTCGTCGGGCGAGGCCGCGGCGACGGCGAGCACGGCGCTCGTACGGTCGATCAGCGCGACGCTGGCGTCGAGCACCTTGGCGGCGGCGCGGGCGACCGCGGGCAGGCCGGCGCCCGACTCGATCGCCCCAGAGAGCTCATCGAGGCTTACAACTCCATCTTTTGCAGGGGTTTTAGCCCCCTTCTTAGCCGTCGCCACCGCCACATGTTAGGCGCGGAGACAATCTGAGCCGGCTTAGAGGACTCCCGAGAGGTCGTTGTAGTAGTAGACGATGGCCACGCCGAGGGCTACGCCGATCAGCACCAAGGTCGCCAGGACGATCAGCGACAGGAACGAGGCGGCGATCTTCTCCCAAACGCGGCCGTAGGAGCCGAGCGCCGGGACGAGGATCAGGCCGACGAAGGCGATCAGGCTGATCAGCGCCGCGCCGCCAAAGAACAGGTACTCCGGATGCTTGGTCAGGGTGTGGGGAAGCAAGTCAGTGATTTTGCCGCAAGTGGGTGACGATCAGCGCGACCACGCCGCAGAGAGCGAACGAGGCTGCGCCCAGCGCCCAGCCCGAGGTGACGTCGCTGAGGTAGTGAACCCGCAGATAGACCCTGGTCAGGCCAATCAGCAGGGCCACCGCCAGGCCGGCGAAGATCAGCGCGCCGCCGCGCGGAATTCCCGCCCGCAGCCGGATCGAGAACATCGTCCCCAGCCAGACGTAGAAGACCGAATAGGACGCGTGGGCGCTGGGGAACGCCGGGTTGGAGACATCGAAGAGACGGTCCGGAGGACGCGGCCGCCCGACCGCGTCCTTGATGTCGGCGGTGGCGACGACGATGATCGCCATCGCGGCGAGCAGAACCCACATCTCGGCCCAGCGCCTGCGAGCGCCGAGCACGACGGCCGAGGCCAGCGCCAGCGGCACGACCACGTAGAAGGCGCCGAACTGGGTCACCGCCTTGGCGAGCGAGGTCAGCCAGCCGCTGTAGAGCTGGCGGGCGAGCTCCAGCGCCGTGTGGTCTCCGGTCGTCGGCGCCGGGTTGGCGACGATCACCGTCGTGTAGGCGATGAGGACGAAGAGGCCGACGGCCGCGACAGCCAGCAGGGTCGTGAACTCGAGGCCCAGCGTCGTCCCCGGGCGGAGGCGGTCGAGCGCGAACCGCGCCGGCCCGCGCAGGCGCCGCGCCAGTAGCAGGCCCGGCCGCAGCAGGCGCCGGCGCTCGATCCAGGCGGCGATCCGGCGACGGTGCTCGGCGCTGCGCAGGTAGCGGCCCGCAATCCAAATCGCCGTCACGAGGGCGACCAGCACGCCCAGCACGAGCGAGCCCTTGTTGGCCAGCTCGGCGACGCGATCGAGGCTGCGCGAGCCGAAATAGCCGAGCAGGACGAAGGCGATCGCCCAGAGGCCGGTGCCGAGGATGCTGTAGGGCGCGAAGTCGCGATAGCGCATCCCCGAGCCGCTGGCGATAAAGGGCGCCAGCGGCCGGACGAAGCTGATGAAGCGGCCGATGATGATCGTCTTACCGCCGTGGCGGGCGAAGTGGCGCTCGACTGCCGAGAACCGCTCCTCGGTGATGCCGACGCGCGGCCCGTGACGGAGCAGGAAGGCGCGGCCGACCCGATGTCCGATCGTGAACCCCGTCGTGTCGCCGAGGAAGGCCGAGAGCCAGGCGACGGCGAGGATCAATGGCAGCGAGATCACGCCCTGGCCGGCGACGGCGCCGCCGAGGATGACGGCGAACTCGCCGGGCAGGACGAGGCCGATGAAGGCGCCGGTCTCGCCGAAGGCGAGTGCGCCGACGAGCGGATAGGTCCAGTTGCCGAGCTTTGTCGCGGCGTCGTCGAGCGCCTGCTGCGGGCTGACGTCGGGCAGGAACCGCTTGACGACGAGATAGGCGACGAAGGCGGCGGCGGCGATCGCCACGAGCCGCCAGTTGAAGCCGTGGCCGGCGCCCTTGCCACCCCTGCCACCAGAGGCGCCTGAGCCTCGGCCGCTGGATTTCCCAGTGCTCGCAGCCATCAGAGCGCCCGCCGCGGTTCGGCGACGATCGCTCCGCGCACGGCCAGAGCCCCAGCGGCCTGCTCGGCCTCATCGCGATCGGCGAAGAGGCCGAAAGCCGTCGGCCCCGAGCCGGTCACCAGCGCCGCCCGCGCGCCGGCATCGCGCAGCTCCCCGAGGACCGCTGCGATCGCCGGCCGCAGCGACACCGCCGCCGGCTGGAGATCGTTGACCAGCAGATCGGCGTACTCGAGCGGCGAGGCGCCCGCCGCGACGACCGCCGCCAGCGCCTCCCCCAGCTGCGCGAGCTCCTCGGCGCTGCGCAGACCGCCCAGCCGATCGGCCTCGGCGTAGACCTCGGCGGCCGAGAGGCCGGGCGCGATCGGCACGAGGACGATCGCGAAAGGCGCCGGCTCGGCGATCGGCTCGACGTGCTCGCCAGCTCCGCAGACCAGCGCGGTCCGCGGCGCCAGCTGCGAGGGAACGTCGGCGCCCAGCCCGGCGGCGATCGCCTCGAGCCCGTCGACCTCGCCCGCCGCCAGCCGCAGCACCGCCGCCGCGTCGGCGCTGCCGCCGCCAAGGCCGGCGGCAACCGGGATCCGCTTCTCGATCTCGATCCGCAGCCGCGGTCCGTCCCAGCCGGCATCGCGCAAGCGCGCGAGCGCCGCGGACGCCAGCTCCGGCCCCTCGATCGCCGGGCAGAGCACCTCGTCGGCTTCGGCGCCCTCGCTGATCGAGATCCGGTCGGCGAGGTCGAGGGGCTGGAAGATCGAGCGGACCTCGTGCAGGCCGTCGGGCCGCGGCGGGCCGACGTAGAGGCAGAGGTTGAGCTTCGCCGGCGCCTCGACGATCATCGGCCTGCATCCTCGGGAACCAGCGTCGGCGCCAGCCGCAGCGCCAGGGCGATGAAGTCGGTCGGGCTGAGCGCCTCGGCGCGGGCGTCGAGCGGCAGGCCGAGGCCCTCCAGCGCCTCGAGCGCGAGCTTCCGCGAGCCGGGGACGGCCAGCTCGAGCGAGCGAGGAAGCGCCTTGCGGCGATGGGCGAAGGCGCCACGGACCAGGCGCCGCAGCGGCTCGGGAGCGGCCGAGCCGCGCCGTCGCAGGCCGATCAGCGCCGAGTCGACCTTCGGCCGCGGCTTGAAGACGGCGGGGTCGACCTTGCGCAGCAGCTCGATGTCGCAGGCGACCTGGGCGAGCACGCTCGGCGCCCCGTAGACGCGGCTGCCGGGGGCGGCGCTCAGCCGGTCGGCGATCTCGCGCTGGACCATCACCGTCCAGCTCGTCAGCTCGGGCATCTCCTCGATCGTCCGCAGCAGCAGCGGCGTCGCGATCGAGTAGGGCAGGTTGGCGACGAGCTTGGTCGGCGTCGGGTCGAAGGCGCGCAGGCCGATCTTCATCGCGTCGCCCCAGTGCAGCTCGACGTTGCTGGCCCGCGTTGCGACCCCCTCGAGCGTCTTGCGCAGGCGCTCGTCCTTCTCGACGACGTGGAGGCGCAGGACCTCCGGCGCCAGCCGCTGGGTCAGCGCCCCGGCGCCGCCGCCGATCTCGAGGATGACCTCCGTCGGCTCGAGCTCGGCGTGGCGAACGATCGCTTCGAGCAGGTTCTGGTCGGCGAGGAAGTTCTGACCGAGCCGGCGCTGGCGCCGGCTCACCATCCGAAGAGCCTCGCCGCGTTGGCGTCGACCAGCGCCTCGAGCTCGCGATAGCCGATGCCGCGAACCTCGGCCAGCCGCTCGGCGGTCTCGACGACGTTGGCCGGCTCGTTCGGCTTGCCGCGCATCGGCTGCGGCGCGAGGAAGGGGGCATCGGTCTCGCAGAGCAGCAGCTCGTCCGGGACAGCGGCGGCGGCCTTGCGCAGCTCGCCCGCGTTCGGGTAGGTGACGTTGCCGGCGAAGGAGCAGTACCAGCCGCGCTCGGCCGCTTCCTCGACCCGCTCGGGCGCCGAGAAGCAGTGCAGCAGCACCGAGACGCTCTCGGCACGCTCGGCGAGCGTGGCGAAGGTCTCCTCGGCGGCGTCGCGCATGTGGATGATCAGCGGCAGGCCCGCTCGCCTGGCGATCTCGATCTGCGCCTCGAAGGCAACCTGCTGGGCGTCCGGCGAGGCGTGATCCCGATAGAAGTCGAGCCCGGTCTCGCCGATCGCCCGCACGCGCGGATGGGCGGCGGCGCGCTCGATCGCCGCAGCCGCCTCGTCGTCGAATCCCTCGGCCTGGTTGGGATGGCGGCCGACCGCCGCGTAGACCTCCTCATAGGCCTCGGCAAGGGCGAGCGCCTCGGCGTTGCCGGCGTCGTCCATGCCGACGTTGAGGATGCGGCTGACGCCGCTGAGCCGCGCCGAGGCGACCAGCTCCCCGCTCACCGGCCCGCAGATGCCGAGGTGGGCATGCGTGTCGACCACTGCGCAAGTCTAGGCGTGTGCCCGCGCCGGCCGGCTAGAGGTCCCGGCGGGCGAATGCGGCTGCGCCGATGCCGAGGACTGCGGCGAGATAGATCACGGCCCAGAGGGCGAGCAGCGGCCCGGCTCCCTGGGCGCCGCCAAACGGCCCCAGGCTGAGGATCGCCCCCGTCAGCCCCTCCGTGTTCGAGATCAGCGCCCGCAGGCCGCCTTCGTAGAGCGCCTCGAACGGCAATGCCCAGGAGGCAACTCGGGCGATCTCGCGCAGCGTCGCCGAGTCGAGCGCCTTGCCGATCTCGCCGAGCAGCCCGGCGGTCAGGCCGCCGCCGAAGAGCATCAGCACGGCGATTCCCTGGGCCGTTGCCGAGAGGAAGATCGAGGCCAGCAGCGAGAGCGCCGCGACGATGACGACGCCCGCCGCGAGCCCGATGCCGGGGGTGACGATGTGATCGGGCCACCAGCTCCCGGCGATCGCGGTGATGGCGACGGCGAGGCCGTAGACGACGAGCACGTAGCCGCCCGATACCGCCGCCGCGCCGGCGAAGCGCGACCAGAGCAGCACCGAGCGGCCTATCGGGCGGACGACCAGCGGCTGCAGCAGGCCGCGCTCGGCGTCGCCGCGGACGACGCCGAGCGTCAGGAAGACCGCCAGGACCGTGCCGAGGAAGAAGGTCGCGAACATCGCCAGCCCGAGGATCGTCGCCCCGGTGAAGGCGCGGGCGTCGAGGATCTCGGGGGCGCTGTCGGCGAAGTTGCCGACGTCCTTGAAGGCGAAGGCGGCGCCGACGGCATAGAGGGCGAGGAATGCGACCGTCAGGACGAAGACGACGAGGAAGACCCGCCGCCGCATGCTCTCGCGAATGCCGTAGCGAAGGATCGTCGCGACCGCGCTCATCCGGGGTCCTCCCCCACGGCGTCGAGGTAGACGTCCTCGAGGCTGCTGCGCAGCACCCGCACGCCGTAGACGCGCTCCCCCGCCGCGACCAGGTCGCTGACGATCCGCGGCGCATCCTCACGCCCGGCCTCCTCGAACAGGCGCTCCCCCGACCCCGTCTCGACGGCGACGCCACGGCCGCGAACGAGCTCGTCGGGCCTGCCCTCGGCGACAAGGCGGCCGCCGGAGAGGATCGCGACGCGATCGCAGACGAGCTCGACCTCGCCGAGCAGGTGCGAGCTGAGCAGCGCCGAGACGCCGCGCTCGCGGAGCTGCTCGAGCAGGCGGCGGACGACTCGCCTGCCGGCTGGGTCGAGGGCGCTCGTCGGCTCGTCCAGGAAAAGCATCCGTGGCCGGCCGATGAGCGCCTGGGCGATGCCGAGCCGCTGCTGCATTCCCTTCGACATCTCCCCCACGCGAACGTCGGCGGCATCGGCCAAGCCGACCATCTCGAGCAGCTCAGCGGGCTCGCCGGCGCCACCTTCCGAACGGGCAAGGCGCTGGTGAAGCTCCAAGAGCTCCACGGCGCTCGACCAGGCGGGGAAGCGAAAGGTCTCCGCGAGATAGCCCATGCACGCCCGCGCCGGCGAGGACCCGGCGGCGTGCCCGCACACCGTCGCCTCGCCGCTGGAGGGGTGGACGAGGCCGCAGGCGATCTTCGTCAGCGTCGATTTGCCGGCGCCGTTGGGCCCGAGCAGGCCGACCAGCTCCGCTTCGCCGACGGTCAGATCGACGCCGCTGAGCGCCGTGGTGGCGCCGTATTGCTTGCCCAGGCCGCGCGCCTCGAAGGCGGCTTTGCTCACGCCGCCACCCGCACCGGCGGGCCCGGCTCAGGCATCGAGCTTGGGGAACAGCGGCGGCAGCTTCTCGACCCGCTGGCCGCCGCCGCGGGAGCCGAACTCGGCCAGGGCGCGGTCCTGCTCGCCAAGCGCCGCCAGCAGCCGGTCGGCGGTCGCCGGCATGTAGGGAAAGAGCAGCAGCGTCGCGACCCGCATGCCCTCGCAGAGGCTGTAGAGGACGGTGTCGAGCTCGGCCGCATTGGCGTCGTCCTTCGCCAGGTCCCACGGCCGGCGCTCCTCGACGTACTGGTTGAGCCGCCGCACGAGCTTCCAGATCTCCTCGAGCGCCTGCGTCAGCTCGGCGCTGTCGAGCAGCTCGCGGACACGAGCGCAGGCGCTGTGGAACTCGGCCGCCAGCTCCTCATCGGCCGCCGCCTCCGGCACCACCCCGTCGCGATAGCGGGCGACCATCGCCAGCGTGCGGCTGGCGAGGTTGCCGTAGTCGTTGGCGAGCTCGGTCTCGTAGCGCGACTCGAAGCCGGCGGCCGAGACCGACCCGTCCTGGCCGAAGGAGACCTCGCGGAAGCAGTAGAAGCGCAGGGCGTCGGCGCCGAAGCGCTCGATCACCTCGAACGGGTCGAGGACGTTGCCCAGCGACTTCGACATCTTCTGGCCCTCCATCAGCAGGTAGCCGTGGATGACCATTCGCCGCGGCAGCTCGTAGCCGGCGGCCATCAGCAGCGCCGGCCAGTAGACGGCGTGGAACTTGAGGATGTCCTTCGCCATCACCTGGACGTCCGGCGGCCAGAAGCGCTCGCTCAGGTCCTCGCCCTCGCGCGCATAGGTCAGCCCGCTGACGTAGTTGAGCAGGGCGTCCCACCAGACGTAGATCACCTGGCTCGTGTCCCAGGGCAGCGGCACGCCCCAGCTCAGCTTCGGCCGCGAGAGCGAGACGTCCTGGAGGCCCTGCTTGATGAACGAGACCGCCTCGTTGCGGCGGAAGTCGGGGATGACGAGGTCGGGCTGCTCCTCGTAGAGGCGCTCGAGCGGCTCCTGGAACGCCGAGAGCTTGAAGAACCAGTTCTCCTCGCGCTCGCGGTCGAGGTCGATGCCGTGGATCGGGCAGCGATTTCCCTCGGCGATCTCGGACTCGGTCTTGAAGTCGGCGCAGCGGGGGCAGTACCAGCCCTCGTAGGCGCCCTCGTAGACGTAGCCGTTGTCGTGGACGCGCTGGATGATCTCCTGGACCTTGGCGATGTGCTGGGGGTCGGTCGTGCGGATGAAGAAGTCGGCCGAGACGCCGATCTTCGGCATCAGCTCCTGGAA
The DNA here is from genome assembly GCA_033856175.1 of Solirubrobacterales bacterium. Taxonomy (GTDB): domain Bacteria; phylum Actinomycetota; class Thermoleophilia; order Solirubrobacterales; family 70-9; genus JAWVFK01. The sequence continues at coordinate 18,059 of JAWVFK010000006.1, read as the reverse complement.
GCGCGGCGCGTTGCGATCGGCGAGCTCCTGTGCCGTCACGCCCTGCTCCTCGGCCGCTCGCGCGGTGGGCTCGCCGTGCTCGTCGGTGCCGGTCTGGAAGAAGACCTCCTCGCCGCGCTGGCGCATGTGGCGGGCGATGATGTCGGCGGCGATCGTCGAGTAGGCGTGGCCCAGATGGGGCTCGGCGTTGACGTAGTAGATCGGCGTCGTGACGTAGAAGGGCACGGGCCGGTGAGGATAGATGGCGCCCGAGCGAGGGCCGGAGCCGCGTCAGTGGCCGCCAGCGCGGCGCGCGCCCTACTTGATCGTGCTCATGCCGGCGACGACGCGGCGCTTGCAGTCGCCGCCGAAGGGCGAGACGCCGATCACGCCGACCGTTCCGGGTGAGTTCGTGACCAGCAGCCGGCGCTTGGCCTTTGAGCGCCTGGCGGCGTCGACCTTGTCCTTGCCGTCGAGCAGGTCGCGGCGGATCTCGCAGAAGGGGTCGCCGCCGACGCTGTAGGTCTGCCGCTGTCCCGGCTTGACCAGCCGCAGGGCCTTGATGACCTCGTCGTTCTTGATCGCGGCGGCGCCGCAGCCGGAGGCCGCCAGGCCCAAGGCCAGCATCGCGGCGAGCGCGATCGATCGGCTCACCCAGCTGAAAACCCTTCGCTGCTTCCCCATGACGAGCGAGCCAGCCTAGCCAACCGCTCAGCGGCGGGGCTCGCGCCCGGTCAGCGCCTTGTAGAGGTCGTTGGCCGAGGTGCCGGTCAGCGCGGCGATAACGCCGGCCGCGGCGCGCGGCCGCGCGCCCGACTGGACCAGCCGCCGCAGGGCGTCGACGGCGAAGGACATGTCGGCGCTCGGCTCGTTGGCCGACGGGCCGATGACGAGGACGATCTCGCCGAGGACCTCGCCGTGGAATCGCCGCGCCAGCTCGGCGAGCGTGCCGCGGGCGACCTCCTCGTGGAGCTTGGAGAGCTCGCGGCAAACCGCCGCCGGCCGGTCCGGCGCCAGCGAGGCGAGTAGCGCCAGCGACTCGGGCAGCCGCCGCGGCGACTCGAAGGCGACGACGGTCTCGGTCGAGCGCAGGACGCGCTCGAGCTCACCGGCGCGACGCGGCAGGAAGCCCTCGAAGCGCCAGCGATGGCTCGGCAGGCCCGAGGCGACGAGCGCCACCGGGATCGACGAGGGGCCCGGCAGCACCTCGATCTCGAGGTCGCGCTCGATGCAGGTGCGAATCAACCGGTAGCCGGGGTCCGATATCACCGGCATGCCGGCGTCGCTGACCAGCGCCACCTTCTCGCCGCGCTCGATCCGCTGGGCCAGCTCGACAGCGCGCTCGGCCTCGTTCTGCTCGTGGTTTGAGATCAGGCGCGGCGGCTTCAGCTCGAGCCGCTCGAACAGCCGGCCGGTGCGGCGGGTGTCCTCGCAGGCGACGACGTCGGCTTCGGCGAGCGCCGTGCGCACCCGCGGCGTCAGATCCTCGAGGTTGCCGATCGGCGTCGGGCAGACGATGAGCTTGCCGGCCATCAGCGAGTCCTCGCCCTCATACCGGCGCCCCCAGCTCGGCCAGCGCCATCGCCGCGGCGCCGATCATCCCGGCCTTCGGCCCCAGCTCGGCAGCGAGGACCTTGGTCGAATTCATCGGCGGCAGCGCTCGAGCCCGCAGCTCGGCCCGCGCCGGCTCCAGCAGCAGCTCGCCGGCGCCGGCGGTGACGCCACCGCCGATGACGATGACGTCGGGGTCGAAGACGTTGGCGAAGCTCGCCAGGGCGACGCCGAGCCGCCGGCCGATCAGCGCCACGACCTCGACGGCGACGGCATCGCCATCGCGCGCGGCGGTCGTGATCGCCCTGCCGCCGATGTGCTCGCCCGCGGCAAGCAGCCGCCCCAGCGCCGAGCCGGGCTCCCGTTCGGCCGCGGCGAGCCCCTCCTTGGCCAGCGCCGTGCCCGACGCCAGCGCCTCGACACAGCCATGGGACGGGCAGCTGCCCTGGCAGCTCGGCCCGTCGAAGTCGATGACGATGTGGCCGAGCTCGGCGCCGGCGCCGGTCGAGCCGCGGTAGGGCTCGCCGTCGATGATCAGCCCGCCGCCGACGCCGGTGCCGACCGTCAGCATCACCGCGTTGCGGGCACCGCGAGCAGCGCCGAAGCGGTGCTCGGCGAGGGCGGCGACGTTGGCGTCGTTGTCGATGAAGACCGGCAGGCCGAGGCGCTCGCTCATCAGCTCGCGCAGCGGCACGTCCTCGATCGGCAGGTTGACCGCCTGGATCGCGACGCCGCGGGCGCGGTCGATCGTGCAGGGGACGCCGAGCCCGGCGGCGAGCACGCCCGGGCGCGCCTCACGCGCTGCCTGCAGCTCGGCCGCGAGCGCCGCCAGCAGATCCTCCTGGCTTCGGCCGTGCGAGGTCTCCGAGGACTCGTGATGAATGTTGCGCTCGCTGTCGACGACCCCGACCAGCATCTTCGTGCCGCCCAGATCGACGCCGATCGCCTCGGCGGAGCTCAACGGATCAGGCGGGGTCGAAAGTGCCGGGAGGGCATGCGGCAGTATTGATAGCTCATGCCCCCCGCCGGCGATGATCGCCCCGACTACAAGGTCTACCGCTCGCGCCCCGGCCTGCTCAGCCGGCTGCGCGCGCCCGGATCGCCGAAGCTCGAGCGCGCCGGCGGGCCCCGGCTCCCCGGCAAGCCCCGGCGGCCCAGCCGCGGTGACCGCGGCGAGGACGGCCCGCGGATCGTTCGCCGGCGGCGGCGGCGCTGGTGGCGCTGGCTGCTCTATGCGGCGGGCGCCTGGATCCTGCTCAGCATGCTCGCCTTCGCGGTCTCGGCCCAGATCCAGAAGAGCAAGCTGCCGAGCAGCGCCGGCAAGGTCCTGCACGGCAACGCCAACCTGCTCGCCAGCTCGCAGAACATCCTCGTGATCGGCACCGACGTGCGCCCGCGCGGCTCGAAGGAGGCGGGCGCGCAGACGATCGGCTCGCCGTCCTGTCCCAACGTCGCCCGCTGCGCCAACACCCGCGCCGACACGCTGATGATCGTCCGCGCCGGCGGCGGCACCTTCCGCAAGCTCTCGATCCCGCGCGACAGCTTCGCCGAGATCCCCGGCCAGGCCGCGCAGAAGATCAACGCCGGCTACGCCTTCGGCGGCGCCGCGCTCGAGATCCGCACCGTCGAGCAGTTCCTCAGCCTCCGCATCGACCATGTCGTCATCGTCGACTTCGACGGCTTCCAGAGCCTGATCGACGCCCTCGGCGGCGTCAAGGTCAAGCTGCGAAAGCGGGTCTGCTCGGAGATCAGCGGCGGCGGCCGCAACGGCGGCGTGACGCTGAGGCTGACCGGCGGCGAGCACACCTTGAACGGCCGCCAGGCGCTGGCGCTCGCTCGAACCAGGCACAACACCTGCGACGCCTCGTTCAGCGACCTCGACCGGGCCGAGAACCAGCAGCGCATCCTCGCCGGCATCAAGGGCCGGCTGACCAGCCCCTTCCGGGCGCCCTACAACTTCATCAAGGGGCCGATCATCGGCTGGGACGCGCCGCGGACGATGATCGGCGACATGGGAGCGCTGACGATGCCCCAGCTCGTCCTCTCCTCGGCGCTCGGCGGCGACGAGAAGCCGCTGGTGCTGAAGCCATCGGGCTCCGGTCCCGGCGGCAGCCTGCTGATCAGCCAGCAGGAGCGGGCGAGCAAGGTCAGGAAGCTGCTGCGCTAGCCGAGCCCTTCGACTCGGCCTTCTTCCCTGACTTCGTCTCCGCCTTCTTCTCGGTCTTCGTCGCTCCCGAGTCGCCGGAGCCGCCCTCGCTCTTCTTGGCGCCGGAGTCACCCTCTCCGCCGCCGCTGTCGCCGCCGCCCTCGCCCTTGCCGCCCTCGCCGGGCTTGCCCTTCGAGCGCGCGTAGTCCGTGGTGTAGAAGCCCGAGCCCTTGAAGTGGACGGCGACCGGGTGGAAGACCCGCTGGACGGGCGCCTCGCACTCCTGGCAGGTCTCGACGGGGTCGTCGGACATGCTCTGGATCACCTCGAAGTTGTGGCCGTTGGAGCAGCGGTATTCGTAGATCGGCATTACGTATCTAGTATCGCAGCCACGAATGGGCACGCCTGAGGAGAAAGCCGCCGCGCAGGACGTCGTCACGATGGACGCCATCGTCGCCCTCTGCAAGCGGCGCGGATTCATCTTTCCCTCGTCGGAGATCTACGGCGGCCTCGGCTCGACCTACGACTACGGCCACTACGGCGTCCTGCTGAAGAACAACGTCAAGGCCGAGTGGTGGCGGGCCGTCGTCCAGGAGCGCGACGACGTCGTCGGCCTCGACGCCGCGATCCTGATGCACCCGCGGACCTGGGAGGCCTCGGGCCATCTCGAGGGCTTCACCGACCCGATGGTCGACTGCCGCACCTGCAACCAGCGCTTCCGCGCCGATCACCTCGACGAGCTCGCCTGCGGGCGCAAGCCCTCAAAGCACCCCGGCGAGCACTCCGACTGCGACCTCACCGAGCCGCGCCAGTTCAACCTGATGTTCAAGACCCACATCGGTCCCGTCGAGGACTCGGGCGCCGAGGTCTACCTGCGCCCCGAGACCGCTCAGGGCATCTTCGTCAACTTCAAGAACGTCCTCAGCTTCGCCCGCAAGAAGCCGCCGTTCGGCATCGCCCAGATCGGCAAGGCCTTCCGCAACGAGATCACGCCGGGCAACTTCATCTTCCGCACGCGCGAGTTCGAGCAGATGGAGATCGAGTACTTCGTCCCCCCCGCCGACGCCGGCGAATGGCACCGCCGCTGGATGGAGGACCGCCTCGGCTGGTACACGCGGCTCGGTGTTCGCGAAGACCACGTCCGCCTGCGCGAGCACGGCGGCGACGAGCTCTCCCACTACTCGAGCGCGACCTCGGACATCGAGTACCTGTTCCCGATGGGCTGGTCCGAGCTCGAGGGCATCGCCAACCGCGGCGATTTCGACCTCAGCCAGCACGCCAAGTTCTCCGGCGAGAAGCTCGAGTACTTCGACCAGGAGCGCGGCGAGGCCTACGTCCCGCACGTGATCGAGCCCTCGGCCGGCGCCGACCGGGCGACGCTGGCCTTCCTCGTCGACGCCTATGACGAGGAAGAGGTCGAGGGCCGCAAGCGCACGGTGCTGCGGCTGCATCCGCGGATGGCGCCGGTCAAGGTCGCGGTGATGCCGCTGGTCTCGAAGGAGGGAATGGCGGAGAGGGCGCGCGAGATCTACGAGCAGCTGCGCCAGCGGCTGCCGGCGGAGTTCGACGAAGGCGGCTCGATCGGCAAGCGCTACCGCCGCCAGGACGAGATCGGCACCCCCTGGGGGATCACCGTCGACGGCCAGACGATGGAGGACGGCACGGTGACGCTGCGCGACCGCGACACGCTCGAGCAAACCCGGGTACCGGTGGAGGGCCTCGGCGACGAGCTGGTGGGCCGCCTCGCGGCGCCCTGGACGAGCCCAAAGCTCGGCTGAGATTTCTTTTTTCCACGCCGGCGAGCATCGGCCTGGCCGTGTGAGATCCGTCACGCAATCCTGGTCGGCCAGCCAGGGGTTGAACTAAGCTGCGAGAGCGTCATCCCCTACCGAGGAGAGCCTTTCGATGAGCAACGCCGCCCCCACCTCAGCGACCCTCGCCGCCGACGCCGTCTCCTACGGCGACCTCTACGAGCGCTGGGAGCAGGGCAACTGGAAGGCGACCGAGATCGACTTCTCGCGCGACCGCGACGGCTGGGCGGCGCTGAGCGACATCCAGCGGGAATCGGCGCTCTGGACCTACTCGATGTTCTTCTACGGCGAGGACGCCGTCACCGACGGCCTCTCGCTCTACATCGAGGCGGCGCCGAAGGAGGAGCAGAAGTACTTCCTCGCCACCCAGCAGGTCGACGAGGCTCGCCACGCGATCTTCTTCCACCGCTTCTTCCAGGACGTGATCGGCGCCGGCGGCTCGGTCGCCGAGACGCTCGACTCGACGCTGCCGCAGCTCAACTGGTGCTACCGCCAGGTCTTCGGCCGCCTCGAGCGGATGACCGACGAGTTGATCCACGACCGCTCGCTGCCGAAGTTCGCCCAGGCGATCGCCCTCTACCACATGGTCATCGAGGCGACGCTGGCGCAGCCGGGCCAGCACTTCATCGAGGACTTCTTCATGAAGCAGGGCGGCATGCCCGGCTTCAGCGAGGGGATGACCAACGTCGCCCGCGACGAGCAGCGCCACATCGGCTTCGGCGTCAAGGCGCTGGCGGAGATGTTCGCCGGCCCCGAGGCCGAGGAGTGCAAGGCAGCGGTGGCCGAGCTGCTTGCCGAGGTGATGCAGTGGTCACTCGGCGTCTTCGTGCCGCCGAACTGGGACCTGCGCTACACCCGCGAGTACGGCTTCGAGCTCGAGGACATCTACGCCTTCGGCATGCGCTCGGTCGAGGCCAAATGGCGGGCGACGGGCTACCCGATCGACGAGATGCCGCCCGACGTCTACCCGATGGACCTCAGCCTGCCGCACGAGGAGCGGGCGCGACGGCTGATCGCGCTGACCAAGGCCGGCGTCCTCGGCGAGCCCAACGGCAGCCCCGACGCATCGCCGGAGACGCAGCGGCTGCTCTTCGACACGATCGAGCGCGTCGCCCGCACCGAGGCCGTCAACGGCTCGCCGCTGACGATCCAGTGGCGATTCAGCGACGCCGAGCCCTGGCACCTGCGGATCGACAACGGCTCGACCAAGGCGGAGCCGGGCAGCGCGCCCAGCGCCGACGTCACCCTCGACTCGAGCTGGGGCGACTTCATCGACTACTCGATCCGCGGCGGCGACGCCCGCAAGGCGATCCTGCGCCGCAAGCTCCGCCCCCACGGCTCACTGCGCACGCTGATGCAGATGCCGAAGATCTTCCCGCCGCGCGGCAGGAGCTACTGAGCAACTGAGCGGGCGCCGGCCGTGGACGGCCGGCGCGGTCAGGCGGGCTGGCGCGCCTCGTGGGCGCCGGCGCCGCGGCCCTCGAAGCTGAGCTGGGGCAGGACGCGGTCGAGCCAGGCTGGCATCCACCAGTTCCAGCGGCCCATCAGCTGCATCGCCGCCGGCACGAGGATCAGCCGCACGAGCGTCGCGTCGAGGACGATCGCGACGGCGTTGCCGAGGCCAAGCTCCTTGATCGACGGCACGCCGGTCAGCGTGAACACGCCGAAGACCGAGGCCATGATCAGCGCCGCCGAGGAGATCGTCCGCGCGCTCGAGGCGAGGCCCTCGGCGACGGCGCGGCGGTTGTCGCCGTGCTCCTCGTAGCGCTCCTTGATCCGCGAGAGCAGGAAGACCTCGTAGTCCATCGAGAGGCCGAACACGACGGCGAGGATCAGCGGCGGGTTGATCGTGTCGATGGCGCCGAGGCTGTGGAAGCCGAGGAAACCGTCGATCCAGCCCCACTGGAAGACGACGACGAGGACGCCGTAGGCGGCGCCGATCGAGAGCAGGTTCATCAGGATCGCCTTCAGCGGCAGCAGCAGCGAGCGCAGCATCATCGCCAGGACGATGAAGGAGAAGGCGAGGATGAAGGCGACGATCCGCCACATCGAGCCCGAGATCTGGTGGCGGGCGTCCTCGACGCGGGCCGCCTCGCCGCCGACGTCGACCCTGGCCTGTGCGGCGAGCGCCGAGGCCGGCAGGATCTGGGCGCGGGCGCGCTTGACGAAGGCGATCGTCTGGTCGCTCTCGGAGGGGTGGCGCGGCACCACCTCGACCAGGGCGCTGCCGCGACCGGCGATCGGCGGCTGGACGCGGCGAACCTCGGGGTCGGTCCGCAGTCGGGCGACGGTCGACTCGACGGCGGCGCGGTTGGCGGGGCTCGAGAGGTCGCCGCGCTCGAAGCGGGCCAACAACTTGACGGTGTCGGTGGCGCCGCCCGTCGCCTTGGCGGCCAGCTCGGTGCCGACGCGGGCGTCGAAGTTGGCCGGGAACTGCTTGAGGGCGCCGTTGCCGGTCTTCATCGACAGCACCGGTGAGGCGAGGATCAGCAGGACGATGGCGACGGCCGCGACCGAGAGTACCGGCCGGCGCATGACGGCCGCGGTCCAGCGCTGCCAGAAGTCAGAGACCTCGCCGCGGGTGACGCCGGGGCGGCGGCGGCGGTTGCGATAGGCGTTGCGGAACGCGGTCGTCACCCGGTAGGCGATGCCGCCGGCCTCGACGCGGTGGCCGAGCATCCGGATCAGCGCCGGCAGCAGCGTCGTCGCCGTCAGGATCGCCACGGCGACGACGACCATCGCCCCCAGCGCCATCGAGCGCAGCGCCTGGTTGTGGACCATCCAGAGACCGGCGAGGGAGACGATCACGGCGAGGCCGGAGAAGGCGACCGCGAGGCCGGAGGTCTCCATCGCGATGACGCGCGCCTCGGCGGCGGAGTGGCCGGCGCGCACCTCCTCGCGAAAGCGGGCGAGGATGAAGAGCGAGTAGTCGACGGCGACGCCGATGCCGACCATCGAGGCCATGTTGGTGACGAAGACCGACATCTGCATCTGCAGCGACAGCAGGTAGATGCAGGCGCCGGTGACGAGGACGGCGGCGAAGCCGAGCGCCAGCGGCAGCGAGGCCGCGGCGAGTGAGCCGAAGACGGCGACGAGGATCAGGGCGACGATCGGGAAGCCGGTGCCCTCGGCGGCGGCGAGGTCGCTCTTGGTCACCTCCTGCAGGCCGGCCCACATCGCCGCCTGGCCGGTCAGGTAGACGCGGCTGCCGTCGACCGTGTCGCCGAGCGCCAGCTCACCGCGCAGCTTGCCGGCGCTGTCGGTGAGCGTGTCGGAGCTGCCCTCGGCCTCGAGCGGCACGACCGCGATCCCGCGGCCGGCGAGCTGGCGATCCGCGGCGGTGGCACTGGCCGGGGTCAGTGCGACCCGGGGCACCGCGTCGAGGGCCCGCCGAAGGCGCGCGAGCACCGCCTGGCGCTGCGAGTCGCCGGCGCCGCGCTCGAGCTGGACGACGAAGGCGAGGCGGCCGTGCTTGGCGGCAGCGAAGTCGTTCTCGAGAGCGTCCTCGACGGCCTTGGACTGGCTGCCCGGCACGTCGAAGCCGCCGCCGGTGAGGTGGCTCGTCTGCTTGGCGGCGAGCGGCATCGCCGCGAGCAGGACGACGACCCAGACGCCGACGACGATGCGGCGGTGCCGCGCCAGCCCCTCGGCAAGGCCGGCCATGAAACCCCTCATCCGCATCCTCCGCGCTCCTCCCCATTCGACTGGCTGGACGGCCAGTCTAGGCTCGCGAGCCGCCCTCGCTATGTGAGTTCAGTCACAGAGACCGGCCGTGGGCGCCGTCCGGGCTCGAGCCGGCGACGGTCGCGCCGCGCGCCCTCGCCGCTGCGCTCCGGGGCCGAGCGGTGCGCCCAGCGCAGGATCGGCGCCTCGATCAGCTTCCAGCTGACCGTCGCGATGGTGAGGGTCGCGACGAAGGTCAGGCCGGCGGTCTCGACCCAGCCGCCCTCGAGGCCAAGCCGTCGCCAGAAGAGCATCAGCGGCAGGTGCCAGAGATAGAAGCTGTAGGAGATCACGCCGAGGCCGACGAGTGGGCGCCAGCTGAGCCAGCCGATTGCCCGGCCACTGCCGACGAGGGTCGCGGCGAGCAGCAGCGCGAAGCCGGCCGCGGCAGGGACGTCGCCGACGATGCCGAGCACTCCGCGCTCACCACCTGTGCTGGTGAAGTGCCAAACGCCGTCGAGAACCACCACCGCGGCGGCGGCGCCAAGCAGCGCCAGCGTCGCCGCCGGCGACAGCGTCCGGGCTCGGGCTCGGGCTCGGTGCTGGTTCCACAGCGCCAGCGCCATGCCGATCGCGAAGTAGGGCAGGAACGCCGGCAGCGCCTTGGCCCCGATCGGGCCGTGGGCGCCGAGCGCCGGCACCCGCCAGGCGATGCCGAGCGCGAAGAGCCCCGCCAGCGCCGTCAGCTGCAGCCGCGGCCCGGCGCGCAGGCGCCAGAGGACCAGCGCCAGCAGCGGTAGGATCACGTAGAAGGCGGCCTCGATGCAGAGCGTCCAGGTCGGGCCGTCGAGAGCCTCCAGCGTCGCGCGGGAGTAGTTCTGCCCGAGCACCGCGAACAGCGGCAGCTCGGCCAGCGAGGGCATCTTGAGGTTCGGCATCTGCGCGCCCCAGAGCAGGACGATGCTGCCGAGGATCGCCAGGTAGTAAGCGGGGAAGACGCGGGCGGCCCGGCGCCGCGCGTACTCGCCGAGCCGCAGCCCGGACCGCTCCCGCAGCGCCCGAGCGAAGCCGCCGTAGAGCAGGAAGCCCGAGAGGACGAAGAAGCAGATCAGGCTGAGGCGGAGCTCGGCGACGAAGCCGCCCCAGAGGCCGTCGCCGGTCGAGCGCACGGCGCCGCTCAGCGGGTGGGTGACCGAGTGGTGGAGAAAGATGCAGGCGATCGCCAGCCCGCGGATGCCGTCGAGTGCGAGGTGGCGCTTTTCGCTGGAGTTCTGCATCTTGCTTCTGCGAGGCCGGAGAGCGGCCCGTCGGCGGCTCTTACCCGTTCGCCCGCCGGCCTAAGCGGCCTCAGTCGTTGGTCAGCAGGTAGCGGGCGACGGCGGTGCAGACGTCGAGGACCTCGGAGCGGTCGCGCTCGGGGTCGGACAGCGCCTGCAGGGCAAAGCCGTCGACGACTGCGAAGAGGTGCGAAACGACTGCGTCGGGCTCGAAGCGCAGGGCGATCACCCGCTCGCGCTGCTTGGCGGCGAGGATCTCGGCGACGTGGCCGCGGGTGAGCTCGAAGAGCTCGCCGACCTCGTGGCCGATGTCGGGGTTGCGCCGCCCGGCGATGAACAGCTCGAACAGCAGGACGAAGAACCCCGGTTGGTTCTCGATCATGTCGGTGAGGTTGGCGACCAGCACCTCGAGCACGTCGTCGACGCTCTGGGCGCGGGCGAAGGGCTCGTCGAGGCGGGCGACGCGAAGCTGCGCATCGCGGCGGACGACCTCGACCAGTAGCCGCTCCTTGGTGCCGAAGTAGTAGTGCAGCAGGCCGCGGCTTACGCCTGCCTCGGCGGCGACGCGCTCGAAGGTGGCGCCGGCGATGCCGCGGCTGGCGACCGTCTTGCGCATCGCCTCGATGATTCGCTGCGCCTTGTCGCCGGTCAGCTGACGCTGCTCGGCCGGGCGTTCCTTTGTCGCCTCCACGAGGGCCCTAGTTCAGCACAACGGGTGGGTTGTGACCGGGAATCACGGTGCGGGGCTCGAGCGCCCTGATCCGCCGCCATTGCTCCAGCAGCTCCTCCCGCTCGGGGCCGAAGTCCGCGGGCAGGTCCATCTCGTCGAAGTACTCGGGCAACGGGCCGACGCAGTCCGAAGCGATCACCGTCAGGCCTTCGTCGGTGTCGACGCAGATCGAGATCAGCCCGTCGCAGTGGCCGGGAGTGCGGATCCAGCGGATGCCGGGCTCGATCTCCCCCTCCTCGCCGTCGAGCACCTCCAGCTCGACGTTCTCGAGCTGGCCGGCGACGATCTGCGCGTAGGGCGCCTCGGTCTCGAGGCGATGGACGTAGACCCTGCGAGCCGGCCAGGCGGCGAGCGCCTCGGCGTGGTCGTAGTGGAGGTGGGTCATCAGGACGTCCTTGATCGTGTGCGCTTCGACGCCCAGCTCGGCGAGGGCGCTGAAGATCGCCCCTCCCTGCATGATCAGCCCGGGGTCGACGAGGTAGTCGCGCTCACCACGGACGAGCAGGCAGTTGGGGATCGCGATCATCCCGACCGGCTTGCCCTCGGCCTGGAGCTCCTTGTAGCGGCGAAAGCCGTCGGCCGAGCTCTCGATCTGGGCGGGCACGGCACGATCGCCCTCGATCGAGAAGACGTAGCGCTGCGCCGGCAGAAGCATGTGGACGCTGGCCATCGCGCCGCAGCCTATCGGTGTCGCTTGGACGCCCGGGTGGCGGTGCTAGCGGGCCGCCACTAGGCGGCGACTTCGTCGGCCGAGGTCGTGCTCGAGGTGTACTCGAACTCCTCCTCGGCGCCGAAGAGGCGATCGAGGACGGTCTTGCGAAGGTCCTCGCTGACGACGAGCGCCAGGGCGCCGCCGAGGATGCCGACGGCGAGCAGCTTGCGCAGCGGATGGCGCTTGCGGGCGCGGCCGCCGCGCAGCGACTCGGAGGCGTCGCGCAGCGACTGGGCGGCGGTGCGCAGGTCACGATGGACCTTCTTGTCCTCCATCATCGCCTTGGCCGGCCCCTTGCCGTTCGACACGCGCCCGTAGGCGTCGCGAGCGGCATGAACGGCGTCGCGCAGCGTGTTGCGAAGCTCGTCGTCCTCGATCAGCCGCTGGACATAGGGCCCGGCGGCGTTCGCTGCCCCACGTGCGCGTGTGCTCTTTGCCATCTCAGCTCCTCGTCAATCGCTCGCTTACAGAGGGTCTATGCCCGATTTCGGCCAGTGTATGCCAGGGGGGATGGCGGGGCCTCCGGGGCTTAGGTTTCGACGGCGGCCCACCCAGAGCTCAGTAGTCGTGCCACTAACGGCGTCGGTTTTGAATCCAGGCGGGAGCGGGCAGCTCGGGCTCGCGGCGCCTGGGGGTTGGGCGAACCGTGATCCATCCGAAGGCCAGGACCAGCGCCATCAGGATCAGGCCTCCGCCCCACTGCAGATCTCGTGCCCAGGCCGAAGGCTGGTGGTGGCTGGCGAGCGGGGTGAAGGACTGGACGGGGGCGACGCGGTCGCGGCGGGTCGACGCGTTGCTGTTGGGGCCGGGGTCGTGTCGCGTCATCGCGCTGCCTGGAGCGCCCGGGAGCCCGGCCGCCTGATCGCCGCCGAGGCTCTGAACCTCGCTGCCCTCGTCAGCGCTCGAATCGGCCCCGGAGTCCTGCGTAGCCGCCTGCTTCTGTCTGGCCTCCTTGCGAGCACCACCCGGGGGAGCGGGCTGGATCGGTGGCGCCGGCGGGGGAACCACCGTCGACTGCGGCGCGATATTGAGACCTGGTCCGTTGAGGAAGAGGTTCAAAGGCGTTGCCGAGGATGCGCCAGGGGGTGGCGGCACGGCCGGCGGTGGTGGGGCGACCAAGCCGGCGTCGAGTGGCACGCTCGGCGGCACCGGCGGAGTTGGCAGGTTGATCTGCGGCAGCTGGCCGTTGGGCGGTGGTGGTGGCGGCGGTGGCGGGGGTGGACCATTTGGGGGCGGAGGTGGCGGCGGTGCTTCAGGCGTGAAGCTCGGGCGGGGCTCGAAGGAGATCGGGTAGGTGGCAACCTTCTGGTTGACCGAGAGGATCGCGATCGCGAAGGTGCGCTTGACGTTGCCGTCGCCTGCTTCGATCTTTCCCTGCTGGTCGTCGGTGAGCCTGCCGATGGCCGGGTCCAGGCAGACGTAGGGGTCGCAGGGATTGGTGGTACTCGAGGCGGTCGCAATCCCAGCGGACCTGGCTTTGCAGCCGCCACCCATTGCCGCCGCCAGCTGCTCCTTGCTCGCGTCCTCGGCCTTCAGCGCCAGCCAGGGCTTCTCCTGGTCAGCGAGGACAAGGTCGTAGCAGTGGGTGATCGCGGGGGTGGTGATGTCGTCGTAGCGCGCCGACATGTCGGTGCCGAGCACCTCGCGGCCGTAGCCGGCGAGCGAGATCGACTGGCGGGGGCGAAGGAGGTGGCCCTTGCTGCCGGAGCCGGAGGCTGGGGCAATGCCGATCCAATCGAATACCGGTCGCTGCTCGACCCGGACCTGACCCGTCTGGGTGTCGAGATGGACGATCGAGTAGCCGCGCCAGAAGCCCTGAGAGGCACTGCCTGTCGCTTGGCCGTCGGGGCCGAACTTGCCGCCGGCTGAGTGGGCGACGAGGAAGGGCAGGGTGCCGGAGGCGCTGACGCCGCCACTCAGCTCCGCCGCGCTCTTTTGGGCGTCGGCTGCCGCCCTGTCGGCCTGAGAGGAGCCGAGGCCGTTGCAGCTGGGGAGTCCTTGCGGTGGCGCGGACTTGTAGGTATCGCCGGGGCAGGGCCAATGCACGCCGGGGGCAAGCGCCCAGTAGAGCGCGTTCCAGCCGAGTCTTCCGTCGACCACCAGATCGACCTTGTTCTGCAGCAGGATCGACTCGAGCACCGTTCCCTCGGTGAGCGTGTCGGTGTTGGCGCCGGGGCCGTAGGAGTAGGTCGGGGTGTTGGTGAGGACGACGGCGCGTTCGCCCGCCGGGCGCTGCAAGGCATCCTTGAGCCAGCCGAGCTGCTCTTCGACCGGGTTCTGGTTGTGGTTGGAGGCCGCAAGCGATTTGAGCGAGGTGTCGAGGACGACCAGGCGCATCAAGGCCTTGCCGTCGCGCTTGACGTCGAGGGCGTAGTGGGTGTGGGCGCCGCCGGTGGGAACATTCTGGTCGCCGACGAGGCCGCTCTTGGGCACCGTCACGTCGCCGACATAGCCGCTCTTTGGGGTTTGCGCCTGGGCGAGGTTCTGGCCCGGCTTGGTTGGGTCGGGAACCGGGACGCTCTGGCCGCCCGCCTTCTTGGTCTGATCCTCGATCGTCTGGCCGCCGAGGGTGTCCTTGGTGGGATCGGCAACGGTTGTGTCGCTGAGCTCCTGCTTGGTGCCGCCGGTGTCGACCGGGACGAATGAAAGCCCGTTGGTGTCCGGCGGCGGGGTGTTGTCGGTGCCGTCCGCGTGCCTGAGCGCTCCCCAAGGCGCCGGCATGATCGCCATCGACTGGCGCCAGGCGGTGCTGAGGCCGGCGCGGGTGTCATCGGCGCTGGTGCAGATGTTCTGAGCACCGATGGGCTGGCATGTCGAGGCGGTGGTGCCGAGATCGCGGCTGCCGATCGCGCCGAACATCGGCACGCCCGCCTCAGTAAGCGGGTCGGCGATCAGCTCCCGCCAGCGGTCGTGGATCTCGCTCTCGATAAACGGCGTACCGACGAGGACGTTGCGCTGAGTACCACCGATCGAGCCGACATCGCCGCTGAAGAGGCTGAAGTCCAGGCCGCCAGGAAGGTCCTTGCGAGCGAGAGCCTCATCACGGACCCGACTCGCCACCAGGTCGGTGGCCTCGTTCGATCCGCCGAGCGGCGGGCACGGTTTTGCCGCAGCTTGGCCGCTGAGAGGAGCGTACTGGCACTCCGAGTTGCCAAACGCCGCGAAGCTGAGCTCATCGGCGGATGGCTTGGGGGAATCCGCCACAGCGCTCGTCCCCTTGGCCGCGCCGTCGAGCAGCGGCTCGGAGGGAGCGTTCGTGTAGTGAAGGATCGCGCCGGGAGGTGGGTTGCGACCCTGCCACACAGGGACTTGGGATACGGCCCATGCCTCGATCTCTCCTTGCTTGTGACCAGGCAGAAGTGCCAGGCCCGCGATTCGTGACATCGCGTGGGCATATCCCCAGTTGGTCGGGGCAAATCGATCTCTGACAAGAGCCGGCTCGAAATGGCCGTCCGCCTCGCTGAGGATGAGGCCGCCGTCGCCACCCATCAGCGCGCCCTTGCCGCCTGGGCCGAGGGTGACCGAGTGAAGCTCGTCGTAGACGCCGGCGTCGACTCGCTTCCAGGGTGGAGTCCCCTCGCCGGTGCGCTCGATGATCGTGCCGTTGGCGCCGACCGCGTAGCCATGCCCTGAGGCGTCCATCGCGATTGCCCACAGCGGTTGGTTGTGTCGGTTCGTATCGCGACTCAGCGAGTCGCCGAACTCATCAGCGTCCTCTTGCTTCCAGCTCCAATCGGTTCCGCCGAAACTGCCGCCCCAGATCTCGCCGGCGTTGGTCGTTACCCACGCGCGATCGGCGCTTGGCAGCGAGACGCCGGTGATGTTGGTGAAGACCGCGGCCGGCGGTGGGGTGATTGCGTGAAAGGCGCCGGTGCCGCCCTGGCGATAGAGGAGCGCCCTGGAATTGCCGCCCACCATCGCCGAGCCGTCGGGGGCGACCGAGGCGGCTCGCAGGTCGCGGCCGGTGCCGCAGGGCGGCTGGTTTTGGCGCTTCGAGCAAAGGGTGCCGGCGGCAGGATCGAGCGCGGCACCGCCGGGGCTGAGGTCGGCGATCCGGCCCTGCTTGCCCACCAAGACGCCGTTGCCGTCTTTTCCGATCGCGATTGCGTAGGCCTGCGAGGGGTTGGTGACCACGCGGCCAGGGTCCCAACCGGGGACGGTCATCCGGTCCCAGCCGGTCTGTCGGTCATAGCGGTAAATGACGTTGGTGGTGGTGAGAACCCAGAAGCTGCCATCGCCGCCGCCGGCCGCTGCTGTGTTAGCGATCTGGCCGTCCCTCGAACCGCCAGAGGTGGGGTCGATGATCTGCTCGCGGATCGGATGCGCCACTTCGTGGAAGAGCTCGGCAGGCGCGTGGTCAGAGAAGCGGTAGAAGATGCTCTCGCCTTCGCTGGCTACGCCAAAGCCGGCGGCAGCGATCCAGAGCCCGCCCGCATTGTCGGGTGCCATCGCTTGGGTATATCCCGAGGCGAAGCTGCAGCGATGAAAGTTATGCGAGCAGTAGGGCGCCTGCACGACCCGCCACTTCTGATCCGCCGGGTTGAGCCACACGGAGGGGGGTTGAGTCGGATCACCGCCCGCGCCACCCCTTCCCTTGACCGCGACCGCGTACCCCTTGCCGTTGGAGCCAGGCAGGGCGACAACCTGGCCGCTCGGAGTTGCCGGAAAAAAAGACTCATCCGAATCGCGACCGGTTTCCGGAGGCAACAGGTTCTGGCTCGCCGCGTCGTGGGCTCCGACCGGGGTCAGCTTCCACTTGGTTCCTCCAGCGTCGGAGTGGATCAGTGGCGTCTCCGACGCGCCTTTTTGGAGCTGGACCCGCTGCGTGCTGACGGCGCCGCCACCGGTTGCGAGCCCGTCGGCGCCAAATACGCCGAGGCCCCAGCCGTTGTAGGAGCCGTCGGGGCCGAGGGCGACCGAGAGAGAGTAGATGCTGCCCCGCTTCAGAGGATCGCGGTCTGGCACACAACCGCTCCTGGCCTCGGTTTGGGTTCCGTCTCGATCGATGCATCCGGGGTCGTAAGCCTGCTGCCAGCAACCTGGATCACCGAGCTTCTCGCAGGGGCCGCGGTTCTTGTAGATAACGACGGGGTAGCTAGCGGCTTGAGATCGAGCCGAAAAGTCATTTTGCCCATCGCCGTCATAGTCCAGGCGGGTGGCGTAGAGGTAGAGGCGGTCGCCGGCGCCCGTTAGGTGCATTTCGTTAGACCGGTTGACGTCGGCGGCAGGGATCACGCGGTTGTGATCGTGGCAGCCATTTCTCTCCACGCGGTTCGGTTTGTTGTCGCCACCCAGGAGCTCGCCGCACATCGCCCAGCGCTTACCGTCGAAGTGGTAGATAGACCTCTCATTGAAACCGGTCTTCGTAATAATCCACCCGTCATCGGGGCCCGAGAAGGCCACGTCGGTGACGTAGTCGAGAGGTCTCGGTGCCCCATCGACAAACGGGCTCAACTGGTTCGTCCAGGCCTCGTCCACCGCCCATCGACCATCGTGGTAGCGAAGGATCGGCTGTCGGAGGGTCTTGTCGGGACTGCCTACGGCAATCACCTCGAAGTCATCGGCCTTGGTGGGGTCGGAGCTGTTCTCCATCGGGATGCGGGCGATCGCGGTGAGCTTGACCCCGGTGCTATTGAAATGAGCGAGCGGCCAGAGCGACTCACAGGCGGGATCGGCCTTGATCACACCTTCGACCGAGTCAGTGCCGCAGCGCCGCCAGCGGCCGCCGTCAAAGTGGAAGAGTGTGAAGTTCGGCGATGAGCCCTGATTTGGAAACGGGCCGATCGCCCAACCCTCAGAGCCGTCGCGGCTCATCACCACCTGGCTGACGCTCTCGCCGTCGCCATGGGGATTGGGAGAGCCGTAGGAGGTCATCTTGGGCGCCGAGAGCTTCTCGAGCGGCTGTGAGCTGCGGGCCGGCACCTCTCCCGGGTCGGCCGTTAGGGCTGGTTGCGTCGACTGGTAGGGCTGGCGCGGAGGAGCGGGACCGGTGCGCTTGGCGCCCAAGGCAGGGGCGCTTTCCTTTTGCGTCGTGCCGCCGGCCCCCGCTTCGTTACCCCCGAGGCGCTCGATCGCACCGCGGTCGCCGACCCCCCAGCCGATCCCCGAGCTGCCGGCGAAGGTGAAGCCGTTGAGGAAGTAGGAGGAGAGGTTGAACAGATAGCCCGACTTGGTCTGCTCGGGCGCCTTG
>JAWVFK010000005.1:0-29374 GCA_033856175.1 Solirubrobacterales bacterium | reverse complement strand
GCTTCCCCGGCAACTACCTCGCCCAGCCCGCCCTCAACCGCGCCTTCGACCACTTCTGGGCAAACGACCCGGCGCCCGACGGCGTCGGCCTCCAAGACCACTACGCCCGCGCCTGGAGTCACGTCGCCGCCCGCTTCCGCGATCAGCCCGGCGTCCTCGGCTACGACCTGATGAACGAGCCCTGGCCCGGCAGCGCCTATCCAAGCTGCACGAGCCCTGCCGGCTGCCCGGCGTTCGACCAGACCCAGCTGACCGCCTTCACGGTCAAGGTCATCGACCAGATCCGCAAGGTGGACCGGCGCCACCTCGCCTGGTACGAGCCGCTGCTGACCTACGACTTCGGCGCCCAGACCTGGCTCGCCGACCCGCAGGACGGCCGGGCCGGGTTCAGCTTCCACGACTACTGCCTGCCGGGCGCCTTCGGCGGGCCGACCGGCGACGCCTGTCAGAGCGCCGAGGATCTGCCGTTCCAGAACGCCGACACCCGCTCGGCCACCACCGGCGACGCGCTGATACTGAGCGAGTTCGGCGCCACCGACGACCTGGCGACGATCGGGCGGATCATCGGCCTCGCCGACCAGCACATGACCTCGTGGCAGTACTGGCACTACTGCGGCTGCTCGGACCCGACGACGCAGGCGCCCGACAACCAGGCGATCGTCCCCAACGCCCGCCGCGCCCCTGGCGGCGACAACCTGCGGGCGAAGAAGCTGAAGCTGCTGGCGCGGGCCTATCCCCGGCTCGTCGCCGGCACGCCGCTGCGCTGGTCCTTCGACCCCGCGACGCGCCGCTTCGAGCTCATCTACTCGACCGCCAGGGTCAGGGGTCCCGGCCGCTTCGGTGGCGGCATCAGCGAGATCGCGACGCCACCGGTCCAGTACGGCCGCGGCTACCGGGTCAAGGTCAGCGGCGCCGAGCGGATCTCGAAGGCCAACGCGCCGATCCTGCGGCTGCGCTCCTCGCGCCACGCGCGCGAGGTCACGGTCATCGTCAAGCCCCGCTAAGCGGACCGCCGCAGCCCGGCCGTGGCAGGCTCTCAGTCGACGCCGGGCTCGGGGCGGCGGCGCTGGCGCTTGCGCTCGGAGGTCAGGCGCTTGGACTCGACCCGCTTCGCCCTGGCGCTGCGCGACGGCCGCGTCGGCCGTCGCTGCTTGGGGACGTGGAGGGCGTCGGCCAGCCGCTCGCGCAGGCGCTCGAGCGCCAGCTCGCGGTTGCGGGCCTGGCTGCGCGCGTCCTGGGCGACCGCCGAGACGCGAGGGCCGAGCTGCTCGAGCAGCCGCGCCTTGTGGAGGTCGCTGAGCGTCGCCGAGCCGGCGACGTCGAAGACCGCCTCGACCCGCGACTCGGTGACGTTGGCGTGCTGGCCGCCGGGCCCCG
This sequence comes from Solirubrobacterales bacterium, assembly GCA_033856175.1. Taxonomy (GTDB): domain Bacteria; phylum Actinomycetota; class Thermoleophilia; order Solirubrobacterales; family 70-9; genus JAWVFK01. Next base: position 27,997 of record JAWVFK010000005.1, on the reverse strand, counting down.
AGGAGCGGCTGGTCCGCAGCTCGATCTCCTCGACCGGGATCTCGATCCCGGGCGCCACCCGAAGTGTGCTCGGCGATGGCATCGTTCCCTCGAGCGTCCCTATACCCCGCCGGCGGACGAGGACTCTTCTGCGAACGCCCGCCGCACGAGCTGGGCGGCGATGAACAGCGCCAGCGCGGCAAAGCCGAGCTCGAGGGCGCGCTGGGGCACGGTGTTGGCGACGACCACCCCGGCGCCGACGCCGACCGGGGAGAGCAGGCCGACGGTGAGGCCTTCGCGCAGGCGGACGTTGCCGTAGCGGTGCTGGCGCCAGGCGCCCAGGGCGGCGACCGGGACGATCGCCAGCAGCGAGGTCGACTCGGCGCCGAGCTGGCTCTGGTGCATGAAGATCGTCAGCGCCGGCACGAAGACGATGCCGCCGCCGACGCCGAGCACGCCGGCGACGACGCCGCCGCCGGCGCCCATCAGGGCTGCGAGGACCGCGCTCACGGGACGATCAACTCGATCGCGACGGCGACCAGCAGGGCGGCGAAGGCGAGCGCGATCACGCGCTGCGGCAGCCGCTGCTGCAGCGCGGTGCCGGCGACGACGCCAGCCAGCGCCGGGACCCCGACGAGGGCGGCCTGAGCGGGGTCGATGTTGCCGTAGGCGCCCTGGGCGCTCGCCGCCAGGATCGCGATGACGACGATCGCCGCCAGGCTCGTCCCGGTCGCCTCGTGCTCGCCGAAGCCGAACCAGAGGATCAGCAGCGGCACGATGATCGTCCCGCCGCCGACTCCGAAGAGGGCGCTGAAGGCCCCGGCGGCGGTGCCGATCAGCGCCAGCCGCAGCATCCTCTTGGGCTCGAAGCCGCGGTCCGACATGGGCGGCGATACTAGATGAGTGATGCCGTCCCCCTGCAGGGCCGATGCCCGCAGCTGACGTCGCGCCGGAGCCGGTGGCGCTGCTCGCGCCGCTGCGCGACGAACCCGCCGCGACCGCCATCCTCACGGACGTCGACGGCACGATCGCGCCGATCGCCGTCCGACCCGAGGATGCGAGGGTCCTGCCCGAGGCGGCACGACTGCTCGACGAGCTGGCCGGCCGCTACGCACTCGTCGCCTGCATCTCGGGCCGCCGCGTCCTCGACGCCCGAGCGCTGGTCGGCCTCGCCGGAATCGCCTACATCGGCAACCACGGCCTCGAGCGGTTGCTGCCCGGTGAGGACACGCCGGGCGTCGATCCCGTGCTCGACGGCCACCAGGACGATGCCGCGGCCTTTGTCAGCGGTCTCGGCAGCGAAGAGCTCGACGAGCTTGGGCTGCGCCTCGAAGACAAGGGCCCGATCCAGGCGCTGCACTGGCGCGGCGCGGAGAACGAGTCCGCCGCCGAGTCGCGAATTCACGAGATTGCCGCCGACGCCGAGTGGCGCGGCCTGATCGCCGCCTGGGGCCGCAAGGTCCTCGAGATCCGGCCGCCGATCAGCGTCGGCAAGGGCCAGGCGATCAAGCACCTGCTGGCCGAGCGCAAGATCAAGCACGCGCTCTATGCCGGCGACGACCGCACCGACCTCGACGCCTTCGCCGCTCTGCGCGAGCTGCGCGACGCGGGCGCTCTCGAGACCGCGGCCTGCATCGGCATCCGCTCCAGCGAGGGCCCGCCCCAGATCGCCACCGATGCCGACATCGCCGTCGATGGGCCCGAGGGATTCGTCGAGCTGCTCCGCCAGCTGGCAGATTGAGCGACTGATGCTCTACGCCGACCTGCTGCGGCTGACCGTCCTGCTCGCCGCCGCTGAGGCGACGGCTCTCGCCGGCGTCTCGCTGATCGCCGCAAACCGCGACGGCGACACGCTGCTCGTCATCCTCGCCGTCGGCTGGTGGTTCGTCGCCGGGATGACCGGGATCGCGCTCGGGCGCGAGGACCGGGCCGCCCAGGCCGTCGGCCAGGCGCTGGCGGACTCGCGCACGGCGACGTCGCTGCCCCAGGAGACCCCCGGCCGGATCGCCTTCCAGCGCCTCTGGCCGATCGCCGCCTTCGCCGTCTTCTGCGGCGGCGTCGCCTGGATCTGGCCGCAGATTCCGGCGATCGGCGCCGGCTACGCGCTGCTCTTCTCGCTCGCCTGGCGCAACCGCGAGGCCGCGGTGCTGGGGATAGAGGACCGCGATGGCGTCCGCTTCTACGTCGAGCCCACCTCGGCCATGCGCCCGATCTCGCTGGTCAGAACCCCGGGCCTGCGCCGCGACCGGCCAACGCCAGGCCACCCGCCCCCGCCCGCTCCGAGCGGCTAGCGAGCACAACCTCAGGCAGTCGTCTCGTCCGTCGTCGGCAGCGCGGCGCCGGTCTGGCTCTGCGGCCGTGGCGCCAGCCGGAAATACATGACCGCGGCGAGGATCCCGAGCATGGGATCGGTCAGGGCGCTGGCGAAGAGCCCGGCCACCTGAGTGCCGATGTCATCGGCAGGCGGAGAGCCGAAGAGAAAGAGCTGTTGGATCCCAATCGTCGCGACGACGACAAGGAGGACGACGAGGAGGACGCGGAAGGTCGAGCCCTCGACGAGCTCGTTGCTGCGACTCAGCGAGGTCGTGACCGGTCCGCCCTCGACGACGACCACGGGGACGATGAGCGACAGCCTCGCCAGGAAAAGCAGCCCGGGGACGAGGAGGAAGATCAACCCGACGCCGACGAAGACGAGGGTCAGGAAGGTGGCGCCGACGAGCTTGAGGAGCACGGGTCGGATCGCCGCCAGAGCGGCACCGAGGGAGGGCTCCTCGTTGCCGCGCTCGAAAGCCTGGACGGCCTTGACGGCAACGCCGCCGATCCAGCACGTCGCGGCCAGGCTGAGCAGGGCGGTGACGATCTCGATCAGCACGCCCCCCAGGCCGCCGATGTCGCGCAGGCCCACTGCGACCGCGAGCGGGATCAGGTGGAACACCAGCGCGGCAGGGATCAGCATCGCCGCCCAGCGGGCATAGACCTGCCCCGCCCGCCTCAAGACCGGTCCCACCTGCAACTTCTGTCGCGGCTCTGCCATTTGCCTCAGGCCTTCGCCCGCTTGCGCAGCGGGGCGAAGCTGCGCCAGGGGCGGGTGTTGGCTATCTGGTCGGCGGTCAGCCAGGCGCGGCGGGCCGTGGCGACGCCGTAGACGATGTTGTCCATCGTCCGGACCCGGTGGGCGTCGGTGTTGATGCAGATCATCACGCCGGCCTCCGCGGCCAGGCGGGCGTGGTGCTCGGAGAGGTCGCGGCGATTCGGGTTCGAGTTGATCTCCAGCATCGTCCCCGTGCGCGCCGCCGCCTCGGCGACCTTCTCGACGTCGATCGGGTAGGGCTCGCGGCGCAGGATCAGGCGGCCGCTGAGGTGGCCGATGCAGTCGACCCAGGGATGCTCGATCGCCGCCAGGACGCGGTCGGTCATCCGCCGCTCGTCGGTGGAGAAGGAGGTGTGGACGCTCGCCACGACCCAGTCGAGCTCCGCCAGCAGCTCATCGGGGTAGTCGGGCGCGCCGTCGGTGCCGATGTTGACCTCCGAGCCGGCGAGGACGCGGAAGCGCTTGCCCCTGAGCTTGGCGTTGAGCTCGCGCACCTCCTCGATCCGCTCGGCGAGCTGGGCGTCGGTGACGTGGTTGCCGAAGCCGTGCGTCGCCGAGTGATCGGTTACCGCGAGATAGGAGTAGCCGCGCGCCCTGGCGGCCTCTGCCATCTGCTCGAGCGAGTTGTGGCCGTCGGAGAGAGTGGTGTGCGAATGCAGGTCGCCGCGGATGTCGCCGAGCTCGACCAGCTGCGGCAGCTCGCCGGCCGCCGCGGCCGCCAGCTCGCCGCGCCCTTCGCGCAGCTCCGGCTCGATGTAGTCGAGGCCGAGCTTGGCGTAGACCTCCTGCTCGGTCGCGTGGCGGCTGACCTCGCCACTCTCGAGCTCGACGATGCCGTTTTCGCTGACCGAGAAGCCCAGCGCCAGCGCCCGCTCGCGCAGCTGGACGTTGTGGGCGGCGGAGCCGGAGAAATGCTGGAGCAGGTTGCCGAAGGCATCCTCGCTGCCGATCCGCAGGTCGATCTTGACGCCGCTGTGGGTCAGCACCGAGGCGCCGGCGACGCCCACCGAGCGCGCCTCGTCGGTCAGCTCGTTGGCGATCAGCACCGCTCCCAGCGCCTCGGGGTCCTTCGCGGTGGCGATCAGGTCGATGTCCTTGCAGGTCTCGGTCATGCGGCGAAGCGAGCCGGCGATCTCGACCCGGCCGGCGGCGGGATGGGCCCGCAGCACGTCGCGCAGCTGCTCGGCCATCGGCAGGACCTCGTCGATCCGCCGCCGCTCGGCCGGCCCCTCGTCGGTCAGCTTGGCGACATCGGCGAGGACGCGCTCCTCCATTTTCGGCCCGAGGCCGCGGATGCCGCGCAGGCGCTCGGCCTTCGCCGCCGCCTCGAGATCCTCGATCGTCGCGATGCCCAGCTCGTCGTAGAGCCGCCGTGCGGTCTTCGCCCCAACCCCCGGGATTCGCGTCACCTCGATCAGCGTCGGCGGGAACTTCTGCTTCAGCCTCACCGCCGAGGGGATCTCTCCCGTTTCGAGCAGGACGCGGATCTTCTCCTCGAGCGTCTTGCCGATCCCGCGCAGCTCGGTCGCCCTGCCCTCGGTTGCCAGCGCCGCGACCGAGACGGGGCTGTCGCGGACCGTGCGCGCCGCCTGGCGATAGGCGAGCACGCGGTACTTGACTGCCCCGTCGAGCTCGTAGAGCACGGCCAGCTCGTCGAAGGCGTTGGCGATCTCGGCGTTGCGCACGGGTCTAAGTTAGCCGGGGGCGTCGGGGTCCGGCGGGCTGGGCGGAATTCGACCTTTTGACGCCTGATCGTCGGGCAGAAGGTGTTCTTCTGCCGATTGCGGGAACCCATCTAGGAGCACAGGGCCCTGGGACCGGGGCCGCAGGAGCTACTCAGGAGGTATCACCGATGAGCTTGGCGCTATTCGTCTTGCGGGCCGTGATCGGCCTGCTGTTCATGGGCCACGGTGCCCAGAAGCTGTTCGGCCGTTTCGGCGGGAACGGAATCGAGGGGACAGCGGGATTCTTCGAGAGCATCGGCATGCGCCCCGGGCGGCCGAACGCGCTCGCCGCCGGAGCGGCGGAGCTGATCGGCGGCGCGCTGCTCGTCTTCGGCCTGCTGACGCCGATCGCCGCGGCGATGCTGATCGCGGTGATGACCACGGCGATCATCACCGTCCATTTCAACAACGGTCTCTGGGTCACCGACCAGGGCATGGAGTACAACCTCGTCCTGATCGCGGCGGCGGTCGCGCTCGCCGGCGCGGGGCCGGGGTCTTGGTCGCTGGACGGCCTCATGGGCCTCGGCCTCAGCGGCGCCGGCTGGGCGCTGGCTGCGCTGGGCGCGGGAATGCTGGGCGGCGCCGGCGCCGTGCTCGCCGGGCGTCTTTACGTGCAGCGCGAGCGGCGCGGCCCCAGCAACAGGACACATGGCCATGGCCCCCATGCGACCCCCGCTTAGGGAAAACCCGCTTATGGAAACCCCATTCACGGAAACCCCGTTTAGGGAAACAGGAATCAGCACTTGGCTGGCACTCGGGCTGGGAGGACCGCGCGGGGCGAATAGCATCGCGCGGTCATGCCCGAGCCGCCCGCCCGCGTCTGGCTGGTCCTGCCGACCTACAACGAGGCCGAGAACATCGAGGCCTTCGTCGCCGCGGTCCGCGAGCAGCTGCCGGCGTCGCGGCGCCTGCTCATCGTCGACGACTCCTCGCCCGACGGCACCGGTGAGATAGCCGACCGGCTCGCCGCCGAGCACGACGACGTCGAGGTCCTCCATCGGCCCATCAAGGAGGGCCTCGGGCCCGCCTACCTCGCCGGCTTTCGACGGGCGCTGGCCGCCGGTGCGGAGCTGATCGTCGAGATGGACTCCGACTTCTCACACGACCCCGCCTACCTGCCGGGCCTGATCGCGGCGGCCGATGACGCCGACCTCGTGCTCGGCTCGCGCTACGTGCCTGGAGGCGGGGTTTCGGACTGGGGGCCGACGCGCAGGCTGATCAGCCGCGGCGGCTCGGCCTACGCCCGCCGGGTGCTCCGCCTCCCCGTGCGCGACCTGACCGGCGGCTTCAAGTGCTTCCGGCGCCGGGTCCTCGAGGCAATCGACCTCGACAGCGTCAGCGCCCGCGGCTACGCCTTCCAGATCGAGCTGACCTATCGGGCGATGAAGGCCGGCTTCCGCGTGGTCGAGGTGCCGATCGTCTTCCGCGAGCGCCGCCTCGGCAGCTCGAAGATGAGCGGCCCGATCGTCGCCGAGGCGATCTGGCGGGTGCCGCTGCTACGTTGGCGCCGCGGCTGAGCGATTCCCGCTTCGTCCGCCGGGTATAGGCCCTTCAAGCGCCGATAGCACCCTCGCTATACTTTGTATAGTGCTGGACCCCGAACCGACCGAGCAACACGAGTAGGAGACGAACGTGCCAGGCAAGCTCACCGATGTGACCGACGCCAACTTCCAGAGCGAGGTGCTCGAGGCCGAGGGCCCCGTGCTCGTCGACTTCTGGGCCCCCTGGTGCGGCCCCTGCCGCGTCGTCCACCCCGTGCTCGAGGAGATCGATGCGGAGCGGGACGACCTTCAGATCGTCAGCCTCAACACCGACGACAACCCGCAGACCGCGGCGCGCTACGAGGTTCTCTCGATCCCGACGATGATCCTCTTCAAGCAGGGCGAGATCGCCGCCAAGGTGATCGGCGCCCTGCCGAAGAAGCGGCTCGAGGCAGAGCTCGAGCCGGCGCTCGCCTAGTTCCTGGTCAAAGCCGTCTCAAAGAATCTGGGCGTCGGCGAAGCCGGCGAGCAGCACGCTGAAGCCGGCGATCTCAGCAACCACCAGCGACCAGAAGAAGGCACTCGTGCCCCGTACGGGATCGCGGATCTGGTTGTCGGTGTCGCGGCGCGCTCCGTGCGAGATGTAGGAGCCGATCGCCGCGAGGAAGTACCCGATCACCGTAAACGCCGCGACCGCGTTGACCGTCGTCCCCCACGAGCTCAGCTCGACGAATACTGCGAGCAGCAGCGTCGCGAACGAGTAGAGCAGCGCCGCGCGGTGGGCAGTATCGACATACGGGTGGGCGAGGCCGTCGGGGCTCGAGGACATCTGCACGTACTTCCAGATCCCGAGGACAAGGGCCAGCAGGAAGATCAGGCCCGAGGCCAGCAGCACTGCGTTGGTGTCGCTCCCGAGCTCCATCGGTCCAGGCTAACCGGTTCTCGCCAGCTCGATTCGCAGCTCGCGCCCCTCGATCTCTATCTGCTCGCCATCGGCCGCGTCGTAGGCGAGCCTCGTCGCGAGCGTCTCGCCGCTTAGATAGGCCTCGTTCGCGCGCGCGGCGGCGAGCAGCGCCTCGTCGCCGCCGAGCTGGAGCTCGATCCGGTCTGTGATCTCCAGCCCCGCCCGCTTGCGCGCGTTCTGGACGGCGTGGACGATCTCGCGCGCCAGGCCCTCGCGCTGCAGCTCCTCGTCGAGGTCCAGCGCAAGCGCAACGGCGTGGCCCGCCTCGGCCTCGACCTGGTAGCCCTCGAGCGGCTCCATCACGAGGCTGACGTCTTCAGCCGCCAGCGCGTGCTCTGAGCCATTGATCGAGATGCCGATCTCGCCGCCGGCCTCGAGCGCGCGGCTGACCGCCGCGGCGTCGAGCGCCTCGATCGCCGCCGCCGCCTGCGGCATCCGCTTGCCGAAGCGCGGCCCGAGCGAGCGGAAGTTGGGCTTGACCCGGTAGCTGACCAGCTCGGCCTCCTCGCTGACGAACTCGAGCTCCTTGACGTTGAGCTCGGCGAGGACGAGATCGCGCTGCTCTTCGATCGAACGCCGCTCCTCCTCCGAGGCGACGACGACGGCGCGCCCGAGCGGCTGGCGCACCTTGACCTTGCCGTGAGCGCGGCCGGCGCGGCCCAGCTCGACGGTGCGGCGGACCGTCTCCATCGACGCCTCGATGCGCTCGTCGCGCAACGCCGCGTCGGCGGCCGGGAAGTCGCAGAGGTGGACCGAGTCGGGCAGATCGCCGAACTCCTCGGCGGCGCCGCCGGCGAGGTTGGCGTAGAGCTCCTCGGCGAGGAAGGGGGTGAACGGCGCCAGCAGCTTGGCGACCTCGACGAGGCAGTGGCGCAGCGTCGCGAACGCCGCCGCGTCGCCGTCCCAGAAGCGGCGCCGGCTCAGCCGCACGTACCAGTTGGAGAGCTCGTCGACGTAGGCGGCGACGGCGCGGCCGGCCAGCGTCGAGTCGAAGTCGTCGAGTCGCTCGCGCACCAGCTCGACGGTCGCCTGCAGTCGCGAGAGCGCCCAACGATCGAGATCGGTCGGCTCGGCCGGCGGCGCCGGCGACTCGCCGCGCTCGATCCCCTCGGCGTTGGCGTAGAGGACCCAGAACGAGTACGTGTTCCAGAGCGTCAACAGGAACTGGCGGACGGACTCGCCGACCGTCTCGACGCTGAAGCGATAGCCGGCCCAGGGCTGCTGCGCCGTCAGGTAGTACCAGCGCAGCGCGTCGGCCCCGTGGCGGTCGATGACCTCGTTCGGCTCGACGACGTTGCCGCGGCTCTTCGACATCTTCTGGCCCTCGGGGTCGAGGATCAGCCCGAGGCAGACGCAGTTGCGGTAGCTCGTCTCGTCGAAGAGCAGCGTCGAGACCGCCAGCAGCGAGTAGAACCAGCCGCGGGTCTGGTCGATCGCCTCGCAGATGAAGTCGGCGGGGAAGCGCTCGCGGAAGTCATCCTCGCCGCCCTCGCCCTCGAACGGGTGGTGGAACTGGGCGAAGGGCATCGAGCCCGAGTCGTACCAGGTGTCGATCACCTCGCTGACGCGGCGCATCTCGCCGCCGCAGCTCTCGCAAGCAAGGACGACGTCGTCGATGTAGGGGCGGTGGAGGTCCTCGGGCGCGACGCCGCCGCGCTCGCGCAGCTCGTCGAGCGAGCCGGCGCAGAAGCGCTCCTCGCAGTCCTCGCCCCCGCACTCCCAGATCGGCAGCGGCGTGCCCCAGTAGCGCTCGCGCGAGAGCGCCCAGTCGACGTTGCCCTCGAGCCACTTGCCGAAGCGGCCGTGCTTGATGTGCTCGGGGTGCCAGCCGATCTTCTCGTTCTCGGCGAGCATCCGATCGCGGACCTCGCTGGTGCGGATGTACCAGCTCGACTTGGCGTAGTAGAGCAGCGGCGTCTCACAGCGCCAGCAGTGCGGGTAGGAGTGCTCGTAGGGCTCGGTGCGCAGCAGCTTGCCGGCGCGCTCGAGTGCGGCGACGATGTCGGCGTCGGCCTCCCTGACGGAGCGGCCCTCGAAGTCCGGCACCCGCTCGTCGAAGGTGCCGTCGAGCCGGACCGGGTTCTGCAGCGTGATGCCGTACTGCTCGCCGAGGCGAAAGTCGTCCTCGCCGAAGGCGACAGCGGTGTGGACGAGGCCGGTGCCCTCGTCGGTCGTGACGAAGTCGGCCTCGAGGACGCGGTGGCCGTTGGGGCCGTAGTCGTCGATGTAGTCGAAGGGCGGCTCGTAGCGAAGGCCGGCGAGCGCCGAGCCGGGGAAGTGAGCGAGAACCTCTGCGCCCTCGCCGAGGACCTTCTCGACCCTGGCCGCGGCGAGGACCACGACCTCGTCGCCGGCCCGCGCCCGCACGTATTCGATCTCGGTGCCGACCGCGACGGCGGCGTTGGAGATCAGCGTCCAGGGGGTCGTCGTCCAGACGAGCAGCTGATCGCCGGGCTGGAGCGGGCTCTCGGGGATCTCATCGCTGGGCAGCGGCGCGCCGATCGGCAGCTTGACGTAGGCGGAGAGGTCCTCGATGTCCTTGTAGCCGAGCGCCACCTCGTGCGAGGAGAGCGAGGTGCCGCAGCGCGGGCAGTAGGGCACGACCTTGTGGCCCTCGTAGAGGCGGCCCTGGTCCCAGATCTGTCGCAGCGACCACCAGACCGATTCGATGTAGGCGTTGTCCATCGTGATGTAGGGGTCGTCGAGGTCGATCCAGAAGCCGATCCGCTCGGTCAGCCGGTTCCAGTCCTCGACGTAGGCGAAGACGGACTCGCGGCAGCGGGCGTTGAACTCGGCGATGCCGTAGCGCTCGATCTCCTCCTTCGAGGAGATGCCGAGCTGGCGCTCGACCTCGAGCTCGACCGGCAGGCCGTGGCAGTCCCAGCCGGCCTTGCGCGGCACGCGGTAGCCGCACATCGCCTTGTAGCGCGGGTAGACGTCCTTGAAGACGCGCGAGAGGACGTGGTGGGAGCCGGGCCGGCCGTTGGCCGTCGGCGGCCCCTCGTAGAAGCTCCAGATCTCGGCCCCCTCGCGCTGGGCGAGCGACCGCGAGAAGACCTGCCGCTCGCGCCAGCGCGCCAGCACCCGCTCCTCGAGCTCGGGGAAGGACTGCTTCGGATCGACAGGGCGGAACTCAGCCATCAGCGAGAGGATTCTGTCAACAGGTGGTTTTCAGGCCGCCCGATCCAGCTTCCTGCAGAGCTCGGTCAGCTGGCGCTTCTCGCCCTCGTCGAGGACCTCGAAGGTGTCCCTGACCCGCTCGGCGTGAGCGGGGAAGGCGTGGGTGACGAGGGCGGCGCCGGCGCCGGTCAGGTCGACGGCGACGGCGCGGCGGTCGCGCTCGAGCCGGCGCCGGCGGACGAAGCCGCGCTTCTCGAGCGTGTCGAGGACCTCGGTCGCCGTTGCCTTGGAGAGGTTGAGCCGCCGCCGCAGCGCTCGCAGGTCGAGATGGCCGTCGGCGCTGCGCAGCAGGACGAGCATCGCGAAGCCGGTCGCTGAGACGCCGGCACGCTCGAGCTCGGCGGCGAGACGGCGGGTGACCGTCGCCTCGGCGCGCATCAGCGCGTCGAGCGCCCGGTGGGCGAGCGGGTCCTCGATCGACAGCGGTTCGCTGGGGTCGGCCATCGCCGCGGACGGTAGGGGGCCAGGCGGACGAGACAGGCCCGGCCAGGCGCCCTCGCTAGCATCGTCCCAGTGCCCCGAGCAGCCTCCTTCGTCCTCGTCTGCACGCTGGTGGCCGTGGCCGGCGGCTGCGGCGCGCGCCAGCAGACGGCGACCCCGGCCGCCTGCCTCGTGGATGCCGGCGGCTACGACCGCGCCCTCGAGCGGGCGCCGGCCCAGGTCCTGCTGGAGGGCCGCACCTCGATCAGCGACTGCCTGCCGCGCGAGCAGGGCGCCGGCGAGATCGCCGAGGTCGGCCAGACGATGGTCGCCGAGGCGACGATGCTCAACCGAACGGCCCAGAGCCGCCGGGGCGAGGGCCAGGCGCTGAAGCTCGGCTACCTCGTCGGCGGCGTCTCGGTCGGCGTCGCCAAGTCGAGCGGCATCCACGGAGAGCTGCTGCGCCGGATCGACTCGGCCGCGCACTTCGAGATCGGCGGCCCGCTGTCCGCCGGCTTCCGCCGCGCTTACGCGAAGGGATACGCTGCCGCGCGCCGCAATGGCTGACGAGATCTCAACCCAAGAACAGTCGCGCCAGCTCTGGGGCGGGGAGACGACCAAGGCCGTCGAGAACTTCCGCGTCTCCGGCCAGCCGATGCCGGTGCCGGTGATCCGCTGGCTCGGCCGTCTCAAGGCCGCCGCCGCCCGCGCCAACGCCGAGCTCGGCCTGCTCGACGGCGAGCTGGCGGAGCGGATCGCCTCAGCCGGCGACGCCGTCGCCGCCGGCGAGCACGACGGCCAGTTCCCGATCGACGTCTTCCAGACCGGCTCGGGGACCTCCTCGAACATGAACGCCAACGAGGTGCTCGCCACCCTCGCCGGCGAGGGCGTCCACCCCAACGACCACGTCAACATGGGCCAGTCCTCGAACGACGTCTTCCCCTCCGCGGTTCACCTGGCCGCACTGGGCGAGGTGACCGAGGACCTGCTGCCCGCCCTCGACGCTCTCGCCGCCGCGCTCGAGGCCAAGGCCGAGGAGTTCGGCGACATCGTCAAGGCCGGCCGCACCCACCTGATGGACGCCGTGCCGGTGACGCTGGGCCAGGAGTTCGGCGGCTACGCCGCCCAGGTTCGCCTCGGCGCCGATCGCGTCCGGGCGACGCTCGGCCGCGTCGGCCAGATCCCGCTCGGCGGCACCGCAACCGGCACCGGCCTCAACACCCACCCCGAGTTCGCCGCGCGCGCCCGCAAGCTGCTCGTCGAGACGACTGGCCTCGAGATCGCGGCGCCGGCGGACCCCTTCGAGGCCCAGGGCAACCGCGACGCGCTGGTCGAGCTGTCGGGGATGCTCAAGGTCGTCGCCGTCTCGCTCAACAAGATCGCCAACGACCTCGCGCTGATGGGCTCCGGCCCGCGCGCCGGGCTCGCCGAGCTGGCGCTGCCCGAGCTGCAGAAGGGCTCTTCGATCATGCCCGGCAAGGTCAACCCCGTGATCCCCGAGGTCGTCATCCAGGTCGCCGCCCAGGTGATCGGCAACGACACGGCGATCACCGTCGCCGGCTCGCAGGGCCAGTTCGAGCTCAACGTCCGCGTGCCGCTGATCGCCCGCAACCTGCTCGACTCGATCAAGCTGCTGGCATCGGCGTCGCGCCTGCTCGACACCAAGGTCATCCAGGGGGTCGAGGCCAATCGCGAGAGCTGCGAGCGCCACGCCGAGGCGACGCTGGCGACGGCGACGGCGCTCAACCCGCACATCGGCTACGACCGCGCCGCCGAGATCGTCAAGGAGGCGGCGGCCTCAGGCCGCTCGCTGCGCGAGGTCGCGCGTGAGCAGGGCGTCGACGAGGCAATACTCGACGAGGCGCTCGATCACGAGAAGATGGCCAAGCCGCACGGCTAGGCCGGCGAGCTAGCGGCGGACGATCTCGCAGCCGGAGCCGCGGTCGCCGGCGCTGACGTGCACGACCTTGTCGCGGTGGCCGGGGCCGCAGAGGATCAGCTTGTTGCCGCCCGCGGCGTCGAAGAAATCGTTGCCCGAGCCACCGACCATCGCGTCGTTGCCGGGGTTGCGCTTGAAGACGTCGTTGCCGCCGTTGCCGCGCATCAGGTCGTTGCCGGAGCCGCCGTAGAAGACGTCGTTGCCGGAGCTGCCGAACATGCGGTCGGCGCCGCTGTCGCCGTGGAGCTCGTCGCGGCCGCTACCGCCCCAGAGGCTGTCCCCTCCAGCGCCGCCGAAGAGGACATCGTTGCCGGCATCGCCAAGCAGGCAGTCGGCGGCGCCACCGCCGCTGAGGACGTCGTTGCCGCTGCGACCATGGATCGTGTCGCCGCCGCCGCTGCCCTCGATGTCGTCGGGGCCGTTGGTGGCGCCGCCGATCGGGTTGGCGCAGGGACCCGAAGCGGCGCCGCAGTCCGGCTTGGTGAAGACGTCGCTGCCAAAGGGAACGAGGCCGTCCTGCCCGGCATAGCCGAGGTGGGTTAGGCCGAACATGTCCTCGACCGAGCGCAGCATCGAGTAGTGGTTGTAGGGCGTGCCGCTGACGGTGCCGGCGGCGATGCAGGGGGACAGCGCGACGGCGCCGACGCGGCCGCCGCCCGGACCTGGGGCAACCCCGCCCGGGTTAGGGGTGTTCGGCCCCGGCTGCTCGTTGCAGCAGGCGCTGGTGTCGAAGTTGTTGGGATCGTCATCGAAGGAGTGGGCCTCGTCGGCGACGATCAGGAGCAGGCCGTGATCCTTGTAGGCCGGCGAGTTGAGGATCGGCGGGACATTGGACTGCAGCCAGGCGTCGATCGAGGTCAGGCCGCCGGCGTCGCCGTTGTTGCAGGGTTCGTTGTGACCGTCATGGCACATCGTCGGCGTGATGAACGCGTAGCTCGGCGTCGTCGAGGCCGACTGGAGGTCGGTCGCGAGCTGGCTGTAGTCGACGACGTTGTTGGCGCAGGTCTGGAAGTCGATGATCGAGTGGAAGTAGACGAAGGGGTTGTGCTTGGTGACGTAGCCATCGGTGAAGGCGCCCTGGCCGTGGTCGTCGCCGTTGATGTCCGGATGACGGCACGGGCCGGGGGCGCCCGGCCGGTCTGAGGGCTGGGCCATCTCCTCCTGGTAGGCCTTCCAGGTGTGGCCGCCGTCCTCGAGCTGGTTGGCAACCGTCTGCACCGTCCCGGCGGGATAGATGCAGCCCTGACCGACAACCTGGCCGTCGGTGGAGGGCGCTCCCGGCAGGAACTCGGAGTAGATCTGGCAGTCGGCCTGCGTCTGCGGATTCGGCGCCTGGCCCGAGATCATCGTCAGGTAGTTGGCGTTGCTGTCGTGAGCCGTGCCGAAGTACTGCGTCAGCAGTGCGCCCTTCGAGGGCAGCGTGTCCCTGAGGTACGTCGCCGGCGAATCGGTGCCGAAGGTCTCGTCGTAGTTCTTGTTCTCGATGACGATCACGAAGACGTGCTTGATCTGCGGCAGCGCGCTCGCCGGTGCGGCCAGCAGGCCAAAGGCCGCGGCGCTCAGCAGGGCAAGTCGCAGCGAGCGGCTGCGGATCGTCGCTCTCACGACTGCCCCCAGAGCTGCTTGACCCGCTCGACCAGCGCCGGCGTCTGGAAGACGCGGTCGGCGCGCGGGGGCGCGACCGGGTAGCCGAGGCTCGCGGCGTACTCGCTGAGCTCGGGCGAGCTCAGCTCCAGCCCCTCGCGCGAGCTCGTCTGAGCGGACGGCGGGCCGAGCGGCAGGCCGGAGCCCTGCAGACGGCATGGTGTCGTCGCAGGAGGCGTCACAGGGGCCAGCCCGCCGGGCACGTCGAAGTTCGGATGAGTCCAGTCAAACGTCCTGCCTATGTTGGAAGCGTAGCGGTGGCGCTTGTTGAGGTACCCCAGTCCGAAGCGGTAGGAAACGAGCTTGAGGATCGACTCGTGGGTCACCGTCGCGTGGCTGACGTGGCCGCGGCGAACATAGGGCGAGACGGCGACGCCGGGGATCCGGAAGCCGCTGACGCCGAAGCTCTCGTCGAGGTCCGAGCTCTGGCGGTCGTCGGGGACGAAGCGCGGCGCGACGTGGTCGAAGAAGCCGCCCCACTCGTCGTAGTTGACGAAGAGCGCGCCGGTGCGGAACTGCGGCGAGGTCAGGAAGGCGTTGCTCACCTCGGAGATGAACGACTGGCCGATGCGGATGTCGCCGTGGGGATGCTCGTCGCCGGAGAGCCCGTCGCCGCCACCGCCGTCGAGAAAGGGTGGGTCGACGAAGGCGAGGTTCGGCAGGTTGCCGGCGGCGGCGTCGGCGTAGTACTCCTCGATCGGCCGCGTCCAGTTGAGCGCGCGGGGGCCGTAGAGCAGGCCGAAGGGCTGGTCGGAGGCGTAGTAGCGGACGCTGAGCCCGCGGGCCTGGGCGCGGTCGAAGATCGTCTCCCACTGCTCGCCGGTGCGGCCGCGCGGCGGCAGGACGTTGGTCCTCTCGCCACCCGACTGCGCCGACCACTGGTAGTGGCGGTTGGGGAAGGTCGGGCCGAGCAGGGAGCAGAAGTAGCGGTCATAGAGCGTGAAGGCCTTTGCCAGCTTGGGGATGTACGGAACGTCGTTCTCCAGGTAGTAGCCGATCGCGAAGTCGTCGTTCGGGCTCTTGCGAAAGCCGTTGAGGGCGCCGCCGGCGTACTGGGTGCGCCCGCCCTCCCAGGAATGGTCGGGGTCGTGGTAGGCGCAGCCCTGGAAATCGGGCGCGAGGTTGTGCGTCGGATGCAGGGTGCCGTCGTCGTCGGGATAGGACAGGCCGGCATTGCGGCCATCCGCTCCCGGCAGCCAGCCGAAGTAGTGGTCGAAGGAGCGGTTCTCCATCATCAGCACGACGAAGTTGTCGATCGGCATGTTCGACGGACTCGGGAACGGTGTCCGCGTCTGGACCTGGGCCGCCTCGGAGATCAGCGTCTCGGCCGGCAACGTCGCCGCCAGCCCGGCGAGGCCCGCCAGCGCCGCGGTGCGGCCGAGGAACTCGCGCCGGCGCAGCGACTCCTCGGGCTGCTCGGCCTCGAAGCGCTCGCGCGCCTCGGCCTCGCTCGCTCTGTCGCGGTCGCCGCTCACTCCCCCACCACCACTCCGGCGGGGGTGTCCGGCGGCGCGGTCACGTGCTCGCAGTTGAAGACGCCCTCCTCTTGGCGGTCGACGTAGGCGGTGTCGTCGCCGGCGCCGCAGTTGATCGAGTCGGGTTCGCCGTCGTTGGCGTAGATGACGTCGTTGCCGGCGGCCTGCGCGTCGAGCTCGGCGCCGTCGGCCATGTTGAACTCGTCGTGGCCGGGGCCGCCGGTCAGCCGGTCATTGCCCGGACCGCCGTTGATGCGGTCGTCGCCGCTGCCGCCGTTGATGCCGTCGTCACCGGAGCCGCCGTAGAGGTCGTCGTTGCCGTCGGAGCCGAAGAGGCGGTCGTTGCCGCCGCGGCCGTCGATCGTGTCGTTGCCACCCTGGCCGTTGATCACGTCGGCACGCGAGCTGCCCTTGATGAACTCGCCGCGGCCGCTGCCGCTGATCGTCTTGGCGACGACCGTGGCACCGGCGGCCAGAGCGATCGCGAGAATCACCGCCAGCGCCACGATCAATCCCTGGCGGCGCCTTCCTGCGGTTCCGGCGGTCCTACCCTGCCTACGATCCCTGACCATCAGCTTCGACGATAGCCGGTCCAAGGCGCCGGCACGCCGATCGGCCTGAGCTTCAGCTGCGGACCTTGATCGTCGTCGACGCGGCGGGACAGCCGCTCTTCGTCGCCTTCGCCGTCTTCGTCCCCGGCTTCGTGAAATCGCGCCTGATCGTCGCCCGGCCGCCGGAGTCGGTCCTCGCCCGGTTGGGGCCGATCACGATCGTCGCGCCGCCGATGCAGCCGGCGCTGCTGGAGCGGAGGCGGAAGCGCAGCGAGTAGGTCTTGCCGGTGCGAACGCGGTCGGGATCGACGCTGAGGCTGGTCGTCTTCGCCGCCGGGCAGCCGTTGCTCGACCCGGGCGCCGCCTGGTCGGGGCAGCTATCGGTGGCGTCGGGAAAGCCGTCGCCGTCGCGGTCGGGCGGGATCGGCCGCGGGTCCTTGACCAGCAGCTCGACATTGCGGTCCTCGGTCGTGCCCTCGCCGCAGGCCGGATCGCAGGCGCGGGCGCCGAGCTGATCGTCGTTGTAGGACAGGGTGCGGCCGATCGAGGCGAGATCGGCCTCGCCGAGGCCGGTGGTGTCGGTTCCCCCGGCCGGCGCCGTCGCGTTGCTGGCGTGGTCGAGGATCGTGCCGAAGATCGAGAGCGTGCCGTCGCGGTTCTCCATGATCTCGATCAGGCGCTCCTGCTGGGGCCAGTCGGCCTCGGCGGCGGTGCGGATGCTCCAGAAGCCGCCGCCGTTGCCGTCGGGATAGGGCGTCACGTCGTTGACGTGGCTGTGGCCCGAGACCCAGGCGACGACGTTCGGATACTGGTGGACGAGCGACTCGAGGTCGGCGCCGAGGTGGACGGGCTGCGAGTTGCGCGGATCGACGTCGCAGCCGGGGTTGACGTCGTGGCCGAAGCTCGGGTTCTCGCCGCTGCACGGCGGCGCCGCCTCGTCGGGCACCTGGGAGGTGAGGCTGGGGATCGCGTGGTGGCCGAATAGGACGACGATCTCGTCGGCCGTCTTGGCGGCGGTGAGCTGCGCCTGCAGCCACTGGTACTGCGGGTCGTCGATGTTGCCTTCGGCCGAGGGACCGGTGATGCCGCCCTCGGAGACCGTGTCGAGGCCGATGAAGCGAACGCCGGGCCTGGGGTGCCACGAATAGTAGCCGGCGGCGCCATTGGAGGCGGTCTCCTCGGCGGCGTCGATGTAGTCGAAGCCGTGGCCGTCAGCCTGGGAGCTGGCCTTGAAGACGTTCTTGTATTGCTCCTTCGAGACGTATTGCCGGTTGGGGTCGGGCGGCACGGTCATCACCTTCGAGGGGTCGCTGGCGGCCGCGTCGGTGAGCGCCGTCGGCGTCAGCGAGGCCAGCGCGCTGGGCAGATCGCCGGGGTTCATCGCCGGCAGCAGCCCGGCCGGCTTGAGGCAGCCGGTGCCGACCTGCTCGAAGCCGCCGTTGGCGGCCTGGTTGCCCTGGGCGAGCGCATCGTGGTTGCCGAAGACGACGTAGCTCGGCACGCTCAGCCCGGCGGCGCTGAACGAGTGCTGGGCGCGGTCCATCAGGTTCGGGTAGGCGGGGAAGTCGGCGAATGAGCCGCGGGGGTCGTTCGGGTCGTAGAAGGCCGGATGCACGCCCTCCTGGTAGTCGTTGTAGTCCTGAACGCCGGTGTACTTCGCCGCCTCGGCGGCGTCCGGCACGGCCCCCGGGACGCAGCCGACGCCGACGTAGTTGGCCGGCAGGGCGATGCCGCTGTTCGGATCGAGCGGACCGCCGTCGAGCAGCGTCCGCACCCACTGGGTCTCGTTGAGCTGCTGGTTGTCGGCCGAGTCGCCGGTGTCGAGGACGAAGTCCATCGGCCGCCGAGAGGCGTTGCCCGCGACGACGGGGCTGGCCGCGGCGAAGGTGTTCATCTGCCGGATCGCGGCGTCGTCGATCTGAGGCTGGAGCGCCTCCCAGGGCCGCCAGGCAGCGCTCACCGGGCCGCCGGCGAGGTCGACGACCTCGACCCGAGCGGGGGACTCCTCGTCGGCGAGCTGGAAGTCGGAGAGCTGGCCGAAGTAGAGCAGTGAGCGGCGGCGCTGCTCGCGGCCGGCCTGGGCGGTGGCGCCGACTCCCTCGCGGACGGTGTAGGGCTCACCCGGTCCCAGGCCCAGGGCACGGAAGCCCGGGCTCGCGGTCGGCACGACCCGCTGGTCGATCGTCGTCTTGCCGAGCGTGTCCGGCGTCGCCGCGGCTTGAGAGCGCGCGACGAGCGCGACGGCGCCGAGCACGAATGCCAGCAGCGTCACGACGACGAGCGAACGGGCGCGATCCTCCCTGACTGACCCCTGCATCCCCTTGAGGATAGGCGCTTGCGGGCGAATTCGCGCCAATTCCGCTTCTCAGCCCTGGAAGCTGACCAGCCGCTCCTCGGTCAGCTCACGCACGGCGTAGGCAGGCCCCTCGCGCGTGTTGCCGGAGTCCTTGACGCCGCCGTAGGGCATCTGGTCGGCGCGGAACGTCGGCACCTCATTTACGAGGACGCCGCCGAACTCGAGCCGCCGCGCGGCCTCAATCGCGCGGCCGATGTCGCGGGTGAAGACCCCCGCCTGGAGGCCGAAGTGGGCGTCGTTGGCCATCTCGATCGCCTCGTCGAAGGAGTCGAACGAGTTGATCGTCGCCACGGGGCCGAAGATCTCCTCGCACCAGACCTTGGCGTCGCGGGCGGGGTTGCGGATAACCGTCGGCGCCAGGCAGCGGCCCTCGTCGACCAGCTCGCCGCCGCAGAGGATTTCGGCGCCGCCGGCGGCGGCCTCGTCGACCCACTCCTTGACGCGGTCACGGTCCTTGGCCGAGATCAGCGGGCCGACGTCGGTCTCGGAGTCGAGCGGATCACCGACGACGAGCTGCTCGACCTTGGCGGCGAGTCGCTCGGCGAAGCGGTCAGCGATCGAGCGGTGAACGAGGATCCGCTGGATCGAGAAGCAGCTCTGGCCGGCGTGCGAGAAGGCGTGGATCTGGGCCTTGTCGGCGGCGGCCTCCCAGTCGCCGTCGTCGTTGACGATCAGCGGCGCCGTCGAGCCCAGCTCGAGGTTGACCTTCTTGCGGGCGGCGCGGGCACGGATGTCCCAGCCGACCGGCGCCGAGCCGGTGAAGGTGATCGCGGCGGTCAGCTCGTGCTCGACGATCGCGTTGCCGACCTCGCCGCCGGGCCCGGCGATTATGTGGAGCCAGCCGTCGGGCAGGCCCGCCTCGAGCAGGATCTCGCCGAGCTTGATCGCCGAGATCGGCGTCTGGCCGGCCGGCTTGAGGACGATCGCGTTGCCGGCGGCGAGCGCCGGGCCGAGCTTGTGGCCGACGAGGTTGAGGGGGAAGTTGAAGGGGCTGATCGCGCCGACGACGCCGTAGGGCACGCGCATCACCAAGCCGAGCTTGCCCTCGCCCGCGGAGGAGGCCTCCATCGGCACCGTCTCGCCGGTCAGCTTGCGCGCCTCGACGGCGGAGAAGCTCAGCGTCGAGACGCAGCGCTGGGCCTCTACGCGGGCGGTCTTGATCGGCTTGCCCGCCTCGGCGGCGATCGTCAGCGCCAGCTCGTCCTCGCGCTCGGCGACGAGGGCGGCGGCGCGCTCGAGGATCGCGGCGCGCTCGTGCTGGGGCAGGCCGCCGGCTTCGAATGCCTTGCGGGCGGCCTTGACGGCGCGATCGACGAGCGCCGCGTCGCCGACCGGCACGCGGCCGACGACGGCGCCGTCATAGGGAGAGCGGACCTCGTTCCACTCCCCGGTCTCGACGCGCTCGCCGGCGACGATCAGCTCGTGGTCTGCCGCTTCGATCGTCGAGGTCGCCATCGCCTGTCCAGACTAGTTGAGGGGAATCGGTCGGTGAGTTCGTTGCAGATCGGCCCTCGCCAAGAAAGGAGCGCTACCCGGGCCGGCGAAGCCGTGTTTGAAGAGCTACCCGCATGAGCTATCGCCGAAAAGCCCTCCTCGTCACGACGCTGGCCACGGCGCTTGCCCTCGGCAGTGCGGCGCCCGGGGGCGCGGCCGGCAGCTGGACCGTCAGCGGCCACGGCTTCGGCCACGGCGGCGGCATGAGCCAGTGGGGCGCCTACGGCTACGCCAAGCACGGCAAGGGCTACAAGCAGATCCTGCTCCACTACTACCGCGGCGCAACGGTCGGCAAGACCGGCTCTTCGAAGATCCGCGTCCTGCTGCTGGCCGGGGCTGCGAACGTCCGCTTCAGCGGCGCCAAGAGCGGCTGCGGCCACAACCTCGACCCGGCAAAGACCTACCGCGCCGCGCGCTCGGGCTCGGCCGTCGTCCTGCAGCGCTCGAGCGGCGCCCGGATCGCCTCCTGCGGCTCGAAGCTTCGCGCCAAGGGCGCCGGCAAGCTGAAGGTGCCGGGCAAGGGCACCTACCGCGGCGACCTCGAGGCGACGCCGGCGGCCGGCAGCGGCCTCAACGCCGTCAACGCCGTGCCACTGGAGAGCTACGTCCGCGGCGTCATCGCCAACGAGGTTCCCTCCTCCTGGCCGGTGGCGGCGCTGCAGGCGCAGGCCGTCGCGGCGCGTAGCTACGTGCTGGCGACCCGCCACGGCGGCGTCTCGGACGTCTACGACGACACCCGCAGCCAGGTCTACCGCGGCCGCGGCAGCGAGACGGCGCGGACCAACCAGGCGGCGAAGGCGACCGCCGCCCAGGTCGTCCGCTCCGGCGGCGGCGTCGCCGCGACGTTCTTCTACTCCAGCTCCGGCGGCGAGACCGAGAACATCGAGTTCGCGATGCCCGGAGCGACGCCGCGCTCCTATCTCGTCGCCGTCAAGGACCCCTACGACGGCGCCGCGCCGCTGCACAGCTGGAAGCGGACCTTCTCGGACGCGCGGATGCAGGCGGCGCTCGGCGACCTCGTGCCGGGCCGGCTGAAGGCCGTCGAGGTGACCAAGACCGGGCGCTCGCCGCGGATCGTCACGGCGCGCCTCGTCGGCTCGTCGGGCAACTCGTCGGTCAGCGGCCCGACGCTGCGCACCCGGCTCGGGCTGCCGAGCACCTGGGCGCGCTTCAGCGGCGGCTGAGCCCGGCGATCGGGCCGGGGATCGCTCAGCCGTCGGGGAACGGCTGGATCGGGATGCCGTGGGAGAAGTCGCGGCTGCCGAACTCGTAGGCGGCGCCACCGCGCAGCGCCAGTGTCTCGGCCGGGCGGCCGGTGCGCTCGACATGGAGGTCCATGTTCGAGATCGAGCAGTTGAGCGTGTGGTGCTCGGGGCCGGCCGGGTCGGCGTAGACCCAGCCGACGAAGTCCTTGGCCTCGGCCCAGACCCGGCCCTTGACGACGACGTCGCTGCCGTGGAGGACGAAGTCGCAGCTGGTCGGCTGCTCGCGGATGTCGGTCGAGCGGATTCGCTCGATGCCGCCGAGCCGGTGCTCGTGGCCGTCGAGGACGAGGCGGCCGTTGGCGATCCAGGGCAGCGTCAGCGGGCCGAGCTTGATCCGGGCGCCACCGGCATCGAAGTAGGTCTCGCGCGGCCGGTCGGCGAAGCCCGCGCCCTGCAGCCAGACCCAGCGCTCGGCGTGCTCGGAGCCCCAGTTGTGGCCGACCATCCCCGGCCAGTCGTCGAGCTCGATCGTGCGGCCGTCAACGGTCAGCCGGCCGGAGAAGCGGGCGTCGGGATAGGGGCTGAGGAACTTCGTCCGCGGGATCGGCGTCCGGTACATCCAGGGCCGCGGCAGGAAGTAGAACGGCTCGGCGTCGTCGGCGAAGGAGAGATCCCAGCTGGCATCGACGCCGCCGCCGCGGAGCGCACCTTCGGCGCGGCCATCGGCGAGGCTGGCGCCGTCGACGCGGATGTAGGTCTCACCGTCGGCGGCGAGCTCGTGCTTGGGCAGCGTGATCTTGGCCGCCGTCGGCGCCTCGGCCTCGGCGTCGAAGAGCGTGAACCAGATCGAGGCGGTCGGCTCCTCGCCGGGGCGCTTGTGGACGGTGTGACGGATCCAGACACCCAGCCCCCCGCGCGGGCTCGCCGCCTTGATGTAGAAGGACTCGTAGTGGCCCTTGTCGAGGGCGACCTCGGGGAACCGGGCCTGGGTTCGAAGCGCCATCGCCGAGATGCTAGTGGGCCTCCCCGGGGTGTCAGGTCTTGCAGCGACGGATCGTGGTGCCGGCCCCGCTAGGTCTTGACGAGGACGACGTCGCCGTCGGCGACGACGTAGTCGCGGCCCTCGGTCCGCAACAGCGCCCGCTCGCGCGCCGCCGCCCAGCTGGCGGCGTCGACGAGGTCACGCCAGCCGATCACCTCGGCGCGGACGAAGTCGCGGCGCAGGTCGGTGTGGATCGCCTCGGCGGCGTCGGCCGCGCTCGAGCCGCGGCGCAGGCTGCGGGCCCAGGCCTCGGTCTCGCGGTCGGCGGTGAAGAAGGTGATCAGGTCGAGCAGCTCATAGGCGGCGCGGACGAGCCGCTCCAGGCCTGAGGCCTCGATTCCAAGCTCGGCCCGCATCTCGGCGGCCTCGGGCGGGTCGAGCTCGGCCAGCTCCTCCTCGATCCTGGCGCTGACGGCGATCGCGACTGCGCCGGCGCGCTCGGCGTGGGCGGCGACCTCGGCCGGGACCTCGACGGCTCCCTCCTCGACGTTGGCCACGTAGAGCACCGGCGCCGAGGTCAGCGCGCCGAGCGAGCGTGCGGCGCCGGGCGCGGCGGCCGGGGGCGGGATGCTCCGCACCGGCTCGCCAGCTCCGAGCGCGGCCTCGACGGCGGTCAGCCAGTCGCGGTCGGCGATCGCCTCGGGGTCGCCCGACTTGGCCTTCTTGGTCACCCGCTCCAGCCGGCGGCCGACCTGCTCGAGGTCGGCCAGCAGCAGCTCGGCCTCGATCGTCTCGATGTCGGCGATCGGGTCGATGCGCCCGTCGGGATGGGGCACGTTGGGCTCGCCGTGGCAGCGGACGACGTGGCAGATCGCGTCGGTCTCACGGATCGCCGCCAGGAACTGGTTGCCGAGGCCCTCGCCCTCGGAAGCGCCGCGGACGAGGCCAGCGATGTCGTTGAACTCGATCGTCGCCGGCACCCGCGCCGAGGCGTCGAGAGTGTCGGCAAGCGTGGTCAGGCGCTCGTCAGGCACGGCGGCGATCGCAACGTTGGGCTCGATCGTCGTGAAGCCGTAGGGCGCGGTGTCTGCCCCGCCCTGGGTGAGGGCGTTGAAGAGCGTCGACTTGCCGGCGTTCGGCAGGCCGACGATGCCGACCTTCACGCGACGCCGGCGAGACTGCCGTTGCCGGCCTGACGGGCGACGAGGTCGCCGAGGCGCTGCTCGGCCGAGGCGGCGGCGCCGCCGCCGAGCCCCGGGACGGCCAGGCCGATGGCGGTGCCGAGCGCGGCGCCGGCGAGGACGTCGGACGGGTAGTGCATGCCCAGGTAGGGCCGGGTCAGCGCCATCGCCGTCGCGCCTGCCAGCAGGGCCGGGCGCAGCGGCGGCGCCACGCGGCCGATCGCGACGGCGGCGGCGAAAGACGAGGTCGCGTGGGCCGAGGGGCAGGAGAGGCTGCTGGGAGCGCCCGCCAGCGGCGGCAGGCCGCGCAGCTGCGGCCGCGGCCGGCGGACGGCGAGCTTGACGGCGTAGTTGAGGCCGACCGCGGTGACGGGGACCGCGGCGGCGCGCAGCCAGCGGCTGCGCTTGGCGGGATCGGCCGCGGCGCCGGTGAGCGCGGCGGCGGTCCAGACGGCGCCCCACTCGCCGGCGCTGGCGAGCAGCTTGACCGCCCGCTCGGCCTCGGGGCTGTGGCCGCGCGTACGCATCCAGCGCAGAAGTCGTCTGTCGAGGTCGATCGTCACGGCGCCGAGGATAATGCGCCCCCGATGATCAGCCTCAGCCGCCCGGGAGCCCGCGCATGAGCACCGCCGCCGCGACGATGGTCCCCGGCTTCCGGCACCTGCCGGGCAATCACTGCGGCTCGACGGCGCTGCGCAACCTGCTCGCCTTCCACGGCGCCGAGCTGAGCGAGGAGATGGCCTTCGGCCTCGGCGCCGGCCCGGCGTTCTTCTACGTGCCGCTACCGGACGAGTCGCCCTCGCGCTTCATCAACGGTCGCACGGCGCGGCTCGAGGAGACCTTCGCCGAGCTGACCGGGGCGCCGCTGGCGCTGCGAACCGCGCCCGTTGGCGAGGAAGCGTGGCGGCTGGCGCGCGCCGCCGTCGACTCCGGCCGCCCGGCGCTGCTGCTGACCGACCTCTACTACCTCGACCACTACGGCAACTCGGCCCACTTCCCCGGGCACGCCGTGGTCCTCGCCGGCTACGACGACGAGGTCGCCTACCTCTCCGACACCGGCTTCGAGCAGCTGCAGACGACGCGACTCGAGAACCTGGCGAAGGCGCGCCACGCCAAGCACCCGGCGTTCCCGCTCGACGGCCACATGCTGGAGATCGCCGGCGACGCCGAGATCGGCAACCTCGTCGAGGCCGCCCCGCGGGCGATCGAGCGGGCGGCCCAGCAGATGCTCGAGCCGCAGTTCGGCGAGTTCCAGGGCCTGCCGGCGCTGCGCCGATTCGCCGCCGAGGCTCCGGGCTGGCCCGAGGAGATCGAGGACTGGCAGTGGTGCGCCCGCTTCACCTACCAGGTGATCGAGCGCCGCGGCACCGGCGGCGGCAACTTCCGCCTGATGTACTCGCGCTTCCTCGCCGAGGCCGGCTATCCGGCCGAGAGCGAGCTGGCGGGCGACGCGGCGCGGCGCTGGACCGAGCTGGCCGGGGCCTTCAAGGCGGCGAGCGAAGCCGAGCAGCCTAAGCCGGAGCTTTGGGCGCCGGTCGGCACCGGAGCTGCCGCCGTCCTCGCAGCTGAAGAGCGGCTGTGGGGCGCGCTTTCGGCCTGAGCGACCGCGCCGACTCGGCGCGTCTTGAAGCTCCTCGACACGACCTGCGCCCGTCTTACTGAGTCTCTCGGGGTCGAGAAACCTGGCGAGCGTCGATGACTTCGCAGGTGAGCGCCGGCGCTCGCTCGACGATCTCTGGGTCTCCGGTGATCAGGGCCGAGCCGGCGGCCGTCGCGGTTGCAATCGCGAAGCAGTCACCTAAGGCGATCGGGTGCTCGGCCTTGAGCCGGGCAACTTCGCGCATCCGCTCGACACCGGGGAGCTCCTCCTCGAGTGCGTCTCTGAGATCGTCCAGCGTCTGGTCGGCGCTCTCGCGGCCGTGGTCGCGGATCAGCCTGTAATGGATCTCGACGAGATTGACCCAGCTGATCCCCGGCCGACCACGATCGATCTCAGCCTGAACGCGACCTGCCGCCGGCTCCTCACCGTCGAGCCAGGCGAGGACCGCCCACGAGTCGAGGCAGACCTCGGCCATCGCTCAGCGCGGCTCGGCGCGGCGATCTTCCAGCAGCCTTCCAGCCATGCCGCTGCCGGCAAAGCGCCCCCTCAGGGGTCGCGCCGCGGCGCCCGGGCGCAACACGATGCCGTCGTGTCCTTCCTCGAAGGAGACGGGTGTTCCTGGACCTAGCCCGTGGCGGTCGCGGATCTCTTTTGGAATCACAACCTGGCCCTTTGCTCCCATACGGTGAGTCATACTAAGAGAGTATAACGTTCCTCGATCAGCTGCGCCTCCTACGGTGAGTTAGCGTCAAAACGTTATAATCTCGGCATGGCCGCGGCGAAAAAACGACTCACCGTCTATCTCGACCCGGAAATCGCCCGTGCGGCCAGGGTACGGGCGGCGCGCACGGACAAGCGCGATTCACAGGTGATCGAGGATGCCTTGCGCGCCCACCTCGGGATGGCCGCGCTCGACGAGGCCCAGGCACTCAGCACGTTGAGTCCCGAGGACGCCATGAGCCTGGCCAGCAGCGAGTTGCACGCGATGCGCCGTGAGCGCCGCCGGGCCCGCGGGTGATTCGGGCGGTCATCGATCCGAACGTCCTCGTTTCGGCATTCATCTCTCCCGGCGGCTCACCCCCCGACCGCATCGTCCGGGCCTGGGCCGCCGGGGCGTTCGAGCTGGTGGCGTCACCGCTGCTGATCTCCGAACTTGTCGGCGTTCTGGCCCGGCCGAAGTTCGAGCCCCAGGCCGGCTCAGGCCGTGCCGGGGCATATGTCGCAGCCCTGACCGGCGGCGCCGTCCTCGTCGAGGACGTGCCAAACCCGCCGAGGGTCTGCACAGATGCCGACGATGACTATCTGTTTGCCCTCGCGCGAGCGGCCAAAGCGAGCTTCATCGTCTCCGGCGACAGGCACCTGCTCGATCTGGAGACCCCGGACCCGTCCGTTCTGACGCCCCGCGAGTTCGTCGAGCATTTGGGATGAAGACGCCCGGCTAACGCCGGCGGGACCGGTTCCAGGCGGGCGCCGGAAGCTCCGGCTGCCGGCGTTTCGGCGTCGGCCGGACGGTGATCCAGCCGAAGGCGAGCACCAGGGCCATCAGCGTCAGGCCTCCTCCCCATTGGAGGTCACGGGCCCAGGCCGAGGGCTGGCCGGAGTGGGTCGTCACGTAGGGCGAGCCGCGGCCGCTGCCGTCGTGGCGGCTGAAAGCGTTGTCGCTGCGCGTCATCTGGTTGGGCGAGTCGGCGCTGTCGATCCGGCCCTGGGCGTCACCGGGGTCCACGGCGCCGCTGCTTGCTTCGTCGGTCCCCGCCCCAGAGTCCTGAGTGGCGGCCTGCTTCTGACGCGCCTCCTTGCGAGCGCCACCCGGAGGAGCGGGCTGGATCGGCGGCGCTGGAGGCGGCACGACCGTCGACTGCGGCGAGAGGTTTATGCCGGGGGTGTTGAGGAAGAGGTTCAGCGGCGTGGCGTTGGCGGCCCCTGGCGGAGGCGGTGGCGCGGGCGGCGGCGGCGGCACGAGGCCGGCGTCCAGCGGTACGCTCGGAGGAACCGGCGCCTGGGGCAGGTTGATCTGCGGCAGCTGGTTGCCCGGCGGGGGTGGCGGCGGGGGTGGCGGCGGAGGGTTGCTCGGCGGCGGGGGTGGCGGTGGCGCCTCGGGCGTGAAGCTCGGCCGGGGCTCGAAAGACATCGGGTAGGTGGCGGCCTTCTCGCCGACCGAGAGGATCGCCATCGCGAACGTGCGCTTGACGTTGCCGGCACCGGCCTCGATCTTTCCCTGCTGGTCGTCTGTGAGCTTGCCGATCGCCGGGTCGAGGCAGACGTAGGGGTCGCAGGGGTTGGGGCCGCTGGAGGCAGATGCGGTTACTCCGGCGGATCTGGTCTGGCAGCCGCCGCCGATCGCCCCGGCCAGCTGCTCCTTGGAGGCGTCATCTGCCTTGAGCGGCAGCCAGGGCTTCTCCTGATCGGCCCAGACGAGGTCGTAGCAGTGGGTTATCGCGGGGGTGGAGATGTCGTCATAGCGGAAGGGGGCGTCGATGCCTGCCGCTTCGCGGCCGTAGCCTGCGAGCTGCGTCTTCTGGCCGGCGCGAAGGACGTGGGTCTTGCCAGAGAGACCGATCCAGTCGAAGATCGGCCGCTGCTCGATCTGGATCTGGCCTGTGCTCGGGTCGAGGTGGACGATCGAATAGCCGCGCCAGAAGCCATCGGCGGCGGAGCCCGAGTCCTGGCCCTGGGGGCCGAACTTGCCACCGGCAGAATGGGCGACGAGGAAGGGCAGGGCGCCGGGGGC
>JAWVFK010000004.1:0-10268 GCA_033856175.1 Solirubrobacterales bacterium | reverse complement strand
GCGCCTCGCGTGAGGGGCTCGACCTGCGCAGCGAGATCGTCGACGTCGGCGTGTCGATCGGCGACGCCGGCCGGATCGGCCAGGCGATCGACAACGTCGTCTCCAACGCGATCAAGTTCACGCCCAGGGGCGGCACGATCTGGGTGCGCCTCGCGCGCCAGGGCGAGGACCGGGCGCTGATCGAGATCGCCGACACCGGTATGGGCATCTCGGAGAGCGAGCAGGCGAACCTCTTCGAGCACTTCTACCGGGCCCGCGAGGCCCGCAGCAAGTTGATCGAGGGCACGGGCCTGGGGCTGGCGATCGTCAAGACGATTGTCGAGGGACACGATGGCGAGATCTCCTTCCACAGCCGCGAGCGCGTCGGCACGACGGTTCGGCTCTCGCTGCCACTGCCCCGCCCGGCTGGCAGCCAGGCACCCGGCGACGCCGGCGACGTGACCGAGCGCGACGCCGCGCCGGTCGCCGCTCGCAGCTGAGGACCCTTTCGTTTCGGATCGGCGCAGCGCGGTAGTTGACCTCCATGGCAAGCGCCGACACGGCTGCGCGCCCCGCCGCCGAGCACGGCGAGGACTCGATCATGGCCGGCTACGGCCCGGCCGAGCGACGGCGCCGGCTCGGCCCCTACGGCGTCCTGCTGGCGATCTACAACAGCGGCCTCGTGGCGCTGCTGACGGCGCTGGCTCGGCGCGGCAGGCTGCCCGAGCGCGTCGAGCCGCTGGACCTGGTCACGGTCGGCATCGCCACCCACAAGCTCACCCGCATCGTCGCCAAGGACAAGGTGACGAGCCCCCTGCGCGCCCCGTTCGTCGAGTTCCAGGGCGAGGGGCCGCCGGGCGAGGTCGAGGAGGCGGCGCGAGGTAGCGGCGCCCGCCGCGTCTTCGGCGAGCTGATCTCCTGCCCCTACTGCCTGGCGCAGTGGTTCGCGACCGCCTTCCTCGGCGGCCTGGCGCTGTTCCCCAGGCCGACGCGCTTTCTCAGCGGCCTCTTCAGCGTCACCGCGATCGCCGACTTCCTCCACCTCGTCTACAGAGGGGCCGACGAGAAGCTGCGCAGTCGCTGAGCGGTCCCCTCCCCCGGCTGCCGCCAAGCATGGAACAATGCCCGCGCGTTGCCGCACCGCGACCACAGCAGCTTCGCGATCGGATTCGATCGCCGGGACCTCCCGCGCCTGCATGGGCTCTGGGATGAGGTCATCGCCTCCGAGCAATGGTCGGAAGGCGCGCTGACGCAGCGCTTCGAGGCCGCCTGGAGCGACTGGAACGGCATCGGCTCGCTGGCCCTGTCGAGCTGGAGCGGCGCCGCGCTGGCGGCGCTCGACTTCGCCGGTGTCGACGGCGCCACAGTCCTCTGCCCCTCCAACACCTTCATGGCGACGCCGCTGGCGATTCGCCACGCCGGCGCTGAGCCGGTCTTCGTCGACTGCAACCGCGAGGACCTCTGTATGTCCTTCGAGGACTTCGAGCGCAAGGCCGAGCAGCACAGGCCGCGGGCGGCGGTGATCGTCCATATCGGCGGCCACGTCGCCTTCGACGTCGAGCGGATCGCCGATTACTGCCGCGATCACGGCATCTTCCTGCTCGAGGACTGCGCCCACGCCCACGGCGCCGGCTGGAACGGCAAGCGCCCGGGGTCCTGGGGCGATGCCGGCGCCTACTCGCTCTACGCGACGAAGACGATCTCGACCGGCGAGGGCGGCGTCCTCGTCTCCCGCCACGAGGACCTGCTCGAGCACGCCAGGGGGTTTCGCAACTACGGCAAGCCGGATTACCGCGTCGCTGGGCTCAACTTCAGGATGAGCGAGTTCACGGCGGCGATCGGCATCGTCCAGATCGAGCGGCTCGAGCAGATCGTCGAGCGCAAGAACGAGGTCGCGCGCGAGCTGCTGGATCCTGAGCACCCCTCGCGGATCGAGCTGCCCGACGGCATGGTCTCCGGGCTCTACAAGTACATTGTCTTCGATCCGATCGAGCGCTCGACCGGGCGTGTCTACGAGGAGCCCTGCCACCGGATCATGGCGACGGGCGACGATCTTCCAAATACCGACTGGGTCGCCGAGAACCACTGGTGCGTCCCGCTCTACTACGACGCGCCCGCCCTCGAGGCGGTCGCCCACGCGGAGGCAATTGCATGAAGCGAGTTCTGGTCACAGGCGGTTCGGGTTTCATCGGCTCACACGTCATCGACAAGCTGACGGCAGCGGGCTACGAGCCGCGCAACTACGACCTCCGCCACTCCCCCCACCACGCCCCGGGCTCGATCGACACGGTGATCGGCGACCTCTGCGACACCGATGCGCTGCGGGTGGCGATGCAGGACTGCGAGTTCGTCGTCCACCTCGCCGCCTCGGCCGACGTCGGCATCGTCGCCGAGAACCCCGAGGAGGCCGAGCGCGCCAACTCGCGCGGCACGATCGCCGTGCTCGAAGCTGCTCGCCAGGAAGGGATCAAGCGCGTCGTCTACGGCTCGACGATCTGGGTCTACGGCGACTCCGAGGCCGACCTCGTCGACGAGGATGCGCCGCTGGGGCTGACCGACCACCTCTACACGGCGACCAAGCTCGCCGGCGAGATGTACTGCAGCTCCTACGCCGAGCTCTACGGCCTCGACTACACGATCCTGCGCTTCGGCATTCCCTACGGGCCGCGGGCGCGCCCGGCGACGGTGATCCCGATCTTCGTCCGCAAGGCGCTCGCCGGTGAGCCGCTGCAGCTGGCCGGCGACGGCATGCAGACGCGGCGCTTCGTCTACGTCGAGGATCTCGCCGACGGCGTCGTCAGCGGGCTCGCTCCCGAGGCCGCCAATCGCGTCTACAACCTCGCCAGCAGCGAGACGATCACGATCAAGGCGCTCGCCGAGCTGGTCGGCGAGGAGGCCGAGCCTGTGGAGATCGTCCACGGCCCCGGCCGCTCCGGCGACTTCGGCGGCGCCGAGATCTCGAGCAAGCGCGCCGCCGAGGAGCTCGGCTGGAGCGCCTCGACGCCGCTGCGCGAAGGCGTGCGCCGCTACCTGACCTGGCTGAACGACGAGTCGGCGACGGCGGCCGAGCGCGCCGCCGAGGAGATTGAGGCCCTCTCGCCGCGACCGTCGCTTCGCGAGCGCGTTCTCAGCGGCGCCTCGGTGCCGGCGCTCGCCTGTGCGGTCGGCACGCTGGTCCCGTACACGATCGCCCTGCGGGTCGAGGGACTCACCCAAGCCCAGCAGCACTCGATCGCCTTCACCACGCCGATGGCGATCCTCGTCCTGCTCTGCCTCGGCGTCCCGGGCGCGGTGCGCCGCGTCCGCTCGGTCATCGCCGCCAGCATGCTGGCGATCCTCTACACCGCGCTGATCGCGATGCCGTGGTCGCGGGCGACGCTCGACCTGGCGCGGCCTCACGAAGCGGCTTCGGTGCTGATCGTTCTCGGCGTCGTCGCCGCGATGGGCGTCGCCCTGAGCGGCCAGCGCCTGCGCACCGCGCCCTCGCCGGCAGCCAACCGCGTCAGCTGAGCGGCGCGGCGACGCCGCTCAAACGGTTTGCGTGACCAGCCCGGCGGCCTCGATCTCGCCGAGCACTCGCGGCAGCGCCGCCGCCGTGTCGATCCACGACCCGGCGGAGCTGTAATGGTCGGCGTCGTGGAGCAGCAGGACGTCACCGGCGCCGAGGTCACGCGTCAGCTCGGTCGCGATCGAGTCGGCGCTCGCCCGCCGGCGCCAGTCGTGGCCCCAGCGCGACCAGAGCAGCGGCGCCAGGCCGCGGGCGCGAACGATCCGCAGCCCAGCCGGGCTGAAGATCCCGTAGGGCGGGCGGTAGGTGTGGCGAAGCTGGCCCGCGGCGGCGCCGATCGTCTCGATCGCCCGCTCGAGATCCTCGCTGAAGGCGCGTGGCGTCAGCCGCAGCAGGTTGCGATGGCGGTAGCCATGAACGGCGACGGCGTGACCGGCGGCGGCGATCTCGGCGGTCAGCGCCGGATAGCGCTCGACCTGCTCGCCGACTAGGAAGAACGTGGCGCTGGCGCCGGCATCTCTGAGCGCCTCGAGGGCGGCCGGGGTTCCCTCCGGGTGGGGTCCGTCGTCGAAGGTCACGGCGACGGTGTCCAAGCCGTCCAAGCGCCGCGGCACCCCGAGCGCGCGCGCGATGGGTGCGGC
Organism: Solirubrobacterales bacterium; assembly: GCA_033856175.1. Lineage (GTDB taxonomy): Bacteria > Actinomycetota > Thermoleophilia > Solirubrobacterales > 70-9 > JAWVFK01. Next base: position 6,140 of record JAWVFK010000004.1, on the reverse strand, counting down.
GATCGGCGCCAGCGCCGGCGCCGCCCAGGCCGCGCCCAGGGCGGTGGCGGTGGCCGTCGCGGTGGCGATCAGGGGTCGGCGCATGCCGGCATCGTGGCAGTGATCGGCGGCGAGCCGGTGCTCGGCTTCGCGCTGGCGCTGGGCGCAGCCGCTTGCTACGACACGGGCTACGCGCTGCAGGCGATCGAGGCGCGGCGCGCTCCGGGCCGCCACGCCGGCCGGCTCTCGCTGCTCGGCCACCTGCTGCGGCGGCCGCTGTGGGTCGGAGCGACGCTGCTCTCACTGGTCGGCTGGCCGCTGCAGGTGTTGGCGCTGACGCATGCGCCGCTGACGCTGGTTCAGCCGGTATTGGCGCTGGGGCTGGTTCTGCTGCTGGTTCTGGGGGCGCGGATGCTCGGTGAGCGCGTCGGGCGGCGCGAGATCATCGCCGTGGGGCTGATCGTCGGCGCGGTGGCGGTGATCGCCACGGCGGCCCCCGAAGCGCCCGGCGCCGTCGACCGCGGCGCCGGCTTCATCGCCGTTCTCGCCGGCCTCGGCGCCGTCGCCATCGCCCCCTATGCCGTCGCCCTGGCGCGGGGCCTCTCTCCCGCGGCGCTACTCGTGATCGGCGCCGGCGCCGCCGATGGCCTCGCCGCGTTCGTCGCCAAGGTCATCGCCGAGGAGACCTCGGCGAGCCACTGGGGCGTCGCCCTCGCCTGGGTGGGGCTCGTCGCCGCGGTGATCGTCCTCGGCGTGGTCTCGGAGGCGACCGCCCTGCAGCGCGCCGCGGCGACGCGGGTGGCGCCGACCGTGCTGGCGATGCAGATCGTCATCCCCGTCGTGCTGGCACCGCTGGTCGGCGGCGAGGGCTGGAGCGCCACACCGCTGGGCGGCGCCGTGCTCGGCCTGGCGCTGGCGGTCGTCGGCGGCGCGGTGGCGCTGCTGGCCAGCTCGCCCGCGGTCGCCGGAGTCATTGCGGAGTCCGACGCCGCCCCGGGCGAGCGCGCGGGCTAAGAGCCTCTACCTGCCGGGCAGGAGAGCGAGGACCTTTCCGGCCGCGCTTGGAAGGCCGGCGAACCAGGCGGCCTGATCGTCTGGAGCCGCCTGGGCCAGCGCCCGCGACAGCGCCAGGTCCAGCTCGGCGCGATCGGCGGCGACCTCGGCGAGGCCGAGGCGGCGGTAGGCGGCGTTGTTGACCCTGATGTGGCCGTGGCCCCAGCCGTAGGAGATGACGCGACAGCCGCGCATCAGCGCCTCGAGGACAGTCAGCCCGGCGGTCGAGTGGACGAGGACGTCGGCGGCGGCGAAGAGGTCGTCGATGCGATCGCTGAAGCCCATGACGACGACCCGCTGCTCGGCGGCGAAGCGATCGACCAGCGCCAGCCGGACCTCCTCGTTGCGGCCGCAGAGGCAGACGACGGTCGTGTCGGGCTGGGCAAGAGCCGCCTCGGCCGCGCCGGTGAGGTCGCCGACGGCCCAGCCACCGCCGGATACGACGACGACGCGGCCTTCCTCGGGCAGATCGAGCGAGCGCCGGGCCTCGGCTCGATCGCGCGGCTCGTAGAACTCCGGCCGGGTGAGGCCGCGGACGCAGGCGATCTCGCTGCGGGGGGCGATCTCGCGAACCTCGGGCTCGGACTCGGGATGCGTGATCAGGTGGAGGTCGATCGCCGGGTGGGCCCAGTAGCGCAACGCCGTGAGGTCGGTGATCGCCGAGACCAGCGGCAGCTGCAGGCGCCCGCGCGCCTTGGCGCGGCCGAGGACCTCGGTGGCGCCCGGATAGGTCGAGACGACGACGTCGGGCGCCGCCTCCTCGACCCGCCGCAGGATCGGCCCCGAGGAGAGCCCGATCATCACCTTGCCGGCGAACCAGCGCGTCGGCCGGACATCGGTGATCAGCTTGAACTCGAGGTCGAAGAATCGCCCACCCCACTTCGACTCGAAGTGGGAGCCGCCGAGCACGGTCCGCTCGACGAAGCCGCCGACGGTCGCCAGCGCATCGACGATCTCGACCTCGGCCCCGGGCGCCTCGGCGATCAGCCCATCGGCGAGGACGCGAGCCGGCAGGTCGTGCCCCTCACCGATCGAGGCGGAGAGGATGAGGATACGAGGGGGGCGCGACACGGCCCGGGGCAGCGTACTTCCGCACCGCGCGGCCGGCGTTTAACCGCCGTGCGTGTCGGCGGGCGCGGGGCCGGCGTAGACCACAACTACCTGGCCGTCTGGCCCACGCTTGTAACGAACACGTTCACCGCCACCGACCTCGTATTCCCAGAACTCCTTGAGCTTGCCCTTCAGCCGGTGATGGCGGGGAAGCTGACCGGGTGGGAAGGGATTGTCGGGCCCGCGAGGCGGATCGACCTCGCGTGTCACACCTCCGCCGCGGCCGCGGCCGCCGCCTCGGGCGGAGGCAAGACCTCCTCCAGCTTGTCGTAGTCGATCGCCGCGGTCATTTGCGCCAGGACCTCCGGATCCTCGTAGATCTCGGCCGTCGCCCCCCACGCACGCAAGTTGCCGTCGAGATTCTCGAGCGTTTCGCGACGCGCCGCGTCGAGCGTGTAGGCGAGCAGCTCACGGGCGAACTCCTCCACCTCCGCCCGCGACAGAGCCGCCAGAAACGGAAACGTCGTCTGTCCCGCCCAGTCGCTCGGATCCTTGTCACGGTTGTAGGCGTAGACGGCCTGGAAGCGCGCCGCTTCGGCGACTCGTTCCTGCAGCTGCCGCTGGAAGTCGGCGCTCCGCTTTGTCTGAACCACCAGCATCTCGCCGTCGGAATCCAGGATCGACTGGGGGGCCTCCTTGGCCATGTCGAGCACAGTGCGATAGCTGCGCTGCAGCTCGGTCGGGCCCCAGGGCGCATCTCGCCGGCGGCTCCCTCGCGCCCCGCCGGCCTTCGTCCTAATCGCGTTCCTGCGTGGTTTTGCCGCCAACCTTCCTCCCGTCATACATAGATTCCTATGTAGAGGCTATCATCCGCGGTTCCTGGCGAAAACACCCCCATAGCCTTGCCGAGAAACCATCACGTAACAACCGCAGTTTGTGTCGAGTTCTCAGCAACGAACGGCGTGGCGGCGCCTCCGCGCCCGCTGACAGACGAAAGCCGCTACGGGATCGCTCCAGAACCTCAGCGATCCCGTCGGGTATGTGACCAGACCCGGGCTGGGGCCGGAATCTCGGGCTGACGGCGGCGAGATCCGGGGCGCACGGTGGTGAACCCGAGCGCAAGCACCAAGGCCATCAGGGTCAGCCCTCCGCCCCACTGCAGATCGCGGGCCCAGGCCGAGGGTTGGGCGTGGCGAGCGAGCGGTGTGATCGATTGGCCTGGCGCGACGCGCTCGCGACGGGTGGCGGCATTCGGGTCATGCCGGGTCATCGCCGAGCCCTTGGGCTCGGGCGGTCCCTGGGCGAGGTCGCCGCCGAGGCCCGCGTCAGAGGGCGAGTCGTTCTCCGACCCCGAGCTCTGAACCGCAGCCTTCTTAGCCTCCTGCCTCGGTCGGGCAGGAGTAGGCGGCGCGACGTTAATCACCGGCGGCGCCGGTGGGAAGAGCGACAGCGAGGGCGCAACGCTGATCGAGGTCGGTGAGGTGAAGAGGTTGAGCGTCGGCGCGCCGCCTGAGGGAGGCAGCGGCACCGCAGGCGGGCTCGTCGCCTGAAGGCCAGGACCGGGCGGCACGGCCGGTGGCGTCGGCGGCGGCGGGATGTTGGGCGGCGGCACCTGGCCTGGGGGTGGAGTTGCAGGCGGTGGCGGTGTTGCCCCCGGCGGTGGTGGAGGTGGTGGCGGTGGCTCAGGCGTGAATGTGGGTCTGGGCTCAAAGACGAGCGGGTAGGTGGCTACCTTGCCGGCGGCGGAGACCAGGGCGAGGGCGAAGGTGCGCTCCTTTGGTCCCTCAGAGTTGACCGAGCCCGTCTGGTCGTTGATCGAGCCGATCTCAGAGCCGGCGCAGACGTAGGGATCGCAGGGGTTGGAGCTCTTGGCGCTTTCATACTGAGCGCCGGCAAAGGATCTGGCCGCGCAGCCACGCCCGGGCTGGTTGGCAGCCGCCAGCTGCGCATCCGACGCATCGCTTGCCTTCATCGCCAACCACGGCTTCTCGGGATCCGCCAGCACCAGATCCCAGCAGTGGGTGATCGCCGGTGTGGTGAGCTCGTCGTAGCGGATCGGCTGGTCCATGCCGACGGCTTCGCGCCCCACTCCTGCCAGATCGAGCTTCTGGCCCGGTCGCAGCAGGTGGCGCCTGGCCGAGATCTGGAGCCAGTCGAAGATCGGACGCTGCTCGACGATCGTCTTGGTGGGGTCGCCGTCGGGCGAGAGGCGGACGATGGTGTAGCCGTGCCAGTAGCCGTTTGACGCCGGGGTCTGGCCGGAGTCCTGGGCGTTCTTGTTGAACTTGCCACCGGCTGAGGAGGCGATCACCGTCGGGATCGGTGAGGCTCCGTTTAGGGGGGCGGGTGACCCAGTTGGGTATTGACCGCCGGCGTCGGGACTGTGGACGCCCTGGGCCCTCGTCCAGTAGAGGCCGTTCCAGCCGAGCCGCCCCGAGACGATGACGTTGACCTTGTCCTTGGTCAGAATCGCCTCGAGTGCGTTGCCATCGCTCGTCTCGGTGTCGTCGAGCCCCCCGGGGCCGTAGGAGTAGGTCGGGGTCTCCGAGAGCACGATCGCCTGCTGGGCGGGCTCGCGTGAGCAGCTGGCGGTCGAGGTCTGTCCCTTGATGCAGAGAACGCCGTCGAGCCAGGTCAGCTGGTCCTCGACCGGGTTTTGCACAGCCGCGGGGCTGATCTGCTGCAGGGAGGTGTCGAGAACTGCCAGGCGGGCGATCTTGTGGCCGTCGCGGGAAATGTCTACCGCGTAATGGGTCGAGGCCTGGGTCGGGTCATAGCCCGGACCCGAGGCGCCGGGGTCGGGGACGGGGTCGAAGCTGAGGCCGTTGTGGCCGGGGTAGGCGCCCGTCCTGCCCCACGGCTCTGGCATCGCCGCCAAGGCCTTTCGCCAGCGGATGTTGGGGCCGGGGGTCCTTGTACGGGTGCCGAGCCCTTCGGTGCCGTGGATAAATTGAGTGGCCAGGCCCGTGACAAGCGGCGGTGCCACCAGCGAGAGATCCTGATTGCCGAGGGCGCCAAAGAGCGGCATACCGGCCGCCGCAAAGCGGCCGGCTACCGACTCGACCCAGCGGGCGTGAACGGTGCTGGCGTCGGTCGGGCTGTTCGTCTCCTGGGCATAGGTCGCTGTGGCGTTGCTGGAGTTGTCGTTCTGGGCGACATAGACGGCATCGCCACTGAACAGCGACAGGTCGGGGCCACCGGGGCCGTCGAGCTGATCGGCGATCCGCTGCGGAATGACATCGCTGATCAGATTCGTCGCCGCGGGAGCCGGGCAGCTGTTGGGGGCTTTGGCCTGACATTCGGACTTGCCAAAGGCGGCAAAGCTGAGCTCACCCGATTGCTTTGGTGGCGCGTCGCGGAGCGCTGTGGCGCGGTGGGCGCCACCGTCCAGCAGCGGATCGCCGGGATCGCTGGAGTAGTGAAGCAGCGCGTTGGGCGCCGGGTCGCGGCTGGAGACGACGTTGTACTGGCGCCTTGGTCCGGCCTGCTCGGCGGCCCACATCTCCAACTGCCCGTCCTTTTGCCCGGGCACCAGCGCCAGGCCAAGAACGGGAGCGGCAAGGTCAAGGCCGGTGTGGTTGATCGGATCCCAGACGTCGGCCTGGTGGACCGTCGTCAGCTGACCACGGTCATAGCTGAGGACCAGCCCGTACTCGCCGCCGATCAGCGCGCCGTCGCCGTGACCGCCCGCCGGGACCGCGGTCGAGCTGTAGTTGTGGACGGGAAGCCCGCCGACGCGCTTCCACGGATGGGCGCCATCGCCCGAGCGCTTGAGGACCAGGCCGAGGTTGCCGACGGCGAAACCAAAGCCCTGGGGGTTGATGGCGATCGAGGTGAGGGCGGCGTCCTCGCCGCCGGTGCCCTTCTGCCCAGTGGTGACGGTCGAAAGGACGGTGCCGTCGGAACTGACATTCTCGGGCTTCCAGGACCAGTTGAGGCCCTCCAGCGAGCCGGCAAAGACCTGGCCGGTGTCGGTCGTCAGCCAGGCCCGGCCGTCGCTGGGCATCGAGATCGAGGTGATCGCCGCCGTCAGGTTCGCCGCCGGTTTGGCGACGCTG
>JAWVFK010000003.1:0-30768 GCA_033856175.1 Solirubrobacterales bacterium | reverse complement strand
GCTCGAGTCGCTGATCGTCGACTCCGCAGCACTTACCTCGGCGCTTGACTCCCGCGCCCCCGACGTCTCTGCCCTGATCCACAACGTCGATCTGATGATGGGCGCGATCGGGCGGCAGTCGGCCTCGCTATCGAGCGCCCTGACCGAGCTGCCGGGCTTCATGCGGACCTTCAACACGACCGCGGTGAACCTGCGCTCGACCCTCGATGACCTCGACCCCCTCGTCAACGCCTCAAAGCCCGTCGCCAAGAAGCTCCAGCCCTTTGCCGCCAACCTGCGCGGCTTTGCCAACGACGCTGTGCCGGCGATCCGCGACCTCGACCGCATCGTCCACGCCCCGGGCAAGGCAAACGACCTGATCGACCTGACCCGACTGCAGATCCCGCTCGGCAAGATCGCCGCCGGCCCTGTGGTCAGAAACGGCGCCAGCCGCGAGGGCGCCTTCCCCGCCACCACCTCATCGCTGGAAGGCGGGCTGCCCCAGCTGGCGTTCTTTAGGCCCTACGTCACCAACGAGGCGATCAGCGGCTGGTTCGATGACTTCAGCGGCGTCTCCGGGTTCTGGGACGCCAACGGCGGCAGCTCGCGGATCTCGACGACCTTCAACGCCTTCACGCTCTCCACCCCGACACCGAGCCTTCCCCAGCTGGTCGGCGCGATCCTCGCCGGGCCGGTGCCCATAAACCAGGTCTTCGACCCGATCAACGGCCTCTTGCAGCTGAACAAGCGCAAGCGCTGCCCGGGCTCCAACGAGCGCGACCCCGGCGATGGCTCGACGCCGTTCACGGATCACGGGACGCTCGACTGCGACCCGACCCAGGTGCCGACCGGCCCCTAGTCATCCAGGCCGCGTAGCGCCGGCTTACTCGCCGAGCTCGATGCCCTGGATGACCGGCGGCTCGAGCGGCCTGTCGCCGGGGCCGGTGTCGAGGCCGTTGAGCTCCTCGACGACCTCCATCCCCGAGCTGACCTGACCGAAGACCGTGTGCTTGCCGTCGAGCCAGGGGCAGGCGTCGGCGGTGACGATGAAGAACTGCGAGCCGTTGGTGTTGGGACCGGCATTGGCCATCGCCAGCGCGCCGCGGACGATCTTGCGCTGGTTGAACTCGTCCTCGAAGGTGTAGCCGGGGCCGCCGGTGCCGGTGCCCTCAGGACAGCCGCCCTGGATCATGAAGTCGCTGATGATCCGGTGGAAGACGATGCCGTCGTAGAAGCCGTCCTCGGCCAGCTTGCGGAAGTTGGCGACGGTCTTGGGGGCGTCCTCGTCGAAGAGCTCGAGGCCGATTGCGCCGCGCGAGGTGTTGAGGGTGGCCGTCGACATGCCGCCGCAGCCTATTACGATCGCCGCGTGGAACCCCGCACGGCCGAGCACTCGCACTCCAACCTCGTCAAGTGGATGAGCCTCGGCGACGCCAACACCGCCGGCTTCGTCCACGGGGGCGTCGTCATGAGGCTCTGCGACGAGGCGGCGGGCATCGCGGCGGTGCGCCACTCCGGCTGTCGCGTCGTCACCGCCGCCGTCGATCGGATGACGTTCCTGCACCCGGTAAACGTCGGCGAGCTGCTGAGCTGCCAGGCCTCGGTCAACGCCGTCTGGCGCACCTCGATGGAGGTCGGCGTACGCGTCGAGTCTGAGAACCCGCGCAGCGGCGAGCGCCGCCACACATCGACCGCCTATCTGACGATGGTGGCTCTCGGCGAGGACGGACACCCGACCGAGGTGCCGGAGCTGATCGCCGAGAGCGACACCGAGCGCCGCCGGCAACGCGAGGCCGGCCTGCGACGTCAGAACCGCCTCGCCGAACGAGAGCAGATCCGCGGCGAGCGCGACGAGTAAAGCCGGAGACGGGATTCGAACCCGTGACCCCCGCTTTACGAGAGCGGTGCTCTGGCCAACTGAGCTACTCCGGCGCCGCTGGAGATTCTAGGCGTCAAAGAACTTGTAGCCGACGCCTCGCACGGTGACGACCAGCTCGGGCTCCTGCGGGTCGCGCTCGACCTTCTGGCGGAGGTTCGAGATGTGGACGTCGCAGGCGCGGACGTCGCCGCGGAACTCGGTCTGCCAGAGCTCCTCCATGATCTCCTCGCGCGAGAAGACCTGACCGGGGCGGTCGATCAGCAGCCGCAGGACCTGGAACTCGGATCGCGTCAGGTTGACCTGATGGCCGCGGACGGTGACGATGTGGCGCGCGAGGTCGATCTCGACGGGGCCGGCCTGGAGCTTGGCGCCGCCCGCCGGGGCCGCCCTGTCGAGCTCGCGACGGCGCAGCTGAGCGCGGACGCGGCCGAGCAGCTCGCGAACGCTGAAGGGCTTGGTCACGTAATCGTCGGCGCCGACCTCGAGGCCGACCACCTTGTCGACCTCGGCGTCCTTGGCCGTCAGCAGGATGATCGGCACCGTGCTGCGGCCACGAACGTCGCGGCACAGGTCGAGGCCGCTGCGCCCCGGCATCATGATGTCGAGGATCAGCAGGTCGTAGGCGACCTCGTCGGCGCCGAGGCGCTGTTCGGCATCCTCGCCATCGACCGCGAGGGTGACGTCGAAGCCCTCCTGCGTGAGCGCGTAGCCGACCGAGTCGCGAACCGAAGGCTCGTCGTCGGCGATCAGGATTCTGCCGCTGGCAGGCATCGCTAGGCCACGGGGGTCGGTGTCGGCTGGGCGACCGGCAGCCGGACCCAGAAGGTGGCGCCGCTGCCCTCCTTGGAGCGGACGCCGATGTCGCCATCCATCACCGAGACCATTCGCTTGGCGATCGAGAGGCCGAGGCCGAAGCCGTCCTGCTGGAGCGTGCCGCTGCCGCGATAGAAGCGCTCGAAGACGCGGTCGAGCTCGTCGGCCGCGATTCCTCTACCGGTGTCGGTTACCTCGATCAAAACGTCGGCCGCATTCCCCGTGCGGCGGGCGCTTAGGGTAACGGTGCCCGGCGGAGGCGTGTTCTTGAAAGCGTTGGAGAGCAGGCCGATCAGCACCTGGCGCAGCAGCTGGGGATCGCCGCGCGCGGCGAGGTCATGGGCGACCTCGCGCTCGAGCGTCAGCCCCTCAGGGACGCTCACCGCCTCAGAGGCCTCTATAACCGCGGCCTCGACGTCGACGATCTCGTGCTCGGTGTCGGCGATCGTCTCCGCTCGAGCGAGCGTGAGCAAAGACTCGGTCAGGCGGCTCATCCGCTCGACATCCTCCGACAGGCGCCCGAGGAAGTGCTCACGGGCCTCGGGGTCGTCCTTGGCCCCGGAGCGCAGCACCTCGAGCACACCGGAGATGCCGGCGAGGGGGTTGCGGAGCTCATGGGCCGCGTTGGAGACGAACTCGTGCTCGGCGAGCTCGCGGCGGAGCTCGTCGGTGCGATCGCGGACGACAACGAGGACGGCCTGCTCTGCCGGCAGGTCGCGGGCGAAGACCGCGTAGACCCGGTCTTCCACCCGCAGCGTCTCCTGCTCGAAGCTGCCGCGCTCGGCGGCGCGGCGGAGCGCCGGCACCAGAGCGTCGATCGGCTCCTCGCCGACGGTCACAAGGGGTCGCGCGGCGACGTTGGCAAAGCGGATCTCGCCGTCGGAGCCGACGACCATGACCGCGTCGGCGAGGCCGTCGAAGATCGAGGAGAGCTTGTCGCGCTCCGAGGTCAGGACCTTGAAGCTCTCGCGCAGGGCGGCGCGCATCGTGTCGAGGGCGGCGGCCAGGGCGCCGATCTCATCCGGGCCGCGATCTCCGAGCGGCGCATCGAAGCGGCCGGCCGCGATCTCCTCGGCGCCGATCGCCAATCGCTTGACGCGGCGAGCGATCGCGCTGGCGATGATGAAGCCGAGCAGGGCGCCGGCGAGCACGGCGACGATCAGCGCCGTGAGGCTGTCGCCGCGAAGGGCGCGGATCGACTCGGTCAGCGCCGCCGGGCGACTGCCGCGCGCCAGCACGGCGCCGCGGAGCTTGCCCTTGCGGAAGAACGGAACGGCGACGATCGTCGTGTGGCGAGAGAGGTCGCGGACGTAGCGGCCGCCGTTGAGCGCCCCACCGAGTGCCGCGGCCTGAGTGCTTTCGGGCGGCAGCCGATCGCGGGCGCCGTGGTCGAAGACCGGCCGGCCCCCCCTGAGGTCGAATAGCCAGAGCTCGAACGAGGGGCTCTGGTTCGTCGCCAGCGCGTCTGCTTCGGTCTTGTCGTCGACCTGGCCGATCTTGTCGGCGAGCTTGATCGTCCGGCCGACGGCGATGTCCGACGAGCTCTCCGAGATCACGCGCTCGCTCGAGTCGGTGACGAAGAAGTAGACCGCGACCGCCGTCAGCACGCCGACGAGCGCGAAGGCGGCGCCGAGCCAGAAGCGCATGCTGAGCCTGAGGCCCGAGCGAACTGTCCTGCGTGGCTGGCGAATCCGGCGCGCCATCAGCGACCCAGTTTTTCAGGCAAGAGCGTCTTGGAGGCGAAAGAAGAGCGCTTCGAGCGCGAGCTCCTCGGCGACGTTCAGGCGCAGGCGCTGGCGCGTGTCAAGGGTCAGCTCGACGGCCTCGCGGGCACGGGCGGGCGCGAGGCCCGCCGCGTCGGCCTCGAGGTCGGCGGTCCGGTCGGCGTTGAGCACGAGCTCGGGGGCGCCGGCGGCGACGCTGGCGAGATCGCGGTACCAGGCACCGCAGAGGGCCAGCGCCAGATCCAGGGTGGCGGTGCGCTCACGGCGTGAGACCCGCCGAGCGGCCTCGCCGGCTTCGCGCTTGCGCCTGGCGGCTTCCGACTTGGGAGCGGTCTCGGCGCGCTCGAGCAGCTCTGCTTCGGCGATCGCCCCACTCTCGTTGCCGATCGTCTCGCTGACTTCGAGCAGGGGGCGCCAGGGCGTCGCCGAGGGATCGTCCGCGCACGCGGCTCGGGCGAGCGCCTCGGCGATGTCGCGGATGCGGCGTCCGGGGTCGCTCAGCAGCAGCGCGGCGAGATCGGCGTCGCCGCCGCTCAGCCGCGCGACAGCGCGGCGCTCGTCCGAGCCGGCGTCGGCGCCGGCGAGGCGGCGCTCGACCGCCTCCGGCGACAACGGCGCGAAGGCGATCGGCTGACAGCGCGAGCGCACGGTCTCGGCGATCAGTTCGGGCTCGGCGCTCAGCAGCAGCAGATGGGCGAAGGATGGCGGCTCCTCGAGCGTCTTCAGCAGCGCGTTCTGGCTCTCCTCCTGCATCGCGTCGGCGGACTCGATGACGAAGACCCGCCGCTCGCCCTCGAACGGGCGCAGCGCCGCGGCATGGATGACCTGCTCGCGGACATCGCCGACGAGGTGCTGCGAGCCGGCCGGGCGCAGCCAGACGAGATCGGGGTGCGGCGAGGGGTCGGCGAGGGCGCGACGCCGTGCTGAGTCTGGATCCTCGGAGCCCTGGGCAAGCAGCTCAGCGGCAAAGGCCCGGGCGGCGGCGCGCTTGCCGGTGCCCCGCGGGCCGTGGAAGAGGTAGGCGTGAAGGGCGCCAGAGGCCAGGCCTCCGGCAAGCGCTTTGGCGGCGTGGGGCTGATCGGAGGTCGCGTCTTCGAGTGCGGCGCTCAGCTCGCTCGGCTCAGCTGGGGTGGCGAGGGACATCGCCATCCATTGTGGCGACTGACCGGACTTCAGGAAGGTTCGCTGGGGGCGCCCGAACTCCCAAGTTGCCGTCTCACCGAATGCTGGATCGCATCAAGGACAACCAGCTGGACCTGTGCCGGATCGAGCTCTGCATCGATCGCGACGATCCGTTGCGGATTGGCTGCCGCCAGCTCGTCGTAGGCGGCCGCCACGGCCCGCTGGAACTCCAAGCCCTCGGCCTCGAAGCGGTCGGCCTCGCCACTGAGCCGCTTCGCCGCCAGCTCCGGGTCGATCCGCAGCAGCAGCGTCAGGTCGGGCTTCAGGCCCCCCGTCGTCGCCTCGTTGAGCTTCTCGACCAGCTCCACGCCGAGACCCCTTGCCACCCCCTGGTAGGCCACGGTGGAATCCGTGAAGCGGTCGCAGATGACCTCACGCCCCGCCGCCAGCGCCGGCTCGATCTCGCGGATGACGAGATCCGCTCGGGCGGCGCAGAAGAGCAGCAGCTCCGCTCGCGGGTCCAGCTCGATCGCAGGGTCGGCGAGGATCTCGCGAATCCGCTCGGCCGCCTCGGTCCCGCCGGGCTCGCGCAGCAGCAGCGTGTCCTCGCCCAGCGCTTCGGCCAGCAGCTTGGCCTGGGTGCTCTTGCCCGAGCCGTCGATGCCCTCGAGCGTGATGAACACGCTGGGCGGCTAGCTCGACTTGGGAGCGCTGCGCGGCTTCGAAGCGCGCTTCGGCTTGGCGCCGTTGGCCTTGGCGGCGCCCTTGGCGCTCTTCGAGCGGGTCGCTCGCTTGACCTTGGTCGCCGAGGCCTTGCCCTCGAGCTCGGCCTTGCCGTTGCCGGAGCCAGTGGCTCCGCCCTCCGCGTCGGCGTCGCCATCGGCGGCCGCCTTCGCGGCCTTGGCCGCCTCGCGCTCGGCGCGCTTGGCGCGCATCTCGGCCATCGAGGGGCAGGTCTCGTTGAGGCAGAGGTTCCACTGACGGCCGCGGAAGGGCACCACCCTCAGCCGCGGCGTCTCGCCGCAGATCGAGCAGCGCTCCTCGAGGCGGAAGACGTCGCCGCGCTGGGGCAGCGGGAAGGTGACGTCGCAGGCGTCGGGGTTGTCGGGCTCCCAGCCCTGGCAGCCGACGAAGCGCTTGCCCGACTTCTTGGCGCGGATGATCCGCAGCATGTTCGGCGAGCCATCCTCCTGCTTGCGGCCGGCGCGCTCGCAGACGATGCAGGGGCCGAGAATGCGGTCCTCGTCCATGCCCTTCCAGACGACCTTGGCGAGGTCCTCGCGCTTGGCGTCGATCTCGTCGTAGGTCGAGTGCAGCAGCTTGCGGCTGTCGGCGACGACCTCCTCCTTGGTCACCTTGCCGTTGGCGATGTCGTCCATCTCGGCCTCGAGCTCGGCCGTCATCTCCGGCGTCGCCATCCGCGGCACGTAGTCCTTGAACGCCTTGTACATCGCGATCCCGGTCTCGCTGGGGATCGGAGGGTTGTTGTAGACGTAGCCGCGGTAGAAGAGCTTCTGGATGATGTCGGCGCGCGTCGCCTTGGTGCCGAGGCCGCGCTCCTCCATCATCTCGATCAGCTTGCCCTGGCTGATCCGGGCCGGCGGCTGGGTCTCCTTGTCAACCATCCAGGCATCGCCGTCCAGCGGCAGCTCCTGGCCCTGCTCGAGCTTGGGGATCTCCTCGTCGGCCGAGCGGGCGTAGGTGTAGATCGCGGCGTAGCCGGGGTCGATCAGAACCGAGCCGCGGATGAAGTAGGTCTCGCTGCCGGCCTCGATGTCGGCGCGGGTCGACTCGGTGATCATCGGCTCGGCGAAGGTGGCGAGGAAGCGGCGGACGACGAGCTCGTAGACGCGGCGCTTGGGGCCCTCGAGGGTCGACGGGTCGATCGCCTGAGTCGGGTGGATCGGCGGGTGGTCGGTCGTCTCCTTCTTGCCGCGGGTCGGCGTCAGCTGGCTCTTGCCGAGGAGCGACTGGGCGGCGGAGAAGTCGGGCACCTGAGCCATCGAGACGATCAGCTCGCGAACCGGCAGCGACGGCGGGTAGACGGTGTTGTCGGTGCGCGGATAGGAGATCAGGCCGTCCATGTAGAGGTCCTCGGCGGTGCGCATCGCGCTCGAGGGGGTGATGCCGAGACGGCTGGAGGCGTCGGTGGTGAAGGCGGTCGTGTTGAGCGGGGTCGGCGGCTTGCGGCTCGAGCGGCGGGCCTTGACCTCCTTGACGACGCCCGGGCTCTTGGTGGCGGCGACGGCGGCCTCGGCCTCCTCGCGCTTCCAGAACTTGTCGGTGACGTGGTGGGCCTCGAAGGCGCCGTCGGGGTGCTCGAAGCGCGCCATCACCTCCCAGAAGGGCTCGGCGACGTGGGCGCGGCGCTCGAGCTCACGCTCGACGATCAGGCCGAGGGTTGGGCTCTGGACGCGGCCGACGGAGAGGAAGTTTGAGCCGAAGCGACGGGTCGCGAGTGAGACGGCGCGGGTCAGCGTCGCCCCCCAGATCAGGTCGATGTCCTGACGGGCGGCGCCAGCGTGGGCGAGCTCGTAGGAGAGCTCGTCGAGGTTGCCGAAGGCGTCCTCTATCTCGTCCTTGGTCAGCGCCGAGTAGCGGGCACGCTTGACCGTATGAACGAGGTCGGGGTTGACCTCGAGGATCTCCTGCAGCGCCTCGAGGCCGATCAGCTCTCCCTCGCGGTCGAAGTCGGTCGCGATCACGAGCTTGTCGGCGTCGGCGGCGACCTTGCGGATTGCGCGAACGACGTTCTTGTCGGTCGGCTCCTTGATCAGCTGGGCGTCGATCAGGTCGTGGAGATCGACCTTCTGCCAGTTCGAGTACTCGTCGGGGAAGGCGGGGTTGAGGACGTGGCCCTTGAGGCCAATCGCCGTCTGGGCGCCCTCGCCGTCGCCCCAGGTATAGAAGGGCACCTTGTAGCTGGCGTCGGTCTTCGCCTTGCCGCCACCGAGGATCTCGGCGATCTTCTTGGCGCTGTTGTTCTTCTCGGTGACGATCAGTCGCATGGCTTTTCCGGGCGGGGTCGAGGAGGGTCCTCCCCGGCTCGGACGGAGGCGAGGGTAGCAACCGCCCCCTCTTGCCGACGCACGGGAGCCACTCACAGGGCCGGTCATAAGTCCTCGGTCTCCCGAAACAAATATCGCCCGTAAAGGTGGGGTGGCCGGATGGCCGATAGGACGAATGTCCATGCGAACGCTGAGCACAGATCACGCGAACGCACCCATCCGTTGCGACGGCGAGGGCCTGCGGCCCGAAGGTCGATCGCGCAGCGACCAGACCACAAGGAGCACACCATGAGGAAGGGATTCTCACGCAAGCACAAGGCAGTCGCTGCTCTGGCCGCCGCCGTCGCAGTCATCGGCGCAAGCCTCGTATATGCAGCCTGGCTCGCCACCGGCACCGGCTCCGGCTACGCCAAGGCCGGCAGCGCTCAGGCGCTGAGCACGGTTGACGTCTCGGCGAGCACGGCGGCGACGCTCTATCCGGGCGGCAGTGGCGATGTCGCGATCAAGGTCAGCAACCCGAACAGCTACCCGGTCCGGGTCACCGGCATCGCGCTGAACGGCAGCAGCTCCAGCATCGCCGCCGACAGCGGCCATGCGGCCTGCACGCCGACCGGCGTGTCGTTCAGCGACCAGAGCGGCCTGTCGATCGACGTCCCCGCCAAGAGCGGCGCCGTCAACGGCACAGCCCAGACCACGCTCTCGGGCGCGGCGGCGATGTCGAACGCCTCCGTCGACGCCTGCCAGGGCGCCACGTTCACCATTCCCGTCACCCTCTCGGGCTCCAGCAACGCCTAGCGCGTAGCTGGAATTCGAGAGCGAGAGGCCGGCGAGGCCAATGAGACGAGCAATCGTCACCTTGGTCCTCGCCGGCCTTTTCGCCGTGCTGGCGGGCCGGTGGGCCGTGGCTCCGCCTTCGATCAGCGCACGCGCGGCCTCGGCCGCCAAGCACAGGGCGGCCGATCTGGCCATAACCGGCCAGATCGAGGGCCTGCGGGCAGGCGTCCAGGAGCCGTTGACGCTGCGGGTCGCCAACCTCCACGCATTCCAGGTGGAGCTGCATTGGGTCGGGATCAGCAGCGGCGACGCTAGCGAGGAATGTCTGGCGGGCCAGCTGGCACTGACCAACTTTCATGGCCACGTGAAGATTCCGGCCAGCAGAGCTCGGAGCGTCCGGGTGCCGATCGAGATGCTCGCCGGCGCTCCTCGCAGCTGCGAGAACGCCACCTTCCCGCTCTTCTTCAAGGCAAGGGCGCGCAAGGCATGAGAAAGCCGGCGCTGATCTCTTTGGTCGTTGCGATCGCCTCGCTACTCGGAGCCGACCTTGCTCATGCCGGCTGGACCAAGGCGGCGAGCGGATCGGCGGCCTCGCGGGCGCGGGCGATGCCCGCGGGCAACCAGCCGGCGACCAGCGTGTCCGGCCGCAACGTGACCGTGAGCTGGGCGGCCAGCAGCTTCGCCGGTGGCAGCGCGGTGAGCGGCTACACGGTCAGGCGCTACAACGGCGGCGGCCAGCTGCAGACCATTGGAGCAAGCTGCACCGGCACGATCTCGGCGCTCAGCTGCACCGAACAGGCCGTCCCAGCCGGGAGCTGGAAATACTCGGTGACCCCGAAGCAGTCCAACTGGGTGGGCACCGAGAGTAGCCAGAGCGCGGCGGCGACGGTGGCATCGCCGGCGCTCTCGTTCAGCTCCTCGACGACGCTGACCAGCCTGCCGTCAACGCTGAGCGGCAACCTGACCAGCTTCGTCGCCGGCCAGACCGTGACCTTCAAGCTCGACAACGCGAGCACCGGGACCGTTCTGAGCGGCTCGATCTCTCCCAGCCCCGTCGCGACGAACGGCAGCGCCGGCGTGACGGTGACGATTCCGACCGGCACGTCGAATGGAGCACACACGGTCTATGCCGTGGGCAACCAGGGCGATACGGCGAGCGCCGCGATCACCGTGGCCGTGCCGACGACGATCGCGACCTCGGCCTGGGACCTGCGCGACGCGTCATCGGCCGTCGAGAGCAACCAGTCCAGCACCTCGGCCTTTGCCACCGACGCTCGCACCGCCAACAGCGGCAACTTCGCCACCTCGTTCCAGTCGTCCCGCTACATCCAGTGGGATTACAACGCGCCGTTGCAGGCCGGGCTCGGTGTATCGAGCCCCAACTTCAACTTCAGCTTTGCCAGCAGCAGCTCCGGCGAGGCGGCCTGCTTCTACTTCGAGGTCCGGCGCGCGTCGACGGGGGCCGTCATCGGTACCCACGGCAGCACCTCAACGCCGGTCGCCTGCAACTCGACGACCGTCCTGCAGACGACCACGACCGCACTGCCCGAGGTGACCAGCTCCGACATCGCCAACGACCTGCGCGTGCGGCTGTACGGCAAGCAGGCGAGCTCGCACGCAATCACGGTTGATCTGGCGACGATCTCGGGGTCGGCCGCCTCGACGGCTTTCACGCTCTACGACACGATCGACGTCGACTCCGCCGGCGGCAGTGCGGTGAGCACACCGTGGGGAATCGCAGCCGCCGAGGGCACCACCTACAACGCGGGGACCAACTGGTCCAGCTCGTTCAGCTCGCTGCGCTACCTCAAGCTCAGCTTCCCGGCATACGTTCCGAGCAGCGCCGCTGTTGGAGGCGCGACGTTCACTCACGCCTACCGGCCGGCGACGGCAGGCAGCACGACCTGTTACTGGTTCGAGGTCTATTCGGGCGTCACCGTCATCGGCACGCACGGCAGCACCACCACGCCCGTGTCATGCAACTCATCGACGAGCAGCTTCGTCACCGATGCCGTCTCGCTGCCGGAGATCAACAGCCCGGCCAGGGCAAACGGGGCGATCGTGAAGATCTACGTCAGGGACTCCGGCTCGAAGAAGTCCCAGCACGACATCGCCTCGCTGGCGATCACCTACACCCCGTAGCCAGACCGGCGCGACCGGTCACTACCCTTTGGCGATGCCCGCCCAGGCCTATGCCGGCAAGGAATGCGTCTGCCAGCTCCGCAAGGGGATCTGCGACCAGTCCTGCGTCCAGGGGATGCTCGACACGCCGCTCTACATCGCCTGCCTGCTGCTCAAGGGCAGGCGCTGCCTGGTTGTCGGCGGCGGCGAGGTCGGGCTCGAGAAGGTCGAGGGCTTGCTTGCCTGCGACGGCGACGTCGTCGTCGTCGCGCCCGAGGTCGTGCCCGAGCTGGAGGCTTACGCGGCCGAGGGCTCGATCGAGTGGCAGGGGCGCGAGTTCGCCGACCCCGACCTCGACGGCGCCTTCATGGCGATCGCGGCGACCAACGACACCGACGTCAACATCGGCGTCTACGACGGCGCCGAGCGGCGGGCGATGCTGGTCAACGTCGTCGACGTGCCACCGCTCTGCAACTTCATCCTGCCGGCGATCGTCCGCACCGGCCCGCTGGCAATCGCGATCTCGACCGCGGGAGCGTCGCCGGCGCTGGCAAAGCGGATGAAGCGGGAGATCGCCGGGGCATTCGGCGAGCCCTACGCGCGGCTGGCAATCCTGCTCAACGAGCCCCGCGGCTGGGCCAAGGCGACGCTGCCGACCTACCAGGACCGCAAGGCGTTCTTCGAGTCGATCGTCAACGGCGACCCAGACCCGGTCGAGCTGGTGCGCGAGGGCCGCGAGGACGAGGTCCGCGAGCTGATCGAAGCGGCCAAGGCCGGCGCCGCCGGCGCCGCGGCCTGAGCCGTCAGCCGTTCGTCAGCCCTTGGGCAGCGCGTAGGCCGCGATCGCCGCGAAGTGCAGTGAGGCGGCGGCGATCACCAGCAGGTGGAAGACCTCGTGGTAGCCGAAGACGGCTGGGCTCGGGTCGGGGCGCTGGGTCGCGTATACGAGGGCGCCGGCGCTGTAGATGAGGCCGCCGGCGGCGATCAGCGCGACGGCCGCGACCCCCGCGTGCTCGAGCAGGCCCGGGAAGGCGACGACGCCGACCCAGCCGAGCGACATGTAGATCAGCGCCGTGACCCACTTCGGCGCATCGATCCAGATCATCTCGACGATCGTGCCGGCGATCGCCCCGGCCCAGACGACGACGAGGATCACCTGGGCAAGCGTCCCCTGCAGGACCAGCAGCGCGAACGGCGTGTAGGTCCCGGCCATCAGGAAGAAGATCATCGAGTGGTCGAGGCGGCGGACCCAGCGGCGGACCTCGGGCCGGCGCCAGTTGACGCGGTGATAGAGAGCGCTGACGCCGAGCAGCGCCGACAGGCTCGCCGCGTAGATCGCGGTGGCGACCGTCGCCCGGGGGGTCGGAGCGAAGGCGACCAGCAGCGCGCCGGCGACGAGCGAGGCGAAGAAGGCCCACTGATGCAGGACGCCGCGCAGCCGCGGCTTGACCCTGGCGATCGCGTCGGCGGCGCCGTCGCGGGCCGCTGCGGCCATGTCCGAGGCACCGTCACGGACGGCGCCCATCGCCTCGCCGGCGTCTTTGCGCAGCTTGCGGGCTCGTTCGGCCATGCCTGGGGAGGGTAATCCCTAAATACCGGGTTCGAGAACTTGGTCCGAGAGGTCGGGGTGCGTACCCTGGAGTGGTGGCGAAAACGGCAGAAAAGCGCTATCTGCAGGCTTTCCGCAGGCTTGTTCTGTCCGGCTCGGCCTCAATGATGCTTCGTTACCCCGAGAGAGCGATTGAGAGGAGAGGGATCGATGTCTAAGGCAGCTTCCAGAGAGACAGGGATGGCTGGAGGGCTGCTCGTCGAGCGCCGCTTCTCGACCGCCGGAACCCACCCCTTCGACGAGGTCGAGTGGGAGATCCGCGACGCGATCATCGGCGACCCCGCCAACCCGGCCTTCGAGCAGCGCGGCGTCGAGTTCCCCAAGAGCTGGTCGCAGAACGCGACCAACATCGTCGCCCAGAAGTACTTCAGGGGCCAGCTCGGGACCGACCAGCGCGAGACCTCGGTCAAGCAGATGATCGGCCGCGTCGCCGGCACGATCGCCGGCTGGGGCCGCGAGGGCGGCTACTTCGCCTCGGCCGAGGACGCCGACGCCTTCGAGGAGGAGCTGACGGCGATCCTGCTGCATCAGAAGGCGGCCTTCAACAGCCCCGTCTGGTTCAACGTCGGCTTCGAGGAGCGGCCGCAGTGCTCGGCCTGCTTCATCCTCAGCGTCGACGACACGATGGAGTCGATCCTCGAGTGGAACACCAAGGAGGGGATGATCTTCCGCGGCGGCTCGGGGTCGGGGATCAACCTCTCCAACATCCGCTCCTCGAAGGAGCTGCTCTCGAAGGGCGGCTTCGCCAGCGGGCCGGTCTCCTTCATGCGCGGCGCCGACGCCTGGGCGGGCACGATCAAGTCGGGCGGCAAGACGCGGCGGGCGGCGAAGATGGTCGTCCTCGACGTCGACCACCCGGATATCCAGGACTTCATCTGGTGCAAGGCGCGCGAAGAGGAGAAGGCGGGCGCGCTGCGCGACGCCGGCTTCGACATGAGCATCGACGGCGACGGCTTCACCTCGATCCAGTACCAGAACGCCAATAACTCGGTTCGCGTCACCGACGAGTTCATGGAGGCGGTCGATAAGGGCGGATCCTGGGATCTGCTCGCCCGCACCGACCGCCGCCCGCTCGAGACGATCGACGCGCGCGAGCTGATGCGCCAGATCGCCGACGCCGCCTGGCGCTGCGCCGATCCGGGCGTCCAGTACGACACGACGATCAACCGCTGGCACACCTGCCCCGCGTCCGGGCGGATCAACGCCTCCAACCCGTGCAGCGAATACATGCACGTCGATGACTCGGCCTGCAACCTCGCCTCGCTCAACCTGATGAAGTTCCGCCGCCAGGACGGCAGCTTCGACGCCGAGGAGTTCAACCACGCGGTCGATGTCGTCTTCCTCGCCCAGGAGATCGTCGTCGGCTTCTCGAGCTACCCGACCGAGGACATCGGCGCCAACGCCAACGCCTTCCGCCAGCTCGGCCTCGGCTACGCCAACCTCGGCGCGCTGCTGATGTCGAACGGGTTGCCCTATGACTCGGATCAGGGTCGCGCGGTGGCTGCCGCGATCACGGCGCTGATGACCGGCCGCGCCTACCGCAAGTCGGCCGAGATCGCCGCCGCCGTTGGGCCGTATGACCAGTACGGGCCCAACCGCGAGCCCCACAACGCGGTGATGCGAATGCACCGCGACGCCTCGCACGAGCTCGACGAGGAGCTGGTCGACGAGGAGCTGCTGACGGCGTCGCAGGCGGCCTGGGAAGAGGCTGTCGAGCTCGGTGAGCAGCACGGCTACCGCAACGCCCAGGCGACGGTGCTGGCCCCCACCGGGACGATCAGCTTCCTGATGGACTGCGACACGACGGGCATCGAGCCCGACTTCTCGCTGGTCAAGTTCAAGGAGCTCGTCGGCGGCGGTCAGATGACGATCGTCAACCGCTCGGTGGACCTGGCGCTGCAGACGCTCGGCTACAGCGAGTCCGAGGTGGAGCAGATCGAGGCCTACATCAACGACAAGGGCACGATCATCGGCGCTCCGGAGCTAAAGGACGAGCACCTGCCCGTCTTCGACGTCGCCGTCGGCGCGCGAGCGATCTCGCACACCGGCCACATCGACATGATGGCGGCGACTCAGCCGTTCATCTCCGGGGCGATCTCGAAGACCGTCAACCTGCCCGAGAGCGCGACGATCGAGGACATCGCCGACGCCTACACGCGCGGCTGGAAGGGCGGCCTCAAGGCGCTGGCGATCTACCGCGACGGCTCGAAGACCGCGCAGGCGCTGCGCACCGACGCCGGCGAGAAGAAGGGCAAGGCCGCCTCAGCCGAGGCCGAGCCGGCGAAGCCGGAGCGCAAGCGGATGCCGCGGACGCGCGAGTCGATCACCCACAAGTTCTCGATCGCCGGCCACGAGGGCTACATCACCGGCGGCCGCTACGAGGACGGCTCGCTCGGGGAGATCTTCCTCACCGACATCGGCAAGGAGGGCTCGACGCTGCGCGGGATGATGAACGCGTTCGCGACGGCGATCTCGATCGGGCTCCAGTACGGGGTGCCGCTCGAGACCTTCGTGCGCAAGTTCAGCTACATGCGCTTCGACCCCGAGGGGATCACCGGCAACCCCGAGATCCCCTTCGCCAAGTCGATGCCCGACTACATCATGCGCTGGCTCGCGAGCCGCTTCATCGAGGACCCGGAGCTGCACGAGGAGCTCGGGATCATGACCGCGGAGGTCAGGGCTCGCAAGGAGGCGCAGCAGTCGCTCTTCCAGGGTGACCATGCCGGCAACGGCGGCAACGGCCACGCCCAGGGCAATGGTCAGGGCAACGGCAAGAGCAATGGCAACGGCGGCGACTCCCCGGGTGCGCCGGAGGGGCCGATCGCGCCGACCAAGGCTATGACCGACACGCCACCGGTCGTACCGGCGCGGATGCAGGGGCTCGATCTGGGCCCGGCCTGCGAGCAGTGCGGCGGGATGATGCAGCGGACGGGCTCGTGCTACACGTGCTCGAGCTGCGGCAACAACACCGGCTGCGGCTGATCGGGCTGATCGACGCCCATCGGTAGCTGGACGCGGAAGACACTGCCGGAGCCTTCCTCGCTCTGGACCGAGATGTTGCCGCCGTGCATCTCGACGATCACCTTGACGATCGCCAGCCCAAGGCCGACGCCCTGGATGTGCTCGGCCCGCGCCTTGCTGGCGCGGAAGAAGCGCTCGAAGAGATGGCGCTGCTCGCCGGCGGCGATCCCGGGGCCACTGTCGGAGACCTCGACGGTGGCCTGGTCCGCATCGGCCTTGATGCTGACCTGAATGTGCCCGCCCTCCGGGGTGAACTTGATCGCGTTGGAGATCAGGTTGTCGAATACCTGGCCCAGCCGCTCGCCGTCACCGCTGCAGACGATTCCGGCGTCGGCGTCGAGGTGGACCTGCAGACCCTTTGCGGCCGCAGCCGGCCCCGCCGCCTCAACGGCCTGAGCGGCCTGCGAGCTCAGATCCACCGGCTCGTGGCGCAGCGCGAGGGCGCCGGCCTCGACCTGGGTCAGCATCAGCAGGTCGGTGACCAGATGCTCCAGCCGCCTGGTGTTGCGATCGACGACCTGGACGAACTGGCGGCCGCTGTCGGACATCGTCGGCCCCTCGACCTCCTCGACGAGGGCGAGATAGCCGGTGATCGACGTCAGCGGCGTTCGCAGCTCATGCGAGACGAGGGCGAAGAACTCGGACTTGAGGCGCTCGGCCTCGCTCTGGGCGCGTACCCGCTCGTCGACATCGGTCACGATCATCAGCGAGCCCCCCTCACCATCGCCGAGAGCGCTGGTGGAGAGCAGGACCCAGAGGTGACTGCCGTCGCGGCGGTGGAGCGCTACCTGTTGCTGGTCGGCCGTCGCCTGGGGAACATGGCCGTTTGAATCGGCGTCGACGCTCGGGTCGTCGTGAAGGAAGTCGCCAAGCGGCCGGCCGATCATCTCGTCGGCCTCGTAGCCGAGCATCTTCATCAGCGACGGGTTGACGAAGCTCGTCAGGTTGTGGGAGTCGGTGATCCAAACTCCCTGGCCGGCGCGCTGGACTATCTGGCGATAGCGGGCGTCGCTGCGAACGCGGGCGCGCTCCGAGCTGTGAGCGGCGGCGCGAACGTCCTCGTTGAGCCGCCAGGCGACGAGCGCCACCGCGCCCGCGGCGAGAACGAACGCGGCGTGGATCCCCGCCCACAGCCAGGGGTTGCCGGCGTGGTTGTAGACCTCGCTGCGATCAATGGCGCCGAGGACGCCGTGATGGAGAGCCACATAGGCGACAGCCAGCAGGAAGGGGACCCAGTCCTCGTAGAGCGTCAGGGCGACGATGACGACGAAGAAGTAGAAGTGGGCCTCGGTCAGGCCGTGGGCCGAGTGGACGGCGATCGCCGCGCCGGTGAGGAAGGACAGCGCCACATAGACCGATCGAAGCCGCCGCCTCATCCCGCGGGTACCGCCAAGGACGGCGAACATCGCAACCAGCAGAACGTGGCCCGCTATGTGCAGGGCGCCGTAGTGCTGGGCGATGGCAAAGAGGCCCAGGGCGGGCACCTGAAGCCAGGCGGCGATCAGCAGGACGTGATGACGGCGCTCCCATTCCTCGGGCGGCAGGCTCTGGCCGCGAGGAAGGCTGGCCAGCACCCGATCACGAAGCCTCGAGGGCCGCGACTCATTCGTCGCAGGTGCGCTGGCGGGGATCGCTGCCACAACTCTCGAGGGGAGCATCGGCCGTTCGGCCAAATCGCTTGAGCCGGTCAAACCGGCTCGCCGATAACGGCACCGCTCAGTCGTCGTTGCCGAGGCCGGCGAGCTCACGCCGCTCGGCCAGCCGCGCCAGGGCCCGGCGCTCGACATCCTTGACAGCGGTGCCAGAGATCCCGAGGCGACGGCCGACCTCGCTCATCGTCGTCACCTCGTCGACACCGAGGCCGTATCGCAGCTCTAGGACCTTGCGCTCACGGTCGGGAAGCTCGTCGACGGCCGCGCGCAGCGCCTGCTCGGTGAGGGTCAGCTCGACCTGGCGATCGGGGCTGACCTCATCGGTCGAAAGCATCTGGCCGAGCTCGGCGTCGCCGTCATCGCCGACCGGCGCTTCGAGGCTGATCGCGGCGCGAGGCGCCTCACGCAGGCGGGTGACCTGGTCCTCGGTCAGCTCCGCCGCGACGGCCAGCTCCTCGACGGTTGGATCGCGGCCGAGCTTTGCCAGCAACTTCGACTCCGCCTGGGAGAGCTTGCGCTGGCGCTGAGCGACTTCGGTCGAGAGCCGGATCGTCCGCGCCTTGGTGTCGATCGCCCGCATGATCGCCTGCCGAATCCAGTAGGTCGCGTAGGTGGAGAACTTGAAGCCGCGGCGCCAGTCGAACTTCTCGGCGGCTCGGATCAATCCCAGGGTGCCCTCCTGGATCAGGTCGAGGAACGGCAGGCCCTGGTTCTGGTAGCGCTTGGCGTTGGCGACGACGAGCCGAAGGTTCGAGTTGACGAGCCTCTCCTTGGCGCCCAGCTCTCCCCGCTCGACCTGCTTGGAGAGCTCGACCTCTTCCTCCTTGGTCAGCAGCGGGTGATGGCGCAGCTCGTTGAGAAAGATCTGCAGGGCGTCGGTGGTCGTCGCGGCGAGCTCGTCGTTGCGGAACGACGTGGGCTCGGCCAGCTCCCTGCCGCAGTCGTCGCTGAGGGCGATGCCGCGCTCGGCGATCTCCTCATGGATCGCGTCGACCTGGTCCTGTGAGAGGTCGAGCTCGGCGCATAGCTGGTCCAGCTCGGAGAGCTCGAGGCACGAGCCGGCCTCGGCTCGATCGAGCATCGCCGAGACCCGCTCGGCTGCCGTTGCAGTCGTCACCGTCTCCCCATACCCGCTGAGGCACCCGTCACGCAGGACGGGCGACATCAGCCACGCTCTAGTCTCTTGGACATGGAGAAGCTGGAGAAGTCAGAGGAGCAGTGGCGCGCCGAGCTGACGCCTGAGCAGTACGAGATCCTCCGCGAGCACGGCACCGAGCGCGCCTTCACCGGCGTCTACCACGACGAGAAGACCGATGGCACGTACCGCTGCGCCGCCTGCGGGCTCGAGCTGTTCGACTCCGACACGAAGTTCGACTCCGGCACCGGCTGGCCGAGCTTCTGGGACCCGGTCGCCGATGAGAACGTCGAGCTGCGATCCGACGACAGCATGTTCATGCGCCGCACCGAGGTCGTCTGCGCCCGCTGCGGTGGCCACCTCGGCCACGTCTTCGAGGACGGCCCGCAGCCGACCGGCCAGCGCTACTGCATCAACTCGGCGGCGCTGACGCTCGACGAGAAGCCGGCCGAGCAGGCCGGCGACGAGTAGCTACTCGCCTCCCGCCCCCAGATAGCTGAAGCGGACGGCCAGCGCCACGGCCTCGGTCCTCGTGTCGACCTCGAGCCGGGCGATCGCGTTGCGGACGTGGGTGTGGACCGTGGCCGGGCTCAGCGTGAGGCGCTCGGCGATGTCGTTGACGCGCAGGCCCTCGGCAAGCAGCTCCAGCACCTGGCGCTCGCGGGGCGAGAGGGCGACGAGCTTGTCGAGGCCGGCGGCGCGGCCGGGGCCGAACTCGCCGCCGAGGAAGGTGCCGCCGCCGGAGACGACCTTGACGGCGCGGGCGATGTCCTCGGCCGGGGCCGACTTCAGCACGTAGCCGGAGGCGCCGGCGCGCAGCGCCAGCGAGAGCAGGTCGGGCTGGGCGTGGGCGGTGAAGACGATGACCTTGGTATCGGGGCGGACCTTGAGCAGCTCGCGCGTTCCCTCGATGCCGTCGCGCTTCGGCATCTCGACGTCGATGATCACGACGTCGGGCTCGAGCTCGGTGACCTTGTCGACGACCTCGCGGCCGTCCGAGGCCTCGCCGACGATCTCGACCTCGTCCGAGTCGGCCATCCGCAGCTTGATCGCCTCGCGGACGATCTCGTGGTCGTCGCAGAGAAGGACGCGGCGCTTTTGCCTGGCGATCATCCGCCGATCCTCTCAGGTGCTCCCAGATCGTGCAATGCGCTGGGGACCGTAATCGACCCATCGGCTCGCTGGTGGTTCTCGATCAGCGCGATCAACGTTCGTCCGACGGCGACGGCGGTGCCGTTGAGCGTGTGCGGATAGCGCGGCGGCTGCTCGGCGCCGGGCCGGTAGCGGCAGCGCAGCCTGCGCGCCTGGTAGTCGGTCGTGTTCGAGCACGAGGTCAGCTCACGGTAGCGGCCCTGGCTCGGGATCCAGGCCTCGCAGTCGTACTTCTTCGCCGCCGAGGCACCGAGGTCGCCGACCGGGATGTCGACGACGCGATAGGGCAGCTCGAGCGCCTGCAGGATGCGCTCCTGCAGGCCGAGCAGGCGCTCGTGCTCGGCCGCCGACTGGTCGGCCTCGACGAACGAGAACATCTCGACCTTGTCGAACTGGTGGACCCGAAAGATCCCCCGCGTGTCCTTGCCGGCGGCGCCGGCCTCGCGACGGAAGCAGGTCGAGAAGCCGGCGTAGCGCAGCGGCAGCGCCCCCGGGTCGAGGATCTCGTCCATGTGCAGGGCGGCCAGCGAGACCTCGGAGGTGCCGACGAGGAAGAGCTCGTCGCGGGGGATCTCGTAGATCGTCTCGCGGTCGCCGGGGAAGAAGCCGGTCCCGGTCAGCGCCTCCTCGCGCACGAGCACCGGCGGCGAGACCGGCATGTGGCCTTCGCCGGCGAGCAGCTCGAGCGTGAACCGCACCAGCGCCAGCTCGAGCATCACCAGGTCGCCGAAGAGGTAGGCGAAGCGGGCGCCGGAGACCCGGGCGGCCTTCTCGACGCCGATCAGCCGCTCGCCGCAGAGCTCGATGTGATCGCGCGGCTCGAAGTCGAACTCGGGCCGCTCGCCGACCTCGCGCAGGACCTCGGCGTCCTCCTCGGTGTCGCCGTCAGGGGCCGTCGGGTCGGGCGGGTTCGGGACCGCCAGGGCGACGGCGTCGCGAGCCGACTCGATCTCGGCGAGCTCGGCCTCGAGGCGCTTGACCTCGGCGGCGATCCCACGCATCTCGGCGATCGCCTCGGCGGCGTCGCCGCCCTCGCGCTTGGCCGTCGCGATCGCGTCGTTGGCCTCGTTCTGGCGGGCACGCCGGCTCTCGATCTCCGGCAGCAACTCACGGCGGCGGCCGTCGAGCTCGAGCAGCTCCTCGACCGCCGCGACCGCCTCGGGACCGCGCCGCGCCAGCGCCGCCTTGACCCCCTCGGGGTCCTCGCGCAGGAGCTTCAGGTCAAGCAACTACTGGCCCGCGCCCGGGCGCAGGGGGCGCTTGGCGTCGCGACCGGAGTACTTGTCGAGGAACGCCGCGACCTCGTTGGCGTCTTTGCCGGTGACGATGTTCTGAGGCATGATCGCGCCGGAGAAGCCGCCGTTGCGGATCGCGAAGAGGACGTCGGCGAAGCTCTCCTTGCGCTGGTCGAAGTTGGGGCCCTGGTTGCGCGCGCCCCGATTGCCCGACCCCTGGGTGCCGGCGGCCGAGATCGTGTGACAGCCGGAGCAGCGCTCGGCGAAGAGGACGGCTCCGGAGTGCTCGGGAGCCTCCGCGGGCACGGAGATCCCCTGCTTGCCGCAGGCGCCGAGAACGAGCGCGAGAGCGATCAGCGCAATGGTTGAGAGGCCGGGTCGCACGCGCGCGCATCATAGACTCAGGCAAGGCCCCCATGCCCTCGCCACCGCCCGACCCCGACGCCTTCCGCCGCGCCCTGGGGCAGCTGCCCACCGGCGTCACGGTCGTGACCGCCCGCGGCGACGGCGGCCTCTCGGGGGCGACCGCAAACGCCGTCTGCTCGCTCTCGCTCGAGCCGATGCTGATGCTCGCCTGCCTCGACCGCGGCTCGCGGACGCTGCGCTCGGTCGAGCAGGCCGGCCGCTTCGCCATCAACGTCCTCGCCGCCGGATCGGAGGGCCTCGCCCGCCGGTTCGCCGGCAAGCAGCCCGAGGAGGAGAAATGGGTCGACATCGGCCACTCCGAGCGCAGCGAGATCCCGGCGCTCGACGAGGCGATCGTCTGGATCGGCTGCGAGCTGCGCGACGTCCTCGGCGGCGGCGACCACGTCATCGTCACCGGCGCCGTGATCGACCTGGCCGAGCGCGACGGCGAGCCGCTGGTCTTCCACCGCGGTCTCTATAGAGGGCTTGGCCAGGGCTAGAGCGCGCCGCTGGTCGTCGCGGCGCGAACGGCGAGGCCGAAGACGACCAGCGCCGAGACGGCCATGATCCCCGCCTCGCGACGGACGATCGCCAGCGCGATCGCCCGCTGGCTCTCGCGCGGCAGGGCCTCGAAGTCGGCATCGCCGAGCTCGCGCTCGGCTGCCCCGGCTCGCGCCGCCTCGGCGAGCAGGGAGACCAAGAGCGGCAGGATCCCGTAGACGTAGTGGAGCCCGTCGCCGGCCTGGTGACCGGTCGAGACGAGCAGCCCGCCGAGCAGCACCTGGGCGACGACGGCGACCTGAGCGGCGCGCAGCGCGTACCAAAAGCCCACCGAGGGCCGCTGCGTGAGCCAGGCGAGGCCGCCCCAGACCCCGGCAACCAGGTTGAGGACGACGACCGCCCCTCCAACCAACAGATGGACGCCCGTCACTTGCCCGACCACCCCCGGACGCGAAGCGGAGGAGGTGGTCGGTTTTGCAGCCGCCGTCCCCGCAACGCGCCCAGCTGAGGAGACGGCGGCTGCAGTTTGATGCGGAACGCCACTATGTAGCAAGTTGCCACAAGCTCGGATATAACAGCAACGCCTTGCTGCGCAGCTACTTGCCGATCCTCGTTTTCGCTGGCTTGGGCCTCGTGGTAGGCGGGGCGTTCGCTGCGCTCAACGGGGTGATCGGGCCGCGCAAGCCCAGCCCGACGAAGAGCGACCCCTACGAATGCGGCCTGCCGAGCCAGGTCTCGAAGACCTTTCGCTTCGGCGTCAGCTTCTACCTCGTCGCGATGCTGTTCATCCTCTTCGACATCGAGGTCGTCTTCCTCTACCCGGTGGGCGTGATCCTCAAGGCCGCCGACAGCATCTTCGTCCTCGCCGAGGTGCTCGTCTTCGTCGTCCTGCTGCTCGTCGCGCTGGCCTACGTCTGGGCCAGGGGTGCGCTGGATTGGAAGTAGACAGGCAGAAGCTCAGAGCTCTCTCGCCCCTCGAGCAGCCAAAGACGCCCGAGGAACTCCGAGTTCGGCAGATTCGCGCGCGGGATCTGCTGCGCGGCGACCTCGATGGGGCCGACCTCGATGCCTATGTCGAGGAGCGCGTCCTGACGACGACCTTCGAGAAGGCGCTCAACTGGGCGCGCGCCAACGCGATCTTCCCGGCGACGTTCGGCCTCGCCTGCTGCGCGATCGAGATGATGTCGATGGTCTCGGCCCGCTACGACATCGCCCGCTTCGGCGCCGAGGCGTTCCGGGCCTCGCCGCGCCAGGCCGACCTGCTGATCCTCTCGGGGCGGGTCTCGATCAAGATGGCGCCGGTCGTCCGCCGCATCTACGACCAGATGCTGGAGCCGAAGTGGGTCATCGCGATGGGCGCCTGCTCCTCCTCGGGCGGCATGTTCGCCAACTACGCCGTCGTCCAGGGCGCCGACAAGTTCATGCCGGTCGACGTCCACGTCCCCGGCTGCCCACCCCGTCCCGAGGCGGTGCTCCACGGCTTCAACAAGCTGCAGCGGATGATCCAGGGCAACGCCGAGGCGGGCTGGCGGACTCGCTACGACGCCCACGGCACCGAGGAGTGGGCTGAGAACGGCGCGCCGAGCACGGTGCGGGCCGAGGAGCGCCGCGCCTATGCCGCCGCGCGGAGGACCCTCGGTGCCTGACGCCGCCGGCCTCGAGCTGATCGCCGGCGAGCTGAACGGCGCCTTCCCGGGAGCAGTCCACTCGACCAGCCACGACCGCGGTCAGGCGACGCTGATCGTCAACCCCGAGCAGATCCTCGCCGTCCTTCGCTGGCTGCACGACGAGCCCTCGCAGAGCTATCGCTTCCTGTCGAGCCTGCACGGCTCCGACTATTTGCCGGCAGCGCCCCGCTTCGGGGTTCACTACGAGCTGCTGAGCATGGCCAGGGTGGAACGCGTCCACGTCCGCGCCGCCCTCGCCGATCCCGGCGACGGCGAGCTGCCAGAGCTGGACTCCTGTGTGGAGCTCTTTCCCACGGCCAACTTTCAGGAGCGCGAGGTCTATGACTTCTTCGGCATCGTCTTCCGCGGCCATCCCGACCTGCGCCGGATCCTGATGCCCGAGGACTACGTCGGCTGGCCCCAGCGCCGCGACTTCCCGATCGGCGGCGAGCCAGTGATCTTCACGAAGGACGAGCCGAGCTTTCCCGGGTGGTACTCGTGAGTTCCGAGACGGTGCTGGACTCCTTCGAGCCCCAGCTCGAGCCCGAAACCGAGCTCATGACGATCAACATGGGGCCGCACCATCCGGCGACGCACGGGGTGCTGCGGTTGATCGTCGAGCTCGAGGGGGAGGTGGTGCGCGATCTGAAGCCGGTGATCGGCTACGTCCACACGGGGATCGAGAAGTCCTGCGAGGACAAGTCCTATTGGAAGGTCATCCCGTTCATCGAGCGGATGGACTACCTCGCTTACTTCTTCAACATGCAGGCCTTCTGCGGCGCCGTCGAGCGGCTGGTCGAGATCGAGGTGCCGCCGCGGGCCCAGTACCTGCGGGTGCTGCACATGGAGCTCAACCGGCTGCACTCGCACCTGGTCTGGCTCGGCACCTCGGCGCTCGACCTCGGCGCGATCTCGATGTTCTGGTACTGCTTCCGCGAGCGCGATCGGATCCTCGATCTCTTCGAGATGTCGGCGGGCCAGCGGATGCACACGCGCTACTTCCAGGTCGGCGGCGTGATGGAGGACATCCCGGTCGGCTTCGCCGATCGGGTGCGTGCCTTCTGCGAGGAGATGCCCTCGCGGATCGACCAGTACGAGGCGCTGCTCGACCGCAACGAGATCTTCCTCCAGCGGACGAAGAACATCGGCATCGTCCCGCGCGAGCGGCTGCTCGAGCTGGGGGTGACCGGACCGCTGCTGCGCGCCGCCGGCGAGCCCTGGGACCTTCGCAAGACCCAGCCCTACCTCTGCTATTCGGACTTCGACTTCAAGATCCCGGTCGGGACGATCGGCGACGGCTACGACCGCTACCGCGTCCGGCTGGCGGAGATGCGCGAGTCGACGAAGATCGTCGCCCAGGCGCTCGACGGCCTGCCCGAGGGGCCGTTCATCGCCGACGACCGCAAGATCGTCTTACCGCCGCGGCATGAGCTCTCGACCTCGATGGAGGCGCTGATCCACCACTTCAAGCTCGTCACCGAGGGCTTCCGCGTGCCTCCGGGCGAGGTCTACAACGCGATCGAGTCGCCGCGCGGCGAGCTTGGCTGCTACGTCCTCGCCGACGGCTCGGCCAAGCCGGCGCGCGTCCACATGCGCGACCCCTCGTTCGTCAACCTGCAGTCGCTGCGCGAGATGTGCGTCGGCCGCTACGTCGCCGACCTGATCCAGAACCTGGCGATGCTCGACCCGATCCTGGGGGGAATAGACCGATGAGCGAGGCCGCAGGAATTCCCGAACTCCACGAAGTGGGCTGCCCCGACGAGCTTCGGGAGCGGATCGAGGAGCTGATGGGCCGCTATCCGGATCGGCGTTCGGCCTCGATCCCGGCGCTCTGGGCGGTGCAGCGCCTCTATGGCTGGTGCACTCCGGAGGGAATTCGCCAGGCGGCCGCGGTGATGAGCGTCACCCCGGCCTACCTCGAGTCGGTCGCCAGCTTCTACGACCTCCTGCGGACCTCGCCGAGCGGGCGCAACGAAGTCCTCGTCTGCACCAACATCTCCTGCTGGATGCGCGGCGGCGACGAGCTGCTCGATGCCCTCTGCGAAGCCGCGGGCACGGCTCCTGGACAGAGCACCGACGACGGTGAGGTTTTTGTCTCCGGCTTCGAGTGCCTCGGAGCTTGCGACATCGCCCCGATGGCCGCGGTCAACGAGCGCTACTACGGCCCGCTGGAGCCCGACGACAGCGAAGACGTGATCGGGCAGCTTCGCGCCCGCGCGGACGTCGCTCCGGCCAAGGCGCTGCTGAGCCGCCCGACCGCCGGCGGCGCGGATGGCGCCCCGCTGGAGACGCGCGTCCTCTTCAAGGGCATCGACGAGCCGGGGCTGGCGGGCATCGACACCTACCGTGACCGCGACGGCTACAGGGCGCTCGAGAAGGCGTTCGGCGCCGGCGATCCCGACGAGCTGCTCGCCGAGCTCGAGGCCTCGGGCCTGCGCGGCCGCGGCGGCGCCGGCTTCTCGATGGGCAAGAAGGCCTCGTTCCTGCCGCGGGGCAGCATGGACAAGTACCTCTGCTGCAACGCCGACGAGTCCGAGCCCGGCGCCTTCAAGGACCGCGAGCTGATGCAGAAGAACCCGCACCAGCTGATCGAGGGCATCGCGATCGCGGCGCTCGCAGCCGGCGCCAACCGCGCCTTCATCTTCATCCGCGGCGAGTACGACGCCCAGGCCGACATCCTCGACAGGGCCGTCGCCGAGGCCTACGAGGCCGGCTTCCTCGGCGAGAGCGTCTGCGGCAGCGAGCACCAGGTCGAGCTGGTCGTCCACCGCGGCGCCGGCGCCTACATCTGCGGCGAGGAGACGGCGCTGCTCGACGCGCTCGAGGGCAAGCGCGGCAACCCGCGGCTGAAGCCGCCTTTCCCCGCCGTCCAGGGCCTCTACGGCGGGCCGACGCTGATCAACAACGTCGAGACGCTCTCCAACGTGCCTCACATCGTCGCCAAGGGCGCCGAGTGGTTCAAGTCGATGGGCACCGAGCAGTCGCCGGGGACGAAGGTCGTCTCCGTCTCGGGCTGCGTCGAGCGGCCGGGCAACTACGAGGTCGAGCTGGGCATCCCCGCCCGCAGGATCATCTACGAGCTCGCCGGCGGCCCGCTCGGCGGTCGCCAGATCAAGGCCTGGTTCCCCGGCGGCTCCTCGGCGCCGGTCCTGACCGACGCCGAGATCGACCTCCCCTACAGCTTCGAGTCGATGGCCGAGGCCGGCTCGATGCTCGGCTCGGGCTCGATCATCATCGCCGACGAGACCGTCTCGATCCCCCACCTGGCGCTGCGCACGGCGCGCTTCTACCACCACGAGTCGTGCGGCAAGTGCACCCCCTGCCGCGAGGGCACCAACTGGACCGTGAAGATGCTCGAGCGCGTGATCAAGGGCGACGCGACGCCGATGGACCTCGACATCATCGCCTCGGTTCAGCAGAACATCATCGGCAACTGCCTCTGCGTGCTCGGCGACTCGATGGCGATGCCGGTCGGGGCGATGGTGCGCAAGTTCCGCGGTGAGTTCGAGCGCGCGATCGAGCTCGGCCGCGAGGCCCAGGTGCCGGGGCTCGATGACTCTCCCGCCCTGCCGCTCGAGGGAGTCGGGGCATGACCCGCAAGATCCGCAACGCCGTGACCCTCGTCGTCGACGGCCGCGAGGTGACGGCGCCCGAGGGGACGATGCTGGTCGACGCCGCCAAGCTCGGCGACGTCGAGATCCCGGTCTTCTGTTACGAGCCCAAGCTCGGCGACCCGGTCGGCGCCTGCCGGATGTGCCTGGTCGAGATCGAGGGGCTGCCGAAGCTGCAGACCGCCTGTTCGACGCCGGTTCGCGACGGCATGATCGTCCACACCCGCACCGACCAGGTGCGCCAGGCCCAGAACGCGGTCGTCGAGTTCCTGCTCGTCAACCACCCGCTCGACTGCCCAGTCTGCGACAAGGGCGGCGAGTGCCCGCTGCAGGACATCTCGATGGGCTGGGGCCCCGAGCGCAGCCGCGTCACCGACCCCAAGCGCCACTTCCGCAAGCCGCTCGAGCTCTCGCCGCTGGTGGCGATCGACCGCGAGCGCTGCATCCTCTGCTACCGCTGCGTCCGCTTCAGCCAGGAGGTCGCCGAGGACTCGCAGCTGCAGCTGCTGGAGCGCGGCGACCGCAGCTACGTCGGCACCTTCGACGAGCGTCCCTACGTCGCGCCCTTCCACGGCAACATCATCGAGCTCTGCCCCGTCGGCGCGCTGACCTCCTACACCTACCGCTTCCGCGCCCGCCCCTGGGACATCGAGGACGCCGGCTCGATCTGCACGCTCTGCCCGAGCCAGTGCAACGTCCGCTACACCGTCCGCGACGAGCGGCTGATGCGGGTGATGGCGCGCGACAACCCAGCCGTCGACGACGGCTGGCTCTGCGACAAGGGGCGCTTCGGCTTCCAGATGGTCAACTCCGAGGAGCGGATCACCGAACCGCTGATCCGCGAGGGCGGCGGCCTGCGCAAGGCCAGTTGGGCGGAGGCGATCGAGCGCGCCGCGGCAGGCCTCGCCGCCGCCGGCGAGCGCGCGGCGGCGATCGTCGGCCCGAGCGCCTCCAACGAGGAGGGCTATCTGGTCCAGCGGATCTTCCGCCAGGCGCTGGGGTCCGGGAGCATCGACTCGCGCGCCGCCGCCGGCCCGAGCCGCGACCAGCTGCTGGCGCTGAGCGCGCCCGAGCTGAGCGCCCAGGTCGCCGACATCGACAGCGCCGACGCGATCCTCGTGATCGGCGCCGACCCGCTGCATGCTTCGCCGATCCTCGACCTGCGGCTGCGCAAGGCCGTGCGCCGCACCGGCGCCCGGCTGGCGGTCGTCACCGAGCGGCCGACGACGCTCGACGGTGGCGCCACCGAGGCGGCCCGCGTCGCGCCCGGCGAGGCCGGCGCCTTCCTCGCCGCGCTGGCGGGGGCGCTGAGGGCGGACGGCTTCGACGCGCCCGGCCAGGACCACCCCTACGGCGAGAGCGCCGCATCGATCGCCGCCCTGCTCAGCGAGGCCGAGGACGTCGTGATCCTCTGGGGCGAGCGGATCGGCCACGGGGCCGGCGGCGAGGCGGCGATCGCGGCCCTGCTCGCCTGCGGCGAGCGGCTCGGGCTGCGCGATCGAATCTGCAACGGCCTGCTGGAGCTGCCCGACGGCACCAACGCCCGCGGCCTGCGAGAGGTCGGCTGCCTGCCCGGCGCCGGCCCGGGGCTCAGCGAAGCTGCCGCCGGAGGGCTGGCGGCGGCGATGCCCGGCTCGCCCGGGGACGGCGCGACCGCGATGCTGCTCTTCGAGGCCGACCCGCTCCGTGACGGCAACTCGGCGGGCGCCTGGGAACAGGCCCTGACCGCGGCCGACTTCGTCGTCGCCGTGTCGATGTTCGAGAACGCCTCGACCGCCCGTGCCGACGTCGTCTTCCCGGCCGAGGCCGGCGCCGAGAAGGACGGCACGATGACCCACCCCGACGGCCGCGTCCAGCGGCTGCGGGCGGGCGTCCCCCACCCGGCCGGCGTCGGCCGCGGCTGGCAATGGCTCTGCGAGCTCGCCGCCGCGCTCGGCCACGAGACCGGCTTTGGCAGCGTGCCCGAGGTCCTCGCCGGCCTCGCCGCGGAGGTCCCTTTCTACGCCGGGCTGACCCACGAGGAGATCGGCGGCCGCGGCGTTCGCTGGCCCGAGCGCCAGGCGGCGTCGGCGCTCGAGCAGCCGAGCGCGGTCGCGCCGAGTGCGCCGGCCGAGCCGCCAGCGCCGCCCAGCGGCGACGGCCTGCTGCTCGGCAGCTACCGCGACATCTGGTCGGGCGCGGTGACCGAGGCCAACCCGGCGCTGCGCTTCCTCGCTCCCGAGCAGATGCTCGACCTCGCCCCGGCCGACGCGGAGCGACTCGGCGTCGCCGATGGCGAGCAGGTCGCGGTCGGCCAGAACGGCTCCGCCGTCGAGGCGCGGGTGCGAATCCGCGAGCGGATGCGGCCCGGCGCCGGCTTCCTCGTCGAGGGCACGGCCGAGAACAACGCCAACCTGGTCACCGGCGGCGAGCCGCAGCTGGTCAGCGTCGAGTCCCGCCAGCCGGCGGAGGCGGAGGCGGCCGAATGACCGTGCTCGCAAACGTCGCCTTCAGCGAGGCGATCTGGGTGATGCTCGTCAAGTCGCTGGTGATCTTCGCCGCGGTGCTCGGCATCCTGCCGATGCTGACCGTGCTCGAGCGCAAGCTGATCGGCCGCTTCCAGCACCGCTACGGGCCCAACCGCGTCGGGCCGTTCGGCATCCTCCAGCCGCTCGCCGATGTCGGCAAGCTGATCTCGAAGGAGTCCTTCCGGCCGGCGAACGCGGTGCCGACGCTGTTCATCCTCGGGCCGATCCTCGTCGTCCTCTCCGGCGTCACCTCGCTGGCGATCCTGCCCTTCGGCGACGTCAAGAACGGCGTCGGCTTCTACGGCGTCGACCTCTCGATCGGCATCCTCTACTTCTTCGCCGTCGGCGCGCTGGCCTTTTATGGCCTGCTGCTCGGGGGCTGGGCCTCGGGCTCGAAGTACAGCTTCCTCGGCGCGATGCGCTCGGCCGCCCAGCTGATCAGCTACGAGGTCTCGATGGGCCTGGCGCTGCTCGGCGTGATCATGATGTCGGGCTCGCTCTCGCTCGTCGAGATCGTCCGCCAGCAGAACGACATCTGGTTCATCGTGCCGCAGCTCGTCGGCTTCCTGATCTTCATGGTCGCCGGCTTCGCCGAGACCAACCGCGCGCCTTTCGACCTCCCCGAGGCCGACGCCGAGTTGGTCCAGGGCTACATGACCGAGTACGGCGGCATGCGCTTCGGCTCCTTCCTGCTGGTCGAGTACATGGAGATCACCGTCGTCTCCGGCATCGCCGCGGCGATGTTCCTCGGCGGCTGGATGGGTCCCGGCCCGTCCTTCCTCGACCCGATCTGGATGCTCGTCAAGATCAGCTTCCTGCTCGTTCTCTTCATCTGGGTCCGGGCGACGCTTCC
>JAWVFK010000002.1:0-3643 GCA_033856175.1 Solirubrobacterales bacterium | reverse complement strand
CGCCGCCGCGGCCGCTGCGGCGGCTGAGCGCGCCGCTGGCCCGCGCCAGCCCCAGCGCCGGGCGGAAGAGGGCGCTCATCGCCGCCGTTGGCCGGCTGGGACGATCACCCGCAGCGAACGGCCCAATAGCCGCAGCTTCGCCGGCAGGTCGGCGATGTGCTCGCCGTCGGCGTAGACGGCGAAGGGGCGGCTCGCCGAGACCTCGACGCGGGCCGCGCGGCGCACCGTGACCTCGTCGTTGTTGACGTGCTCGCCCTTGAAGACCTTGGGCAGGCTGCGCAGGAAGCGGAGCTTGCCGACCTCGCTGACCATGACGACGTCGAAGAGGCCGTCGTCGAGCTCGGCGTCCGGAGCGACGAACATGCCGCCGCCAAAGGCCTTGCTGTTCGCGACCTGGACGGCATAGCCGGTGAAGCGGTGGACGTCGTCGTCGAGCTTGACCGTGAACCGCGCCGGCTTCCAGCTAACGAGGGCGCGCAGGGCGGCATAGGCGTAGACGAGGTTGCCGCGGATGAGCTTCGCCTCGTTGGCGATGCGGTTGGCCTCGGAGTCGAAGCCGGCGCTGGCGATGCAGACGAAGCGCTCGCCGTTGACCTCGCCGATGTCGATCGCCCTCGTGTGCCCGGCGAGGATCGTGTCGATCGCGCCCGGCAGCTCGACGGGGATGCCAAGGACGCGGGCGAAGTCGTTGCCGCGGCCGCCGGGCAGGATTCCGAGCGGGGTCTCGCCGCCGGCGAGGACGCCGGCGATCTGGCCGATCAGCCCGTCGCCGCTCATCACCACCGGCAGCTCGCCGGCATCGGCGCCGGCGAGCGCCTCGGCGCAGCCGTGCTCGAGGCTGCGGGTGGTGACGATCCGGAAGGGAACCCGCCGCTCGTCGAGCATCTGCTCGGCCTGGGGGAGAAGCTCGCGGCTGCGGCCGCCGCCCGAGGACGGGTTGACGATCAGCAGCAGCGGGCGTTGGTCGGCCGGCGTCGACACCGGGCAGAGCCTAGATGCCGCTACCCTTCCGCGGCGATGAAGCGAGCAATCCTCCTGCGCGGCGGTGCCATTGCCGCCCTCGCCGTCCTCCTCGTCGGTTGCGGCGGCGCCAAGAAGGGCGCCGGCGCCGGCGCCACCACAGCGGCGTCGGCGTGCAGCCCGGTTGACGTTCCGGCGGCAAAGAAGGTCAAGCTGAAGGCGCCGAAGCAGAAGCTCGCCGCCGGCGCCAAGGTCAGCGCCACCGTCGCGACCAACTGCGGCAGCTTCACGATCGCCCTCGACACCAAGCGGGCGCCGAAGACCTCGGCCTCGTTCGTCTACCTGGCGCGCAAGCACGTCTACGACAACACGCTCGTCCACCGGATCCAGACCGGCTTCGTCGTCCAGGGTGGCGACCCGCTGGGCACGGGCCTCGGCAACGCCGGCTACACGGTCGACGAGAAGCCGCCGAGCAACCTCGCCTACACGCTGGGGACGGTGGCAATGGCGCGCTCACCCGTCGAGCCCCCGGGGCGGTCGGGCAGCCAGTTCTTCGTCGTCACCGCCGCCGACGCCGGCCTCGACCCGACCTACGCGCTGCTCGGCAAAATCAGCAGCGGCCTCGACGCCGTCAAGAAGATCGAGACGGCGGGAAGCCCGAGCGGTCAGCCGACCGCGACGGTCGTCATCAGCCGCGTCACCGTCGCCGGAGCCTGAGGCAGCTGACTTGACGAAGCTCGCGGTTGGATCGCTGGCGCCCGATTTCGATCTGCCGGGCACCGGCGGCAAGAGCTACCGGCTGTCGACCTATGCCGGTGAGCGGGTGATCCTCGCCTTCTATCCGGGCGACTTCACGCCGGTCTGCACGCGCCAGTTCTGCTCCTACCGCGACGACGGCGATCGCCTCGAGCAGCTGGGCGTAGCGATGCTCGGCATCTCACCGCAGTCGGTGGGCAGCCACGAGGCCTTCGCCGCCAAGCACTCGCTGCAGATCCCGCTGCTAGCCGACGAGGATCGCCGGGTCGCCAAGCTCTACGGGGTGACCGGGCTCGGCACGCTGGTGCGGCGGGCGATCTTCCTGATCGACGAGGAGCGGGTCGTCCGCTA
Source organism: Solirubrobacterales bacterium (assembly GCA_033856175.1). Classification (GTDB taxonomy): domain Bacteria; phylum Actinomycetota; class Thermoleophilia; order Solirubrobacterales; family 70-9; genus JAWVFK01. The sequence goes on along the minus strand of JAWVFK010000002.1, from coordinate 1,576 downwards.
TCGCCACGTTGCAACTCTCGGGCTGACCTACAAGGACGTCGAGCAGCTCGAACAGGTCGTCGTCGCGGCGGGCTGAGGAGCGCGCTGGTGGCCGACGTGGGTGAGGCGCAGGCGTTCGAGGTGGCGACGAGCGGTTTGACCCTGCGCGGCGAGGAGCTGGGGGAGGGCCCGCCGATCGTCACCGTCCACGGATTGACGGCGACACGCCGCTACGTCCTCCACGGGGCCAAGCTGCTGCCGCGCGAGGGCTACCGGCTGATCAGCTACGACGCCAGGGGGCACGGCGAGTCCGATCCGGCGCCGGCCGAGGCCGGCTACGAATACGAGGAGCTGGCCGACGACCTCTGGGCGCTGATCCGCGACCGGGTCGGCGAGGCGCGGCCGCTGCTGGCCGGCCACTCGATGGGGGCCCACACGATCGCGGCGCTGGCGCTGGCGCGGCCGGACGAGGTCGCCGCCGTGGTGCTCGCCGGCCCCGTGCTGACCGGTGGCTACGACGATGAGGTGCTGGCGCGCTGGGACGCGCTGGCCGACGGGCTCGAGCGCGGCGGCGTCGACGGCTTCATCGAAGCCTTCGCCCAGGGCAATCTCGACCCGGCCTGGCGCGACGTCGTCCTGCGCTTCACCCGCGAGCGGATGGCTCGGCACCGTCATCCCGAGGCGGTGGTCAGGGCGCTGCGTGAGGTGCCGCGGTCGCGGCTCCTCGACAGCCTCAGCGAGCTCGAGCAGCTCGATCTGCCGGCGCTGGTCGTCGCCAGCCACGACGTCGCCGACCCGGCCCATCCCTACGCGGTCGCCGAGGCCTGGGCCGAGCATCTGCCACAGGCGCGGCTGATCAGCGAAGCCGAGGGCGAGTCGCCGCTGGCCTGGCAGGGGGGCAAGCTCTCGCGAGAGATAGCCGCCTTCTGCGCCGAGCCGGCCGTCGCCGAGCGGTTGCAGGCATAGCTGCGGGCGCTCGTATGCTCTGCCGATGATCGACGACGGCGCAGCGATCGACTACGCGGCGGTGACGCCTGGCACGGCTGTCTATTCGGCCGACGAGATCGAGCTGGGCAAGGTCGAGCAGATCCTCGACAACGCCGAGGAGCGGATCTTCGACGGCGTCGTCTTCCGCACCGTAGAGGGCGATCTGCGCTTCGCAGATGCCCCCGAGGTGGCGCGAACAGCCGAGCGCGGCGTGACATTGACGCTGAGCGCCGCACAGGCAAGCGAGTTGCCGCCACCGGAGAGCGCGCCGCCCGAGTTCAAGCTCAACCCGCGCGCCGGCCGGATAGCGCGCAAGCTCGGCGGGGGCTGGAAGCGCAAGTAGGCACCAGGCACGCTCAGGTGGCTTCCGGGCCTCGCTCGCCTGAGGTTTCCATAACCATCATTATCGAGCGTTGGATGGGCGTAAACGGGGCTTGCTCCCCTCGGCCTCGCGGTCTTGAGAGGTCTCAGTGGCGCGGCAGGGGGAATTCGCGGCTGGCTGAGGCCGCGTAGGGATAGCCGAGGCCCGGATCGAGCGAGAGCCGGCCGCGCCGTGCCCAGGACGGAAGTCGCGGCGGCCCGATCGCCCCAGCGCCCCCCGATACCGCCC
>JAWVFK010000001.1:0-12323 GCA_033856175.1 Solirubrobacterales bacterium | reverse complement strand
CGGTTGCATGGCATTCGTCACCTAGTGGGGGTACTTGTGGCGATCATCCTAAGTAGCTGCGGCGCAACTGGACCCCCTAACGGCGATAAGACACATCGGCAACCGGGCCGGGCACATGGCAAGATTGACGAGCAGGTGGGCAGCTACGCGGGTCTAAGGCTCGGAGATGTAATCCGGCGGATCAGGCCGACGCTTGGGAGGCCAAGGTGTCCGACCGAGCGGAGATGCGAGCAGCCCATGACAAAGCTGCCCGATATTGCTCTGGACGGGTTCACTGCACCGAACCGAGGTCCCGGCGGACCCGGGACGGAACTCGGATACGATGACGTTCGGGTCTTTGCCGTAAGGGGTCGTGTTTCGGAACTTGAGGTCTATGGAAAGGGCGCCCGCACGGCTGGAGGCGTCGCGATTGGCGATCCGCTGTCTCGGGTGAAACGAGTGTATCGTGGGGTCACCTGCTTTCCGCTCCGAAACCAGGCGGAGTTTCTCAGATCGGCGCGATGCGAACTCAAGACAGCGCCACATGTGTTCCTCTACTTTGGAGACGATCCGATCAAGGTGATAAATCTTGCTACCGGTCCGTTTCATGATTAGCAATGCTGACCGCTCCGCGCGTAGGAGCCTATGGTGGCATTGCTTCGTGCTGGTGGCCTAGCCTGAGAAGGTGAGACTGAAGCATCCGCGTTATCACCAAACCCCAGAAAGAGCCCGACCTCGACACTTTCGTGGCGGACCTTGCTGACCCTGGCCAACGACCGCCTCAAGGAAGCAGCGCCAGGCCGAGGCCAGGCGGGACGTTGAGGCTCCCGACACCCGGGCGCAGACTGAAGTCATGAACAAGGCCCGTGTCGAGGTCGTCTTTGAGCCCAGGGCGAGGGCGGTTTCACGGGTATTTTCTCCTGATCTACCGGACATGGTCAGTCAGGGCGACACCCTGGAAGAGGCCACGGCCAACGCCGAAGAGCCATCGCCCTTTACGTCGAAAGCATGCGAGATCGGGGCAAGGACACTCCTTCGGGAGTGATCCGCCGGAACGTTCCTATCCCGACGCTAGCGCGCGGCTACGGCGCGGCGTCTCCGGTGATCAAGCGATCAAAGCCCTTGAGCGCGCCGGCTGGCGGGTGCTCGCACCAAGGGCAGCCACTACGCCCTGAGGCGGCCCCATTCGACGCGTCAGAGCCCCCAGCCCTGTAGCAAGGCCGGGGGTTCCGACGTCGATCTATGGTGCGCCTGAGAGGAGTCGAACCTCCACGAACCTTTCGGTCCACAAGGCCCTCAACCTTGCGCGTCTACCAGTTCCGCCACAGGCGCCTGAGGGCGACCGATACTAGTTGACCGGGCTTGGCCCTTGACATCGTCCGGCGGGGCGGGTACCTTACGAACATGTGTTCGACTGACAGCGATCAGAGCGCACCGCGCCCTGGCCAAGCGAAAGGCTGAGCGATGGACCTGACGAAGCGCCAGAAAGAGATCTTCGAGTTCATTCGCAGCTACGCCGGCAAGTTCGGCTATCCGCCGACGGTTCGCGAGATCGGCAAGGCGGTGGGCCTCAGCTCGTCGTCGACCGTCCATGCCCATCTCGCCAACCTCGAGAAGCTCGGCCTGCTGCGCCGCGACCCCTCCAAGCCTCGCGCGGTCGAGTTGCTCATCGACAAGGCGCGAAAGGCGGTACGGGGACCGGGGTTGCCGCTCGTCGGCGCGGTCTCGGCCGGCCCGGGGATGCTGGCGGAGGAGAACATCGAGGATCACGTCGAGGTTCCCGCGGCAATCGGCGGTGAGGACGCCGACTACGTCCTGCGCGTCTCCGGCGAGTCGATGAAGGACGCCGGCATCCTCGACGGCGACTACGTCGTCGTTCGCAGCGCCAAGGAGGCGACGAACGGCGAGATAGTCGTCGCGCTGCTCGGCGAGGACGCGACCGTCAAGCGCTTCTTCCGCGAGCGCGACCACATCCGCCTGCAGCCGGAGAACGCGTCGATGAAGCCGATCATCAGCACCGAGGCCACGGTCATCGGCAAGGTCGTCGGCGTCTTCAGGAGCGTCTGATGAGCACGCTCGCGATCGAGTTCGCGCCTGCCTCGCACGGCCGCCGCTCCCGGCGCCGGTCGCAGCCAGTTCTTTTCGAGTCGAAGGGTTCGACGCTCGAGGACCTCGTCCTCGGCGTATGGGAGGACCTCGAGGCTCATTCCCAGGCGAACTGTCCCGTCTGCGGTGAGGAAGCAGCTCTCGCCGCAGACGGGTGTTCAGCCTGCGGCGCCTCGCTCGGCTGAGGCGGGCGCCCGGCTACACTGGGCAGGCGGGCCAAACGGCCGCGGAGGAGGTAGCTCTTTCGAGGAAAGTCCGGACACCACAGGGCAGGGCGGTGGGTAACACCCACCCGGGGAAACCCGCGGGAAAGTGCCACAGAAACGACACAGCCGATGGCGCGTCCACACGTGTACGCGCACAGGCAATGGTGAAATGGTGCGGTAAGAGCGCACCGGCGTCGCGGTGACGCGGCGGCCGAGGTAAACCCCGCCCGGTGCAAGGCCAAGCAGGACCGATGACCCGGCTCGGCGAGGTCCAGGTAGGTCGCAGGACCGCGAAAGCGGCCCTCCGGGGAGACCCGGAGAGATGGATGGTCGTTCAAGACAGAATCCGGCTTACAGGCCCGCTACGGAGAGGCCCCTTCGGGGGCCTCTCTATTTTCTGCCGCGAGCTGGGCCGGTAGGGCTCAGGCGCCCGGTGGCCAGCGGCCGGAGTCGACGCGCTTCTTGAAGCGGCGCTGGCGGCGACGGGCGTCGGCCATCGCCATCGGCGCCATCGCCACGGCGAGGCGCGGGTAGTGGTCGAAGAAGCGGACCAGGCGACCGCGCCAGCGTGGGATCGTCAGCACTGGCCGCGGCCTGTCGAGCAGCCCGGCGACGGCGGTGGCGACCTCGCCGGGCAGCAGCATCTTGCCCGAGAACGACGGCGCGCTGTCGGGGTCGTCGAGCTTGTCGAAGAGCATCGGCGTCCAGACTCCGTCGGGGCAGACCGCGGAGAGGTGGATGCCCCTGACCCCGGCTCGACGCAGGTCGGCCAGCGTGCCAATCGTGAAGGCCATCGCTGCATGCTTGCTGGCGGCGTAGCCGACCTCGCCCGGCGGGGCGACCAGGCCGGCCAGCGAGATGACGTTGATCACGTGACCACTGCCCGGCTCGCCGCCCTTGCGCCCCGATCCCCTGACGGGCTGGCGGCGCATCTGCTCGATCGCCGCCAGCGTGCCGTTGTAGGTGCCGATCGCGTTGACCTCGAGCATCGTCCGGTGGACGCTGACGTCCTGCTCGTAGGCCAGGCCGGGAAAGAGGACGCCGGCGTTGTTGACCCAGACGTCGAGCCTGCCGCTCGCCTCGACGACGGCGGCGACGGCCGCTCTGCAGGCGTCGGCGTCGCGGACGTCGAGGGCCTGGGCGCTCGAGCCGGGGATCGACTCCGCCGCGGTGGCGGCGGCGTCGCCGTCGAGGTCCGTCACGCGCACCTCGAGGCCGCGGGCGCCGAGCATGCGGGCGATCTCCAGCCCCATGCCGCCTGCGGCGCCGGTCACTAATGCTCCGCTCACACGGCCAGGATACGGCCGCTCGGCTCTAACGGCCTTCACGCACGGATCGCCTACCGAAAACCGATTAGTTCCGATCCGCACCAGGCACGGTGGACATATGTGAGGGTTTCCATAAAATCCGTCCGAGCCTCTGCTACGATGCCGCGACCTTACCGCTGAGTTCCCGCCACATATACGCGGGGATCGGGGGACCCAAGTACTGGGGCGAATCGCCGGCATCTGCCGCGTAGCGCTTCTCTTTCGGCGCGAGCCCGTCAGCTAACCCCGTAAGCACTGAGAGAGAAGGAATATGCAACAAGGCGACCCGCGCCTGACGCGCCCCAAAACCGAATACTTTGGCCCTGGCACGACCGCTCGCCTCGATGGTCGTCCCGACCGTCTCGCGCTTTGGGCGTTCGTCCTCGCGCTCTTCGTCATCGTCATCGCCGCCGCGAGCGCCCACGCCTCCAGCGGCGGCATCAGCGGCGGTGGCGGCGGAGGCGGCGGCTCCAGCAGCAGCGGTGCCTACGCCACCAACGCCAGCTTCGGCGAGCGCACCCTGCGCAAGGGCGATCGCGGCGACGACGTCAAGACCCTGAACCTGGTTCTCAAGTCGCTTCCCTACGCCGGCGGCGTCCAGGGCAACGGCAGCTTCAAGACGCCGACCTACAAGACGGTCCGCAAGTTCCAGGCGAACCACAGGCTGCCCAAGAACGGCGTCGTCACGCCGAAGACGCGCAAGGCTCTTGCCGGGGTGCTCAGCTCCGGCATGGCGACCTACTACGACCTCACCGGCAACACGACCGCCTGCGGTCAGCGCCTCCGCAAGGGCACGATCGGCTTCGCAACCAACACCTCGAGCCCGATGAAGTGCGGCGCCGTCGTCGTCTTCAAGTACGGCAAGCGCTGGGTGCGGGCGACAAAGATGGACACCGGCCCCGGTGTCCGCTGCTTCGACCTGACGATCGGCCTCAAGCGGAAGCTCGGCTTCCCCGACGCCGGCAGCGTCAACTACGCCGTTCCCAGCGGCCCCAAGCCCTGCTGAGCCGCCCGCTCCTTCTAGGCTAGGCGGCCGAGGGCAGGACGCTCTTCGAGGTCTGATCGAGCGGCAGCGCCGCGGCGCTGGCGATCAGGCTCTGAAACTCGATCAGCGCTACCTGGGCGACCGCCTCGATCAGCTCCTCGTCGCTCCAGCCGATCTCGCGCGCCTCTTCGACGAGGTGATGCGCCGGGTGGCTGCCGGCGCTGACCGTCGCCTCCAGCAGCGCCAGCAGCGCTGCCTCGCGCGCGTCGGCGGACTTGAAGCTGCGGGCCCGCGAGACCTCGTCGAGGCCGAGCCCCGCCGCCTGCGCGGTCCGTGCGTGCTGGGCGATGCTGTAGTTGTCGCCGCGGTGCTCGGCGACGGCGAGGGCGATGCGCTCACGCGTCTGGCGGGAGAGCGAGCCGTTGCCCAGCTCGCTGCGCATCCGCACGTAGGCGCGCAGCGATGCGGGGGAGCCGGCGAGCACGCCGAGGAACTTGGAGACCTCGCCGCCGGCGGCCTGGATGCTCTTGAGGATCGCCTCGCTGCCTTCCGGAGCGGTGAGCTCGTCGTGGATGTCGAAGCGGCTGATTTCGGTCTTGATCGTCATCTCGGTGGCTCCCTGCCTTTACCCGCGATTGAGGGCAGCATTACTTTACTTTTAGCCTGTTACTTACGCTGAGTAAGTTATACCCATCCAGGCGAGGAAAAACAAGGGCGGGTCGAGAGGGGATACGGGCGCGACGCCTCCGCGGATCAGCGGGGGATAAGGTTTTCGCTCCGTCCGAGCGGGCGGGCGGCACTTCGACAGCGAGGAGAGCGAGACCGATGGCGGACAGGCCGACCACAGCCCAGGACGTGCTGGCGCTGGCGCGCGAGCGCAACGTTCGCTTCGTCCGGCTCTGGTTCACCGACGTACTCGGTCAGCTGAAGAGCTTCTCGATCAACGCCGCCGAGCTCGAGGACGCCTTCGAGGGCGGGATGGGCTTCGACGGCTCCTCGATCACCGGCTTCAACCCGATCGAGGAGTCCGACATGATCGCGATGCCGGACCCCAGCACCTTCGCCCTGATCCCCTGGCGGCCGGAGGAGGACAACGCCGTCGCGCGGATGTTCTGCGACGTCCAGGTGCCGGGCGGCGAGCCCTACGAGGGCGATCCCCGCTGGATCCTGCGGCGGGCGCTCGAGCGGGCCAGCCAGATGGGCTTCGACGCCTACAACGTCGGCCCCGAGCTCGAGTACTTCTACTTCCGCTCGGCCAAGCCCGAGGACGGCATCCCCGAGGTTCTCGACGAGGGCGGCTACTTCGACCTGACGACGCTCGACGCCGGCTCCGACGTCCGCCGCGAGACCGTGCTCGCGCTCGAGAAGCTCGGTATCCACGTCGAGTACACCCACCACGAGGTCGGCCCGTCCCAGCACGAGGTCGACATGCGCTTCAAGAACGCCCTCGAGATGGCCGACGACTGCATGACCTACCGGATCGTCGTCAAGGAGTACGCCGAGAAGTACGGCTGGCACGCGACCTTCATGCCGAAGCCGCTGTTCAACGAGAACGGCTCGGGGATGCACACCCACCAGTCGCTGGCCCGCGACGGCAAGAACGCCTTCTTCGACGCCGACGACCAGTACTACCTCTCCGACGTCGCCAAGGCGTTCATCGCCGGCCAGCTCAAGCACGCTCGCGAGATCTCGCCGCTGTTTGCCCAGTGGGTCAACTCCTACAAGCGGCTCGTCCCGGGCTATGAGGCGCCGGTCTACCTGTCGTGGTCGCGGCGCAACCGCTCGGCGCTGATCCGGGTGCCGCTCTACCACCCGGGCAAGGAGCAGGCGACCCGCGCCGAGCTGCGCTGCCCGGACCCCGCCTGTAACCCTTACCTCTGCTTCGCCGGCATGCTCAATGCCGGCCTCGAGGGGATCGAGAAGGGCTACGAGCTGCCCGAGCCGATGGAGCAGAACCTCTACCACCTCTCGCCGGAGGAGCGCCAGCAGCAGGGGATCGAGCAGCTGCCGGAGACGCTGGGCGAGGCGATCGAGCTCGCCGCCGAGTCCGAGCTGGTGCTGCGAACGCTCGGCGAGCACACCTTCAACCGCTTCATCGAGATCAAGCGCAAGGAGTGGGAGGACTACCGCGTCCAGGTCACTCCCTATGAGATCGAGCAGTTCCTGCCGATCCTCTGAGCCGCCGATCCCCTGAGCGTCCAGGCATCCGTCGCCTGTCCAGGCGGCGTGTGCGATCCTCAGCGCAGGCTGGATGCCGACCGAAAGGGGAAGCATGGTTCGCGTATCCCGGTACCGAGGACGGTTCGGGCCCGAGCAGGCAGAGCGACTGCTTTGGCGTGCGGGCTTCGGGCCGCGCCCCGGTGAGGCGAAGCGCCTCTCCAAGCTCGGCCTCGAGCGCGCCGTCCGCTCGCTGACCCGCCCGGCCGCCACCCGCCTCGTTGGGCCGGCGCCCCGTGACAACGACGGCCTGCCGCTGGCGCCCTACGACGCCTACGGCCACGACCTCCTCTTCTGGCTCGACCGGATGGTTCGCACGAGTACGCCGCTCGTCGAGCGGATGGCGCTGACCTGGCATGACTGGTTCGCAACCGGCGATGTCGGCTCGCAGCGCCTGGGGCTTGGCCAGGCGGGCCTCTTTCGCAAGCGAGCGCTCGGCTCGTTCAAGCAGCTGCTGCTCGACGTGACCCACGACCCGGCGATGCTGATCTGGCTCTCCGGCAACGAGAACAGCAAGGACGCACCGAATGAGAACTACGCCCGCGAGCTGATGGAGCTGTTCACCCTCGGCGCCAGCAATTCCGCCGGCTATCCCTATAGCGAGGAGGACGTCCGTGAGCAGGCGCGGGCGCTGACCGGCTGGCGCAACGACTGGGACAACAACGTCGGGCCGACCAACTTTCGCTACGACCCGAAGCTCCACGACGACGGCGTCAAGCGCATCTTCGGCCAGCGCGGCAAGTTCGGCTGGGCCGATGCCTGCTCGCTGGTGATCGGCCATCGCGCCCACCCCGGCCATTTCGTCAACAAGCTCTGGAGCTACTTCGTGCCGACGCCGCCCTCGGCGAAGACGCGCAAGGCGCTGGTCGCGCTCTACAAGTACAAGCACCGCTACGCGGTCCGGCCGGTCGTCGAGGCGATCCTGATGCACCCCGCCTTCTACGGCGGCTCGTCGATGGTCAAGCCGCCGGTCGTCTACATCGCCGGCATGCTGCGGGCGCGCGGCCGCGGCATCGACACCGAGTCCTGGACGTGGCTCTCGGACGTCGCCGGGCAGCGGCTCTTCGAGCCGCCCAACGTCGCCGGCTGGGACGAGCGCCGCTGGCTCGACACCTCGACGCTGCGAGGGCGCTGGAACTCGGCGGCGGAGATCGTCGGCAAGGACGAGGTGCCCAGCGACGGCTACAGCGAGGTCGAGACGCCGGCGGCGGCGCTCGCCGCGGCGCTGTCTTACTGGGGCAACCCGACGATCACGAACGCGACGCGCTCGCAGCTGACGAGCTTCGCCCAGGCCGCCCAGGACGCCGCGGTCGCCGACTGGCAGCGCGGCACCTACCGCGCCCTGCGCCAGAACGCGCTGCGGCTGCTGATCGCGACCTCGCCGGACATGGAGACCTGCTGATGAGGCGCGGTTCCCGAGGCCGGCGGTTCCCAGGCCGGCGGTTCCTAATGATTGGTCGTGCCTGATGAGGGGTTGCTGATGACCTGCGGCTGCAACGAGTTCAGCCGTGCGCACCTGCTGCGCTCGGCGGCGGCTGGAGCCGCCGAGGCGGGGAAGGGGCTGCCGCGGATCGATGCCGGGATGCCGGCGCCGGCGGGCACAGGCCTCTCGCGACGCTCGTTCCTGTTTCGCTCCGGCGCCGCGATGCTTTCGGTCTACGGGGCTTCGCGACTCGGCGTGCGGGATCTGCAGGAGGGAATCGCCCGCGCCGCCGGCACGACCGACCCGGTGATCGTCACGGTCTTCATGGAGGGCGGCGTTGACGGCCTCTCGGTTCTCGCCCCGGTCAACGACCTGACCTACCGGCGTCTGCGACCGACCCTGGCGATGAACCCGCTCCAGGGAAGCGTCTTCACCGAGGACACGAGCCTGCGCTGGCATCCCTCGGCGGCCAAGCTCGACACGCTGCACCACGAGGGCAAGGTCAGCGTGATGCCGGCGGTCAGCTACGACGACCCCAACCAGTCGCACTTCACTTCGCGCCACTACTGGGAGGTGGGCGCGCTCGACCCCAACGGCCAGACCGGCTGGATGGGCAGGCTGCTCGATCGGATCGGGGCGCCGGACAACCCGCTGCAGGGCCTGTCTCTCGACGGCCACCTCTCGCCCGCGCTGGCGCCCGGGAGCGTTCCCGTCGCCGCGATCGACGGCTCGGAGTACGACATCTGGACACCGGGAGTGTGGGGCGACGTCGAGGATCTGCTCTACACGAGCGCTGAGCGGATCGGCGTCGCCCATCGCAACGGCAACGACGGCGGGCGAGCCCTCGCCGGCTACGTCCAGTCGCAGGCGATGAAGGTCCGCCGCGATCTCGCCCCCTTCGGCGCCGTGACCCCGCCCGTGCCCTACCCCAACGGCTACTTCGGCGACAACCTCGCGGCGCTGGCGGCGATGCTCGACGCCGGCCTGCCGATCCGCTGCGTGGCGATGAACGCGCCGTCCGGATACGACACCCACGACGCCCAGCCGAAGCAGCTCTCCGACGGCCTGCAGGACACGGTGGAGGGGGTCTTCGCCTTCCAGCGCGACCTCGAGTCGCGCGGGCTCGCCGACCGCGTGATCACGCTCGTCTGGTCGGAGTTCGGCCGCCGCCCCGAGCAGAACGCCTCCAACGGCACCGATCACGGCGCCGCCGGGGTGGGCTTCGTCGTCGGCACGAAGGCGAAGGGACAGATGCTGGGCGAGTTTCCAGGCCTCTCGCGCCTCGACGAGGACGAGAACCTGCGCTTCACGATGGACTTTCGCTCGGTCTACTGCTCGCTCGTCGAGCAGTGGTTCAACGAGGACGCGGCGGCGATCATCCCCAACGCCGCCAGCCTCGGCCGGCCCCAGGTGATCGCTTGAGGCGCCGCGGCGGGCGCTGGGGGCTGGCCGCCGTGGTCGCCTGCGCGGCGGCGTTGGCGCTGGCGCTGCCGGCGGCGACGTCGGCGAGCGACGCCTCGCCCACCCGCCTGCTCGCCACGGGCTTCGAGTTCGACGTCCGGGTGTCGACGGGGACGGTCAACCCGGGCCGCGCGATCGTCCAGTTCCGCAACACCGGCGAGGATCCCCACGACCTGACGATCCAGCGCTCCGACGCCGGCGCGCCGCTGGCGAGCACCGGTGAGGTCCAGCCTGGCGGGCTGGTGAAGATCGACACCCGCCTGCGCAAGGCGTCGCACTTCTACTTCTACTGCTCGTTGCTGGATCACCGCCAGCTCGGCATGGAGGCGCTGGTCAAGGTTCGCCGCCACCGGCGCTGAGCGGGCGTGGGCGCCGCGGCTTCGAGCTAACCGAGCGCGGCGGCCAGCTCGTCAGGTGTCGTGACCGGCGCCTGGCAGGCGAAGCGCTCGCAGACGTAGGCCGCCGCCTCGCCGTCGACGGCGCTGCGCTCGCGCATCAGCGGCGGCTCACTCGTTCCCTCGGGGCCGGCGGCGAGGACGAGATGGGGCCGGTAGGCGGAGCGAACCGTGGCCTCGAGCTCGCCAAGCGCGGCGGGGTCGCTTGCAGGCGCGACGAGCGCCACCTCCTTGACCGAAGCGAGGTGGAAGTCCAGCGCCAGCAGCAGGTGGCCGAAGCCGTCGGGATTGCGGGCGGCGACCTGGTGGAAGAGGCGCAACACGCCGACCGCCTCGTGCTCATAGCGATGCTCGCCGGTCAGCGCCGCCAGCCGCAGCAACCCGTATGCGGCGGCCGAGTTGCCCGACGGGATCGGGTGGTCGCCGAGGTCCTTTCGCCTCGCGATCAGCTGCTCGTGGTCGTCGGCGGTGGTGAAGAAGCCGCCGCGCTCGGGATCGCCGAAACGCTCGATTGTCGTCTCGGCCATGGCGCGCGCCGCCTCGAACCAGCGCCGGTCGAAGCCCGACTCGTAGAGGGTCAGCAGCGCCTCGATCAGATAGGCGTGGTCCTCGAGGTAGGCGGCGAAGCGGGCCTGGCCCTCGCGGAAGCTGCGCAGCAGCCGGCCGTCGTCGTCGCGGAGGTCGCGCTGGATGAACTCGGCGCACTCGACGGCGGCGTCGAGGTAGTCGCGACGGCCGAGAACGGCACCGGCCTCGGCGAGCGCCGAGATCATCAGCGCGTTCCAGGAGCAGAGCCGTTTGTCGTCGAAGGCCGGCCAGACGCGCTTGGCGCGGGCGTCGTCGAGGGCCTGCCGGGCCTTTTCCAGGTCGGGCGGGGCCGCCGCCCCGGGGCCGTCCGGGACGTGGAGGATCGAGCGGCCCTCGAAGTTGCCGAGCTCGCTGGCGCCGTAGTGGGCGATGACCTCGTCGGCCTGCTCGCCGAGCACGGCGCGGATCTCGTCGGGCGTCCAGACGTAGAAGCGCCCCTCGTGGCCTTCGGAGTCGGCGTCGAGCGCCGAGTAGAAGCCGCCCTCGGGCCCGCGCATCTCACGCAGCGCCCAGTCGAGCGTCTCCTCGCAGACGCGGCGGTAGCGGTCGTGGCCGAGCAGCTGCCAGCCGTGCAGATAGCAACGGGCGAGCAGCGCGTTGTCGTAGAGCATCTTCTCGAAGTGGGGGACGAGCCAGTCGCTGTCGACGGCGTAACGGGCAAAGCCGCCGCCGATCTGGTCGTAGATGCCGCCGTGCATCATCGCGTCGAGCGTGGTCTCGACGATGTCGGTGGCGCCGCGGGCCATCAGCAGCTCGAGCGCGCTCGCCGGCGGGAACTTCGGCGCCCCGCCGAAGCCGCCCCGTTCGAGGTCGGTCCGGGCTCGCAGCCCGGCCACGGCCTCCGCCAGCGTGCCGCTGACCAGCGGCTCCTTCGAGGGCTCCATCCGGGCGATCGCGCCGAGCTGCGCCCGCGTCCGCTCGGCCGTGGCCTCGATCTCCTCGCGGCCGCGCCCGTAGGCGTCGACGACGGCCTCCATGACCTGGAGGAAGCTCGGCATCCCCTGGCGCGGCTCGGGCGGGAAGTAGGTGCCACCGTAGAACGGCACACCCGCCGGGTCGAGGAAGACGGTCATCGGCCAACCGCCGTGGCCGGTCATGCCCTGAACGGCCTCCATGTAGAGCGCGTCGATGTCGGGACGCTCCTCGCGATCGACCTTGACCGGCACGAAGTGCTCGTTCATGTAGGCCGCCGTCGCCTCGTCCTCGAACGACTCGCGCTCCATCACGTGGCACCAGTGGCAGGCGGAGTAGCCGACCGAGAGCAGGATCGGCCTGTCCTCGTCGCGGGCCCGGGTCAGCGCCTCCTCGCCCCAGGGGCGCCAGTCGACGGGGTTGTCCTTGTGCTGGAGGAGGTAGGGCGAGGTCTCGTCGGCGAGGCGGTTGGGCATTCGCTCAAGCTACCCGTCGAGATCGGAGGAGACACCCACGAGGTGGGCCGGAGCCGCCGGACGGTGTGCGAACATACGTTCGTGCGCTGGGAGAACCTCTCGATGGACCACGACGGCGACGCACGCCTGCCGGGCTTCAAGGACCCAGCCGTCGTCCGCACCTTCGAAGCCCCCGAGGCGATGGGCACGCGCTTCTACGAGGTCCGAGCCCGCTCAGCGATCAACGCCGTCCCCAAGCGCTCACGGATGCCCTTCCGTCACACGATCA